>NZ_SJZB01000005.1 GCF_004337445.1 Parasulfuritortus cantonensis | reverse complement strand
GCTATGAGAAGGGCGCCTTCACGGGGGCGACCCAGCGCAAGATCGGCCTGGTCGAGGCGGCGGCCGGCGGCACCCTGTTCCTTGACGAGCTGGGCGATATTCCGCTCAGTCTGCAGGTCAAGCTGCTGCGCCTGCTGGAAACCGGCACCTTCCGCCGGGTGGGCGGGGTGGAAACCCTGCGCGCCGATTTCCGCCTGGTCGCCGCGACCCATCGCGGGGTCAAGGAGATGGTCGAGGCGGGCACCTTCCGGCGCGACCTCTATTACCGCATCTCGGCCTTTCCCATCCACCTGCCGGCCCTGCGCGAACGCCGCGAGGACCTGGGGGTACTGGTCGAGAACCTGCTCCAGCGTCTGGCGCCGGAACGGACGCTGCACCTGGCGCCGGGCGCCTTCGAGCGCCTCATGGCCTACGGTTTCCCGGGCAACATCCGGGAACTGCGTAACATCCTGGAGCGGGCCGTGCTGCTCAGCGACGGCGACAGCATCGGCCCCGAGCAGCTGCCCGAAGACCTCGCGCCGCTACCGGCGGCCATGCCGGACAAGCAGCCGGCCATCGTGCCGCTGGACGAGGCGGAACGGAATTACGTGCGCTGGGCGCTGGAGCAGAAGGGCGGCGACAAGAAGGCGCTGGCCGAAGCGCTGGGCATCAGCGAACGGACCTTGTACCGCAAGCTGGAGCCGAATTGACGGCCCTGGCGCCATTACGGTTGACGCCCCCTGCCGACAAAAATATTCTGCCGCATCACTTAAGGAGTCGCTAATGAACCAAGCCGCCCTGGACCCGCAAAAGGTCATGCATTCCATCATCCAGCGCATCGCCACCGGCCCTGAGCTGTCCAAGAACATCAGCCGGGAAGAGGCGGCGATCGGCATGCAGGCGATCCTGGATGGCGACGTCGATCCGGTCCAGGCGGCCATCTTCTTCATCGCCCTGCGCATGAAGCGGGAGACCATGGACGAGTTCAAGGGCATCCTGGACGCCATCCTGGCCTCCACCGAGCGCATCGTCGCCGAGGTAGACGACGTGGTCGACATCGCCGATCCCTACGACGGCTACAACCGTTGTCTGCCGGCCGCACCCTTCCTGCCGGTGTTGCTCGCCGAACTGGGCGTGGCGGCGGTCAACCATGGCCTCGAGGCGGTCGGGCCGAAATACGGCGTCACCGCCCGCCACGTCCTGCGTGCCGCCGGCGTCGACGTCGATCTCGGGCCGGTCGAGGCCGCCGCCCGCCTGGCCGACCCGGCCAAGGGCTGGGCCTACGTCGACCAGTCGCGCTTCTGCCCGCGCCTGCACGACCTGCTGCCCTTGCGCCAGCGCATGATCAAGCGTCAGGCGGTGACCACCGTGGAGACCGAGGCGATGCCGATCGCCGGGCGCAAGCACACCCACTTCGTCACCGGCTACGTGCACAAGCCGTATCCGCCCATCTACGCCCAGCTCGCCCGCCACGCCGGCTTCGATTCCGCCCTGATCATCCGCGGCGTCGAGGGCGGGATCATGCCCAGCCTGCGCCAGGCCGGGAAGTACAGCGCCTACCAGAACAAGGCCGAGGAGGTCGAGTTCGACATCGACCCGGCCGCGCTCGGCATCAGCCAGAGCGTGCGTGCCGTGGCCCTGCCCGACGACCTGCCGAAGTCCGAGCGCGAGGGTGACGAGGTCGCCATCATGGTCGACGTCCAGGCCACCGCACGGGCGGCCGCCGAGGCCGGCCTGGAAGCCCTGGCCGGCAACAAGGGCGCCACCTACGACACCCTGGTGTTGACCGCGGCCCTGGTGATGCACCACCTGGGGCGGGCCAAGTCGCTCCCGGAGGGCGCCGACATGGCTCGTGCCGCGCTCGATTCCGGCAAGGCCCTGGCGCGGGTGAAGTGATGGTCTGGCAAGCGATCGCCGAGGACGGGGAACTGCAGGTCAACCAGATGAAGCGGGTCGAGGCGGGTGGCCGCAAGCTGCTGCTCTGCCGCGCCGAGAGTGGCCATTACTGTGTCGACGAGATGTGCAGCCACGAGGACTATTCGCTCTGGTTCGGCTGCATCAAGGGCGACACGATCAAGTGTTCGCTGCACGGCAGTTATTTCAGCCTCGCCGACGGCCGGCCCCTGAACGAGCCCGCCGACTGCCCGCTGCGGACCTATCCGGTGAAGTCCGAGCAGGGCCGGATCTGGGTCGAGTTGTCCTGAGCGGCCGTTCATGGACAAGCGCAAGCTGCTGCTCCCGGTGCTGTTCGTGGCGCTCGGGGTGGGCGGATTCGCCACCCTGCGGGCGACCCGGCCGCAATCCGTCCCGGTGCCGGCCAAGGAGCCGAGTTGGCGTATCGACACCCTGACCGCCGCCCCGGGGCCTACAGCCCGACCCTGACCCTGAACGGCAAGGTCGAGAGCCCCGAGTTCACGCAGGCGGCGGCGCCCGGCTTCGGGCGCGTTGCCCGGGTGCCGGTCCGGGAAGGCCAGGTGGTGGCCAAGGGGACCCCGCTGGTGGTCCTCGATGCGCGCGACTTCCAGCCCAAGGTGGAGCAGGCGCGCGGTGCCGTCGACGAACTCGAGGCGTCGATCCGGAGCGAGAACCTGCGCCACGCCGCCGATCTCGACCAGCTCGACCAGGAACGCAAGCTGCTCGATTTCGCCAGTGCCGACCTGGCGCGCTTCGAGCGCCTGCAGAAGGAGAACTTCTACTCCCAGGCGGCGGTGGACCAGAGCCGGGCCAACCTGTCCAAGCAGCAGATCACGCTGCGCAGCCGGGAACTCACCATCAGCGACCACGCGGCGCGCCTGGCCCAGCTGCAGGCCCGCCTGGTGCAGGCGCGCGCCAACCTCGACCAGGCCCGCCTGGCCATGGAGCGCAGCCGGGTCACGGCGCCGTTCGCCGGCTACGTCGCCAAGGTCATGGTGGCCGAGGGCGACCAGGTCAATACCGGCCAGGTGCTGATCTCGCTGTACCCCGCGGACGCCCTGGAAGTGCGCGCCAAGATCCCGGCCAACTACCAGGAGGAACTCCTCGCCCTGCTGGCCGGCGGCCAGCACCCCGGTGCGGTCGCCAAGCTCGGCCAGGCGACCGTGAAGCTGCGCCTGGAGCGCGCCGCGGCGGCCGCCGACACGCGCGGCCTGGACGGCTTCTTCCGGGTCGTCGAGGGGGATCCGGCGCTGCGCCTGGGCAGCCTGCTCACCGTCGAGCTGACCCGGCCGCCGATGGCCGATGTGGTCGCCATCCCGTACGGCGCCATCTACAACAACCGGGTGGTCTACCGGGTCGAGGCGGGCCGCCTGGCCGCCGTGCCGGTCGAGGTGCTCGGCGAGCAGGCCGGGGAACGGCCGATGCTGCTGGTGCGCGGGCCGCTCGCCCGGGGTGACCGGGTCATGACCACGCACCTGCCCAACGCGGTCACCGGACTCAAGGTCGAGGTCGCCGGGCAATGAAGCACGCCCCCGGGAGGCCCGCAAGAACGACCTGCTGGGCACCTTCGTCCACCACCCGGTGGCGGCCAACCTGCTCATGTTCATCCTCATCCTGGCCGGCCTGTTCGCGACCAGCCGGCTCAACGTCCAGTTCTTCCCCAACTTCAGCCTGGACGTGGTCACGGCGCGCGTCGAGTGGCGCGGGGCGGCTTCGGAGGACGTCGAGGAGGGCATCGTCACGCCCCTCGAACAGAAGCTCAAGACGGTCGCCGGCCTCGACAAGCTGACCTCGACGTCCAGCCAGGGGTGGCCTCGATCAGCCTGGAATTCAAGGAAGGGACCGATCCGGTCACCGCCCTGGACGAGGTCAAGCAGGCGGTCACCGAGTTCCGCAACATGCCGGCCGACGCCGAGAAGCCGGACATCGCCAGGGTGTTCCGCTACGAGCCGATTGCCCGCATGCTGGTGTCGGGCGCCAATCCGGACGAGTTGCGCGTCCTCGCGCACCGCTTCGAGCGCGAGCTGCTCGACCGCGGCATCGACAAGGTCGACCTGATCGGCATGCCGGACGAGGAGATCCGTATCGAGATTCCCTCCGCCGAACTGGAGCGCCTGGGGCTCAGCCTGGACCAGGTGGGCGCCCGCCTGGCCCAGGAGAACCGCGACATCCCGGCCGGGCGGGTCGGCAGCGGCGAAGTAGAGCGCGACGTGCGCGGCGTCAACCTGCGCAAGGACCCGCGCGACTACCGCGACCTGCCGCTGGTGACCGAATCGGGCAGCCGGATCGAGCTGGGCCAGGTGGCGACCATCCGCCAGTTGCCGCGCGAGCACGGCATCTTCCTGGAGGTGAACGGCAAGCCGGCGGTGGAACTGCTGCTCCAGCGCGCCGAGGCCGGCAACTCCCTGAAGGCGGCCGAGCTGTTCAACGGCTGGCTGGCCGAGACGCGGCCGAAGCTGCCCAAGAACATCGAGGTGGCGGTCTATGACGAGACCTGGAGCCTGATCGAGGAACGCATCTCGCTCCTGCTCAAGAACGGCGCCATGGGCCTCGCCGTGGTGGTCGCCATCCTGCTGCTGTTCCTCAACGCCCGCGTCACCCTGTGGGTGGCGATGGGCATCCCGACCGCCTTCCTGGCCACCCTGGCGGCGCTCTGGCTGGCCGGGGGCTCGATCAACATGATCAGCCTGTTCGCACTCATCATGGCCCTGGGCGTGATCGTCGACGACGCCATCGTGGTCGGTGAGGACGCCTACGCCCACCACCGCATGGGCGAAGCGGCCATGCTCGCCTCGGAAGGCGGTGCCCGGCGCATGTTCTGGCCGGTGATCGCCTCCAGCCTGACGACGGTGGCGGCCTTCCTGCCCCTGATGATGGTGAGCGGCCCGATCGGCAAGATCATGTTCGACATCCCGTTCATCATGATCTGCGTCCTGCTCGCCTCCGTGGTCGAGTGCTTCTTCATCCTGCCGGCGCACCTGCGCGATGCCTTCGTGCACGACCCCGCCAAGAGCGGCTACCGCCTGCGCCGCTGGCTGGAGGACAAGTTCGACCGCTTCCGCGACGGCCCCTTCCGGCGTCTCGTCACCCTGGCCGTCGACTGGCGCGGCGCCACCGTGGTCCTGGGTGTCTCCCTGCTGATCCTGACGGTCGGCCTGCTGGCCGGCGGGCGGGTCAAGTTCACCTTCTTCCCGACCCCGGAACCCCAGGTGCTCTACGCCAACGTCACCTTCGCCAGCGGTACCCCGCGGGAACGCGTCGATGCCTTCCTGGGCGAGCTTCGGCGCAGCCTGGACGCCACCGAGAAGGCCTACGGCAGCCGCCTGATCCAGCAGGCGGTGGCCAAGAGCGGCACCCTGTCGGGCGAACTGGGCACGCGCCAGGGCGACCAGTTCGGCACCCTGTTCGTCGAACTGACGCCACCGGACGACCGCGACGTCCGCACCGCCGACTTCATCAAGGCCTGGGAGGCGCGCATCCGCCAGCCGGCCGGGATCGAAAGCTTCGTGGTCAGCGAGCGGCGCGGCGGTCCGCCCGGCAGCGACATCGTCGTGCGCCTGGGCGGCCGCGATGCCGCCACGCTCAAGCACGCAGCCCTCGATCTGCAGGGCGTGCTGCGCCAGATCCCGGGCGTCTACGGCATCCAGGACGACATGCCGTACGGGCGCGAGCAATGGCTGTTCGGCCTGACCCCGTCGGGCCAGGCCATGGGCTTCACGGTCGAGGAGCTGTCGCGCCAGTTGCGCGCCGCCCTGGACGGGCGCCTGGTCCAGCTGTTCCAGGATGGTCCGGACGAGATGGAGGTACGGGTCAGCCTGCCGGCCGGGGAGCGCGCCAGCCTGGCGCTGCTCGACCGCATGACCGTGCGCGCCCCGACCGGCGAGTGGGTGCCCTTGGCCAGCGTCGCCACCTGGCGCACCCATCAGGGTTTCGAGGCCCTACGCCATGCCGAGACGGCCCTGGCGGTGGAGGTGAGTGCCTCGGTCCAGCCCGGCCAGGGCAACAGCAACGACATCCTCAACGGCCTGGCCAGCGACACCCTGCCGGCCATGGTGGCCAAGTACGGCTTGCACTGGTCGTTCGAAGGCCGTGCCGCGGACCAGCGCGAGACCATGGCCGACATGAAGGTCGGCCTCGTCCTCGGCCTGTCCCTCATCTACCTGATCCTGGCCTGGGTGTTCGCCCACTACGGCTGGCCCCTGATCATCATGCTGGCCATCCCATTCGGCCTCGGCGGCGCCATCCTAGGCCACTGGCTGATGGGCATCGACCTCACCGTCCTGTCGATGTTCGGGCTGTTCGGCCTGTCCGGCATCGTGGTCAACGATTCCATCGTCCTGGTCGAGTTCTACCGCCACGAGCGCGACAAGGGCATCGGCGTGCGCGACGCCCTGATCAACGCCGCCTGCCTGCGCCTGCGCGCCATCCTGCTCACCTCGCTGACCACCATCGGTGGCCTGTCCAGCCTGATGATGGAGCGCTCCCTGCAGGCCCAGTTCCTGATCCCGATGGCCACCAGCATCACCTTCGGCCTCGCCGCCACGACCTTCGTCGCCCTGCTCTGGCTGCCCGCCATGCTGTCCTTGTACGAATCCGCGCATGCCCTCATCATGCGCATCCGAACCCCGAGGACGCCTGCGGCCAACACCACGACACCATGAAAGAAATCGGAAAAGTCGGCTTCGTCAGCCTGGGCTGTCCCAAGAACACCTTCGATTCGGAACGCATCCTGACCCAGCTTCGTGCCGAGGGTTACCTGATCGTGCCGAGCTACGACGATGCCGATCTCGTGGTGGTGAACACCTGCGGTTTCATCGACGAGGCCGTGGCCGAGAGCCTGGAGACCATCGGCGAGGCCTTGCGCGAGAACGGCAAGGTGATCGTCACCGGTTGCCTGGGCGCCCGCGAATCGGTGATCCGGGACGCCCATCCCAACGTCCTCGCGGTGACCGGCCCGCATGCCACCGAGGCGGTCATGGGCGCCGTGCACGAGCACCTGGCCCGGCCGCACGACCCCTATACCGACCTGATCCCGCCCGGCGGCCTCAAGCTGACGCCCCGGCACTATGCCTGGCTGAAGATCTCCGAGGGCTGCAACCACCGTTGCACCTTCTGCATCATCCCCAGCCTGCGCGGCGACCTGGTGTCGCGGCCGGTCGGCGAGGTATTGGCCGAGGCGGAAGGCCTGGTCAAGGCCGGCGTGAAGGAACTCCTCATCATCTCCCAGGACACCAGCGCCTACGGCGTCGACGTCAAGTACCGCACCGGCTTCTGGAACGGCCGTCCGGTGAAGACCCGGATGACGGAACTGGTCGACGAACTGGCCAAGCTGGGCGTCTGGCTGCGCCTGCACTACGTCTATCCGTATCCGAGCGTCGACGACGTCGTGCCCATGATGGCCGAGGGCAAGGTGCTGCCTTACCTGGACGTGCCGTTCCAGCACGCCAGCCCGCGCATCCTCAAGGCCATGAAGCGGCCCGGCGACATCGAGCACACCCTGCGCCGGATCGAGCGCTGGCGCGAGGTCTGTCCGGACATCGCCATCCGCAGCACCTTCATCGTCGGCTTCCCGGGCGAGACCGAGGACGATTTCGACGAGTTGCTCGATTTCCTGGAGGCGGCGCAGCTGGACCGGGTCGGCGCCTTCGCCTATTCGCCGGTCGAGGGGGCCGCCGCCAACGCCCTGCCGGACCCGGTCGACGAGGACGTCAAGCAGGACCGCCTGGCCCGCTTCATGGACGTCGCCGCCGATATCAGCGCGGCCAAGCTGCGCCAGCGCCGCGGCCGCGAGCTGACCGTGCTGGTCGACGAAGTCGCCGGCGGCCGCGCCGTGGCGCGTTCCTATGCCGACGCCCCGGAGATCGACGGCGTCGTCCACATCGCCCAAGGCCGCGGATTGCATCCGGGCGACCTGGTGCGAGTTAGAATCACCCGTTCCGATGATTATGACCTTTGGGGTAAGCCGATATGAAGGAAGTCTGGAAACCGCACGTCGTCGTGGCAGCCGTGGTCGAACAGGATGGTCGCTTCCTGCTGGTCGAGGAACAGACCGACAGCGGCATCCTGTTCAACCAGCCGGCTGGGCACCTGGAAGAGGGCGAATCGCTCCTGGTCGCGGTGCGCCGCGAGATGTTCGAGGAGACGGCCCACTATTTCGAGCCGGACGGCCTGCTCGGCATCTACCACTGGCGCCATCCCACCAAGAACCGCACCTACCTGCGTTTCGCCTTCACCGGCACGGTGTCCGGCTATGATCCGGCCGCCCGTCTGGACGAAGGCATCCTGCGTGCGGTCTGGATGACCCCCACGGAGATCGCCGAGTCGCGCATGCGCCACCGCAGCCCGTTCGTCGACCAATGCGTCGCCGATTACCAGTCCGGCCGCCGTTTCCCGCTCGACCTGATCAACGAGTTCCCGCACCTGCAGTGAGCCGGATCGTCGTCGGCCTGTCGGGCGGCGTCGATTCCGCCGTCACCGCCTGGCTGCTGAAACGCCAGGGCCACGACGTGGTCGGCGTGTTCATGAAGAACTGGGAGGCCGACGACAACGACCCCGATTGTCCGGCGCGTCAGGATTTCCTCGACGTCCTGGCCATCGGCGACGTCCTCGGCATCGAGATCGAGCTGGTCAATTTCGCGCGCGAGTACCAGGACCGGGTGTTCGCCTATTTCCTGGCCGAATACCGCGCCGGCCGGACGCCCAACCCGGACGTCCTGTGCAATGCCGAGATCAAGTTCAAGGCCTTCCTCGAGCACGCCCTGAGCCTCAACGCCGACCACCTGGCGACCGGCCACTACGCCCGCCTGGCGGGAGATTGCCCGCAGCGCCGGCTGCTCAAGGCGGTCGACGCCAACAAGGACCAGAGCTACTTCCTGTACCGCCTGAACCAGGAGCAGATCGACAAGGCGCTGTTCCCGCTCGGCGACCTGGAGAAGCCGGAGGTGCGCCGGCTGGCGCGCGAGGCCGGTCTGCCAGTGGCGGCCAAGAAGGACAGCACCGGCATCTGTTTCATCGGCGAGCGGCCGTTCCGGGAGTTCCTGCAGCGCTACATGCCCATCCAGCCGGGCGTCATGCGCACGCCGGAGGGCAAGGCGGTGGGGCGGCATCAGGGCCTGATGTATTACACGCTGGGCCAGCGCCAGGGCCTGGGCATCGGCGGCATCAAGTGGGCCGAGGAGGGCGTGCCCTGGTTCGTCGCCGGCAAGGACATGGCGGCCAACGAACTGATCGTCGTCCAGGGCCACGAGCATCCGCTCCTGCTCAGCGCGCAGTTGGAGGCGGACGATCTCAGCTGGATCGGTCCGGCGCCGGAGGTCGGCCGCCGCTACGGCGCCAAGACCCGCTACCGCCAGCAGGACGCCGCCTGCACGGTCACCGGGCTTGCGGACGGCCGCCTGCGCCTGAGTTTCGACGCGCCGCAATGGGCCGTCACGCCCGGCCAGTCGGTGGTCCTATACGACGGCGAAACCTGCCTGGGTGGCGGCGTGATCGTCTGAGCCGGGCTCAGGCGACGCCGTCCATGTAGGCACGCGCCCCGGCCATGACCGCCCGGCCGGTCTCCGTGAGCAGGCCGAATTCCGCCACCACGGCGTAGCCGGCCTCGAAGTGCTCCCGATCCCGGTCGCGCGCGGCCTGCGCCTCGGCGCGGCCGGCCGCGTCCAGACAGCCGGAGTCGAGCAGGCGGGACATGGCCCAGTGCATGCGGGCCGACACGTAGGTGGCGTGGTAGATGCCGTCCATCGGCCGCGGATCGTGGCGCAGAGGCGACTTGAACAACTCGTCGTCGGCGTTCTCCACCAGGGGTTCGTCCAGCGCGTAGCCGAACAGCAGACTGTGGCCGGACTCGTGCGCGAGGACCTCGACCATGGCCACGTCGGTGTCATGCGAGGCGGCGTTCAGGAACAGGCCGCCCCAGAGCATGTAGGACGAGCCGCCGTCGAACTGCATGGCGGCCTGCGAATCGCCCACCACCATGCACACCTCGCAGACCAGGCCGGCGAACTCGGCCGCCAGGTCCGGGATCGCCTGGCTGAGCAGGCGGTAGCCGCGTTCGAAGCGGACGCGGAAGTCGTGTTCCGTGGCCGAATCCGGCGGCAGCATGGCGAAGGACATGAGCGGGTCGCTGTCCATGAGCGCGGCGTAGCGTTCGCTGTGGCGGGCGATTTCCGGCCCGCCCAGGGCCACCAGGCGGAACGGGGCGCCGACCGGGGCCTCCTCCGCGAGCAGGCGGAAGAGCGGTACGGCTTCGTCGTAATGCTCGTCCATGAGGGCCAGCGCCAGTTCGAAGTACAGGCCGCACACCGCGGGGGGATAGCGCAGGCCGAGCCGGAGGTTGCCAATCAGGCGGGCAATGGCGTCGGCATCGAAGGGTACGATGCCGGCACATTGGTCGACGATGTGCTGCAGGCTGTCGGCCAGATAAAGGCGTGCCTTGCGGTCGATGACCTGGGCGCGGGCACCGTCGGGGGGAAGCGGAAGTCGAATCCTGCGGGTTGCATCATGCTCGATTGGAAAATAAAAAAGGCAGCGCGTCCGGCTGCCTTCCTGGGTGGCCGCCGACTGGACGATCAGCGGAGGGTGACGACCGGCTTGCTGCCCACCTTGCTGCCGATCTTGCTGCCCAGACGGATGACCGGTTTGCCCCCGACCTTGGCGGCGATCCTGGCTTGCTGATCGCCGGCTTCGGTCCGGCCGAGAATCTTGAAGCCGAACAGCTTGGTCGGGTCGAGCTTGATCTTGTTCATGGGTATTCCCCTCCTGGCGGGCATCGATGATGGTCAGAGTGGCCATTTTCGCGACCATTGGCTACCCTCGTCAACCTGAGACGGACTATCGGGGGAACTGCGACTTGATCTGCATCGTCATGACCTGGCCGCGCGATACCCATCGCAGCCTGAGCCAATATCCGGGCGCACCGAAGGTGCAGGTGTGGTCCTACGACGCCCTGTTCCGAGCCCGCCGCCTGCCCCGGGCGACCTGGCTGTTCACGGACATGGACCGGCTCGGCTTCTGGGAACTGGAACTGGCGGCCCATGCCTACCGCGAACTCGCCGGCCACGGCATGCCCGTGCTCAACGATCCCGGCCGCTTCTGCGGACGCTTCGATCTGCTCGAACGGCTGCACGGCGCCGGCGTCAACCGCTTCCGGGTCTGGCGTCCCGGCCGGGCCGCCGCGGTGGACCGCTGGCCGGTGTTCCTGCGCACCGAGGCCGCCCATCGCGGGCCGCTGACCGGCCTGATCACGGCGCCCGAGGCCTTGGCCGCGGCGATCGAGGCCGCCTTGGCCGCCGGCTATCCCGAACGCGATCTCATGATCGTCGAGTACTGCGCCGAGCCGATACGGGATAACCTGTTCCGCAAGCACGCCGCCTTCCGGGTCGGCGCGCGCATCGTCACCAGCCTGGCCGTGCACGATACCGGCTGGGCGGCGAAGTACGGCGTCGAGGGCGTGGCCGGGAGCGAGCTGTATCGCGAGGAACTGGCCAATCTCGCCGAGAATGGCCATGCCGACGTCCTGATGCGGGCCTTCGAGACCGCCCACCTCGAATACGGCCGGGTCGACTACGCGCTGGTCGCGGGCACGCCGCAGATCTACGAGATCAACAGCAACCCGTCGATCGGCCACGTCGTCCGCCACCCGGACCCGGCGCGCCTGGAGTCGGCCCGGCTCTGGGAACGCAACTTCGCCGCCGCCCTGGCCGCCATCGACAGCGCGCCCGGCCCGTCCGTGACGGTCGGCGATGCCCGGCTGCGCAAGCAGCGGCGCCGGGACCGCCTGATGTTGCGCTCGCGCTGGGTGGTGTGACCGGCTGGTCGCTCAGGCGACCGGCACGGTGTCCTTGAAGGTCGGCCGCTGCACGATGCGGTCGAAATACTCGGACAGGTGCGGCTGCGAGCGCCGCCAGTCGAGTTCAGGGAAGCGGAAGTCGAGGTAGCCCAGGGCGCAGCCGGTCGCGATGTCCGCCAGGGTGTAGGAATCGCCCACGCACCAGTTGGCCATGCCCATCTCGTGGCTCATGGCGGCCAGGCCGGCACGCACCTTGCCGAGTTGGTGGTCGATCCAGTCCTGGCTCTGCTGAACCTCGGGCCGCTTGCGTTCCAGATAGGTGAGGACGGCGGCGTCGACGATGCCGTCGGCGAGCGCCTCGCAGCGCTTCACGGCGATGCGCGCGCGCGGGTCGGTCGGGATCAGGTGGCCGACCGGGCTGACGCTATCCAGGTATTCGACGATGACGCGCGAATCGAACAAGGTCTTGCCATCCTCGAACACCCAGACCGGCACCTTGCCGAGCGGGTTGTAGTCCGACACCTTGCTGTCGGACTCCCAGGGGGCGTCGACCACCAGCTCGTATTCGATGTGCTTCTCGGCCGCGACGATACGGACCTTGCGGGAAAACGGGCTGGTCGGGGAGGCGATCAGCTTCATCATGATGTGGTGCCTGATTCGGTAATGCGCTGGAAGGCGATTTTAATCGAAGCGGGGCAGTCTCAGAGCATTGCCTTGACGGCGGGCCAGGCGCTGTCGAAACGGCGCAACGTCTCGGCGCGCCCGAGGAGGGCGAGGGTGGCGTCGATGGAAGGCGTGTGGGCGGTGCCGAACAGGACCAGGCGCAGCGGGATGCCGATCTGGCCCATCTTCAGTCCGCTCGCCTTGGCGCCGTCCTTGAGCAGCTGGTTGATTGCCGGGGCCTGCCAGTCGACCTCGGCGAGCGTGGCGCGCAGGCCTTCGAGGCAGGGCAGCGCGGCGGGGTCCAGCTTGGCCTTGACCTCCGCCTCGGCGGGCAGGCCGTGGCGGTAGAAGATGTGGGCGGCGTCGGCCAGTTCCTCGACCGTGCCGACCCGCTCGCGCAGCAGCGGCATCAGGGCCGCGAGCTCCGGGCCGGCGGCGGTCTCGACGCCCTGGCCGGCCAGGAAGGGTTGCACCAGCTCGGCCAGGCGGGCCGGCTCGGCCTCCTTCATGTACTGCTGGTTCAGCCAGGCCAGCTTTTCCTGGTTGAAGCGCGCCGGGGCGTGGCTGACGCCGGCCAGGTCGAACCACTCGACGAATTCGGCGGCCGAGAACTTCTCGGCGTCGCCGTGGCCCCAGCCGAGCCTGGCCAGGTAGTTGAGCAGCGCCTCGGGCAGATAGCCGTCCTCCTGGTATTGCAGCACCGAGACGGCGCCATGGCGCTTGGACAGGCGCTCGCCGTCGTTGCCCAGGATCATCGGCACGTGGCCGTAGTAGGGCACCGGGGCGCCCAGGGCGCGCAGGATGTTGATCTGGCGCGGCGTGTTGTTGACGTGGTCGTCGCCCCGGATGACGTGGGTGATGCCCATGTCCCAGTCGTCGATGACGACGCCGAAGTTGTAGGTTGGCACGCCGTCGCCGCGCATGATGACGAGGTCGTCGAGCTCGGCGTTGGCGACCGTGATCGGGCCCTTGATGAGGTCGTCGAAGGTGACCTCGCCCTCATGCGGGGTCTTGAAGCGGATCACCGGGATGACGCCGGCCGGCGGTTCCGGCAGGAGCTTGCCTTCCTCGGGGCGCCAGCGGCCGTCGTAGCGTGGCTTCTCGCCGCGCGCGCGCTGGGCCTCGCGCATGGCGTCGAGTTCTTCCTTGCTGGCGTAGCAGTAATAGGCCTTGCCTTCGGCGATGAGCTGGTCGGCGATCGCCTTGTAGCGGTCCAGGCGCGCCATCTGGTAGTAGGGGCCTTCGTCCCAGTCGATGCCCAGCCACTTCATCCCGTCCAGGATGGCCTGTACCGAGGCCTGGGTCGAGCGCTCCTGGTCGGTGTCCTCGATGCGCAGCACGAACTGGCCGCCGTACTTGCGGGCATAGGCCCAGGAGAACAGCGCGGTGCGGACGCCGCCGATATGCAGGTAGCCGGTGGGGGAGGGGGCGAAACGGGTGCGGATCATGACGGAGAGGGAATCGGCAAAGATGCGCATTCTACTGGATGCGACGGCCTCCGGAAAAAGCCTTTGACCGGATCGGTCGCCATCATTACAATGCGCGGCTCTCGGGCGGTTAACTCAGCGGTAGAGTGCCACCTTCACACGGTGGAAGCCACTGGTTCGATCCCAGTACCGCCCACCACTCTGCGTAGCAAAACGGCGACTAGCGATAGTCGCCGTTTTTTTGCCACCCCCTGAATCGATGACGTAAGGGGTTTTGCTTGGTTATCATGGCCTTGCGAGAAAGGTGCCCGGACCGGCAGGAATGCCTGGTGCGGAAACTCAGCCCCGGCGACGCGGTCGCAATACGGGGTGGATGGCGGAAAGGGTGGGATTCGAACCCACGGTACAGCAAGCTGTACACCGGATTTCGAGTCCGGCCCGTTCGACCACTCCGGCACCTTTCCGTGGGATTCCGGACGGTCGCCCGACAGGCCGCCGCACCGGAAGAGGGGCGCATTCTACATGCTTGGATTGAGATTGACGAGACGCTTGCCGAATTTGTTTGCCGGAAACGCCTTCAGGCTGGGCCTGCTGGCGGCGGTTGCCGCCGCCGCCCTGGCCTATTGGGCCTGGCTGCCGCTCGCCTCGCCCTACGACACTCGGCAGTTGGTGGTGCTGACGCGGCCCAGTCCGACCAGCTATTACCTGGACGCCGAAGGCAAGCCGGCCGGTTTCGAGTATGACCTGATCGCCGAATTCGCCCGCCGCCAGGGCCTGAATCTGAAGGTCGAGGTGGCCGACAGCGTCAGCTCCCTGATTGCCGGCATGGTCATGGACAAGGCCCACCTGGCCGCCGGTTGGCTGACCGTGACCAGCGAGCGGGCCGGACGCGTGCGTTTCGGCCCGGCCTACGCCAGCGAACGCGAACTGGTCGTGTGCGGCCCGGGCGTCAAGTTGCCCACCTCCCTCGATCAGTTGGCCGACGTCCGCCTCGAGGTGGTGCAGGGCAGCAGCCACGCCGAGCGCCTGCTCGAGGTGCGCCAGGCGTTCCCCGACCTGCGTTGGGTCGAGGTCGACACCACCTCGACCGAGGAACTGCTCGAACGGGTCGCCAACGGCTTGTCGGACTGCACGGTGACCGACGCCAGCACCTTCGACGTGGTCTGGAACTACTGGCCGAAGCTGGCGGTCGCCATGGATCTGTCGGAAAGCCGGGACATCGCCTGGGTGCTGCCCAAGGACGCCGACATGCGGTTGCGCCAGGCAGTGGCGGACTTCTTCGTCAGCATCCGCCACGACGGCTGGCTCGACCGCCTCAAGGAACGCTACTTCGGCCACCTGAAACGGCTCGACGAGGCCGACGTGGAAGGCATCCTGTCCCGGCGCGGCCAACTGCTGCCCAGCCTGCGCGAGCACTTCGAGCGTGCCCAGGGCGCGACCGGGCTGGATTGGCGGCTGCTTGCGGCCCTGGCCTACCAGGAGTCGCAGTGGAACGCCATGGCCACGTCGCCGACCGGCGTGCGCGGCATCATGATGCTCACCAACGAGACGGCCGACCGCATGGGCGTCGGCAATCGCCTGAACGCCGACGAGAGCATCCTGGCCGGCGCCCGCTATCTGGCCATGCTCAAGGATCAGTTGCCGGATCGCATCCCCGACCCGGACCGGACCTGGATGGCGATGGCGGCCTACAACATCGGCATGGGCCACCTCGAGGACGCCCGGCGCCTGGCCCAACGCCTGGACAAGGACCCGGACGCCTGGCGTGACGTCAAGGATGTCCTGCCCCTGCTGGCGAAATCGACCTACACGAACCGTCTGCGACTCGGCTATGCACGCGGCGGCGAGGCCAGGATACTGACCGAGAACGTGCGCATCTATTACGACATCCTGAAGCGCTTCGAGCCGGTCTACGCCCGCGCCACGGCCAGCACCGGCCAGAGCTGACCCGCCGGTCCGCGCATCGGGCCGGCCGGCTCCGGTCCGGGCAGCCCAGGCGACGGGTCAGTCGGTGGCGACCAGCTTCTCCATGCCGCCCATGTAGGGCCGCAGGACATCGGGGATGGTGATGCTGCCGTCGGCCTGCTGATAGTTCTCCAGCACCGCGACCAGGGTACGGCCGACCGCCAGGCCGGAACCGTTCAGGGTGTGGATCAGTTCCGGCTTGCCCTTCTCGCCCCGGTAGCGGGCCTGCATGCGGCGCGCCTGGAAGGCCTCGAAGTTGGAACAGGAGGAGATTTCCCGGTAGGTGTTCTGGCCCGGCAGCCAGACCTCCAGGTCATAGGTCTTGGCCGACGAGAAGCCGAGGTCGCCCGTGCACAGGGCGACTACGCGGTAGGGCAGGCCGAGCTTCTGCAGGATCGCCTCGGCGTGGCCGGTGAGTTCCTCCAGCGCCGCGTACGAATCCTCGGGGCGGACGAATTGCACCATCTCGACCTTGTCGAACTGGTGCTGGCGGATCATGCCCCGGGTGTCCTTGCCATAGGAGCCGGCCTCCGAGCGGAAGCAGGGGGTGTGGGCGACCAGCTTGATGGGCAGGTTCTCGCCCGCGATGATCTCGTCGCGCACGATGTTGGTCACCGGCACCTCGGCGGTCGGGATCAGGTACATGCCGTTCGAGAGCTTGAAGAGGTCCTCCTCGAACTTGGGCAACTGGCCGGTGCCGCGCATGGAGTCGGCATTGACGAGGTAGGGGACGTAGACCTCTTCGTAGCCGTGCTCGCGGGTATGGGTGTCGAGCATGAACTGGGTCAGGGCGCGGTGCAGCCGGGCCAGGTCGCCGCGCATCAGGGCGAAGCGTGCGCTGGCGATCTTGGCGGCGGTGGCGAAGTCGAGCAGGTCCAGTCCCTCGCCGAGGTCGACGTGGTCGCGCACGGGGAAGTCGAAACGGCGCGGCTCGCCGACCCGGCGCACCTCGGCGTTGTCGGTCTCGCTCCTGCCCACCGGCACGCTCTCGTGCGGCAGGTTGGGGATGGTCAGGAGCATCTGGTTGAGCTCGCCCTGGATGCCTTCCAGGCGTTCCTCCATACGCTTCAGCTCGTCGCCCAGGCCGGCCACTTCGGCCATGATCGGCGCCGTGTCCTCGCCCTTGCCCTTGGCGATGCCGATCTGCTTGGACAGGCTGTTGCGCTTCGACTGCAGGTCCTGGGTCGCCGTCTGGATTTCCTTGCGTTCGGCTTCGAGCCCGGCGATGCGGGCGGTGTCGAGCGTGAGGCCGCGGCTGGCGAGGCGGTCGGCGACGGCTTGGAGGTCTTTGCGCAGGAGCAGGATGTCGAGCATTGGGCGTACGCGTAAGGGTTGCAGGAAACCAACTATTCTAACGGCTTGTGCCGGCAAAACGGCGTTCTAGACGACGATCGTCGCGATATGGTCGCGCAGGCGTGTGAAATCGGCCTCAAGCTCCCGCGCCAGCGTCGCCGCCTGTGCGGCGTCGCCGGCCTTGGCGGCCCGGTCCAGGCGGGAGGCCAGCTCGGTGGTGGTGGCGGCGCCCAGGTAGACCGCCGCGCCCTTGATCTGGTGCGCCATGCGCGCCGCCTTGCCGAGGTCGTCGGCGGCCAGGGCCGCCGCCAGCTCGCCGAGCAGTTGCTCGGTGCTGGTCACGAACAGGTCGAGCATCTCGCGTATCTGGCCGGCGTTGCCGCGACACAGGCGGCGGATTTTGTCGATGTCGATGACCTCGGGCGGCGCGGCCGGGGCGGCGGGCTCGGGCGGGGTTTCGACCGAGCGCTCGGGCAACAGCCGGCCCAGGCAGGCGGACAGCTTGTTTTCGTCCAGCGGCTTGGTCAGGTAGGCATCCATGCCGGCCTCCTGGCAGACCTGTTCGAAGCCCTGCATGGCGTTCGCGGTCAGGGCGACGATGGGCAGGCGCGGCCGCGCCGTCTCCCGTTCCCGGCGCCGGATCGCCCGGGTCGCGGTGATGCCGTCCCATTCCGGCATTTGGCAGTCCATCAGGACCAGGTCGATGTCGTCGTCCGCCAGGCGCGCGTAGGCGGCCTTGCCGTCGCCGGCGATGCTGACCCTCAGGCCCATGTTCTCGAGCATGAACTGGAGCAGCTTCTGGTTGATCGGGTTGTCCTCGGCGACCAGGATGTGGGTGGCGCGGAAGCTGGGCGCCTGGCCGCTCCCGGTGGCCTCGGGTTCGACCGGCTGCTCGGCGGGCGGCAGCGGCACGTCCAGTTCGAACACGCTGCCTTCGCCCGGCCGGCTCTGTACCGTCAGGCTGCCGCGCATGAGGGCGCTCAACTGCTTGCAGATGGCCAGGCCCAGGCCGGTGCCGCCGAATTGCCGGCTGATCGAGCCGTCGGCCTGGGAGAAGGCCGAGAATATGTGCGGCAGGGCGGACGGGGCGATGCCGATGCCGGTGTCGGCGACCATGAAGTGGTAGCGGTTGCCCGGGCGCCGCTCGACGCCGAGGCGGATCTCGCCCCGCTCGGTGAACTTGATGGCGTTGTCGAGCAGGTTGAGGAGCATCTGGCGCAGGCGCAGGGAGTCGCCGCGCACCCAGGTCGGCAGGTCGTCCGGCAGGTCGAGGCGGAAGGCCAGGTCCTTCTCCTCGGCGCGCGGCCGATAGAAGGCCATGATCTCGCGCAGCGTCTCCGGCAGGTCGAACACCACCTCTTCCAGGCTCAGACGCCCGGCCTCGATCTTGGAGAAGTCGAGCAGGTCGTTGATGATCCGCATCAGGGCCTTGGCGGAATTGTCGACCGCCTCCGCGTATTCGCGCTGGCGGGCGGTCAGCTCGCTGCCGAGGAGCAGGTGCGCCATGCCCATGATGCCGTTCATCGGGGTGCGGATCTCGTGGCTGACGTTGGCGACGAACTGGGATTTCATCTCGGCCGCCGCCAGTGCCTCGGCGTGCGCGGTCTTGAGGGCCTGCTCGGCCTCCTTCTGGGGCGTGATGTCGCGGATGATGCACTGCAGGTGGGGGCGGCCGTCGAGGGGCATCGCATGCAGGTTGATCTGGGCCGAGAAGGCGTTGCCGTCGGCGCGCCGGCACGGCCACTCGAAGGCGGCATGGCCCTGGGCGAAGGCTTCGTCGATGAACGCCCTTATCGACAGCCGCTCGGCCCCCGCGGCAACCGGCGCCGCCATGTCCTCCGGGCGCAGGCGCAGGAATTCCGCCTGGCTGGCGATGCCAAACATGCGCAGGGTGGCCGGATTGCATTGCACGAAGCCGTTCCGGTCCATGATGACGATGCCGTCGGTATTGGTCTCGAACAAGGTCTGGAAGCGGGTCCGTTCACGCTCGGAATCGGCGGCGATCAGGCTCGTGCGCTGGAGCACGAAGAGCGCGCCGATGACCGCGATGACGGCCGAGGCGGCACCCAGCGCCAGCATCAGCAGGCGGGTCTTGAAGTAGGCGTCGGCGGCCTGCCGGGCCGCCTCCTTGATGGCATCCTGCTGGATGTTGACCAGGCGGTCGAGTTCCTCGACCAACTGGCGTTGCAGGGCGATACCCTTCTTCTGGAGGACGTCGAAGGCCAGGAAGGTGTAGCCCTCCATGCCGAGGTCGACCGTCTCCAGCATGAGCGGCTGGTTGGCCTTGGTGAGGGTGTCGATGCGTTCCAGCACGGCCTTCTCCTCGGCCGAGGTGACCTGGCTGTCGAGCCGGATGCGCGACTTCTGGTAGGCCTCGCCGAGGGCGTAGAAATGGAGCATCTCGCGGTCCTTCTCGAACGGGTCGTTCATGACCACGATGCTCAGCATGGAGATCACCCGGGCGCGCAGGAGGTCGCGCAGTTCGCCGGCGATCTGGCCCTTGACGCTGTTTTCCTTGACGATGCCGCTCAGGCGGGCGTCGGCGGCCGACAGCTCGCGCAGGCCGACGACGCTGACCGCCACCATGAGCAGCAGCGACAGGGCGAAGCCGGCGCCGATAGTGAGCGCCAGGCGGCGGGTGAGGAAACGTTCGCGGACGGGCATGGCGGGTTGGACAGGGCGACAGACGGATGATAGTGAGCCCGGGGGGTCCCGGAAATAGCACATTTCTATCCGCCGGCCGGGCCGGCCCCGCCCGGCCTCAGGTCAAGGCGCGCGCGGCCTGGTAGAACAGGAAGCTGGCCGCCCAGGCCAGGGTGAGCGGCCAGGCGGTCGCCAGCAGCGCCAGGCGCCAGCTCTTGGATTCGCTGCGGATCGCCGCCACGGTGGACAGGCAGGGCGTGTAGATCAGGGTGAAGATCAGGAAGCTGTAGGCCTGCACCCAGTCCAGGCGCGCCGTCAGCACGCCGCTGAGCTGGTCCGGGCCGACGCCGTAGATCACCGCCAGGGCGCCGATGACGATCTCCTTGGCGACGAAGCCGAACAGCAGGGCGATCGAGAGCAGGGCGTCGATGCCGAGGGGCGCGAATATCGGGCGCATCAGTTCGGCCAGGCCGCCCGCCAGGGTGTCCGGCCCGGCCGGCGCGGCGTCGAACGGGAAGTGGGTCATGAACCAGACCAGGAGCACGCCGACCACGATGAAGCCGCCCGCGCCGGCCAGGAACTGCTTGACCGCGCGCCAGCTCTCGACGCCCAGGAAGCGCCAGGTCGGCAGTCGGTAGGGCGGCAGTTCGAGCAGCAGCGGCTCATGGCTGTGGTAGCGCTTGCGGAACAGGAAGGCGGTCAGGAAGGCCGCGACGAAGCTGGTCAGGTAGAGCGTGAACAGGGCGACCGGCGCCATCCTGGGCGAAAACACCGCGGCGATGACGAAGACCATGACCTGCAGCCGCGCCGAACAGAGCGAGAACGGGATGATCAGCATGGTCAGGGCGCGCAGGCCGGAGGAACGCATGATGCGCGTGCCCATGATGGCCGGCACGTTGCAGCCGAAGCCCATCAGCTGCATGACGAAGGCGCGCCCGTCCAGGCCCAGGCGGCTCATCAGCGCGTCGGTGAGGAAGGCCGCCCGGGCCAGGTAGCCGCTGTCCTCGATGATCGCCATGAGCATGAAGAACACGGCGATGATGGGCAGGAAGGTCAGCACCGTGCCGATGCCGTCGAACAGGCCGTCCACGGCGAGGCTCCGCAGCGCGGCCGGCCAGGCGGCGGTGAACGGCTCGACGGCGTCGGTCTTGATGTGGTCGAGCAGCCAGCTCATGGCGTCCTGTAAGGGGCTGCCGAGGCCGTAGATGGCCTGGAAGAGCAGGAACATCATCAGGAAGAAGATGGGCAGGCCCAGCCAGGGGTGCAACAGCACGCGGTCGAGCTTGTCGGTGGCCGAGGGCGGCAGGTGGATCGGGCTGGCGACGCTGGCGCTAACCAGGGCGTCCAGTTCCTGCTCGATGCGCACGTCCTGGTCGAAGGCGGCGGGCTTGGCCTGGCTGAGCTTGGGGTGCTCGCGCAACTGCTGGGTGAGGACATCCTTGACCTCGACCAGGCCCTGGCCGAACTTGGCCGAGAGCGCCCGTACCGGGCCGCCCAGGGCGGCTTCGAGCTTGCCGGCGTCGATCCGGATGCCGAGGCGGCCGGCCTCGTCGGTCATGTTGAGCAGGATCACCATCGGCACGCCGAGCTCCTTGAGCTGCAGCGGCAGGGCCAGCTGGCGGTCCAGTTGGCAGGAGTTGAGGACGACCAGGAGCAGGTTGACCGGCTGGGTTTCCAGGAACCGGCGCACGACCTGCTCGTCCTCGGAGAAGCCGTGCAGGTTGTAGAAGCCGGGCAGGTCGACCACCTCGACCATGGCGTCGCCGAGCAGCAGCTTGGCCGACAGCAGGTCGACGGTGACGCCGGGCCAGTTGCCGACATGGGCGCCGGCACCGGTCAGGCGGTTGAACAGGGTGGACTTGCCCGTATTGGGCATGCCCAGCACGGCCACCCGTTTCATGTCGGGATGACGTCGATGTTGGCCGCTTCGCTACGGCGCAGGATCAGGTCGGTGTGGCCGACGCGGATCTGCATGGGGCCGTTCAGGGGGGAGTGGCGGATGACCCGGACCCTGATGCCCAGGCGCAGGCCCAGGCCGCACAGACGCCGGCGCAGATCCTGGCCGGCGTGGATGGCCTCGATCACGCCGCAGGCGTTGGGACTCAACTGGTTCAGGGTCATGGTGATCAGTTAATAACGAGAACGGTTCTCATATTATCGGACTCTGATGGGTGACGCCAGCGGCAGATGGCAAAACCAGAACGGCTTCAGGGTTGTTGTTGGCCGCCTGCAACACCTGTCCGCGTTCCCAGGGCGGCATCGAGCTCGCACAGGACCCTGGGCAGGTCTGCGTCGCCGGCGCAGCGGACCTCGTGGGCCGCCTCTTCCGGGAGCAGCGCCTCGGCATTGCGCAACTGATCCTCGAGCACGCCGAGGTCGGCCTCCGAGGCGTCGTCGCCGCGGGTCAGCCGGGCGGCGACCCGGCCCCGCAGCACGCTGGCGTCCACCACCGGCGAGACCAGACGCCAAGGCAGGCGGCGGGCTTCGGCCAGGGCGATGAAGGCGGCGCGCTGGCCACGCCCCAGGAAGGTGGCGTCGACAATGACCGGGAAGGCCTCGGCGAGCAGGCGGTCGGCGGTGTCCGCCAGGTGGGCGAAGGTGCGCCGGGACGCCTCGGCGGTGTAGATGTCGCCGGCCGTGGCCCGGCTGTCGGCCAGGGCCGGCAGGCCGTGCAGGCGTTTGCGCTCGACGTCCGAGCGCAGGCGGATGGCGGCCAGGCGTTCGAGCAGCGTCTGCGCCAGCCAGGTCTTGCCGGCGCCCGAGCAGCCGTGCATCAGCAGCAACCCCGGCCGGCCCGGCCGGCTCAGGCGCAGGGCCAGGTCGAGGTAGCGCCCGACCTCGGCCATGGCGCCGGAATCGCCCTGGGCGGCCCGGAAGCCGGCCACCTTGGCACGCACCACGGCGCGGTAGACCATGTAGAAACGCAGGGCGGCGAGGCCGGGGTAGTCGCCGCCGTGTTCCAGCCAGCGGTTCAGGAAGCGCCAGGCCAGGGCGTCGAGACCGCGGGCTATCAGGTCCATGCAGAAGAAGGCGACTTCGCTGACGACGTCGACGAAGCGCAGGTTCGGGTTGAATTCGATGCAGTCGAAGATCAACGGGGCACCGGCAACCCAGGCGATGTTGCCGAGGTGCAGGTCGCCGTGGCATTCGCGGACGAAGCCGGCTGCCTTGCGGGCGTCGAAATGGCCGCCCAGGCGCGTGAACTCCCGCTCCGACCACGCTTCCAGCTCGGCGATCCGGGGGCCGTGGCCGGCCGCCTCGAGGCCCTGTTCGCGCAGCTGCCGGAAGTTCTCGCGTACCGGGTGCATGGCCGCGGCCGCCGTGCCGTACGGGCTGGCCGCGGGCGCCTGGGCGATGCCGGCGTGG
The DNA here is from genome assembly GCF_004337445.1 of Parasulfuritortus cantonensis. Lineage (GTDB taxonomy): Bacteria > Pseudomonadota > Gammaproteobacteria > Burkholderiales > Thiobacillaceae > Parasulfuritortus > Parasulfuritortus cantonensis. Next base: position 10,459 of record NZ_SJZB01000005.1, on the reverse strand, counting down.
AAGGCGGCGACCCGGTCGGCGATGGCGTCGATCTGGGCCGGCAGCACGGCCGTCTCGCGATCCAGCGTGGCGTCGGCCGGGAAGGCGCGCATGCGCACCGCCCAGTCGCGCACCGGCCCGCTGCCGGCCATGCCCGCGTCGGTCACCGCGACGACGTCGAGGTAGGTGTCCGGCGCCAGCCGGCGGTTCAGGCGCACCTCTTCCTCGCAGCAGGCGCGCCGCTTGTCCGGGGTGGAGAAGTCGAGGAAGCCGAAGTCGACCGGCTTCTTGATCTTGTAGGCGTAGTCGCCGGCCACCAGGACCCAGGAGATGTGGGTCTCGATGAGACGCACCGCCGCTACCGGATGCGGGTAGGCGGCGGGCTCGAGCAGGTGGCCGAAGGGGGCGGGCAGCGGCATGTCTAGCCCGCGTCCCAGTGCGGCGTGGCGATGGCGTTGCCGAGGTCGTCCTCGACCAGGCGCCGGCGCACCTCCAGCAACTGGGCGATCAGGTCCGGCTCGGCCTTGCCGTAGGCGTCCGCGTCCGGGGTGCGCTTGACCACGACGCCGAGCATCTCGGTGATGGCGTTGCCGATCGAGTTCTGGCTGATGGTGACGATCAGCTGGCCGCGGTCGTTGCGGTAGATGAGCTGCTTGAAGGCCGGTTGCCAGCGGATCGCGTTGGCGTACTTGGCGTCCCGCATGCAGCGGTCGCGCACCATCCTGGCGGCCTTGAGGAGGTCGTTGTCGAACAGCAGCTTGTCCTCCACCAGGTCCGGGAAGTAGACGTCGCGCGGCATTGGCGAGTTGCGGGTCGAGACCTGGCCGAAGAAGGTGCGGTAGAAATCGATGAAACCCTTCAGGATGGTGTCGTACTCCTTCCAGAAGCGCACCTCCTTGAGTGCCGCCGCCCCGCCGGTGACTTCCCAGCTCGGCAGCCCCTGGGGGTAGCCGGTCAGGGCGATCTTGCAGGAGCCGGCCTGGCACGGGCGCAGTATCTCGAGGTCCAGCTCGTCGAAGAAGGCCCGGTAGACCTCGCGCATGTGGGCCTGGAAAAGGGAGTGCTGGCCGCCGTCGGTCAGGTTGGGGTTGGCCTCGTCGGCGAACGGGGCAGCGGCGAGTTCGGCCTTGTCGAAGACGATGAAGTGGTTGTGCAGCATGCGGATCGACGGCACGCCGGGCGAGGTGAGCGGCCAGGTGGCGTCCAGGCTGGCCTCGCCGGCCAGGACCAGGTGGCGGTCCGGGTCCGGATATTTCTCCAGCATGTAGTCGAAGATCACCTGGTTCATCCGGTTCCAGACGTTCTTCACCCGGTCCGGCACCTGGCTGCGGCGCACCGGCCGGCCGAGCGGGTCGAGGATGCTGCGCGAGGTGTTGTAGATGATCGAGGTGTCGAACAGGTTGCTGTGGCCGAGCGCCTTGCGGTACAGCAGCAGTCCCTCCGGGTTCTCCAGCAGGCCGTTGTTGGTCACCAGGTCGTTGAGGTTCTCCGTGCTGTTGAAGAACTCGTTCGGCTTCATGCCCTCCGGAACGTCGAGCGGGATCGGGCGGAACGGGGTGACGATTTCTCTTGGACCGGATTGCATGCGGGACTACCTCGTTTATGGTTTCTGACCCGGCCATCTTAAACCGCCCGGCACGCTCCCGCGCAGCGGGCCCGGCGGTCATGCCGCGGACGTTGCCGTCTGCTAACATCAAGCCATTGTTATCGCGGGCGATTTCCATGACCGATGGGTGGCTCCGGGGATGCGCAAGGGTGCTCGGGTGGCGGCTGCTGGCCGGCGCCTGCCTCGTCTTCGCGGCGCCGGCAGCGGCCCAGGACGCCAGCGTGGCCGGCCTGAATGTGCCGGAGCGCGCCGACCTGGCCGGCCACGACCTGCTGCTGAACGGCGCCGGCCTGCGCAGCATCCTCGGCTTCCGCATCTACGTCGCCGCCCTGTACCTGCCCGACCGGGCCGCCAGCGCCGGCGCCGTGCTGGGCCGTGACACGCCTAGGCGCCTGGACATCACCCTGCTGCGCGACGTCGGCACGGAGCGCAACCTCGCGGCCCTCAAGGACGGCCTGGTCGCCAACAACAGCGAGGCCGACATGGCCGCCATCGAGGGCGATCTGGAGCACTTCTTCGCGCTCCTGCGCCAGGCCCGCGAACTGCCCGCCGGCACCCGCATCCGGTTCGACTACCTGCCCGGCGAGGGCACCCGGGTCTGGGTCGGCGAGCGCGAATTCGGGCGCATCCCGGGAGCCCGCTTCGAGCTCGCCATCCTGCGCATCTGGCTGGGCGACGAGCCGATCCAGGTCAGCCTGAAGAAGGCCCTGCTCGGCGACCGGCCGACCTGAGCCGCCTCAGTCGCGCCGGCCCAGGCGGGCCGCCAGCCAGGTCAGGCCGGCGGCGCCGGCGACCAGGGCGAAGGCCACGGCGACATTGTTCAGGCGCTCGGGCGCGGCCAGGAGCAGGACGCCCAGGCCCAGCATCATCAGGCCGGACATCAGCTTGAGCAGGCGGCCTTCCCGTTCGCTCAGCCGGCGCGCCCCCATGGTGTGCACGAAGGCGAGGACGATGGCCAGAAGGGGCAGGACGTAGATCAGGTTGTACAGGGCCAGGTACAGGTAGTGGACGGCCGGGTCGCTGACGTGCAGGGTGAGCAGGCGCGCGTACACCATGGGGAAGCCGGCCGTGCACAAGAGTTCGTAGAAGTTCGCCGCGACCGCCAGGAAGACCGCCGCGGCGAGCATGGCGGGCAGGCTGCCGGCGGCCAGGATGCGGCGGCCACGGGCGAAGATGTCGGCCTGGCGTGCGGCCGGGATGGACAGGCTGAGACCCTGCTTGAAGGCGAAGTAGTCCTTCACGTTGACGCCGCCGATGAACAGGGCCAGGGCGCCCGCCGCGGCGGTCACCCAGGGCAGGCTGCCCATGATCCGGAACAGGCCCAGCCAGGCCGCCATGAAGGCGAAGTACATGAGCCCGGAGAAGGCCACGAAGACGCCGCCGATCAGCAGCATGCGCCGCCGGTCGTGCTGGTGCACCAGGAGCGAGAGCAGGAACAGGAGGACGAAGAAGGCGCACGGGTTGAAGGCGTCCAGGCTGGCGATCAGCACCGTGAGCAGGGGCAGTGACCAGGCGTCGGGATCGATCTCGCCGAGCACCGGCAGGCGCAGGGGTGCGGCGGCCGGGGCCGGTTGCGCGCCGCCCGCCCGGCACGCCTGCAGGGCCGCGAGGAGGGCGGCGCCACTCGTCCCGGCCCGGTCCCAGCCGACCTCCATGCGGCCGCAGTAGATGAAGGCGGGCACCGAGCGGGCCTCCTGGCCGAGGCCGGCGGCCATGGCCACGTAGCGGTCGACGTTGTCCGGGTGCTCGGTCAGCTCGAGGTCGTGCAGGCGCAGCCAGGGGTTCCGGGCCGCCATGGCCAGCACCGCCGGGCGCGCCTCGAGGCAGTGCGGGCAGCGTTTCGACCAGTAGAACCAGAGCTGCACCTCGGTGCTGCCGTCGGCCGCCGTCGCGGTCCAGGCGTAGGGCGCGGCGGCGGCCGGCGGCGCCAGGCACAGCCAGACCATGGCCAGGAAGGCGGACAGGCACCGGCGCAGGGCGGCCGGCCCGCTCCCGGCGCCGGCGCGCCGGCTCATAGGCGGGCGGCCAGGGTGTTCTCCAGCTTGATCTGGTCGACGGTGAAGGTGCGGATGCCCTCGGCCAGCTTCTCGGTCGCCATGGCGTCCTCGTTCAGGGCCCAGCGGAAGGCGGCCTCGGTCATCGGCGCCGGGCGCGCCAGGACGGGACCGTCGTAGGCCAGGCGGCGCGGCACCGGGGCGTCGCCGGCGGCCAGTTCGTCCATCAGGGCCGGGCTGATGGTCAGGCGGTCGCAGCCGGCCAGGGCGAGGATCTCGCCGGTGTTGCGGAACGAGGCGCCCATCACCGTGGTGGCGTAGCCGTGCTCCTTGTAGTAGCGGTAGATCGCCTGCACCGAGCGCACGCCGGGATCGTCCTCGGGAGCGGGCGCGGCGGCGCCGCCGTGCGCTTTGCTCCAGTCGAAGATGCGGCCGACGAAGGGCGAGATCAGGGTGACGCCGGCCTCGGCGCAGGCCACGGCCTGGCCGAAGCCGAACAGCAGGGTGAGGTTGCAGTGGATGCCTTCGGCCTCCAGGCGCGCGCCGGCCCGGATGCCTTCCCAGGTCGAGGCGATCTTGATCAGCACCCGCTCGCGCCCGACGCCGCCGGCCTCGTACAGGGCGATCAGCCGGCGCGCCTTGGCGACGGTGGCCTCGGTGTCGAAGGACAGGCGGGCGTCGGCCTCGGTGGAGACCCGCCCGGGCACCAGCTTGAGTATCTCCATGCCGGCGTTCACCGCCACCTTGTCGAGTGCGTTGGCGATCTGTGCGGCGCGGTCGCCGCCCTGGTCGCGCGCCCAGGCGGCGGCCTGGTCGAGCAGGGGGGGCGTAGCGCGCCGAGGCGGCCGCCTTGAGGAGCAGCGAGGGGTTGGTGGTGGCGTCCTCGGGACGGTGCTGGGCGATGGCGTCGATGTCGCCGGTGTCGGCGACGATGGCGGTCATCGCGCGTAGTTGCTCGAGCTGGCTGGCCATGGCGTTTCCTGAAAAATTGGCAACGCTATACGGTATAGCACCCGGTCATGACGGCTGGCCGATCGCCTCCAGGGCCTCCTGCTGTTCCATCCACTCGTTTTCCAACTGTTCCAGGTCGCGCGCCAGGGCGGCCTGCTCGAACATGAGCTGCTTCAGTTCCTCCTTGCGCGCCTCGGCGTAGATGTCGCCGTCGGACAGGATGGCCTCGACCTCGGCCTTGCGGCCGTTCAAGCGCGCCATCTGCTCCTCCAGGCGCCGGATGCGCGTCTCGATGGGCTTCCGCTGGGCCGATAGGCGCTGGCGCTGCTCGGCTTCCTGGCGTTTCTGCTCCTTGCGGTCGGGCGCGGCCGCCGGCGCCGCGGTCTCGGCCCGGGCCGGCTTGGCCTGGCCCAGCTTGGTCCGGAACAGCCAGTCGCGGTAGTCGTCGAGGTCGCCGTCGAAGGCCTGCAGGCCGCAGTCGGCGACGATCATGAACTCGTCCGTGGTGGCGCGCAGCAGGTGGCGGTCGTGCGAGACCAGGATCAGGGTGCCCTCGAACTGGGCCAGGGCGACGGTGAGCGCCTCGCGCGTCTCCAGGTCGAGGTGGTTGGTCGGCTCGTCGAGGAGGAGCAGGTTGGGGCGCTGCCAGACGATCAGGGCCAGGGCCAGGCGCGCCTTCTCGCCCCCGGAGAAGGGCGCGATCGCCGCGCTGGCCATGTCGCCGGGGAAGTTGAAGCCGCCCAGGAAGTTGCGCAGGTCCTGCTCGCGCGCCGTCGGCGCCAGGCGGGCCAGGTGCCAGAGCGGCGATTCGTCCGGGCGCAGCATCTCCAGCTGGTGCTGGGCGAAATAGCCGATCGCCAGGCCCTTGCCGGTGACCAGCTTGCCGGCCAGGGGCGCGAGGTCGCCGACCAGGGTCTTGATCAGGGTCGACTTGCCGGCGCCGTTGACACCGAGCAGGCCGATGCGCTGGCTGGCCTGGAGGGTGAGGTCGATGCCGGCCAGGACGGTCTTGTCGCCGTAGCCGGCGCGCACCGCCTCGAGGACCAGGAGCGGATTGGGCGCCCGCTCCGGCTCGCCGAACTCGAAGCTGAACGGTGCCGCGGCGTGGATCGGCGCCAGTTCCTCCATCTTGGCCAGCATCTTCATCCGGCTCTGCGCTTGCTTGGCCTTGGTGGCCTTGGCCTTGAAGCGGTCGATGAAGGACTGCAGGTGGGCGCGCTCGCGCTGCTGCTTGCCGTAGGCGGCCTGCGACAGGGCCAGGTTGGCGGCGCGCTGGCGCTCGAAGCTGGAGTAGTTGCCGGTGTAGCGCTTGAGCTTGCCGGCGTCGATGTGGGCGACCACGTTGACCACGCCGTCGAGGAAGTCGCGGTCGTGCGAGATGACGATCAGGGTGCCGGGGTAGCGCTTCAGCCAGTCCTCCAGCCAGAGTATGGCGTCGAGGTCGAGGTGGTTGGTGGGCTCGTCGAGCAGGAGCAGGTCGGACGGGCACATCAGGGCCTGGGCCAGGTTCAGGCGCATGCGCCAGCCGCCCGAGAAGCCCGCCACCGGCTGGGCCATCTGGGCATTGCTGAAGCCCAGGCCGGTGAGCAGCTGCTCCGCCCGGGCCCGCGCCGTGTAGGCATCGGCGTCCTGCAGGGCGGCGTGCAGGGCGCCCGAGCGCAGGCCGTCGTGGGCCGCCTCGGCCTCGGCCAGTTCGGCCTCGAGGCGGCGCAGGGTGGTGTCGCCGTCGATGGCGTAGTCGAGCGCGCTGCGCTCGAGCGCCGGGGTCTCCTGGGCGACGTGGGCGATGCGCCAGGCGGCCGGGAAGTCGACCTCGCCGGCATCGGCATGGAGTTCGTTGCGCAGGAGCGCGAACAGGCTCGACTTGCCGGCGCCGTTGGCACCGATCAGGCCGACCTTTTCACCCGGATTCAGGGTCAGGTCGGCGGCTTCCAGGAGCGGCTTGCTGCCGCGGATGAGGGTGAGGCGGGTGAGACGGATCATGGCGCGCGATTATCCCTCAATCGCCGCTCCGGCACAGCGGCGCGGCGGCCGCAGCGGTGCACATTTGTTGCGTAATTCTGGCCGATAATGCGCCTGTCCGCTGCCGTCGAGTCCGCCGTGCGCCTGTCCATCCGCCACAAGCTGTTCCTCGCCCTGTTCGCCGCCACGACCCTGGTGGTGGCGGTGATGTACGCCTTCATGCACTGGTCGTTCCAGCACGGTTTCGTGAGCTTCCTGGAAAACCGGCAACAGGCCTATGCCGAGCGCCTGGCCGGGCAGCTGGCCGAAGTCTACGCCGCGGACGGCAACTGGGACGGCATCCTGGGCGACCGGGTGCGCTGGTGGCGTCTGATGGCCGACGCGCGCGGCATGCATGCCCCCGGCATGGGCATGGGGCCGGGCCACCGCATGGGCGGCGGCATGGGCGGCGGCATGGGCGGTGGCCCGCGCGGCCTCGATGGTGGCCTCGCCCTGCTCGACGCCGACAAGCATGTCCTGGCCGGGCGCGCCGCCGACGCCGGCGACCTCGCGCTGACCCCGGTCCGGGTCGACGACCGGGTGGTCGGCTACGTCGGCCGGGTGGCCGGGCGGCCGCTCAGCGAACTGGTCGACGTCCGCTTCGCGGATGCCCAGCGGCGTGCCTTCCTGGTCATCGCAGTGTTGGTCGGTGCCCTCGCGGTGGCCCTGGCCTGGCCGCTCGCGAACACCCTGGTACGGCCGCTGCGCCGGGTCACCGCGGCGACCCGGGCGCTCGCCGCCGGCCATTACGACACCCGCGTGCCGGTCCGTTCGAGCGACGAACTGGGCGATCTCGGGCGCGATTTCAACGACCTCGCACAGGCCCTGGAGCGGACCGAGTCGGCGCGCCGGGACTGGATGGCCGACATCTCGCACGAGCTGCGCACGCCGATCTCGTTGCTCAAGGCGGAGTTGGAGGCCATGCAGGACGGCGTGCGCGCCATGACGCCGACGGCGTTGGCCGGCCTGCAGGCCGACGTCGACCGCCTGGGCCGGGTGGTCGAGGACCTGTACCAGCTGTCCATGACCGACCTGGGCGCGATGAGCTACCACAAGCGCCCGGTCGACCCGCTCGCCCTGCTGGAGGACGACGCCGAGGCCCTGGCCGGCGAGTTCGAGCGCAAGGGGCTGGGCCTGGCGGTGCGCGCCGAGCTGGCCCAGCCGGTCACCCTGCATGCCGATCCGGACCGCCTGTCGCAGCTGTTCCGCAACCTCATGCAGAACAGCCTGCGCTATACCGACGCCGGTGGGCGCCTGGAGATCGTCGCCGGGGTCGCCGGTGGCCGCCTGCGCCTGGACTTCGACGACAGCCCGCCGGGGGTGCCGGAGGCGGCCCTGGGGCGGCTGTTCGAGCGCTTCTACCGAGTCGAGGGGTCGCGCAACCGGGCCCACGGCGGTGCCGGCCTCGGCCTGGCGATCTGCCGCAACATCGTCGAGGCCCACGGCGGCCTCATCGAGGCCCGGCCGTCGCGGCTCGGCGGCCTGGGCATCCGGGTCGAACTGCCGCTGGCGCCGTGACGCCCGTGGCCATGGAGGAAGGGACACCGTGAGCGCGCGCATCCTGGTCGTCGAGGACGAAGAGAAACTGGCCCGCCTGCTGGCCGACTACCTGGTCGCCGCGGGCTACGTCGCCGACTGCCTGGGCGACGGCCGCGAGGTGGTGCCCTGGGTGAAGGCGCACGTGCCCGACCTGATCGTGCTCGACCTTATGCTGCCGGGCCGCGACGGCCTCGACCTGTGCCGCGAGATACGCGGCTTCAGCAGCGTGCCGATCATCATGGCGACGGCGCGGGCGGAGGAGATCGACCGCCTGCTCGGCCTCGAACTGGGGGCCGACGACTACATCTGCAAACCCTACAGCCCGCGCGAGGTGGTCGCCCGGGTCAAGGCCGTGCTGCGTCGCCTGCAGCCGGCGCCGGAGGGCGGGCCGGCGGCCCGCGACGGCGTGGTCCTGGACGAGGCCGGCTTCCGGGTGCGCGCGGCGGCCGGCGAGGTCGAGCTGACCGCGGTCGAGTTCCACCTGTTCGCGACCCTGTACCGGGAGCCCGGGCGCATCTTCTCGCGCGGCCAGCTGATGGACCGCATCTACGCCGACCAGCGCATCGTCTCCGACCGCACCATCGACAGCCACATCAAGAAGCTGCGCAAGAAGCTGGCCGAGATTTCCCCGGAGGTGGAATTGATCCACTCCGTGTACGGCGCCGGCTACCGCTACGAGCCGGCCTGAGGCCGGCGCAACTTCCACATTTGTTGCACCTTTCCTGCCGGTTTCCTGCACGGTCGCCCCCTAAGCTGTGAATCAAGGACGGCACGACGTCCTATCCCAGACACCAGCCATAGGAGTTACATCATGAAAAAGACCCTGATCGCGCTCGCCATCCTGCTCGCCATTCCCACCGCGGGGGCGCTCGCCTACGGTCCCGGCCAAGGTCAAGGCCCTGGCTACGGCATGCGCGGCGGCCCGAACGTCGAATACATGGCCCGGGTGCTCGACCTGACGCCCGAGCAGCAGGAAAAGATGAAGGTGCTGTTCGCCGAGAAGGCCAAGCAGCGCGCCGAGATGCGCGCGGCCATGCAGGCCGACATGCAGGCCAAGATGCAGTCCATCCTGACCAAGGAGCAATACGCCAAGATGGCGGACCTGCGGCAGCTGCGCCAAGGCGGCCCCGGCGCCGGCATGGGCCCGGGCATGGGCGGCCGCGGTGCCGGCATGGGTCCGGGTGCGGCCGGCGGTTGCCCGCGCGGCATGTGGTAAGCCCGTACCCCGGATGGAAGAGGGCCGCGCGAGCGGCCCTTTTTTCGTCGTCGGCGCGGCGCCGGGCGGGCTGGCAGCCGGGCAGGCTATGCTATTCTGGTTGCCGGAGGATTCCGAATCGACAACAGCCGGGGCGGCCTGGACGGGCCGACGAGCCGGATAATCTGGTGGGCGCAATGCTTGACATCAATCGGCGTCAAATGAAGAGCTTGGACAGGCAGCTGGAAGGTGACTTCCGGAGCCGGGCCGCCGCCTGGGTGGTGGCGGCCTTCCCGCAGGAATGCGCCGACATGCAGCGCGCCGGCGGCCAGCAGATCGGTCCGCGCGAGCTGGTCGACCGCATGGTCGAGCGGGCCCGCACCTACCGGGTCGAGGAGGACGACGACGTGCTCGCCTACATGGTCCTGATCCTGAGCGCACCGCGCCTGGCCAAGGAGGCGCCGGCGCTGCTCGAGCAGCTCAAGGCGGTCCTGGAACTGGACGACATGTCCGGGGCCGGGCGCATCGCCATGCTGCTCGACGACCTGCGCGAGCAGGGCGGGCGGGATCCCCAGGCGGCGCGCCTGTGCGCCGAGGTCGACGCCATGCGGGCGAGGCGGCAGTAATGGGCAAGCGCAGTACCCAGACCTGTCCCAAGAAGCTGGGCAGCATCATCGTGCGGGTACGCCAGGAAGTCAGCCGGGCCGGCCTGGGCGGCTGCCCGGTCAGCATCAGCGGCCCGACGCCGGGCGCCAAGACGACGAATCCCGCCGGCGTGGCCGAGTTCGCCGGCCTCAGCCACGGCAGCTACGAGATCAAGATCACGCTGTCCAGGGACGCGGTCCAGAAGCACTACAAGCTGGCCAGCTATACGACGACGGTATCGGTCAGCCAGCCCAAGCCGCCGGTCTGGGTCGAGGCCTTCGCCCGGCCGCCGTCGACCCTGCGTACCAAGGTGATCTGGAAGAAGCCGCTGCGCGACGGCCGCCTGCTCGACCAGCTGCTCGACAACATGAAGGTCAAGATCGCCGGGCCGGCCGCCACCGACAAGGCGACCGGCAAGGACGGCAACGCCGTGTTCGCCGACATCGAGAGCGGCAACTACACTGTGTCCGCCGAACTGCTGGGCGTCCAGCTCGACCGCTTCCTGGCCCCGGCGTCGGTGACGGTGACGCTGCCGCCGGGCGAGACCCG
>NZ_SJZB01000047.1 GCF_004337445.1 Parasulfuritortus cantonensis | reverse complement strand
GGTCTCGGCAACAAGCAGATCGAAATCGCCGTACTGGCTTCGATGGTTCGCTATCGCCGCACGCAAACAGCGCCGGCCTCGCAAGATCGTATCGGACAACGCCGCCGTGCCCTCCTCCTGCAGCCGGATCATGATCTCCATGTTGATCCGGTCCAGCATGGCTTCGCCAATACCGCCCGGATTGAAGCGGAAGCAGACGATGCTCAACGGAACCGGGGCCATCAGTTCGAGCGTGGAAGATGCCGTTACGCGTTCGGCCAGGTAGCGCGCCTGCGCCAGATTACGCTCGATGAGACGGCCAAAGCGCGCCAAACCATGTTCCTTCAGCAACATCCACACCTTCAGGGCGCGAAACTGCCGCGTGGTCTGCATCCCGTAATCCATGAACCACGGCTGGGAGGCGGCCAGGCCGCGTTCCTGCGGCTCGAGATAGTCCTCGACCAATGAAAATGCTTGCCGATGGATGCTCCGGTCACGGACGAGGACGCAGCCGACCTCGAAAGGCATCTGCATCCATTTGTGCAGGTCCAAGGCGACAGAATCGGCCAAATCGAGGCCATCCAGCCACTTCCTGCCACCCTCTGCGAGTATGGCCACGGCGCCGATGGCACCGTCGACATGGAACCACAATCCTTCCTGCCGGCATAACTGCGCCAGGCCCGCGAGATCGTCGATTGCCCCGGTGTTGACGGTACCCGCGTTGCCGACGACGCAGATCGGCCGCAAGCCTGCCGCGCGGTCCGCGGCTATCGCCGCCTTCAACGCGCCGAGGTCGACAGTATAGTCGTCTTGCACAGGAATCCGGCGATACTGCCGTTGCCCGAAACCAAGCAGTTCGACCGCCTTTTGCACACTGCCGTGCGCCTCGGTCGAGGCGTAAACGACCATCGGTTCCGGTATCAACTGCATACCGTCCGCCCGCACGTCGGACCTGGCCATCGCATGACGGGCAACGGCCAAACCGGTCAAGTTTGCCATCGAAGCCCCGCTCAGGAGCAGACCGCTCGCCCGGGCCGGGAAATGCAGGATCTCCTTGATCCACTCGATGACCTGCCGTTCCACCATGGGCGCTGCGTGATTGCCGCCCCCGACATTGCTGTTCATCGCCGAGGCGAGGAAGTCGGCCAAGGCGCCGAAGGGCGTGCCACCACCCATGAACCACGCCCAGAAACGAGGATGGGTGTTGCCCATTGGATATGGCCGTATGTGCTCCTGAAATTCCCGATACACCGATTCGGGCGACTGGGGCTGCCTTGGCGCGGCCCTGGCAAAATAGTCCCGGGCACCCTCCGGTGGTGCTCGCCAGACCGGCATCGTCCGGCGTTCCCGCAACTCGTCCAGACTATCGTCCACCATGCGATGGGCGAGTTCTCGCAGGGCCCGCCAGTCCTGGGGATCCAGGTCCTCGTCGTTCTGATCGCAACTATTGCGTGCCATCGTCTGGCGCCACCGACTGGCCTGGCGCCAACTTCTCGCCCGAATGAGCCCGCCCTATCGGGCCGAGGAGGAATGCAACCCAGGTGCAGGTCAATGTAGTTTGATGGTCGGTTTGTTGGGTGAATTGATCAGGTTGGCCAACGTACTCAGGACGGTCTTGAAATAGCCGTTCAAGGTGACCTGATGCAGCTTATACAGAGACCAGTAGACCAGCCGGGCGACGATGCCCTCCACCATGACGCTGCCGCCGGTCAGCGCCCCCATCAGGCTGCCGACGGTGCTGTAGCGGCCGAGCACCACCAGGGAACCGTAGTCGCGGTAGACATACTCCGGCAGTGCCTCGCCCCGCAAGCGGCGCCGGATGGACTTCGCCAGCGTGTTGGCCTGCTGGTGGGCGGCCTGGGCGCGCGGCGGCACGTTGGCCTCCGTGCCCGGCATCGGGCAGGCCGCACAGTCGCCGAAGGCAAAGATGTCGTCGTCCAACGTCGTCTGCAGGGTGGGCCGAACCACGAGCTGGTTGACCCGGTTGGTTTCCAGACCGTCGATGCCGGCCAGGAAATCGGGCGCCTTGATGCCGGCGGCCCAGACCATCATGCGCGCCGGGATGCGCAGCCCCGAACCCGTGCTCAGGCCGTCGGCGTCGACGCCGGTGACCCGCTCGCCGGTGTGCAGTTCGATGCCCAACTCGCGCATGCGCTCCTCCACCGCCTGGGACAGGCGCGGCGGCAGGCCGGGCACCATGCGGTCGGCGGCCTCGATGACGACGATGCGGACGTCCTTGTCCGGGTCGATGCGCTCCAAGCCGTAGGCCGGCAGCTGCCGGGCGGTGCCGTGCAATTCGGCGGCCAGTTCCACGCCGGTGGCGCCGCCGCCGACGATGGCCACGGTGAGCAGGCCGGGCTCGATCGGTCCGGGCTGGTTGTGGGCGCGCAGGCAGGCGTTGATCAGCTGGTCGTGGAAGGCCCGTGCCTGCTCCGGGGTGTCGAGCATCACGCAGTGATCCTTCACGCCCGGGATGCCGAAATCATGGGCCAGGCTGCCGACCGCGATCACCAGGGTATCGTAGGGGATACGCCGGTTCGGGGTGATCTCGGCCCCGGCCTCGTCCAGCGTCGCCGCCACCAGCACCTCCTTGCTGGCCCGGTCGAGACCGTACATGCGGCCGACCCGGAAGCGGAAATGGTGCCAACGGGCCTGGGCCAGATATTCCAACTGGTCGGCATAGGAATCCAGGGTACCGGCCGCCACTTCGTAGAGCAGGGGTTTCCACAGATGGGTCCGGGCGGCGTCCACCAGGGTGATGTCCGCCAGGCCCTTCCTGCCCAGCGTGTCGCCCAGGCGGGTTGCCAGTTCCAGTCCGCCGGCACCGCCGCCGACGATGACCACGCGATGATGCCGAGTTGCTTCGGGCACGCAATTCCTCCGAGTTTTCGAACGCAGTGGCCAACGCGAGATCGCTCAGGGATGTCCCGCGACAGACTCGCTGTAGGCGTCGGAGGGGTCGCGCGACAAGTTGGGCGGCGAAGCGGGCGCCAGTCTCGCATCGTTGGCCAGGGCCTCTATGTTGTCACCTGTAAGCGTTTTCAGGAACGCCACCAGAGCGGTTTTTTCCTCATAGTCTAGGTTGAGGCGCTGGAGCAATGGCGACTTGTTCTCGTTGTCGATACCGCCCTTGTCGTAGAACTCGACCACCTCCTCCAGGGTCGCGAGGGAGCCGTCGTGCATATATGGCCGAGTCAATGCGACGTTACGCAAGGAGGGTGTCTTGTAGGCCCAACGGTCCTTGGGGTCGATAGTGACCTCGTAGCGGCCGACGTCCGGCTGCGGCGGCTCGAAGGATTTCAACATCGCACCCATGACCTGGACGAAGACGCCGGGCGCCAGTTGGACCTTGTAGCTGTTGCGCTCCGGGAACATGGTGCGTTCCCAGCCCAAGCCGGTATTGTGATACAGGTGATCGGTGAACAGGGCGGACCGATCTCCGACCAGATGGCAGACGGCACAGCGCCCCTTCCCCATAAAGACGGTGAAACCCGCCTGCTCCCGGGCGGTGAGCGCGTCCGCCTGGTGGCCGTAATACCAGCGGTCGAAACGTGAGTTGCCCGACACCAACGTGCGCTCCCAGCTGGCGATCGCCTGGCCAATCCGCTCGGCCGTGGCCGGGCCGCCGAAAGCGGCCTCGAACAGGCCTCGGTATTCCGGCAACTGGCGCACCTTCTCGACCACGTAGCCCACCGACGGCATGTCCATCTCCACCTTGGTCAGCAACGGCCCCCACACCTGGTCCTCCAGATGGGGCTCCCGACCTTCGTGAAAAAACGTCCGCTGATAGCCCACGTTGTACATGCTGGGCGAGTTACGCCGCAGGCTGCGTCCCTCCATGCCGATGGCCGCCCCGAGTTCGTTCGAGGTAAAGCCCTGCTCGGGCACATGGCACATGCCGCAGGACATGGTGTTGTTGTGCGACAGGCGCCGATCCATGAACAGACGACGGCCCAGGTCGATCTTTTCCCGGGTGAGCGGATTCCCCTCCGGGACCGTCATGGGCGGAAGTCCAAGCGGGGCAACGATCTGGGCCGGCGTCGCCGCATGAGCCACCCCGACGACGAGGAAAGCCGCCACCGCGACGACCCGCGCCGCGCGGACGCCAAGGCCTGACATCATGGCTTGAATCCAGACTCCATCAGCAAGGTGACGATGTCGTTGTATACCATGTCCGGCATCAGGAAGGTCGTCGTATAGATCTCGCGCACTTCCTGGTGCTCGTCGATCAGGAAGACCTTGAGGACATGGCTGAAGGTGCCCAGCCATTTCCCGGTATCGGGATCCTTCTCGAGATAAACGTCCTGGCCATAGTCGTCGAGGATGGGCAGCAATTCGCCCACCGATGCCGTGGTGAGAAAATTCCACTCGACCGGCCGTTTCGCGTCGGCATTGTCGCCGGCATACAGGCGCAACATCTCCGGCGTGTCCCGAGCCGGGTCGAAGGACAAGGAGAGCAACTGGACCTTGCCCGCGAAGCGCGGGTCACGCTCCAGGCGATTCTGCAATGTATGGAAGACGATGTAGGCGTAGGGGCAGCCATTCGGATCCGAACACGAAGAGTAGATGAAGGACAGCAGGGTGACCTTGCCCTGTGTGAACTCGGCCAAGTCGCGCCGCTTGCCATTCAGGTCGAGCACCTTGCCGCCCGGCGCCCGCATGATGTGCATGAGTTCGTAGCTACCCGGCACGGGCGGCGTGAACTCGGGTGTGATCACGAAAGTCGTATCGTCGCCACCTTGGTCAGCCCGCACCGGCGGGCCGGGGTGCAACGACAGGAACGTCAGGAGCGCCGCCGCGCCCAGGACCTGGAGGCGGCGGGCCCGGTTTACCGCAGGGGAAACCGGCAGCATGCCTTACTTGCCGTCACCCGGCAGGGAGGCGAGCCGGACGTTGTCCGGAGCGTCCGCCTCGGCACGCAGCGGCTGCAACGACTTGAGATCGCGGACCTGGAATTTCATGTGGTGCGCACGGCCCAGCTTCTCCTTGTAGAAGTCGATGCTGAAACCTTCCTTCAATTCCTTGCCGTCCCAGTAATACATCTTCAGGAATTGCTCGTCGTCGGCCCCCTTCTTGTCCCAGTTGCCCAACAATGAGGTCGTGAAGTAGACGCGCTTGCCGTCGTAGCTCTGGGACACCATGTTGACCTGAGAGCCGATCTTCTTCGTGTACACCTCTTTCGGATGGTAGCGGTCGCTGAAGTCCCAGTAACGCGTGGTGCCGTCCATGAACGTGTTGATCCAGACGCTCTTGCCGTCGTTGCCGATGGAGATATCCACCGGCAGCGGGATGTCGGCCGGATTGCCGATTGTGCCGACGTTATGCGCCTGCCATTCGCCCTGTTTGTCCTGGTCGAAAATCCAGATGTTGGAAGTCAACGCCGTCGTCGTGACGGCGAAGTTGTCGCCCTTGGCCCAGGACCAGCGCGCTTCCAACGGAGCACCCGGGGTATTGAAGACTTTGATCGGCTTCATGGTCTTGTAGTCCCACATGACCGTGGTATTGCCGAAGTGCTTCATGGCCTCGGGGTCCTTCACCATCTTGCCGAGGTCCATCATATAGTTGTTCCAGCCGGTGAACGAGGTCGACAGCATGGCGTTCCGACGCGGGTTGATGGCGACGTCGTAGTTGTAGCCGTCACCCTGAGCCCCACCCACCATGGTGGTGGGAACCGGCACGGTCTTGATGTAGTCGCCCTTGCCGTTGTAGATCACGTTCGCACTGACGCCGCCGTGGTCCTTGTTGTTGGACAGGCCGGTGATGATCATGCGGCCGGGGGTGGCATAGAAGGTATGCGGGCCGACGATGCCGTCGGACTTGGCGACGAAATCGTCGATGGTCTTGACCAGCTTCGGCTTGGCGGGGTTGCTGTGGATGTCGAAGATGAAAATCTTGCTGCTGTCCAGACCGCCACCCCACAAATAGCGGCGGTCGTCCGACAGACCCAGGTGGTGGGCTTCGTTGCGGCCGCCCACGGACAGGCTGGCAATCACCTTGCCGAAGTTCTTCGATTTCGGGTTGACGTCGACGGTCACCAGCTTGTCGGACCCGTCGCCGATGCCTTGTACACCCAGGGTCCAGACGTAGACAAAGTCTTCCTGGCCCTTGATGAGCGGGGTGAAGGGGGAACAGCTGGTTTCGTCGGCCTGACTGACGGTCGGCAAGGTGGCCATACCCAAGGCCACCACGGCCGCTACGGCAGCCGCCAGCGTTTTGATGGAATTACGCTTGCTATGCATAAACATTGGTCGTCTCCTAGATCACCCAAGATTGTCATGCCCCCGCTCGGCCACTCACTCAGGACCGCCCCGGGGCTGGCGGCGTTTTGCCACGGGAGTCCCGTGAGCAACAGCCGTGCCACATATTTTTTTTCATAACTAACATAGAGTTACAAAGAAACACCGAAAGGCGTGGCAGGCCTTTCCCATGACAGTCTGATTAATTCCGGTGTGACAATTTGTCGCACGGTCGAGCCGACCAGTGGGCATGACAGAGTGTCACGGCAAGGGTCACACGTCCCCTTGCCGGCGTCCCGACGAAAAGCTCATAGTATTGTTTTTTCAAGATTTTCCAGGTCCAAAGAGAAGCCAGTCGGCACTGGCATGTCATTTGCTCATAGCGGGCACCGAAAACGAACAGGCAACGCATGTCTCCGGAAAACTCCCATACCCCCGCCCAGGCCGCGCTGCTGCCCGCCCTGCATGCCATGCAGGATCGGCATGGCTACATCCCCACCCAGGCCATCGCGCAACTGGCCAAGGACCATAACGTCTCCCGGGCCGAAGTCCTGGGCGTCATCGGCTTCTATCACGACTTCCGACTCGAACCGCCGGGCCGAACGAGGCTGCGCATCTGCCGAGCCGAGTCGTGCCAGGCGGTCGGCGGCGAGCGCCTGGCCGAGCACGCCGTCGAGCGCCTCGGCCTGGATTGGGGTGCGACGTCGACGGATGGCCGCTACACGCTGGAAGCGGCCTACTGCCTCGGCAATTGCGCCTGCTCGCCGGCGATCACACTGGACGGCACGTTGTACGGGCGGGTCGACCCCGAGCGCTTGGACGCCCTCCTCGCCGAGAAGGACGAGACATGATGCCGATCACCCTTTACATACCGGGTGATGCCGCCGTTTCCTCGGTCGGCGCCGCTGCCGTCCTGGCTGCCGTGCTGACGGAGGCCGAGCGCCTGGACCTTTCCCTGACCGTCGTACGCAACGGCTCCCGCGGCCTGTACTGGCTGGAACCCCTCGTGGAAATCGACGTCGACGGCGTCCGCGTCGCTTATGGCCCGGTCACGCCGGCCGATGTCCCCGGCCTATTCGCCGCCGGCTGGCTGCGGGGCGGCGCGCATCCGCTGCGCCTGGGGCCGACAGCCGAGATTCCTTACCTGCAAGGCCAGACTCGCCTGGTGTTCGAACGAGTCGGCGTCACCGACCCGCTCGCTCTGGCCGACTACCGTAGCCACGGCGGCCTGGCCGGCCTGAAGAAGGCCCTCACCCTGCCCGCCGAGGCGATCATCGCCGAAGTCGAGGCGTCCGGCCTGCGCGGCCGCGGTGGCGCCGGCTTTCCCACCGGGATCAAGTGGCGCACGGTCCACGCGGCCGGTGCTGGCCAGAAATACATCGTCTGCAATGCCGATGAAGGCGATTCCGGAACCTTCTCCGACCGCATGCTCATGGAAGGTGATCCCTACTGTCTCATCGAGGGCATGATCATCGCCGGCCTCGCCGTCGGCGCCGATACTGGCTACATCTATCTCCGTTCCGAATATCCGGATGCCTGGGCGGTGCTGGATCGGGCAGTCGCCGCGGCCAGGCACGAGGGCCTCCTCGGGGCCGACATCCTAGGCTCGGGCCGGCGCTTCGAATTGCACCTGTTCAAGGGCGCCGGCGCCTACGTATGCGGAGAGGAAACCTCCCTGCTCGAAAGTATCGAGGGCAAGCGGGGGCTGGTCCGGGCGAAACCGCCACTGCCCGCGCTACAGGGCCTGTTCGGACGCCCGACCGTCGTCAACAACGTGGTCACCCTGGCCAGCGTGCCCTGGATACTGGCCCACGGCGGCGACGCCTATGCCAGCCACGGCGTCGGCCGCTCGAAGGGTACCCTGCCCTTCCAGCTCGCCGGCAACCTGAAACATCCGGGCTTGGTCGAGGTACCGTTCGGCATCACGCTGCGGGAGCTGCTCTACGGGTACGGCGGTGGCTCCGCCAGCGGCCGGCCCCTGCGTGCCGTCCAGGTCGGCGGCCCGCTGGGCGCCTACGTGCCGGTAGAACGTTTCGACCTGCCGTTGGACTACGAGGCGTTTGCGGCCGCCGGTGCGAGTGTCGGTCACGGCGGCATCGTGGCCTTCGACGACACGGTGGACATGGCCAGAATGGCCCGCTACGCCATGCATTTCTGTGCCGAGGAATCATGCGGCAAATGCACTCCCTGCCGAATCGGCTCGCAGCGCGGCGTGGAACTGCTGGACGGCATGCTGGCGCAACGGGCGGAACGCGGCAACACGGCCGCCCTGCTGCGGGACCTGTGCCAGACCATGCTGGAAGGTTCCCTCTGTGCCTTGGGCGGCATGACGCCGTACCCGGTCCTGTCGGCGCTGGACCACTACCCGGAAGACTTCGGCCTGGTTTCGGAATACGAGGAGCGCACGGAATGAGCCTGCATTGCCACCACGACCGGGGCACCCCGGCCAGGACCTCCAGCCACCAGGTCCGTCTGACCATCGACGGCCATGCGGTCAGCGTGCCGGCCGGCACCTCGGTCATGCATGCCGCCGCCGAGGCCGGTATCGATATTCCGCGCCTTTGCGCCACCGAGCAGCTGGAGGCCTTCGGCTCCTGTCGCCTGTGCGTCGTCGAGATCGCAGGCCGGCGCGGTTTCCCCGCCTCCTGCACCACCTTGGTGGAGGACGGCATGACGGTCAACACCGAGAGCGAGGCGCTGTTCCGCCTGCGCCGGGGGATCATGGAGCTGTACATCTCCGACCACCCGCTCGACTGCCTCACCTGCTCCGCCAACGGCAATTGCGAACTCCAGGACATGGCCGGCCGGGTCGGCCTGCGCGAGGTGCGCTATGGCGACGGCGCCAACCACCTCGGCGAGGTGCCCGACGCCTCCAACCCCTACTTCGCCTACGACCCGTCCAAGTGCATCGTCTGCTCGCGCTGCGTGCGGGCCTGCGCCGACATCCAGGGCACCTTTGCCCTGACCAGCACGGCGCGGGGATTCGAATCCCGCATCGCCGCCGCCGGCGGGGTCGATTTCCTGGCCTCGGAGTGCGTCTCCTGTGGTGCCTGCGTGGCCGCCTGCCCGACGGCGGCACTGATGGAAAAGTCCGTCATCGCCAACGGGCAGCCACAGCGCCGCGTCACCACGACCTGCGCCTATTGCGGCGTCGGTTGTTCCCTGAACGCCGAGTTGCAGGGCGAGAAGGTGATTCGCATGGTGCCCGACCTCGACGGTGGCGCCAACCGCGGCCACGCCTGCGTCAAGGGGCGCTTTGCCTGGGGCTATGCCAGCCACGCCGACCGCATCACCACCCCCATGATCCGGAACTCGATCCGGGATCCCTGGCAGCCGGTCAGCTGGGACCAGGCGATCGACCACGCCGCCGCCGAGTTCAAGCGCCTGCAGGCCCGATACGGCGCCGAATCGGTCGGTTCCATCACCTCGTCCCGCTGTACCAACGAGGAGACCTACCTGGTCCAGAAGCTGACCCGCGCTGGCTTCGGCGTCAACAACGTCGACACCTGCGCCCGGGTCTGCCACTCGCCGACCGGCTACGGCCTCAAGCAAACGCTCGGGGAGTCGGCCGGCACCCAGGACTTCGACTCGGTCATGCAGGCGGACGTCATACTGGTGATCGGCGCCAACCCCACCGACGGCCATCCGGTCTTCGGATCACGCCTGAAACAGCGGTTGCGCCAAGGCGCCCGTCTTATCGTCGCCGACCCCCGCGACATCGATCTGGTCGACACCCCGCACGTACGTGCGGCCCACCACCTCAAGCTGCGTCCCGGGACCAACGTGGCCCTCGTGAACGCCCTCGCCCACGTCGTGGTCAGCGAGGGCCTCGTGGACGAGGACTTCGTCAGCCGGCGTTGCGAGGTCGACTCCTTCCGGAAATGGCGTACCTTCGTCGCCGACCCGCGCCACAGCCCGGAGGCGACCGAGCCGGTCACCGGCGTACCCGCCGGCCGGGTCCGCGAAGCCGCCCGCCTCTATGCCCGCGGCGGCAATGCCGCCATCTATTACGGCCTCGGCGTCACCGAGCACAGCCAGGGTTCGACCATGGTCATGGGTATCGCCAACCTCGCCATGGCGACCGGAAACATCGGCAGGCCGGGGGTCGGCGTCAACCCGTTGCGCGGCCAGAACAACGTCCAGGGATCGTGCGACATGGGGTCCTTCCCGCATGAATTCCCGGGCTACCGGCACGTCTCCGATCAGGCCACCCACGCCTTGTTCGAGGCGGCCTGGGGGACGAAGCTGTCGGATGAGCCCGGGCTGCGCATTCCGAACATGTTCGACGCCGCCCTGGCCGGCGGTTTCAAGGGCCTCTACGTCCAGGGCGAGGACATCGCCCAGTCCGACCCCAACACCCAGCACGTCACCGCCGCCCTCGAGGCGATGGAGTGCATCGTCGTGCAGGACCTGTTCCTCAACGAGACCGCCAAGTTCGCGCACGTCTTCCTGCCCGGCTCCAGCTTCCTCGAAAAGGACGGCACCTTCACCAACGCCGAGCGGCGCATCTCCCGCGTCCGCCGGGTGATGCGGCCCCTGGCCGGCTATGCCGACTGGGAGGTCACCCAGATGCTCGCCAACGCCGTGGGCTATCCGATGCAGTACGGCCACCCGTCCGAGATCATGGACGAAATCGCCCGCCTGACGCCATCCTTCCAGGGTGTCAGCTACGCCCGCCTGGACGAGTTGGGCAGCATCCAATGGCCATGCAACGCGGACCATCCCGACGGCACGCCGACCATGCACGTGGCCAGCTTCAGCCGCGGCAAGGGTCGGTTCATGCTGACCGAGTACGTGGCCACGGAGGAACGGGTGAACCGCCGCTATCCCCTCCTCCTCACCACCGGCCGCATACTCAGCCAGTACAACGTCGGCGCCCAGACCCGGCGCACCGCGAACACCGTCTGGCATCCGGAAGACCTGCTCGAGATCCACCCGGCCGACGCCGAGGACCGCGGCATCCGGGATGGCGACAAGGTCAACATCGTCAGCCGTGCCGGGGAAACCGTGCTGCATGCGCGCCTCAGCGAGCGCATGCAGCCGGGCGTCGTGTACACCACTTTCCACTGGCCCGCCTCCGGCGCCAACGTGGTGACCACCGAAAATTCCGACTGGGCGACCAACTGCCCGGAGTACAAGGTCACCGCCGTGCAGATCCAGCGGGTCGAGCAGCCCTCCGCCTGGCAGACGGGCTATGCCCGTTTCACGGAGGAACAGCACGAATTGCTCCCGACCGGGGACGTCCATGCGCCCCTGTGATCCGCCGGTCCATGCCGTGGCGCGCCCCGCCGCCCTGGTCGACACCCAGGTCCGCGGCCCGCGCGGAGCCGGCCTGGACACGGTACCGGAAGAGGTCCCCGTGGCCTTGGCGTACAACGGCATCGCCCACGCGGTCATGCTGGCCAGCCCGACCGACCTGGAGGATTTCGGCCTCGGCTTCAGCCTCAGCGAAGCCATCCTGGAGCACGCCTCCGAACTCTACGACCTGGAGATCGAGGATGCGCCCCACGGCCTGGTGCTCCAGATGCGCATCGCGGAAGCGCGTTTCATGCAGCTCAAGGCCCGCCGCCGCGCCCTCGCCGGCCGAACCGGATGCGGTCTGTGCGGCGTCGACAGCCTGGACCAAGTGGCCCGTCCCTTGACCACCTTGACGGCCGGCCCGGCGTTTCCGGCCACGGCCCTGGAACGCGCCCTCGGCCAACTGGAAACGCGCCAGCCGCTGCACGCCAGCACGGGCGGCGTGCATGCCGCCGCCTGGGCCGACCGGGCCGGCAACATCCAGGCGGTACGCGAGGACGTCGGCCGCCACAACGCGCTCGACAAGCTCATCGGCGCCCTCGCCGGCCAGCGCCAGGATTTCCGCGCAGGCTTCATTCTGGTCACCAGCCGGGCCAGCTTCGAGATGGTCCAAAAGGCCGTCACGGCGGGCGCCGGCCTTCTCGCCGCAGTGTCCGCCCCGACCGGCTTCGCCATCCGGCTGGCCCGGGATAGCGGTCTCTGCCTGGCCGGCTTCGTGCGGCCAGGGCGCTACACCCTCTACGCCCACCCGGAACGCGTCACGGACTGACTCATGGATATCGCAAAACTGGTCCACATGGCCAACCAGATCGGCACCCACTTCGCGGCCGAACCCGACCCTGAAATCGCCCGGGAGGGCATCGCCCAACATCTCGCCGCCTTCTGGGCGCCCGGCATGCGGCAGAGCCTCCTGGACCACCTCGACGGCGAAGGCGGCGGGGATCTCCTGCCCATCGTGCGCGAGGCCCTCGACGCCCACCGCCGGCGCCTGGCCGGAAGGCGTATCCCGGCATGAGCCGCGCCTACATCGCGCTCGGCGGCAACCTCGACGGCCCGGCCCGGCGCATCGAGCGCGCCCTAGCCGACCTCGGCTGCCTGCCCCACTGCCGGCTTCTTTCCTATTCCGCCCTATACCGCACCGCCCCGGTCGGCTACGCCGACCAGCCCGATTTCGTCAATGCCGTCGCCGTGCTGGAAACCGCCCTGCTGCCGGAGCGGCTCATGGCCGAACTCCTGGCCCTGGAAGCGCGCCATGGCCGCGTGCGTACGCGCCGCGACGGCCCCCGCACGCTGGACCTGGACCTGCTTCTTTATGAAACCCATAGGCAGTGCAGCGCCGCACTCACCCTGCCCCACCCGCGCATGCACCTACGGGCATTCGTGCTGGTGCCCCTCCTCGACGTCGCGCCCGACTGTGTCATCCCGGGGCACGGCCGCGCCGACCGCCTCCTGGCCAGGCTCCCCGAACGCGCCGAGGTGCGCCGTCTGGGCCCGGCCGGCGTCGACGCCGGCTACCTCATGCTCTGCCAACTCGGCCGTGGCATGATGGTCGAGCCGGCGGCGCGGGTCGCCAACGCCTGCGCCTAGCCCACCGGCATGCCCCACACGGGTTGCGACCGGCCCTTCTCGGCCGGCGACCCCGCGCCTGGGTCAGCCGCGCCGTCAGGCCCGTCCCGCCGACAGATGCGAGGCGTCGAGGAATTTATCGTAGAAGATGTTCTTTTCACTCAGGCCGGCCCCGGTCAGGCACTGGACCGCGCTGTCGATCATGGCCGGTGGACCGCACAGGTAGGCGTGGCTGTCGCGAATGTCGGCGAAGCGGTCGAGGGAGAGTATCTCGGTACAGCGGCCGCGCAGGCCATCCCAGCCGCTGCTCTCGGGCTCGCGCGAAAGCACCGGCAGAAAGTGGAACTGGCCGTTGCCGCGGTTCTCGATGGCGCCCATCTCGTCGAGGCAGTACAGATCGTCCCGGGTACGCGCCCCGAAGATGTAGGTCACCTTGCGCCGGAACCCTTGGCTGGACACCTGTTCCAACAGGGCCTTGATGGGCGCCATGCCGCTCCCGCCGGCGATGCACAGCATCGGCGCCGGGGATTCGCGCAGCCAGAAGGAACCATAGGGACCGCTCACGGTAACCTTCTGCCCGTCCCGGTTTCCGCCGTGCAGCCAGCCGGTCATCCGGCCATTGGGGACGTGGCGGATATGGAAGCTGACATGCCCGGCCGCCTCGTTCTCGGGGGCGCAGGCGAATGAGTAGGAACGCGGTTGGTCGACGACGCCGGGCACCGATATGTCCGCGTACTGCCCGGCCAGATAGTGCGGCAACGGCTCGTCCAGGCGCACCCGCAGCTCGAGGATGTCGTGCGTCAACTGGCGGCTGCCGGCAATGCACCCGCTCACGGTTTTCGCCGCGGACAAAGCGACGGGCGGCTGGTCGAGTTCGACCTCGATCTCGACGTCGCTGCGCAAACAAGCCTGGCAGGCGAGGATCATGCCGTCGTCCAGATCCGCGCCGTCGAGCACGTAGCTGAAATCGCTGAGCGGCTTGATCTTGCCGCTCACCAGGCGCGAACGGCACTGGCCGCAAGACCCCACGCGGCAGTTGTGAGGCCAGGCCAGGCCGGCATCCAGGGCGGCCTTGAGCAGGTTGTCGCCGGCCTTGACCGGGATGCTCTCGCCGGACGGCGAGACCCGGGCGGTAAAGGGGCCCTTGCGGGCGAACAGTCCGAACACGATTGGCTCCTTGCTTTCAGATGGTCGGTCGCAAACGGAACGGGAAGCCCGGCCCGGCGCCACGCGCGCCGGCGCCGGGCCGGACGGACGCGGAACCGGCTGCCCGCCCAAGCCCGGCCAACGGCGTCGGTTACTGGTAGACGACGTCGTTCTTCAACGAATACAGGATGCAAAGGATCTCGTCCCGCTCCCGCTTGCCGACGTTGTGCTTGTCCAGGGCCTTGAGCACGTCGTCACACACCGCGACGAACTCGGTGTCGTTGATGTTCATGCCCTTGTGGGCGGCGATCATGTCCCGCCCCGTATAGGACTCGGGGCCGCCGAAACCGGCACAGCACATTTCGGTCACCAGGCGCTTCACGTTCGCCGGGTCGCTGTTGACGTAGCGCTTGTTGACCAGCGGATTGCTGACGTGGTTGTTCCAGATGTCCTCGACGATGGCCTCGATGCCCGGTCGGCCGCCGAGGCGCTCGTAGAGGGTCGCGGTATCGCCGACGGTCTCGACGGCGGTTTCGGTGGGTGCGTTCATGTCTGTCTCCTATCGGATGGTTGGTGCCGGGGTTCCCACCCGGCGTCTGGGTGCCGCCTGCCGGCGGCACCTTGGTGGCTGCGTCAAAAGGCGTAGCTCACTTCGAGGTGGCGGCCGGCAATCTCGCCGGGGTCGACTTCGTAACCCACCTTGCGGTTGATCTCCCGGGCGATCTTGCGCTCCTCGGGCGAAGCGAAATCGCGGTCCCAGATGGCCAGCTTCTTCTTGTAGACCGCGTGCCAAAGCGGCGGCACCAGGGCCAGCACGAACTCGGTGTAATAGCCGATCATGGCGTTGGGTGCGCCCGCCGGAGTCGACGGCTGGCCGACGCTGGACAGTTCCCAGAAGTGCGTCTCGCCCCGGTCGTGGTGGTCGGCCTGGCGGCCGATCTCGATGAACGCCCAGCTCGTGAAGGCGTTGTCGTTGTCCCAGGAATGACGGTATTCGATGGGCTGCCCTTGCACGCGGATCAGGCCGTAGTGTTCCATGTAGTTCAGCGCCTCCAATTCGAAATTGGAGATGACCCACACCACGAGCATGGCGGCCAGACCGGTCAGCAGTCCGTCGGTGCCACCCCCGAGCCAGCCGGCCCCGAGGAACAGGGCGACGGTGGGAAGGCTCATGAGGTAGCCGCGGATCCAGCGGTTGGACAAGGAAAGGAAGGATTTGCCCATGCGCTTCAGGCGCCTCTTCTCGGTCAGGACGCCAAAGTAGGACTGGCCGACGTGGGAGATGACGAAGTGCTTGTAGAGGCTGCGGCCGCGCGGCGCGGTGGCCGGGTCGGTGTCATCGCCCATCCGGTTGCCTTCCGGCCCCCCCAGGCGCGCCCCAGCTCGAGATGGTGGTTGTAGACATGGGCGAAGCAGAAGTGGGCCGCCCCGGACAAGGCCATCATCCAGCGGGATACCAGGAAGCCGAAGCCCTTGGTGTGGGACAACTCATGGCCGAACATGATGCCCAGGCCCTGATGCATGCCGGCGCCGATGGTGGCGATCACCAGTTGCAGGCCGGTGATGCCACTCTGGTACTCGTAGCCGTTCCAGGCCATGGTCTCGATGGGTGCGCCCGAGACGTACTGGTAGAGGCGCCAGGCCAGGGCAACCTGCATGGCCACGAAGCTCAGCAACTGGAAATACATCATCATGTTGAGGATGGCCGGCGAGCCCACCGGCAGCCCGCCCCGGTCGGTGGCCGCCCCTTTGGTGTGAAGGGCGGAGGTCAGCGTGTCCATGACGATGTTGAAACCGAAGATGGCTAGGCCCACCCAGACCCAATCCCCGCCTTTGAGTATCCCCGCCAGACAGGCCAGGATGCCCAGTGGCGTATACAGATACACCAGATGTCCAAAAATCAGCTTGCGCATTGTCCGTCTCCTTCAGTCCTTGAATGGATGGTTGGTCGCGGCGAAGGCGCCTCCCGTGAAACGCGCCTCCGCCAGAGCCGATTTATACGCAGGGCAAGGAAGGACAAAAATCCGGACTAATACGGGAAGGCACGTGGTTTTACGTGGGCCGTGGCGTGGCATGCACGAGCGTTGCGGTCCGGTCCGGCCGGCCGGCCGCGGGGACGGCGAGCGGCCGAGCCATCGCGGCGCTCCCGATGGGCCGTCGCCGAGCGTCACCGGTATCGCGAGACCGCCCCGCCGGCCGGGTCAGCCGCCTACCCGCCCGGCACCGTCTTGACGATCATCTCGATCAACTGCCCGAGGGTCCGCGCACCCATCTTCTCCATTATCTTGGCCCGGTGGCCTTCCACCGTGCGCACGGAAAGCCCCAGGTCGCCGGCAATCGCCTTGTTGAGCTTGCCGTGGCGCAACTGCTCCAACACTTCCCGCTCGCGCGGCGTCAGGCTGGCCAGGTTGCGGCTGGTCGCGCTGGTGCGGTCCTCGCGTTCCCAGACCTGGCCAAATTTCTCCAGTGCCGCCTGGATGGCGTCCAGCAGGGCTTGGTCGTTGAATGGCTTTTGCAGGAACTCGAAGGCGCCCGCCTTCATGGCGCGGACCGCGATGGGGATGTCGCCGTGGCCGGTGACGATGATGACCGGCAGGTGAACGCCCGCCCGGGCCAAACGCTCCTGGAGCTCGATGCCGCTCATCCCGGGCATGCGGATATCCAGGACCAGGCAGCCACGCATGCCGGGACGGTAGGCGGCCAGGAATTCGCTGGCGTTGGCGTAGGCCTTCACCGGCAGGCCGACCTGTTCCACCAGCCAGCGTATGGCGTCGCGCACGGCAACGTTGTCGTCCACCACGAACACGGTGGGCCTAGGCGGCGGATTGATCTTCGTCAGCATGCTGACCCTCCTCGACCGGCAGGGTGAAACAGAAGGTGGCCCCATTCCGGGTGTTGGCGTCCAGCCACAGGCGGCCGCCATGGGCCTCGATCAGACTCTGGCTGATCCCGAGACCCATGCCCAGACCGCTCGGCTTGGTGGTGAAGAACGGCTCGAACAGACGGTCGACCGCCTCCGGCGGACAGCCTCGGCCACCGTCGCTGATGCACACCCGCAGGCTCCGGTTGTCCCGGCTATGCGCGCCGATCCGCAGGCAGCGACGTTCATCGGGCAACCCGGCGATGGCGTCCAGGCCATTGCGCACGAGGTTGAGCAGCACCTGCTCGATCTGGATGGGGTCCGCCCATACCCGGGGCAGGCCGGGCGGCAGGTCCAGTTCCAGACCGACCTGGTGCTGCTCGGCCTCGGCGCGGATGAAACCGGCCACCTCGTGGATGAGGTCGCCCGGCGCCACCCGTTGCCGGGGGGCATCGCCCTTGCGCGCGAAGTTCCGCAAACGGCGAAAGATCGCGCCGCCCAATTCCGCCTGGCGGACAACCTGTTCCAGGCCATAGCGCACCTGGCGGACGCCACCCCCGCTGTCGAGGATGCGCAGACACGTCTGGGCATAGGTGACGATGGCGCATAACGGCTGGTTCAACTCATGCGCCAGTCCGGAGGTCATCTCCCCCAGCGTGCTCAGGCGTGCCACGTGGGCGAGCTCGGCCTGGTGGCGCCGGCCTCGCGCCTCGGCTTTCACCAACTCCGTGATGTCGTGGCTGGTGGAGATGAAATGGGTAATCCGGCCGTGGCCGTCCTTCAGCGGGGTGATGGTCTTCTGCTCATGGAACAGTTCGCCATTCTTCTTGCGGTTCACCAGCACGCCACGGAACACGCCGCCGCCGCTGATGGTGCGCCGGAGTTCGGCGTAGAACTTCTCGTCGTGTACGCCGGAACGCAGAAAGTAGGTCTTGTGCCCCACCGCCTCCTCCTGGCAATAGCCGGTAAGGCGCTCAAAGGCCGGATTCACGTACTCGATGCGCCGGTCGTGATCGGTGATGATGACCGAATCCGCGGTCTGTTCCAGGGCGCCCGACAGCTTGCGCATGTGGGCCTCGGCCCGTTCCCGTTGCAGTTCGCCGCCCACCCACTGGCACATGAGCTTGAGGATCTCCCGGTCGGCGGACCCGAAACGCTTGGCCCGCGGCGACTGGCTGGCGAAGCAGAGGGTGCCGTAGACGCCGCCGTCCACCTGCACGCGCATGCCGATATAGGCCTCCAGGCCATAGCGCAGGTAGGTCGGATGGGTCCGCCATTCGGTGACGCCGGCATGCTCGAAGGCCACCGGCTCGCTGGACGCCACTGTCGCGGCACAATAGGTCTCCTGCAGGTCCTTGCTGCTGCCCGCGACGTACTCCGGGTGCTCGCTCACCGCATCCAACACCCTGAAGCACTGGCCGTCGATGCGCGACAGGGTGCCGATCGGTAGGCCGAACAACTCGCAACCGAGCATGAGCAGGCGGTGCAGCTTCTCCTCCAGAAGCAGGGCCGGCGCCGAACTGATCTCATGGAAGGCGCGCAGCACGGTGGCATGCAGGCGCAACTCCGCCTCGGCCTGCTGGCGCTCACGCTCCAGGGCGACCCGATCGGTCACGTCCTGAAGGATCAGCATGACGCCGCGCTGCCCGGTACGGTAGGCCATGGGCGCGGGGGTCACCTCGATGTGCCGTATGTCGCGGTCCGGGACGGCCAGCTCCAGGGTCTCGGGCGGCAGGCGCGCCATGTCCTTCAGGCAACGGCCCAGCAGGGTGCCCAGGCGTTCCCGCTCGGGCTCCGGGAACAGTTCCGGCAGGGACCGCCCCAGGGCCCCCCGCTCGTTCACCGCCAGCGTGGCCAGGGCGTGGTGGTTGAGGGTGAGTATGGCCCCCGACGGATCCACGGTGAGGACCCCGATCGGGGCATGGTCCAGCAACTGGTCGAGGTAATGGCTGGCCTCGGGCTGCAGCAGCGGCAGCTTCTCCAGGCGGATGTGGGCATTGGCGATGGTGTTCAGGTAACGGATGCGCTGTCGGCGGCGTTCCACCGCGGCACGGATCGCCCCCGGCAGTTCCTCCAGTTCGGCCATGGACCAGGGTGTCACCTCGTTGCCGAGAAAAGGGCTGAACATCAAGGTGCGCTTGAGCTGGGTGCACCGGGCGGCGGCGCTCAGGATCAGGATGGCCACATGCTTGTCGTAGGCATGCACGCGCTGCGCCACGCGTACCGGCTCGGCCAAGTCGAGGCCCAGCAGCACCATGTCGGCGGGACGGCTGCCATCCTGAAAATCCTGCCAGAGGCGCTCGTCGCCATCCAGGCGGACCAGTTGCATGTCCGGGCTCAACTGCTCGCGCAGCTCCCCGGCCAGGCCATCGTCGACCCCGACCAGGTGGACGACAGCCTGTACCGGTACCGACGCGGCGGTCATGGCCGTACCGGCTTCAGTCGGACAGCAGGGGTTGGCCCAGCAACGCGCGGCCGATCCATATGCGCAGGATGTCCGTGGTGGGCGACATGAGATGGGCGGCCCGGGCGTCCCGAAGAAGCCGGTGCAGGCGCGCGCCGTTGCGGTAACCGATGCCGCCGCACAGGGTCATGGCCTCGTTCACCAGGCTTACCGCACAGTCCGCCACCTCCACCTTGGCCGCCATCACCGCGGTAAGGGCGTCCGGCTCGCCGGCGTCGAAGCTGGCGGCGGCGTGGTAGGTGAGCCGGCGGGTGCGCTCCAGTACCGCCCACAGGCTACCCAGGCGGTGTTGCAGTACCGGCGCCTGTGCCAAGCTGGCACCGACATGGGTGTGGTAGCGCCGGCTCAGGTGGCGCCGCGCCTCCTCGAGCGCGGTGGTGGCCACGCCCAGGAAGGTGCCCGCCATGGCGATGAGAAAATAGGGCGTCACCACGTTGAAGATGTACCAGATCTGGTCGCCCTCCTTGCCGAGCAGGTTATTCCGCGGGATGCGGGCACCGTGCAATTCCATGGTCCGGGAGGAATTGCCACGCATGCCCAGGCCGTCCCAGTCGGCACCCCACTTGACGCCTTCGGTCCCGGCCGGCAGGACCACGCAGGAGAACTGCCCGACCGGCGCAGCCGGCGAGGCCGCCACGGCCGACACCACGTAGGAATCCGCGTGGCCGCCGTTGGTGACGAAGGTCTTGCTGCCGGTAAGGCCGTAGACCTCGTCCGATACCGCCTCGAGGGTGGTCTGGGGCAGATAGAAGTGGGCGCCCGTACCGGCCTCGCTGAGGGAAAGGGTGGTGATGTGGCGGCCGGCACAGATGGGCGTCAGGAAGCGTTCCCGTTGATCTGGCGTGGCGTTGGCGGCGATCACCGAGCTGCCTACGCAATGCATGCCATAGCAGATGGCGGTCGAGGCGCATTCCTGGCCCAGCAGTTCGCATACCTTGGCCAGAGCCAGCAGGCCGTGGCCGTTGCCGCCATAGGCGCAGGGCACCACCAGGCCGCCGTAGCCGGCCTGCTGCAAGGCGCCGATGCCCTGCCTCGGCCAGCGCGCGTCCCGGTCCGTGGCCTCGGCGGCCGGCGCCACTACGTCCTTGGCGATCTCCTGCACCTTGTAAAGAATGCTCTGCAAACCGCCGCCGTGCGTCGGCGCCGTCGGACGAGATTCGCGGCTGATGGCGGGAAGGACCGGCATGACGCCTCCTGGGGCTGGGCGGGGAACGGAATCACGGCAACCGCGGCGCGCGCGGCCGCCCACGGACCGGCAGGGCGGCGGGCCGCGGGCGGGCGTGACGGGCCGGTCAGTGGTGCTCGATGAGGGAAAATGAGCGCACCTTTTCCAACGCTTCGATGCGGTTCGCATTGGTGCCCACCAGACAGGCCCCCTGTCGGTCGCATCCCCACAAGTGGTAAGCCCGGAAGTCGAGCAGGTCAGCGGGCAACTGGTCACGATGGGGCATGCGGCGGGAGTCCAGGTACTCGGCGGAATTCTCCTGGCGCAGCCCCTGTTTGATGCGACCGATCTCCGTCATCAGGTCCTGGGCGCTGTCGCCATTCCAGTGGCCCACCACGCGGCCGGTATTGGTCTTGATCTCGTTCGACATGGCGGCCCCCTTCAGAAGCGCTCGGCGATCATGCGCAGCACGGCCTTGGGGATCACCCAGTTGCGACCCTGTTTCTGCTCCTGTACCGCAACGAGCAGTTCGTCCCGGGAAAAGTGGATGCCGTTGCTGGCCGCCAAGTCCCTGTAAAGCCGGATGAAGCTCTCCTTGTCCGGCGCGGCGTCCAGCCTCTCGAGCAGGGCGGGATCAGCCATCACGGTCGCGCCGAAACGCTTGATGCTTTGCTCGAAGGGACGCGCCTGGGCGTCCCGCTCTTGTGCGGCTTGCAGCATTATCAGTCTCCTTTGCCTCGTTGCGCTCTCATGCCGGGCTGGCGGCCAACCCGGGCGGCCCCGGTCTAGACCGGGTCGTTGGAATTAGAAACGTCTGCCGGGCACCGGGAAATCCGTAGGTCTACGATTTTTTGCACGTACTATTACGCGCCCCGAAGGCCCCGCCCCGGAACGCCACCGCACTCGCGCACCGGCACCGGGTACCGGTCGCCGTGCGCCATGACGGCCGGTCGCGTGGCGCCACGGCCCGCCGTCGCCAGCGGCCGACCCGGCCATCAGTCCTGGCGGGGGCTCACCCGCATTTCCACGGTCGCGGTGCTCTTGCCGCCCCGGCCGTCCTCGAAGACCAACTGCACGGGGACCGGCCGGCCCGCGCCGATGGGCGCCTTGATTCCGATCAACATGACGTGCATGCCCCCCGGAGCCAAGCCGACGGTCTTGCCCTTGGGCAGTGCGATGGTCTTGAGCGCCCGCATCTGCATCTTGCCGTCCGCCACGCCCATCGAATGGAATTCCACCGTTTCGGCCACCGGGCTGCTGGCCCCCACGAGGACGAGGTCGCGCCCGGCGGTCAGGTCCATGAATCCGGCCGCCACCCGCTGCCCGGGCAGGGTAGCGCGCATCCAGGCGTGGTCCACGCGCACATCCGTGGCGGCGGCGTTGACGGATACGGCCATGGCGGCCGCGCAGAACAGGGTAGGAATGCGCATCGGTAAGCTCCTCGCAGAAAGTTGAACAAACGTGGTCAGTGGCCGGGTTCCAGCGCCTCGAGGACCTCGAGCGCCGCCACCGTCGCGGCCACGTCGTGGACCCGCAGGACGCCGGCGCCGGCCCGGGCCGCCAGCAGCGCGGCCGCCACGCTCGGCGCCAGCCGGTCGCCCGGCGCCAGGCCGGCGCCTTCCCCGAACAGGCGTTTGCGTGAAACCCCGACCAGGACAGGCGCCAGGTCGGCGAAACGACGGATGGCGCGGAACAGGGCGACGTTCTGGGCGCGGGTCTTGCCGAACCCGAAGCCGGGATCGACGAGCAGCCGTTCGCCGGCGATGCCGGCCTCGCCCACGGCCTGCACGCGGCGCGCCAGGAACTCGGCCACCTCCGCCACGACATCGCCGTAGCGCGGGGCCAGTTGCATGGTCTCCGGCGTGCCCTGCATGTGCATCAGACAGACGCCGCAGTCCGTTCCGGCCACCACCTCCAGGGCACCGGGTGCGCGCAGCGCGTTCACGTCGTTGACCAGGTCGGCGCCCGCGACCAGCGCGGCCGCCATCACCCCCGGTTTCATGGTGTCGACGGACAGCGCGGCACCGCAGTCGCGCAGGGCGGTGAGTACCGGCAGGACGCGCTCCCGTTCCTCGGCCTCGGTGACCGGGCGGGCGCCCGGCCGGGTGGACTCGCCGCCGATGTCCAGGATGTGCGCGCCCTCGTCGCGCAGACGCAGGCCGTGGGCAATCGCTCGCTCCGGGTCGGCGTAGCGGCCGCCATCCGAGAACGAGTCCGGCGTGACGTTGACGATGCCCATCACCAGCGGCGCCCGCAGGTCGAAGAGGAAGCGGCCGCAACGCAGCATCTACAGCTCGAAGGAGAGCGTTTCGCAGTGGCCCAGCCAGACCCGCCACATCGCGTCCAGATCGAGGCGCCGGAAACGCCCGGCTACCGCCTGGAGAACCTCATGGTGGGTCACGACCAGGGCCGACTGGGCGCCGGCACCGGCCAGGTCGTCGAGAAAATCGTCCACCCGCGCCACCATCTCCCGGTAGGACTCGCCGTCGCCCGCCTTCCAGTCGAACGGATCGGGTGCGGCCCCCATGGCGCGCAGGTACGTTTCCACCGGCCGCCCCTCGTAACCGGTCCGGCGGTCGTCCAAACGGGCATCGACGCAGATGGCCGGACAATGGCCGCCGCAGACGATGGCGGCCGTCTCCTGGGCACGCTGCAGGCGCGATACGTAGACCCGGCCGAACGGCAGGTCGCGCCAGCGCTGCGCCGCCCGGCGCGACTGCGCGCGGCCGTCTTCGGTCAGCCCGACGGCCACGGCGGGGTCGGCGTTGCACAGCTTGCGCAGGTTGTATTCCGACTCGCCGTGGCGCATGAAGATCACCCGCATGCCGGCACCAACACTTCACCCTTGCCGCCCTGGGCCAGATCACCCTGCCAGCGCCGCGCCCGCGTGCCCGCGAACACCGCCCCCGGCAGGATGGCGTCCGCGTAGCGGCGCAGCAGACCCAGCCAGGGCAGGTCCGCCACGCCGGCCTCGTTGAAGGTCGCACCTAGTTCGGGGGCGACCCCCAGGACCAGGCTGCCGCGGCGCAAGCCGAAGCCGGCGAGATCGTCGCAGCCGCCGGCCACCGCCAGGGTACCGGCCAGCATGCGGGCGCCGCAGGCGCGCCCGGCCCTGCCCCTCACCAATACCAGGCCACGGCGCATGCGGTCGCCCAGGCGGTCGCCGACACCGCCGGCGACCGCGACGACGCCACCCGCCATACCGGCCCGTTCGCCGGTCCGGGCGGCCGCCAGCCAGTCGCCCGCCCGGCCGTCGATGCGCAGCAGGCCGGCGCGCATGGCACAAGCGGCGAAATCACCGGCATCGCCGGCAATCAGCAATTCGCCGCCCCGCATGGCTTCGCCCGCATAGTCGCCGGCATGCCCTTCCAGGCGCAGGCGGCCGGCCGTCATGGCCCGGCCGACATTGTCCAGGCGCACCCCTTCGGCCTCGACCACGAGGCTGTCGGCGTCCCCCGGGCGCAGGGTGAACAACTCGGCGAGTTCGACCGGCCGGCCGTCCAGGCCGACGACGAGCCGTCCGGCGTCCGCGCGGACGAGGGTTTCCGGCAGCACGCCGCCGAGGTCGACGGTTCCGGCGATGCCGGCACGCAGGGTCAGGGTCGTGGCGGTCATGCCAGGATCTCCCGCAAGCGGTAGTGGAACTGGCCCAGCTTGCCTCCGTAGTTGCCCGCCGACAGCCGCACGATGCCGGCCTCGGCGCCCAGGCCGCACACGGCGGCCATGCCGGCCTTCATGGCCACCCGCATGTCCGCGTCGGTGACCGCGTCGATGACGATCTCCAGCACCGCCTCGACCTCCGGCGTCAATTCGGAACGGACACCGCCGCGTAGCGTCGGACAAAAGGCGTCGTTGGTCGAAGCCGGCAACGCCTTGTATTTGGAACCGACCTTGGAGCCGGAGCGCACGACCCCGCCGGGGAACGGGGCGATTGCGCCGGGTACCTTCCGGATTGCCGCCACGGCGGCCTCGCAGGCTAGCAGGGCCTGGGCGCGGGAACGGGCCAGGACCAGGAAGTTGCCGCCCCCCACCGAGCGCAGGAGGCCGGTGGACTCCTCGGCGAGGAACTCCCCGTCCATCACGGGTATGCGCCAGTAACGCCGGCCCGCGATCACCTTCGACATCTGCCAGCCGTCGCCGAAATAGCGCAGGTTGCGGCCGAGGGGCAACTGCTCCTCGCCGGCGCAGCCGGCGAATACCGCCGTGCTTGGACAGGTGAGCACGCACTGGCCGACCCGTCGCTCCAACTGCTTGGCCAGCTCCTTGGTGGAGACCGCGAACAGCAGGCCGGACAGCCCCGGGCGGCCATCCGGTGTCTCCTCCGGCGACAGCTCGCGCTCGATGCCCGCCTCGCAGCCGCAGGCGATCACCGACGTCGCGAACCCGAAGGCGGCATTGGCGGCGTGCCGTGCCCAGGCCGGCGTGTCCGCCGTGATCAGGATACGAGTGGCCTTCATGCCGAAGGCCTCGGCGTAGGTGTCGTCGATGGCGACGCCGTTGATGATCATGACGAATGCCTCGTGCACGCGTGGGGGACCAACTTGCTGGCGCCACAGGCGCAGACCTCGTCGTCGGCGATCTTCAGGTGCGCCATCTTCACCGTCATGTAGCGGTCGAAATAGTCATTCAGGGGCCTCTCGATGCCCTTGTCGTATTCCGGCTTGACGGCGTGCAGGGCACCGTTGACCACCTTCACCACGCGGCCGTCGCGGACGACCAGTTCGCCGTCCTTGAATACGTACTCGGGCTTTCCGAACATGGCCTCGCGGTCGGCGTCGTCCCGATACACCACGATGTCGGCGGCGGCGCCGGGCCCCAGATGGCCGCGCTCGGCCAGGCCCAGCGACCGCGCGGGGGCGGCGCGGGTCATGACGGCGATCTCATACAGGCTGTATTCCCGGGTCAGGCCGCGCAACTGGCTGTGGGCGGCGGCCTCGGGGTGGATTTCGTCCAGCTTGGCGTTGCGGAAATCGCGGTCCATGAGCAGGCGGATCAGGTGCGGGTAGCTGGTGAAGGGGGCGCCGTTGGGGTGATCCGTGGTCAGAAAGATGCGCCACGGGTCGGTGACGCGCAGGAACAGTTCCAGCCCGATCGCCCACTGCAGCGCATTGACGAAATTCTTGTCCTTGTACCGGAAAGGCACCACGCCGCAGCCGGCATCGCACTCGATGTCCATGACCACCCACTTGTCCGGGCTCGCGTGCCGGTGATTGCGGTGCTGGCCCATGGTGTCGCCGGAGGCGGTGACGGTCTGCCCGAACAGGATCTGGCCGACGTCGGCCGAGACGTTGCCCTGGCGGTTGATGGCGTCGGCGATGCGCTCCGCCTCGGAGGAGAAGCGCCGCTCGCCCTCGGTCCCGTAGCTGTGGAACTGGATATGGGTCAGGTGGATGGGCAAGCCTTCGGCCGCCGCCATGGTCGCCAGCGTGGTGTCCGCGTTGCCGGGTACGCCCAGGTTGCTGGCGTGCACGTGCAGGGGGTGCGCCAGGCCGAGATCATGCACCGCCCGCGCCAGGGCGCCGATCACCTGACGCGGCGTGACCCCGTAATAGGGATGGGCCTCGTCCAGCGCCAGGGCGCGGGTGTTGAACTTGAACGCCGAGATGCCGCCCGGGTTGACCACCTTGATCGCCATGGCCTGGCTGGCGTCCAGGGTCCAGCCGACGTAGTCGGCGATCAGGCGTGGGTCGGCCCCGGCGGCGAGCAGACGCAGAAAGAAATCGTCGCTGCCCAGCATGGCGTAGGCCCCCTTGTCCACCATCGGGATGTCGCCCATCTCCAGGTGGGCGTGGCGGGCGTTGGCGGGCAGCATGGCCGGTTCGAAGCAGGCCGTATAGCCCATCTCGGCGTAGCGGTAGCCGGTCGTCCAGGTGGAGGGTGCGGCGTGGCCGCAGCCGGCGTGCATGAAGCCGCCGGCGCCGAGATCGCTGGCCGGGACCCGATCGCCGCGATGGTCTTCCGGCAACAGGGCACGGGCGATGTTCATCTTGCCGCCGCCGATATGGGTGTGCAGGTCGATGGCACCGGCCATCACAACCTTGCCGGCCAAATCCAGCTCGGCATCGATCCGGACCTCCGGACCCGGCGCGGGGACGACCCGTCCGGCGTCCACGTAGAGGTCCTGCACCAGGCCGTCGACCCCGCGCGCGGGGTCGTAGAGGCGTCCGTTCTTAAGCCTGAGCACGGCTCAACTCCTTTGCAATGGCCGCCAGGGCCTGGGCGACGGCCGGCAGGCCGGTGGCCGTGCGCGCGCTCAGCGGCAAGGCCACGACGCCGTCCATGCGGTGCAGGAATCCGGCATGATGCAGGCCGGGTACCGCCACCGGGATGAACACCGCCGGGGGGCGTTCGAAGGTCATGTCCGGCCGGCCGAGCACGATGACCGGGCAATCCGTCTCGGGCGGCCGGCGTTCCGGGTCCAAGGCCGAGATCCACAGCAGCGCGTCCACCCCGCCCATGGCCAACAGGCGGCCGGTCTCGTGGGACAGGGGTTCGTAGTGCGGCCCGCCGGCCTCGAAGCCGACCCGTAGCGGATAGCCGGTGCGCCAGGTACAAACCTGCGCGGCGGAGGTATCGCCGTCGCTGCCGCCGAGCGGCAGGACCGCCCAGCGGCCAACCCGGTTGAGGTCGGTGACCAGATCCGCCATGGCGCGGACCGCCAGGTCGGCGTCCGGGAAATCCAGCTCGGCGGCATTCCAGGCCAGCACGCCATAGCGGGCGGCCCTGAGCGTGGCGAGCAAGGCGTCGAGCTGCTCCGGCGCCATACCCGCGACGGTGCCGGCCGCCACGAGGCGGCCCGCCAGGCGGGCGCGCAGGGCGGCACACAGCTCGCCCAGGCGTTCTTTGGCGATGGGGATGGCGAGAGCTGTCCCGGCCAGGCGTTCGGGGGGGAAGGAGTGGGAGTCCCCCAAGACGATCACTCGCCGGGACAGTTCGCCAAACTGGGATTCGGGCGCCAGACAGCGCTCGAAGAAACGGGGAAAGGCCGTGGCGTCGGTGCCGGCCAGAACGACCACGTCGGCCCGATTGCGCACTTCGGAAAGGGTAGTGCTCATCCAGCCGCCGTCCTGGAAGGCCAGCCAGTTGCGAAACTGGCCGGCCCCGTTCATGTGGTCCACCACGGCGCCCGTGCGCTCCGCCAGGTCCAGGGCGGCGCGATGGCCGGTGACGTCGCAGGCCAGCCCTGCGACCAGGGGTCGGCGGGCACCGCGCAGGATGGCCGCGGCGGCGGCGACCGCGGCGGCGGTGTCGACCTCGCTTCCGTTCGACCGCGCCACGCCGAGCGCCGGCGCGGTGCTCAACTGCACGGCACGCGGGCAGCCGGGCAGGTCGACGGACAGGTCGTCACAGACGAGTCCGCAGAATGGACAGCAGTAATGGGTATCGGACACTTCGCCTTGCCGGACATGAAACCGGATGGCCAACAGCAGGATTCATGCCACGCCCGGACCGATGCTGATTTTCGTCCGCGAATCAATCGCTTCAGGCGCCTGGCCGGACTGCCGGGCGGGTGTCCGGCTGTACCGCCACCGGGGCGCCCGGCGTGACAGTCTGTCACGAGGCTCCGCCCCGGCGACGAGGCTAGCCCGCTGATTGGTATGGCATTTTTTCATGGCATGGATATTGCAGTCCGGGTGCCCCGACACCGACCAACGAGACGTTGCATGACCGCCCACCTCTACAGCACGACCGTCAGCGCCCCTGCCCGGCTGCACCTCGGCTTTCTCGACCTGCACGGCGGTCTCGGCCGCCGTTTCGGTAGCCTCGGCCTCGCGCTCGACGAGGTGGCCACCACGGTTACCGCGCAGACGGCCGACCGGATCTGCGCCGAAGGGCCCCAGGCCCGCCGTGCCGAGACCTATGCCCGGCTGGCGCTGCGCCACATGGGGATCGCCACGGGCGCCCATATCGTCGTCCACCGAGCCATCCCGGAACACGCCGGCCTCGGCTCGGGCACCCAGCTCGCCCTCGCCGTGGCCAGCGCCCTCGCACACCTGTACGGCGCCGAGTGCGATGCTCGCGCGTTGGCGGCGACGCTCAACCGCGGCCAACGCTCCGGCATCGGCCTCGGCCTGTTCGAACAGGGCGGTTTCGTGCTCGACGGCGGCCGCGGTGCGACCGAGGAACCGCCCCGGATCACCGCGCGCCTGGACTTTCCCGCCAGCTGGCGCCTGCTGCTGATTCTGGACGACGGCTTCCGCGGACTCCACGGCGCCGCCGAGAAGGAAGCCTTCGCGGCGCTGCCCATGTTTTCCGAACAGCAGGCCGGCCGCCTGTGCCGGTTGGCCTTGATGCAGGCCCTGCCGGCGTTGGCGGAGCACGACATCGCCGGTTTCGGCGCCGCCATCAGCGCCATCCAGGCGGCCGTCGGCGACCACTTCGCGCCGGCCCAGGGGGGACGTTTCGCCAGCCGGCGGGTAGCCCGGGCGCTCGACTGGTGTGCGCACAACGGCGCCAGCGGGGTCGGCCAAAGCTCGTGGGGGCCGACCGGGTTCGTCCTGCTCGACTCCGAGACCCGTGCCCATGCCCTGCTCCGGGCGCTACGGAGCGCGTTCGCCGATCAGGGCCTGGAGTTCCTGGTCTGCTCCGGCCGCAATCGCGGTGCCGACCTGAGCGTAGAACGCATTCCGGCTCGGGCGAGCGCCACATGAACGACACCTTGCCGAGCAAAACCATGGAAAAGCCCTACCTGCTGCATTTCGCCACTCCCGCCAACCGGGTCAGCCCCTTCGACGTCAACATGGCCTACGACGCCGGCTGGGACGCGGTGATCCCCTACGCCGGGGTCGGCCCCGACGAGATCGCCGGTTTCACCCAGGACGCCATTTTTTCGCGCGGCCCCAAGGGCGCCCGGCGCACGGGCATCTTCATCGGCGGGCGCGACGCCCTCCTCGCCCACGCCATGCTCGAGGCTGCCCGCCTGGCCATGGTGCCGCCCTTCCAGGTGTCCGTATTCGCCGACCCGAGCGGCGCCTACACCACGGCCGCCGCCATGGTGGCCAA
The DNA here is from genome assembly GCF_004337445.1 of Parasulfuritortus cantonensis. Classification (GTDB taxonomy): domain Bacteria; phylum Pseudomonadota; class Gammaproteobacteria; order Burkholderiales; family Thiobacillaceae; genus Parasulfuritortus; species Parasulfuritortus cantonensis. Next base: position 10,284 of record NZ_SJZB01000047.1, on the reverse strand, counting down.
GGCCGAGCACGCCGTGGCCGGACGCGGCGGGCTGAACGGACGCCGCGTCACCGTATTCGGCGGCACCGGCCCGGTGGGCATGGTGGCGGCAATCCTGGCCGCCCAGGCCGGTGCCCGGGTGACCATTCCCGGTCACGACGGCCCGGCCCGTGCCGAGGCGGCGGTCGCCGCCATCCGGGCCCGTCTCGGCCTCGACATCCGGGCCGCCGACGCCGCCAGCGAGGCCGGCAAGGACGCCTTGATCGCCGAAACCGAGGTCGCCCTGTGCACCGCGAAGGCCGGTGTCCGCGTGCTCGACGAACGCCACCTGGCCCTGGCGACCGGACTGCTGGTCGCGGCCGACATCAACGCCGTGCCGCCGTCCGGGATCGCCGGCATCGGCGTCATGGACGACGGCGTGGCCCTGGGCGGCGCCCTGGCCATCGGGCCCCTGGCCATCGGCAACGTCAAATACAAGGTCCAGCATGGCTTGTTGCAGGCCATGCGGACAACCGAGGCGCCGGTCTACCTCGGCTTCGCCGAGGCCATGGCGGAGGCGCGCCGGCATGTCGGCTGACACCTGCCTGATCGTCTCCCTGTCGGCCCGCGCCCTGGCGGCCGCCGCGGCCCGGGCGGGCGTCGCCAGCATCGGCATCGACGCCTTCGCCGACCTCGACGCCCGCCGCCTCGGCCGCCGTTGGGCACGCGTCCCACTCGGGCCGGACTACAGCTTCGACCGCGAGTCGTTGCTGCGGACCGCCGACGACCTCGCGCCCGACGCCCGGGAACTGGTCTACGGCTCCGGGTTCGAGGCCCGTCCGGAGTTGCTCGCGCGCCTGGCGGAGGGCCGTGAACTCCTGGGCAACGACCCGGAAACCGTGGCGGCGTGTGCGGACCCGGCGCGCTTCTCCGTCCTCCTCGACGAACTCGGCATCCCGCATCCGGAGACCCGCCTGGAGCCGCCGCCGGCAGCCGCCGGTTGGCTCGCCAAACTTGCCGGCGGCTGTGGCGGCAGCCACATCCTGCCCGCCACGGCCACCGGCGGTCGCCGGTACCCCGGCCGCTACTACCAGCGCCGGGTGGCCGGCCGTCCCGGCTCGCTCCTGTTCCTCGCGGACCGCCGCGACGTCAGACCGGTCGGCTTCAACGGCGCCCTGGCGGCACCCGCAGAGGCCCCCTCGGCCTGGAGCTACGCCGGCTCGGTGCGCCTGCCCGACTGCCCGGGCGGATTCGGCACCGCCATCGTCGCGGCCGCCGCCGACCTTACCCGGACCCTCGGCCTGCGCGGCCTCAACGGCATCGACTTCATCATCGGCGAGACCGGCTGGTGGCTGCTCGAACTCAATCCGCGTCCCACCGCCAGCCTGTCGTTGTGGGACGTCTCCCCGCTGCCGCCATTGTTCCGGCTGCATCGGGAGGCCTGCCGCGGGCACCTGCCCGATAGCCTGCCGCAACCGGCCGGCGCTCTCGCGAGCGCCGTCGTCTACGCCCGCCGCCCGGCCCGCGTGCCCAACCGGTTCAGCTGGCCGGACGCCTGCGCCGACCTCCCGAATCCCGGCACCGTCGTCGCCGCCGGCGACCCGCTCTGCTGCGTTGCCGCCGCCGGGGCCGACGCCGGCGCGGCCAGCGCCGCCGCCCAGAGCATGCGTGCCGCGCTGCTGGACCGATTCGACACCCTCGCGACGCCCGTCGGCGTCTGCTGAACCCACTCATACGCCATGCCTACCTCAGATACCGTCAGCCTGAACCGCCTCGCCGCCCCGCTCGTGGAAAATCTGGTGGCCGATGCGGCCAGCCTCCGCCTTGGTGTCCAGCGACTCGACAACGGCACCCGCCTGATCGACGCCGGCATCGCCGCGCCAGGCGGCATCGAGGCCGGCCGGCGCATCGCCGAGATATGCCTGGGCGGCCTTGGCCGGGTCCGCCTCCAACCGGCGGGCGGCCACCCCGACTGGCCCTGGGAACTGAACGTCGCCACCGCGCAACCGGTGCTCGCCTGCCTGGGCAGCCAATATGCAGGATGGAGCCTCGCCGAAGGCGAAGGCAAGGGCGCCTTCTTCGCCCTCGGTTCGGGTCCTGGGCGGGCGCTGGCCGGCAAGGAGGAGTTGTATTCGGAGCTGGGCTACCGGGACACCGCCGAACGGGCCTGCCTCGTGCTCGAGACCGCCAAGACGCCGCCGGTCGGGTTGCTCGACCGCGTCGCCCGGCAATGCGGGGTGGCCGCGGATCGCCTGACCATCATCCTCACCCCGACCACGAGCTTGGCGGGCGGAGTCCAGGTGGTGGCGCGGGTGCTCGAGGTGGCGATGCACAAGGCCCATTTCCTCGGCTTCCCGCTCCAGCACATCGTCGACGGCATGGCGACGGCGCCGGTCTGTCCGCCCACGCCGGACTTTCTGGCCGCGATGGGGCGCAGCAACGACGCCATCCTGTTCGGCGGCCGGGTGCACCTGTTCGTGCGCGGCGAGGAGGCGGCGGCCGAGGACCTGGCCCGGCGCCTGCCCAGTTCCGCGTCGGCGGCCTACGGCGCCCCCTTTGCCGACGTCTTCAAGGCCGCCGGCTACGACTTCTACAAGATCGACCCGCTGCTGTTCGCGCCCGCCAAGGTGGCGGTCACCTGCCTGGACAGCGGCCGCACGTTCCAGGCCGGCCGACTCGACCCCGACCTGCTGGAGCGCTCCTTCGCATGAGACGCCCCGCCTCCCCCATCGGCCGCGTGGCCATCTTCACGGACGAGCCCGGCTGGCATGGCAAACGCCTCACGCGCGCCTTCGCGGCGCGCGGCTACCAGGCCGTCTACGTGTCCCTGGGCCAATGCCGGGTAGACCTCGACGCTGGCCTGGGCGGGCTGGTCCTGCCGGGCTTCGAGGAACGCCTGCCGGACGGCGCCTTCGTGCGCGGGGTGGCCGGCGGCAGCCTGGAGCAGGTCACCTTGCGGCTCGACTTCCTGCATCTGCTGCCCCATCTCGGAGTGCCCGTGTACAACCCCGTGCGGGCGATCGAGAAGAGCGTCGACAAGGCCATGACCAGTCTGCTCCTGCACCGGGCCGGCCTGGCCACCCCGCCGACCTGGGTGGTGGAATCGGAAAGCCATGCCCGCGCCCTCCTGATGCGCGAGGTCGCACGCGGCCACGAACTGGTGCTGAAGCCGATGTTCGGCTCCCAGGGCAAGGGCCTGCGCCGGCTCCGCCAGCCCGCCGACCTGCCGGCCGGCGCCGACTACCAGAATGTCTATTACCTGCAGCGTTACGTGGGCGCCGAGAACGACGGCTGGGAGGACTACCGGGTACTGGTGATCGGCGGCACCGCGCGCGCCGCCATGACCCGCCGCGGCACCTCCTGGATCAACAATGTCGCCCAGGGGCGGCCTGTGCGGCGGCGCCCGCCGACCCCGAGCTCCACCGGCTGGCAGAGGCCGCCACCCGGGCGCTGGCGATGGACTATGCCGGCGTCGACCTGATGCGGGGACGCGACGGCCGCCTGATGGTCATCGAGGTGAACAGCATCCCGGCCTGGCGGGGCCTGCAAGGGGTCGCAACGACCGACATCGCCGGCCTCCTGGTGGACGACTTCATCGACCGGCGGGTGGCGCCCGGCCGCGCGGAGCGGCGCGCGTGACCGCCCGCCTGGCGAACCCGATGCCCGCCCGAGCCGACGCCTTCGTGGCGGCCTGCGCCCTGGACGTGGCGGCCTTCAAACCGGGCAACGTCAGCCAGGAATCTCCCGGCCACGGTATGCGCGCAGAGGACTTCCTGGTCAGCGCCGAGGTCGCCGCGCCGTTCCTGTGCGCACCTGGTCGCCCGGTCGGCGAACGGATCTACCTGGCGGTGGCGGCAACGCGCGCCGCCGTCGCCTGCAACACCAACCTGGGCATCCTGCTGCTCACGGCCCCGCTGCTCCTGGCCGCGGAGACCGGGCGCCCCGGCGCCAGCCTGGCCACGCGCCTGCGCGGGGTCCTGGCGGATCTGAGCCTGGCGGACGCCGACTGGGCATTCCGGGCCATCGCGCTGGCCGCCCCGGGGGGCCTCGGGCACGCCGAGGCACACGACGTTCACGCCGCCGCCGACGTCACCCTGCTGGCGGCGATGCAGGCGGCGGCGGCGCGCGACCGCATCGCCCACCAGTACGCCACCGGGTTCCGGGACGTGTTCGAGATCGGCCTCCCGGCCCTGAGCGCCGGGCGCCGGCGCTGGCGGGACGACAGCCGGGCACTCGTGGCCGTCTACCTGGCGTTCCTGGCCGCCTTCCCGGATAGCCACGTGGCACGCAAGCGGGGCGAGGACACCGCCGAGCGGGTCCGCCGCCAGGCCGCCGAGTGCCTGGCCGCCACCCGAGCGGCGGTCGACTGGGCGGCCGTTCGGCCAGGCTTGGCAGACCTGGATCGGCGGCTCAAGGCCGACGGCATCAATCCCGGCACGAGCGCCGACCTGTGCGTGGCGACCTGGCTGGCCGACCGCCTGGGCGCCGCGCCGGCCCACCCCGACAACCGTTCCGGCCCCGTGCCGGAGCGTCCCGAGACACCCGTATAGGTGTGAAACCGTACCCGGCCCGCGGAAGACTCGGCGGGGGCCGGATACTCCAGAACTACCGAGTCGGTACTGTCCCAAGGAGAACAAACGATGGCTAAGATCGATCGCGTGATGGTTGGCGAGGCGCTGGTTGGCGAAGGCAACGAAGTGGCCCACATCGACCTGATCATGGGCCCGCGCGGCAGCGCCGCCGAGGCCGCCTTCTGCAACGGCCTGGTCAACAACAAGGACGGCTTCACCTCCCTGCTCGCGGTGGTGGCCCCCAACCTCCCCTGCAAGCCGAACACCATGATGTTCAACAAGGTCACCATCAAGGGTGCCAAGCAGGCGGTGCAGATGTTCGGCCCGGCCCAGCGCGGCGTCGCCATGGCCGTGGCCGACTGCGTCGAGGACGGCACCATCCCGGCCGCCGAGGCCGACGACGTCTACATCTGCGTCGGCGTCTTCATCCACTGGGAGGCGGCGGACGACGCCAAGATCCAGGACTTCAACTATGAAGCCACCAAGCAGTCCATCAAGCGTGCCGTCGCGGGCCAGCCGAGCGCGGCCGAGGTCGTGGCCCGGAAGTCGGACGCCGGCCACCCCTTCGCGGCCCACAACTGAGCGGACCGCACAGTGCGTTGCCTGGAATGCGGTAGCGAGGTGGCGGCGCCGGACAACCGCCACCTACACGCCTGCAGCGGCCTCACGCTGCAGGAGTACGCCCTGCGCCACGCCCTGCCCCTGGATCGGCTGGTCGGCCCGGACGCCCTCGGGGAGGCGGAAGTCGCGCCTCTTTCCGCCGGCACCGTGCCGGACGAGCCGGCCCGGGCCGTACTCGCCGGTCTGCGCCTGGCCGGACGGGTGGCGGAACGGGGTACCGTGTGCCGCGTCGAGGGCGAGGTGGCCTGGCTGGACCTGCTGTTCTGGGACCTCGCCCGGCTCGCACCCTACGGCTTCCGCTACCGCCAGGAGTACCTGGCGGAACCGGGCAGCCACCGGGTGATGGCCCGCAACCGTCTGGTCGCCCACAAGCGCAACCTGGTCGGCGCCTGGCCGCCGGCCACGGAACCCCCGCCTCCGCCGGCGCTGAAATACGCGACCTATGTCGCCCACGCGGCCGAACTGCACGCCGGCTATCTCTTCCTGCCGTTCGTTTCGCCCGACGAAGCCGACGACGCCGCCCAGTACCTGGCCCGGGACCTGGCCGTGCGCACCCGACGACTGGATGCCGGCCAGCCGCTCCTGCGCACCCTGGCCCTGACGGACACCGAACGGTTGTTGGCCGGGCTTGAGGCGGAACTGACGGCCATGCCGGGCGTCTGGGCGCGCTTCCACCCGGACACCCCGACGATTTCGGTCACCAAGGAGGTGGTCTTCGACGCCGCCCATTTCCTCACCGACCACCCGGCCAAGTGCCGCAACCTGCATGGCGGCCGCTATGTCCTCCAGGTCGAGGTGCGCGGCCCGATCGACCCCGCGACCGGCTGTCTGCTCGACTACGGATACCTGAAGCGGGTGGTCAACGCCCGGGTGGTCGAGGACTTCGACCACCACACCCTGAACTACGCCACCCCCGACCTGGCCTGGCGTTCCACCACGGAGTTGATCTGCGTGTATATCTGGGAACGCCTGATCGACTACCTCCCCGGCCTGGCCAGCCTCACGCTCTACGAGACCCCCCAGTCCTGGTGCCGGTACAGCGGACCGGACCTGGCGGCCTGGCAGGCCCTGGGCAAGAATCCGCTGCTCGGCCGCTTCACCGATCCGGCCCTCGGCCGCTCGCCCTGGCGGCCATGGCAGGACGGGCCGGAGCCGAAAGCTCGGCCAGCTGCGCCGCGCTGAAGGCGCCGTCATGCAGCGCCGAAGCGAGCAGCACGCCGGCCGCGCCGGCCTCGGCCAGGGCGGCGAGGTCGTCGGCGTGGCGCACGCCGCCGGCAGCGAGGAAACGCGTGCCGGCCGCCCGGGCCCGGAAACGAGCCAGGGTCGCCAGGTCCGGTCCGGCATTGCTGCCGACCCGGGCCAAGGTCATCAGGATGACGTCCTCCGGCCAGCACCCGGCGTCGGCCTCCAACGCCGCGGGACCGAGAAAATCGCCACCTCGATAGTCCAGGGAGAGCAGCACGCCGGGGTCGAGCTCGCCGGGGCCCGGCGCCCGCGCCAGACTTTCGCTGCCGAGCACTGCCCGGCCGAGGCCGCGCGCCTGCCAGGCCGCCGCCGCCGCGGGATCGGAGAAGCCGCCGTCCACCCAGAACTCCAGGCCCGGGAAACGCCTCTGCAGGCCGGCCACGAGTTCGGCGTGATCGCCGCGCCCGAGGATGGCGTCGAGGTCGGCCAGGTAGACGGTCTCGAACGGGTACAGGGCGAGCAGCCCCTCCAGCACGGCCTCGGGCCGGCAGGATCGACACAAGGTCGATTGGAGGGGACGATACTCGTCGCGCCGTCCGGCCTTGGCGCGCACCACGAGGCCGCCCATCAGGTCCATGACAGGAATGAGTCGCAAGGAAGCAGGCATGAAAATATTCGTCTTTGAGTATGTCACGGGAGGCGGCTGCGCGGGCCTGCCTTTGCCCGACTACGTCGGCGACGGCGAACTCATGTGGCGTGCCCTGGTCCGCGATCTTACCGCGCTGCCGGGGATCGAGGTGATTACCCTGCGGGACGCCCGTCTGGCCGTGCCGTCCCGGCCCGGGTTCGAGGTCGTCGGCACCGACGCCGCCCGCTTCCACGACGACTTCGCCCACTGCCTGGCCGAGGCGGATGCGGTCTTGCCGGTCGCGCCCGAGAGTGATGGCCTCCTGGAAGGCATCGGCCGACGGGTGTTGGCCGCCGGCAAGCGCCTGCTCGGCTGCCATCCCGACGCCGTCCGGGTCGCGGCCAGCAAGCTGGCCACCTGGCGCCAGCTGACCGGTACCGGCCTGCGCCTGCCCCGCGTCTACCTGGCGCCCGGCCTGATGACGGACGACCGTCCCGTCGTGGCCAAGCCCGACGACGGCGCCGGCTGCCAGGACACGTTGTGGTTCCCCGACCCGGATGCCGCAACGGCCTGGGCCGCCCGGCAGCCGGCGGGAAGCTTCATATACCAGTACCAGGTTCCCGGCGCCGCGCTGTCGCTGGCCATGCTGTGCTGCCGGGGCCGGGCCCAACTGCTCGCCGTCAATCGCCAGCACGTCGCCGTGCTGGCCGGCCGCTTCCAGGCGACCGGCGTCACGGTGAACGCGCTGCCCGACCCTGAGGGTGCCTACCAGCGGATCGCCGCCGCCGTCGCCGAGTCCCTGCCGGACCTGTGGGGCTATGTCGGCGTCGACCTGGTGGCCGCCGCGGACGGCCCCAGGATCATCGAGATCAATCCCCGGATCACCCTCTCCTATGCCGGTCTGGCCGAGGCCACCGCGAGCAACCCGGCCGCGCGGATACTCGCGCTGCCCGCCTTTTCGCCGTGCCGGGGGCGCCGGGCCGTGGACTTGCTCGGCCACCCGAGCAGCCCGGAACGGGTGGCGGCATGACGGCCCCCGTCATGGGCTGGGACGTGGGCGGCGCCCATCTGAAGGCCGCCCGGCTCGGCCCGGACGGCCGCCTGACCGGCGTCTGGCAGGAGCCCTGCCCGCTCTGGCGCGGCCTCCACCACCTCGACGCCGCGGTCGCCCGCATCCGCGAGCATGCCGGCACCTTCGCCTGCGGCCACGCCGTCACCATGACCGGCGAGATGGCCGACCTGTTCGACTCCCGGGACGCCGGTGTCGAGGCACTTGCCGGAGCCATGACCGGGCACTTGGCACCCGCCCCGGTGTGGTTCTACGCCGGGCCTGCCTGGGTAGCCGCGGGCGCCACGGCGGCCGCCGCCGGACGCATCGCTTCGGCCAACTGGCACGCCAGTGCACGCCTGCTGGCAAGCCGGGTCGGCGAGGGCCTGCTGGTCGACATCGGCAGCACCACCACCGACATCATCGCCCTGAAGGACGGCACGGTGGCAAGCACCTGCCTCGGCGACGCCGATCGCCTGGAAGCCGGTGAACTGGTCTACACGGGGGTCGCGCGCACGCCCCTCATGGCGGTCGCGGACGAGGCGCCGGTGGGCGGGCACTGGCTGGCCACGATGGCGGAGCATTTCGCCACCACGGCCGACGTCTACCGGGTGCTGGGCTGGCTACCGGAGACGGCCGACCAGCATGACAGCGCCGATGGCGGCGCCAAGACGGCGGCCGCAAGCGGCCGGCGCCTGGCCCGCATGGTCGGCCTGGACGCCGCCGGCTTGGCCGAGGACGCCGCCCGGGAGTTGGCCGCCTGGTTCGCCCAGGCCCAGTTGCAGCGCATCGAGCGAGCCGCCCGCCTGGTGCTCTCCCGGGCCCGGCTGGGGGAAACGGCACCCCTGATCATGGCCGGGGCCGGGGCCTTCCTGGGCGTCCGCCTGGGCCAGCGACTGGAACGTCCGGTGACCGCCTTTCACCACGTGCTGCCGGACCGGGTACCGGCGCACGGTTGGTGTGCCCCGGCGGTGGCGGTGGCCTACCTGCTGGCGGAGGACGGTCCATGCGCGTGAGCCCCCTGCCCTACCGCACCGACGCCGGCGAGCTGTTCGAGGCCATCGCCGACGACCCCTGGGCAGTCTTCCTCGACAGTGGTCGTCCGCGTTCCACGGCCGGACGCTACGACATCATCGCGGCCCGGCCCAGCACCACCCTGGTGACCCGGGGGACGATGACCGAGGTGCGCCACCATGCTCCCGGAGCCCGCGCCACCGCCCTGCTGTCTCCCGCCGACCCCTTCGACCTGCTGCGCCGCTACCTGGCGGCCGAGGCCACGCCCGGCGAGCTGCCCTTCGCGGGCGGCGCCATCGGCTATTTCGGCTATGACCTCGGGCGTCGCCTGGAACGCCTGCCCGAGCTGGCCCAGGATGCGGAAGCCATGCCGGACATGGCGGTGGGCATCTACGACTGGGCGGTGCTGGTCGACCACGAGACGCGCTGCGCCTGGCTGGCGGGCGCCGAACGGGACCCGCGTACGGCGCGCGACTGGGACCGGTTGCTTGCCCTGTTCTCGGAACCGCCCATGGCGGCCGCCCGCCATCCCGCCCGGACACCCTTCCGGATCGGGCCGGTGGCCTGCAACTTCGACCGCGATGCCTACCGGCACGCCTTCGCCCGTATCCTGCGCTACATCCACGCCGGCGACTGCTATCAGGTGAACCTGGCCCAGCGCTTCAGCGCCCCGGTCCAGGGCGACCACTGGCTCGGCTACCAGCACCTGCGCCGGATCAACCCGGCACCCTATTCCGCCTACCTGAACCATCCGTCGGCCCGGGTGCTGAGTTCGTCGCCGGAGCTTTTCCTCAGCGTCCGCGGCGGCGCGGTGGAGACCAAGCCGATCAAGGGCACCCGGCCCCGGGCCAGTGCCCCGGAGGCGGATTCCGCGCTGGCCATGGAACTGGCGGCGAGCCTCAAGGACCGTGCCGAGAATCTGATGATCGTCGACCTGCTGCGCAACGACCTGGGCAAGGTCTGCCGGCCGGGCAGCGTCGCGGTGCCGCACCTGTTCGAGGTGGAGAGCTACGCCACCGTGCACCACCTGGTCAGTACCGTGACCGGCCGCCTGGCCGACGGCATGGATGCCGTCGGCCTGCTGCGCGCCTCCTTCCCGGGCGGCTCCATCACCGGCGCGCCCAAGCTGCGCGCCATGGAAATCATCGAGGAACTGGAACCCAACCGGCGCGGCGTCTACTGCGGTGCGATCGGCTGGCTGGGCTTCGACGGCGACATGGATACCAACATCGCCATCCGCACCCTGGCCAGCTCGGACG
>NZ_SJZB01000017.1 GCF_004337445.1 Parasulfuritortus cantonensis | reverse complement strand
CCCGGGCGAAGTGGATGCTCGACAGGATGGAACTGGGGTTCTTCTCGTCGCCGATCAGGAACTCCATGATGCTGGCCTCGTCGAGCGCGATGCCGCGCTCGCGCACCTGGTCGTCGACGCCGACGACGTGGATCAGGACGTCCCAGCCGAAGTGGGCGCCGCGGGGCAGGTCGAGGAGTACCTGGGTGGTGCTGTTGATCAGGCGGGCGGTGTTCTCGGCCCGTTCCAGGTAACGGGTCATCCAGTACAGGCTTTCGGCGACGCGGGAGAGCATGTCAGGCGCCCTCCATGTCGACGATCCAGGTGTCCTTGCTACCGCCCCCCTGGGACGAGTTGACGACCAGGGAACCCTCCTTCATGGCGACCCGGGTGAGGCCGCCGGTGGTGACGTACATGCGGTTCGACTGCAGCACGAAGGGGCGCAGGTCGAGGTGGCGGGGTGCCAGCTTGTCGTCGATCAGGGTCGGCGCGGTGGAGATGGACAGGGTCGGCTGGGCCATGTAGTTGCGCGGATTGGTGCGGATCAGCTCGGCGAAGGTGTCGCGCTCGGCCTGGGTCGCACGCGGCCCGATCAGCATGCCGTAGCCACCCGATTCGTTGGCCGGCTTGACCACCAGCTTGTCCAGGTTGGCGAGCACGTAGTCGCGCTGGTCGTCGTACATGCACAGGTAGCTGGGCACGTTGGGGATGATTGGCTCTTCCTTCAGGTAATACTGGATGATCTTCGGTACGAAGGCGTACACGACCTTGTCGTCGGCCACCCCGGCGCCGGGCGCGTTGGCGATGCCGACCTTGCCGTTGCGCCAGGCCCGCATCAGGCCCGGCACGCCGAGCGCCGAATCGGGGCGGAAGGCCTCGGGGTCGAGGAAGTCGTCGTCGATGCGGCGGTAGATCACGTCCACCCGGCGCAGGCCGGAGATGGTCTTCATGTAGACGCAGTCGTCGCTCTTGACCACCAGGTCGGAGCCCTCCACCAGGAAGGCGCCCATCTGCTGGGCCAGGTAGGAATGCTCGAAATAGGCGGAGTTGTAGATGCCCGGGGTCAGCACCGCGATCACCGGCCGGTCGGAACTGCGCGGCGACAGGGCGGCCAGGGTGTCGTGCAGCTGGGTCGGATAGTTGTCGACCGGCAGGATGGTGCAGGACTGGAACAGCTCGGGGAACAGCCGCTTCATGAGCTGGCGGTTCTCCAGCATGTAGGACACGCCGGAGGGCACGCGCAGGTTGTCCTCGAGGACGTAGACGGTGCCGTCCTTGTCGCGCACCAGGTCGGTGCCGCAGATGTGGGCCCAGACGCCGAAGCGCGGCGTGATGCCCCGGCACTGCTCGCGGAAGTTCTTCGAACCCTCCAGCACCTCGATCGGGAAGACGCCGTCCTTGACGATGCGCTGGTCGTTGTAGAGGTCGGTGATGAACAGGTTGAGGGCCTGCAGGCGCTGCTTGAGGCCCGCCTCGATGCGCTGCCACTCCGAACGCGGGATGATCCTGGGCACGATGTCGAAGGGCCAGGCGCGGTCGATGTTGCCGGCGTCGCTGTACACCGTGAAGGTGATGCCCATGGTCATGATGGCCGCTTCCACGGCCTTGCGCCGGGCCTCGAGCACGCTGGCGTCGAGACCGGACAGATAGTCGAACAGGGGTTTGGCGGCGGCGCGGGGCTGACGGTCGGGGCCGATGAGTTCATCGTAGGCGACGTCTAGGCGGTAGTTCTGGCTGAGTATGTCCATGGTCGATATACCGGTCTTTGCAGATAAACCAGCATGTTTCGTGCCAACCCGGCAAACGGCCATTACGACGATGGCAGGGTTGTTTCGTTATCGATCACGCCTCACCCTGGAGCATGAGTGCACCATCTGCGTGCACCACGCTGGCGCCAGTATAGACGCCGAACGCGACGCCGGGGTCCGAAATGGTTCATGCCGGCCCCAAACTGGACCATGCCCGAACCCGGACCCCGGCGTTGCCGGCGAAACCCCGGGCGGCGGCCAGCGCCGCCCGGCATGCGCCTACTTCTTGTGCGCCGCCTTCTTGTCGAACACGCTCTCGACCAGCAGCTTCACGTCGGCTTGCGGGCGGTGGCACTGGATGCAGTTCCAGCGCCCCATGTACAGCTCGCCCTTCTTGACGTCGACATAGTGGCTGGCCGGCACCGGCACGGGGATGCCCGGGGTGATCTTCTGGCCGATCATGTCGGGCTGCACGTGGCAGTCCTTGCACAGGTTGGAGTCGCGCGTGATCGGCACCATGTCCTTGGTGGTGTGCGGGATCATGGGCGGCGCCGTGTTGTACGAGCGCGCGGCGCGCTTGCCCACCGTGCCGGCGTCCTTGTCGCCGTATTCGAAGGCGGCCGGCTCAGGGGTGTCGTAGACGCTCGCCTTGGAGAGGCCGAGATCGTCCTCCGGGATGGCCTGGTCCTGTACCGCCGCCGCCGGCAGGGAAAGGGCCATGGCGGCCACGAGCGCGCCGAACAAAGTGCTATTCCTCATTTCGTCCTCCTTGCAGAAACGGATTTATCCGCACCAGGCTTGCGGATCAAAAGCCTCAAATCGAATGCCAGGCTGCCTTCCGGGCACAGGGGCGTGCATCGGCCGCAGTTGCTGCATTCGCCGGAATCGACCACACCCGTACGCTCCAGGTGCTTGAGATTGAGCACCTGCGGTTCCGGGCAAACCTTGGCGCACTCGCCGCAGTGCGTGCAGCTGTCCTTGTCGTAGCGCACGCGCACCTGGGCGGTGCGCCCGACCAGCGACCAGAAGGCGCCGAGCGGGCACAGGTGGCCGCACCAGCCGTTCTTCAGGATCAGCAGGTCGAACAGGAAGATGGCGGCCAGGGCCATGATGCCGGCGCCGAAGCCGAAGATGATCTCGCGGTGCATCATGCCGACCGGGCTCACCCACTCGAACGCGGCCAGGCCGGTCAGGGCCGACAGGACCAGGCTGGCGGCGAGGACGAAGTAGCGGATGTTGCGGTTGACGTGGAACATGGCCGGGATGGGCAGGCGGGCGCGCAGCCAGCCGGCCAGGTCGGTGACCATGTTGACCGGACAGACCCAGGCGCAGAACACCCGGCCGCCGAGCAGCAGGTAGAAGCCGAGCACGATGGCCGAGCCGAGGATCACCTTGCCCTGCAGGACGTGGCCGGTCAGGAATATCTGCAAGGTCGCGAACGGGTCGGCCATGGGCACCATGCCGATGAACTCGGAGGCGGACAGGTTGCCGGTCAGCAGCGGCGTCTTGGCCGGATATTCCCAGGCCCAGTGGGCGGTGCCGAAGAACAGCATCAGGATGCCGAGCTGGACCAGCCGGCGCAGGACGATGTAGCGCCAGGACCACAGCCGGGCGGGGAAGGAACGCTGCTCGAGCTTGTCGTGCGAGAGGTCGGCGGCGGTGCTCATAGCCCACCCTCGTTGAGGTAGTCGACGCCGGCGGGCTTGCCGGACGGTTCGGGCGGCGTCTCGGGCGCCTTGTCGGACGGCTTGAAGTCCTGGGTGATCTCGGTGTCGAAGGTCCAGCCCAGGCGGTAGTGCTCGCCGATCTTGCCCTGGACCAGGGCGTGCGGAAGGATGCGGATGGCCGGTTCCGCGGTCGGGCAGGCCTTCTCGCAGATGCCGCAGCCGGTGCAGTAGTCGGAGTTGACGATGGGCCGGAACACGGCGTGCTTGGACAGGCCGCGCGGGTCGGTCTCCAGGGTGATGGCCTTGCCCTTGAGCGGGCAGTCGCGGTGGCAGATCTCGCAACGCAGGCCCTTCCAGGACAGGCAGTTCTCGATGTCGATCACCGCCAGGCCCATGTGCGCCTGGTTGATGTCGGTCAGCTGCGGGCTCAGGGCGCCGGTCGGGCAGGCCTTCACGCAGGGGATGTCCGGGCACATGACGCAGGCCCCGATGCGGGGCGTGAAGAAGGGCGTGCCGATGGGCAGGTCGCCGCCGGCCGGGGCCAGCTTGAGGATGTCGGGCGGGCAGACGTTGACGCACTCGCCGCACTTGATGCAGGCGGCGTTGAAATCCTTCTCGGCCAGGGCGCCGGGCGGACGCAGGGCGTACGGCTGCGCTTTCGCCTCCTGGCGCACCAGGTAGGCCCAGAGCAGCCCGCCGGTCACGGCGAGCGAGGTGCCCTGCGCAGCCTTCACCAGAAATTCCCGTCTTGCGACGTTGAGTTCAGCCATTCTTTCCACCAATTGCACGGTCGACGTTCACGGCCGGTGGCCGTGGCCTGTGCGGGACGTTTGTCGTTCACCCAAACCCTCGGCGGAGGGCTTGGGCGAGCCCCCTCCGCGGCCGTCCGCCGGATCGGGCGGACGCGGAAGGCAACCCGGCCGGGGTCAGGCCTTGTAGACCTTGACCGAGCACTTCTTGTAGTCGGTCTCCTTGGAGATCGGGCAGGTCGAATCGAGCGTGACCTTGTTGATCAGCACCGACTCGTCGAACCAGGGCACGTACACCAGGCCGCGCGGCACCCGGTTGCGGCCGCCGGTCTCGATGCGCACCTTGACCTTGCCGCGGCGGGATTCCACCCAGACCAGGTCGTTGCGCTTGAGGCCGCGCGACTCGGCATCCTTCGGGTGGATCCAGCACACGGCGTCCGGGAAGGCGCGGTACAGCTCGGGGACGCGCCGGGTCATGGAACCGGAGTGCCAGTGCTCGAGGACGCGGCCGGTGCACAGCCAGAGGTCGAAGTCCTTGTCCGGCTGCTCGACCGGGCTGGCGTAGGGCCGGAAGTAGATCTTGGCCTTGCCGTCCAGCTTGACCTTCTGGCTGCCGTCACCCGGCTTGTCCAGGTCGCCCATGACCAGGGCCTTGCCGTCGTTGCCGTAGAAGTAGATGCCCTGGCCCTTCTTGACGTAGGGGTCGTACTCCTCGTTGAAGCGCCAGCGCGTCTCGGTCCACTTGCCGTCCTTCAGCACCACCGGCCAGCGCAGGCCGCGCACCTTGTCGTCGTAGTAGACGTCGAACGGCGCCAGGTCGTGGCCGTGGCCGGTGCCGAACTTGCGGTACTCCTCGAACATGGCCTTCTCGACGAACCAGCCCAGGTTCTTGGCGATGTGGTTGTCGTGGCCCTTGGCGACCTTGTCCGGCCACTTGTAGGTCTTCTTGTTCTCCGGCGTGGCGAACAGGGCGTCGTACAGGCTCATCTCGGGGTCGTAGCCCATCTTCTTGGCCTCGTCGAGCACCGAGGGCAGCTTGCCGTCCTCGAAGCCGGCTTCCTTGAGGCCGGGGACCTTCTGCTCGCCCCAGGTGTCCTTGATCTTCACCCGCTTGGCCAGTTCCAGGAGGATCCAGAGGTCGCCGCGCGCCTCGCCGACCGGGGCGACCTGCTGGCGCCAGCACTGGGTGCGGCGCTCGGCGTTGCCGTAGAAGCCCCACTTCTCGAAGATCATGGCGGCGGGCAGGACCAGGTCGGCCACCTTGGCGGATACCGTCGGGTAGCCGTCGCAGCAGACGATGAAGTTGTCCATCTCGCGCGCGCCCTTGATCCAGTGGTTCAGGTTGGCGGTGTTCTGCCAGGGGTTGTTGACCTGCACGATGGCCCACTTCATGGCGCCGTCCTCGAGGTCGCGCATCATCTTGACGAAGTGGCTGCCGACGGTCGGGTTGAGGGTGTTGGTGGGCAGGTGCCAGAGTTCCTCGCTGTGGTCGCGGTGCTTCTTGACGTTCACCACCATGTCGGCCGGCAGGCGGTGCGAGAAGGTGCCGACCTCGCGGGCGGTACCGCAGGCGGACGGCTGGCCGGTCAGCGAGAAGGCGCCGCTGCCGGGCATGGACTGCTTGCCCAGCAGGAGGTGGTTCATGTAGCACTGCTCGTTGACCCAGGTGCCGCGCTGGTGCTGGTTGAAGCCCATGGTCCAGTAGGACACCACCTTGCGCTTGGGCTCGCAGTAGAGGTCGGCCAGCTGCTTCAGCTTGGCCTTGAAGGCCTCGTCGGACTCGTCCGGATCGCCCTTGGCGACGGCCGTGGTGAAGTCGGCGTCGTAGGGTTCCAGGGCGGCCTTGAAGTCCTCGAAGGAGATCGCCCAGTCCTTGCCGGCGGTGGCCGTGTTGGCCTGCTTGACCTGCTCGCCTTCCTTGCGGCGCTGGGCGATGGCTTCCCACTTGTCGATGACGTGGACCTGCTCGTTGGAGACCACCTCCATTTCCTTGCCGGAGGCGAACTTGTCGGCGTTCTTGGGCCGGAAGCCGTAGCCGATGTCGTACGGGCCGGTGGCGAAGACGGCGTTCTTGTTGACGAAGTCCCAGTTCACCGCGTTGCGCTTGACGATCTCGCGGGCGATGTAGTTCTGGATCGCCAGGTCGCCGGAGGGCCGGAAGACGATCTCGATGTCGGCGATGTCGGAAGACATGTTGCCGTAGGTGGACAGGTTGACCACCTTCATCTTGTCGTGGGTCAGGCGCCGGTTGGTGATGCGCGACCACAGGATGGGGTGCATCTCGGCCATGTTGGCGCCCCACAGGACCGCCGTGTCGGTGTACTCGATGTCGTCGTAGTTGCCGGCCGGTTCGTCGATGCCGAAGGTCTGCATGAAGCCGGCCACGGCCGAGGCCATGCAGTGGCGGGCGTTCGGGTCGATGGTGTTGGAACGGAAGCCGGCCTTCCAGAGCTTGGCGCCGACGTAGCCCTCGGGCACGGTCCACTGGCCGGAGCCGAAGATGCCGACGCCGGTCGGGCCCTTCTCGCGGTAGGCCTCGAGGAACTTCTCGGTCATGACCTCCATGGCCTTGTCCCAGGACACCGGCACGAACTTGCCCTTCTTGTCGAACTTGCCGTCGGTCATGCGCAGCAGCGGGGTCGTGAGGCGGTCCTTGCCGTACATGATCTTGCCGTTGAAGTAGCCCTTGACGCAGTTCAGGCCGCGGTTGACCGGGGCGTCCGGGTCACCCTTGGTGGCGACGATCTTGCCGTCCTTGGTGGCGATCATGATGCCGCAGCCGGTACCGCAGAAGCGGCAGGCGCCCTTGTCCCACTGCCAGCCCGCCTCGGCGGCCTTGACGGCGGCCTCGGCCTCCTTGGCCAGGGGCATGCCCACGGTCGCGGCGGCGCTGGCGGCGATGCTGGTCTTCAAAAAATCACGGCGTGTCAGTCCCATCACAACCTCCTTAAAAAAACCGTTACTCGCTCAGGTACGCCGGCACGGCGCAGGCCTGTTCCTGTTCAACCAGTTCGGGGGGGATTTGCTCGTATTCCTTTTCGTCGTCGGCCAGGTAGTGGTAGACCATGTCGGCCATCACCACGTGGGGCAGCGCCTTGATGCGCTTGACGCCGTCGATCTCGGCGTGGATGTCCTCGGCCTCCTGAATCGCGATGATCCGGCCGTCCGTCTCGTCCACCTGATGCACCTCGACGCCGGGCAGGGCGCCCAGGCTATCGACCACGGTTGCCAGCCAGTCGGGCTTGGCGACTACCAGAATTCCGGAAATGTTCACGGCCGGGCTCCTTCTCGAACGCGTCTGATTTCAGATGCGGACATCCTGACGGCGCCGACGCGAGAAGACTTTGACATCGGTCAAGAAATCGACCAGGAATTAGGTAGAGTTACCTTTTCCGTATCGGACCAATAAATAACAATCGAGGCCAGGAAGGAGACTGCATGATTCACGAGACACGCCACCCGATCCCGGAAATACTGGCCCGCCAGCCGATGTTCAGGAACCTCGACCCGGCCGAACTGGACGCCATCGCCTCGGGCACCCGGGAATACCGGGTGCGCCGCAACGAAGTGCTGTTCCAGAAGGGCGACCCGGCCGCCGGCATGCACATCGTCATCGCCGGCCAGGTCAAGCTGTCGATCGGGTCCAGCCAGGGCAGCGAGAAGGTCATCCACATGGCCGGCCCGGGCAGCACCTTCGGCGAAGCGGTCGCCTTCCTGGACCGGCCCTATCCGGTGAGCGCGGTCGCCACCCAGGACAGCATCGTCATGCTGATCGGCAAGCCCACCCTGGAACGGGTCCTGGTCGAAAGCCCGGCGTTCTCGCGCAAGATGCTGGCCAGCCTCTCCAGCCGCCTGCACGAGTTGATCGACGACATGGAGAGCTGCACGCTGCGCACCAGCATGCAGCGGGTCATCTGCTTCCTCGGCCAGCAGGCCCCGGCCAGCCAGGACGGCGCCTTCAGCGTGCACCTGAACAGCAGCAAGCAGACCGTCGCTTCACGCCTCAACCTGGCCCCGGAGACCCTCTCGCGGGTGCTCGGGCAACTGGCCGAGGCCGGCCTGATCCGGGTCGACGGCCGTACCATCACCGTGCTCAGCCGGACCGACCTGGAACGCTTCCAGGCGTGAGCAGACGCCCGGAAGCCGGACGCGGACCCTCGGCCGAAAGACGAGGCGGCGCCGCTCAGCCTTGCGCCGGCGCGGACTCGATGCACTCGAACAGATGCGCGATCGAATCCAGCTGGCAGTCCGGCGGGACGGCGCCGTTCTTCTCGCAGCCGGGCCGGTACTTGCCCGTCCTGACCAGTATCCCGGTCATCCCGGCCGCCTTGCCGCCGCCGACGTCGGTCTCGATGTCGTCGCCGATCATGGCGACTTCGGCGGCGGGCAGTTGCAGGGACTGCAGGGCCAGCTCGAAGAAATCGCGGCTCGGCTTGCCGATCACCCTGGCCTGCTTGCCGCTGACGAATTCCAGCCCGGCGACGAAGGCCCCGATGTCGACCTGGAGCCCCTCCTCGCCCTGGAAGAACTTGTTCTTGTGCATGGCGATCAGTTCCGAGCCGGCGTGCAGCTGGGCGAAGATGGTGTTGACCAGCGGATAGCTCCAGGCCGCGCCGATGTCGCCGATGACGACGTAATCGGGCAGCTCGTTGTTTATCGGGAACTCGGCCAGCGCCGGCAGGACGCTGTCCCGGACGACCGGGTTGATGCTCGGCCGGCCCAGGCTCTTCAGGTACTGCACGGTGGCCGTGATCGGACTGAATATCTCGTCCTGGCGGACGTCGAAGCCGAGGCGCTGCAGCTTTTTCGTGACCGACAAGGACGTCCGGGTCGTCGTGTTGGTGAGAAAGCGTCTCGGCATGCCCACCTCGGCCAGCCGCCTGATCACCTCCCGGGCCCCGGGCACGGGGGTCTCGCCGACGTACAAGACGCCGTCGAGATCGATCAGGAGACCACGGATACACGTCAATCGCGCCATCGCATTGCCCCCGGTGAATGAGCCGGCCCGACCGCATCCAGGCCGGGATGAATCGACCGTCCCGCCGGCACGCCGGTGGAACCCGAAGCCAGCTTACTGCAATCCGGTTGCTTCCGGTCGCCCGTACGCCGCATCTGCCGCTGCCCGGCCCGGGGTCGCGGCAACGGCTCGGGACCCCGGCCTGCCGCCGCCGCGAACAAGGTGCCGTTCGCGGCCGGCAACCGCGTTCAATCGTGCTTGGGTATCACGATGGTCAGGAAGGTCGTGCTCTCCTGGCGCTTGATCAGAACCGGTATGGGTTGGCCGGTCGGCAGCTGCTTGACCAGGCCGGCCAGGCTCGCGGCATTTTCCACCTCGTTTCTGCCCACCTTGAGCAGGATGTCGCCCGCCTCGATACCCGCCTCCACGGCCGGG
This sequence comes from Parasulfuritortus cantonensis, assembly GCF_004337445.1. Lineage (GTDB taxonomy): Bacteria > Pseudomonadota > Gammaproteobacteria > Burkholderiales > Thiobacillaceae > Parasulfuritortus > Parasulfuritortus cantonensis. Next base: position 22,544 of record NZ_SJZB01000017.1, on the reverse strand, counting down.
CCCGGGGCGGTCTCTTCCACCGCGACGCCGCCATGGATGGCCATGACTTGCTTGATGGCCAGGTCCAGGTCGGACACCTCCAGGCCGAGCCGGTCGATCCGGGTCAGGCTATGCTTGCGCGCCAGGTTGTCCTGTCCGAGTTCCCCGACCTTGGTCTTCAGCCGCACGGTCGTGCCGTTCCGGAGGACGCTCAGGACATGATCCGTGCCCGGCTGGCTGGCACCGATCAACGGCGGCAAGTCCGCGCTGTCGGTGATGGCGGTGTCATCCAAGGCCAGGATCACGTCGCCCGGTTCCAGACCGGCCTGCTCCGCCGGGCCGGCCGGCCGCACTTCGTTGACCAGCGCCCCGCGCGGCGAGTCGAGACCGTAGGCCTGGGCCAGCTCGATGGTGAGATCCTGGGCACTGACCCCCAGCCAGCCGTGCGTGGCATGGCCGTCGGCCATGATCTGCTTGGCGACGGCCAACGCGGTGTTGATGGGAATGGCGAATGACAAGCCCATGTAGCCGCCACTGTTGCTGACGATCTGGGAATTGATGCCGATGACGCGTCCGGCCAGGTCGAACAGCGGGCCGCCGGAATTGCCGGGGTTGATCGGGACGTCGGTCTGGATGAACGGTACGTAACTGTCGTTGGGCAGGGCCCGCCCCAAGGCGCTGATGATGCCCTGGGTCGCCGTACGTTCGAGGCCCAGGGGCGCCCCGATGGCGAGCACCCACTGGCCGACCTGCAATTGCGACGAGTCGCCCAGGTTCACGGTGGGCAGCTTGGCCGCCTCGACCTTGAGCACCGCCACGTCGGTCAGCGGGTCGACCCCCAGCACCCGCGCCGGAAGCTCATGCTTGTCGGCAAACCGGACCATGATCTTGTCGGCATCGGCCACCACGTGGCGGTTGGTCAGGATCACGCCGTCGGGAGTGACCACGAAACCGGAACCCAGGCCCGTTTCCCGGGGCGGCATATGGAGCGGCTTGCGCGCGGCTTCTCCGGCCTGGTCCGGCTCGTCGGCCTTGTTGCGAAAAATCCGGACGTTGACCACGGCCGGCCCCTGCCGGACCACCAGGGCCGAGAAATCCGGCAGCGCCATGTTCGGCGGGGTACCGGCACGCGCTTGGTGGAACGACGCCGGGTCGGCGGCCATTGCCGGGGCGACCTGTACCAGCAGCAGCAGGGCGAGTACTCGAAGGTGGCTGACCATGCGTTTCTCCAGGCGACCAGGGTCAAGATGATGTTCGGGCGTTCTTCGGCTCATTATCCAAGACTCCGGGACGCACCGAAGCAGTTTATTGCCGACCGGTCGGCGCGGCGGTGAGGGCCGAAGACCTCCGCCACGACACGGCACCAGGCCAGCCTCCCTCGGGCCATCGTCCGGGGCGAGGCGGTGGCGGCCGGAGCGGCTCCCGCGGCGCCCGCAAAGGCGCGGGTCAGCGCCAATACGGCTTCACGGCGGCGATTCCGGCGACCTGCGCCGCGACGCCGGCCAGGCGCGCCGCCGCCCGGGCGGCCAGGAACCCTTCCACCAGCCCGACCGCATAGGCATCGCGGCCGTCCCGGTTCAGGGCCGCCAGCAGGCGATGCGCCACCGCGGCGTCGTTGACCGCGCCGAGGCCGTCCTGCAGCGCCGCCACCCCAGCGAGGTAGCGGACGGCCTTCTTACCCGACAGGGCGGCGAAGGCCTCGCCGGCATAGCGCAGGCGCTTGGCCGCGATGCGGGTCTGGTGCCGGCCGGCCGCGTCGAGCCGGCCGAAGTCGCCGGCCAGGCGGCGGAACTTGCGCAGGCGGCGGTCGAGCACCTGCCCGGCCCACTGATCGAGGTCCGGGCCGTCCGTGCGCGGCTCCAGCAACGCCGCCCCCATGGCCAGGACGAGGCCGGTCAGGCGGCGGTCGCCGGCCGCCGCGCGGGCCCGCTTGCCGGCCGCCGCGCGGGCCCGGCCGGCCCGGGCGCGCAGGTCGTCCAGGCGTTCCGGTTCGGGCAACTCGGCGCCCACCCCGGCCAGGGTCTCGATGACGAAGACGTCCCAGTCGCGCGCCGGCGACAGCTCCGCCATGAACCAGCGCAGGTCCGCCACCCAGTCGTCGTGCTCCAGGCCCAGGGAGCGCCCGAGGCCGAGCATGGTCCGCAGCCGGCGCACCGCCACCCGGGCCTGGTGCAGGTATTCGGGATCGTCGCCGGCGATCAGCCCGGGCAGGTTGCGGCCGAGCTGGTCGAGGGCCGAGAGCAGGACGCGCCGCCAGGCCTCCTGGGCCGGCAGCCGGCGCGACAGGGCCACCGCCTCCGCCTTGGCCGGCATCTCCTGCCAGGCGCCGACCAGGCCGTAGCCGCGCAGCGCCTTGCTGCGGTACTCCGGCACCATGGCGACGCCGGCGAGCAACTCGCGGGCGATCTCGAACAGCACGGCACCGGTCCCGGCCTTGAGTTCCAGTTCCACCTCGGCCACCGGCAGGTCGGCCGCGCCGGCCCGGATGTGGCCGAGGTCGAGGGCCACCTCGACCGTGCCGGCCGGCCGCTCGATATGCCAGATGGTGCGCTGGAAGTCGGTCACGAACACCGGCGCCAGGCGCGCTTCGACCTCGGGCGTGATGGCCGCGCGCGCCGCCTCCGGCAGGAGCGCGAAATCCGGCTGTTTGCCGGCCAGCCTGACCTCGTATTCCGGCCGCATGGAGAGGCCGCCGACGGAGCCGCGGTCGAGCTTGACCGTCTGCACCCAGTGGTAGCCCTCGCGGCGCAGGCGGAAGGCGCCACGGTTGCGCGAGAGTTGGAAGTCGGGGGTATCGAAATAGATGCCGTACAGCTTGTCCCGGCGTACCGGCACGCCGCTCAGCAAGGCATGTCGGCGCAGCCCGGCCACGGCGCGGGGCGCTATGGCCAGCTTGAGTTCGATTTCGATGGACATCCCGGCGCGATAGCTACACGAATGGCTTTCAGGGTAGCATCAACGGGCTATTCCGATTGTTACAGCGACCATCATGAGCCTCATCCCGTCCAGTGAATTTCTCATCAACCGCGAACTCGGCATCCTCGAATTCAACCGGCGCGTGCTCGCCCAGGCGGAGGACGCGGCGACCCCGCTGTTGGAGCGGCTGCGCTTCCTGTGCATCTTCTCCAGCAACATGGACGAATTCTTCGAAATCCGGGTCGCCGGACTCAAGGAGCAGATGCGCCTGAACCCGCAGCATGCCAGCGTCGACGGACTGAACGCGCGCCAGGTGTTCAAGGAGGTGGCCAAGGCCGCCCATGCGATGGTGACGCGCCAGTACGAGCTGCTCAACAACGAGGTCCTGCCCGCCCTGGCCGAGCAGGGCATCCGCTTCCACAAGCGCACCGAATGGACGCCCGAGCAGGAGGAGTGGATCCGCGAATATTTCTACAACGACCTGATGCCGGTGCTGACGCCGATCGGGCTCGATCCCTCGCACCCGTTCCCCAACGTCCTCAACAAGAGCCTCAACTTCGCCGTCGAGCTGGCCGGCAAGGACGCCTTCGGCCGTTCTTCGGGCAAGGCCGTCGTGCAGGCGCCGCGTTCGCTGCCGCGGGTGATCCAGCTGCCGGCCGGCGTGGCGACCTGCGAATACAGCTTCGTCTTCCTGTCCTCCATCCTGCACGCCCACGTCGGCGCCCTGTTCGCCGGCATGGAGGTGCACGGCTGCTACCAGTTCCGCGCCACCCGCAACTCGGACCTGTTCATCGACGAGGAAGAGAACAAGAACCTGCGCGAACAGCTCCAGGGCGAGCTGCCGCACCGCCACTTCGGCAACGCCGTGCGCCTGGAAGTCGCCGACAACTGCTCGGAGTCGATGAAGGAATTCCTGCTCAACCAGTTCCACCTGACCCGCGACGACCTCTACCAGGTGCGCGGCCCGGTCAACCTGGTGCGCCTGATGAACGTGCCCGAGAAGACGGACCGCCAGGACCTCAAGTTCCAGCCCTTCGTGCAGGGCCTGCCGGCCGCGCTGGCCGACTGCGACGACATGTTCGCCGCCATCAGCGCCGGCGACATCCTGCTCCACCACCCGTTCCAGAGTTTCCAGCCGGTCATCGACTTCGTCCGCCAGGCCGCCGACGACCCGGCCGTGCTGGCCATCAAGCAGACCGTCTACCGGACCGGCACCGACTCCGAGCTGATGCGCCACCTGATCGCCGCCGCCCAGCGCGGCAAGGAAGTGACCGTGGTGGTCGAACTCCTGGCCCGCTTCGACGAGGAGGCCAACATCAACTGGGCCGAGAAGCTGGAGGCCGCCGGCGCCCACGTCATCTACGGCGTGGTCGGCCACAAGACGCACGCCAAGATGGCCATGGTGGTGCGGCGCGAGAACGGCAAGATCAAGCGCTACTGCCACCTCGGCACCGGCAACTACCACGCCCGCACCGCCCGCCTGTACACCGACTTCGGCCTGCTCACCTGCCACCCGGCCATCTGCCAGGACGTCAACGACGTGTTCATGCAGATCACCGGACTGGGCAGCGCCGGCGAACACGACTACCTGTGGCAGTCGCCGTTCAGCCTGCACCCGAACGTCATCCGGGCGATCGAGAACGAGACCGAGCGGGCGCGCAACGGCGAGCCGGCGCGCATCGTCGCCAAGATGAACGCCCTCCTCGAGCCGCGCGTCATCGGCGCCCTCTACGAGGCCTCCCAGGCCGGCGTCCAGATCGACCTGGTGGTGCGCGCGGTCTGCGCCCTGCGCCCGGGCATCCCGGGCATCTCGGAGAACATCCGGGTACGCTCGGTGATCGGCCGTTTCCTGGAACACCACCGGGTGTTCTATTTCTGGAACGGCGGCGAGGAGGACGTCTACCTGTCCAGCGCCGACTGGATGGACCGCAACTTCTTCCGGCGCATCGAGACCTGCTTCCCGGTCCTCGACGACAAGCTCAAGAAGCGGGTGATCGCCGAGGGCATCACGCCCTATCTCAAGGACACCCTGCAGGCCTGGGAGATGCAGCCGGACGGCAGCTACCGGAAGCGCCAGCGCCGCGGTCGCGGCTACTCCGCCCAGGAACACCTGCTCAAGCTCCTGGCCTCCAAGGGCTGAGGCGCCTGCGATAGGCTGCGTCGGACATCTTTGCAGGCGCGACGATGACGCAGCGACGCGACGGACTGGCGGCACTCGGCTGGGACGACTGGTTCGACGGCAGGGCGCGGTGCCCGGCGACGGATGCCGTCGCCCGGGTCGCCGCCACCGTGCTGGCGGCACAGTTGGCGGAGATCCGGGCCGCCGGCATCGCGGCACCGGTCATCACCCTGAGCAACCTGACCGGCGCCGGGGTGGGCACGCTCGGGCAAACCTTGCAGGCGGGCCGCACCTACTGCTTCGTCGGCTCCTCGGGGTCGGCAAGAGCACCCTGATCAACCGCCTGGCCGGCCACCGGGTACAGGAGACCGGCACGGTCAGCGGCAGCGGCGAAGGCCGCCATACCACCGTCCGCCGGGAACTGATCCGCCTGGACGGCGGCGCCCTGGTGATCGACAACCCGGGCATGCGCGAATTCGGCATCGTCGACGCGGAGGACGGGCTGGCGGGCAGCCATGCCGACATCGGCACCCTCGCGGCCGGTTGCCGCTACCGCGATTGCAGCCACACCGGGGAACCCGGCTGCGCCGTGCTCGCGGCGCTCGATTCCGGCGCCATCAGCCGCGCCCACTACGAGAACTACCTGAAGCTCCGGGACGAGTCGGCGTTCTACCGGATGTCCCATGCCGAACGGCGCCAGAAGGACCGCGATTTCGGCAAGTACATCAAGTCCGTGAAGAAGGACCTGCGCGACAACTAGGGCGAAGCGGCGCCTATCCGGCTTGTCCGGCGCCCTCGCGCAGCACCAGCAACTCCTCCGTGGCCCGGGTCATGGCGACGTAGAGCAGCCGGGCCTCCGCCTCGGCATCCGCCTCCTCCGACCCCGGGCGGCCGAGGCCGGGGATCGCCACGAACGGGAACTCCAGCCCCTTGCTGCTGTGGAACGGCATCAGCCGGATGGAATCCTGCTGGCCGTCGAACTTGATCTGGTCCTTCCAGGTCAGCGGGATGCCCTCGCGGCGCAGCACCTCCTTGACCACCTTGCCGACCGGCTCCCAGGTCCGGTACAGCACGGCCATGTCCTGCCAGGCCACGCCGTCGTCGTGGGCCGCCTTGAGACGCTCGGCCAGGTACTTGCCCTCCGCCTTCAGGCTGGGCAACTCGACCAGCATGGGGCGCCGGCCGGCCCGGCCGGCCGAGACCGGCACCAGGCGCGGCACGCCGTCCTCGTCCGCCTCGGCCGGGGTGAGCAGCTTCGCGGCGAAACGGGCGGCGAAGTCGAGGATCTCGCGGGTGTTGCGGTAGTTGACCTTGAGGATGGTGGTGCGGCCCTGGGCCTGGATGCCGACGCTGCGGAAGCTGAAATCGCGCGCCTTGCCGGTGTCGTAGATGGACTGGGCATCGTCGTACAGGAGCAGCAGCGAGTTGCTCCGGGGGTCGACCATGCGGACCACCAGCTTGAGCCATTCCGGCCGGAAGTCGTGGCCCTCGTCGACCAGCACGGCGTCGTACTGGCCGGACGGGATGTGGCCCTGCTCGACGCCGTCGATGACCCGTTGCGCCAGGGCGTCGTAGAACAGGCCCGAGCCCGGCTCCGGCAAGCCGACGTGGTAGGCGCGCAGCTGGCGGTGGCACCAGGCGTGGAAGTTCTGCACCAGGACCCGGTCGGCGACGCCCTTGGCGCGCATCCAGTGCTCCAGGCGGTGCGCCAGCGGCTTGTTGTAGCAGAGGATCAGGATGGGCTTGGCGCACACCTTGGCCAGGTGCTCGGCGCGGTAGCCGAGGATCAGCGTCTTGCCCGAGCCGGCGACGCCGTGGATGACCCGGTGGCCCTCGCCCAGGCTGCGCGCCAGCTGTTCCTGCTGCAGGTCCATGACGCGGACGAGATCGGGCGCCGGCGCGTCCGCCGCGGTCTCGTCGAAGAGGCCAATCTGCGCGCTGGGCAGGCGAATCTCGGGAAACAGGTGCCAGCGGATGCGGTCGAGTTGCGGCAGCGACAGGGAACCCCAGCCACCCACGTCGAACATCGCCCACAACCGCTTCTGGAAGGTCTCGACGTCGGCGGCCTCGGTCATCTCGTCCTGGCAGACCACCCGGTGTGCCCCCAGCACCTCGCCCAGGTCGGTCGCCTCGAAGGCCTTGCGCGGGACGTTGGCGAGGACGACGCCGTAGCTCCACGGGAAGGTCAGCCGGCCCTGCCACCTGCCCGTGGAAAAGACCAGTTGGGGATCTTTCTGCAGGGTATCGACCACGGCCTGGGCGTACTGGCGCGCCTGCTCCATGGGATTGGCCTTGTGGACCAGGCCCTGGCCGGTGAGCAGGGCGACGTCGGTCTTGCTGATCGACTGGATGTGCTCCAGCTTCCAGTCCTTCACCTCCAGGACCAGCAGGCCGCGCTTGGGATGCAGGACGATGAAGTCCGGATGCCTCAGGGCGGCGCCGACTGCGACGTCGTACCAGCACAGGTAATCGTCCTCGAGCTTGGCCTCGAGGCGCTGGGCGAAGCGGCGCTCGCCCGGCGTCATGCGGCCGGCGCAGGAGGAATAGCTGGGTATCAGGGTCGCCATGGTTCCGGTTATCGGGCCCGGCCCCGGCCGGTGCGGCGGGGCGGGCGTGCATTGTAAACGGCCGGGCGCGCCCGCCGGGCCGGATCAACCGGCCGGACGCAGCTGCGGGAAGAACAGGGTCACCACCTCGCCGTGGTTCATCTCGGCGATCAGGCGGATGGTGGCGACGTTGGCGGGCTTGAGGCCGCTCAGGGTCCAGATGCTCTCGTCGAACAGCTCGGCGATGGCCTCGCTCTCCATCTTCTGCTCCATGGCGTCGGTCATGATCCGGGCCAGGTTCAGCATGGCGGCGTCGCGCCGGTACAGCTCATCGGCCAGGGCCGGCTCGATCTGGCCGGCGATGGCGGCGCCCAGGCGGGGCGGCAGATGCCACTTGTCGACCAGGGCGGCGCCGACCTCGGCATAGTCGCAGCCGAGGAGTTCGCGTTCGAGTTCGTGCAACGGCCGGCCGCTCTGCACCGAGAGCATCTGTGCCTGCTCGGCCAGCTTCGGTTCGACCTCGTACATGACCAGGTGGCCGAGGTCCGACAGCAGGCCGGCGACGAAGAAGCGCTCCAGCTCGCCGGCGCGCACCATCTCGGCGCCGGTGCGGGCGATCAGGGCGCGCATCACGCTGTTGCTCCAGAACCGGGTCATGTTCATGTTGGCCGGGCTCATGCCCTTGAACATCGCCGACACCGAGGTGGCCAGGACGATGTCGTGCACCTGCTGCATGCCCAGGATGCTGACCGCGCGCGACACCGTGTCGACCCGGCTCATGAGGCCGAAGTAGACGCTGTTGACGACGTGCAGCAGGCGGGCGGTGATGGCGGCATCGACGGAGACGACGTTGGCCAGGTCGATGATGGAACTGTCCGCATTGTCCAGCACCCCGCGCACTTGATGGTAAACGGCCGGCAAGGAGGACAGCTCCTTGATGCCGACGACCATTTCCTTGGCTTTTTCCATCACGTTCTCCGGCCCCTCCTACATTTCGATTTCGGGCAACGCCGCCGCGGCGCGGCTGTTCGCGCGCGCCCCGGACGACGCACCGGCGGCGGCCGGCTCGGCATCCTCGCCGTGCACGAGCAGGTGGAACTGGCGCGGCGAATCGGCATTCGCACGCGCCTCGTCGAGATCGATCCGTCCCGCCTTGTAGAGTTTCACGATGGCCTGGTCGAAGCTCTGCATGTCCTCGTGGCCGCCGCGCTCCATCATGTCCTTGATCTCGTCCAGACGGCCCTCGCGGATCAGCTGCTTCATGTGGTAGTCGGCGACGAACACCTCGATGGCCGGCAGGCGCTTGCCGTCGACGCCGCGCACCAGGCGCTGGCCGATGATGCCGAGCAGGCAGGAGGCGAGGTCGAAGAGCACCGTGGCGCGGGTCTCCAGGGGGAAGAAGTTGACGATCCGGGTCAGGGCCTGGTGGGCGTTGATGGCGTGCAGGGTGGACAGGCACAGGTGGCCGGTGTTGGCGAAGTTGATCACCTCCTGCATGGTCGAGCGTTCGCGGATCTCGCCGATCATGATCATGTCGGGCGACTCGCGCAGGGCGTTGATCAGGGCCGTCTCGTAGGATTCCGTGTCGGTGCCGATCTCGCGCTGGTTCACGATCGACTTCTGGTGCCGGAAGATGAACTCGATCGGATCCTCGATGGTGAGGATGTGGCCCGAACTGGAAAGGTTGCGGTAGGACAGCATGGAAGCCATGGTGGTCGACTTGCCCGAACCGGTCGACCCGACCACCAGGATGAGCCCGCGCCGCTCGTTGACCAGGCGGCCCAGCACCGGCGGCAGGCCGAGGTCGGGCAGGTCGGGAATCTGCGCGCTCAGGCGCCGCACCACCATGGCGACGGCACCGCGCTGGCGGAATACGTTGATGCGGAAGCGCCCCACCCCGGCCAGGCTGTAGCCGAAATTCATCTCCCAGGAGGTTTCGTAGCGCTTGATCTGGTCCTCGGTCATGATCGAGTAGGCCAGCTGGCGCACGTCGGCGGGGGTCAGTTCGGGCGACGCGATCGGCCGTACCAGGCCCTCGATCTTCATGCTGACCCGGGCGCCCGCGGTGAAAAACAGGTCCGAGGCGGCCATCTTGGCCATGGCCTCGAGCAACTGGGCAACGTTAACCACCGAAGGACCCCCAAACTTGAATAGGCATCTGGCTTAAAGATAACAAACAATGCGGGGTGGCGCTCGCCACCGAGCGCCACCCCGCCGCCGCCCATCCTGCCGGGCGCGCCTCAACGATGCGCCATGACGATCCAGAACATGCGTCGCACCATCTCGGCCTTGCGCGCCCTCAGGTCGCCGTCCTCGGCCACCCGGTCGCGCGCCGGCTGGACCTCGCGCGGCGCGGCGCCGGCCTCGCCGACGCGTTCCCAGGCGGCCACCTTGACCGCCGCCGCCAGGTTCTCGGCCTTGCCGGTTTCCGCCCGTACCGGGGTCCCCGCGGCCGTCGCCAGGGCCAGGACCAGGAACAATTTCGCGCTCGTCTTCATGGTGTTCTCCTTTTCGCCGCCGCCGGCCCCTGCCGGCCATGGCGTAAAGGTAGGCAGGGACGCGCGCCGGGCTTAGCAACCCGGTCGCAACCCGGTGCACCAACCCGGTTTGGCCGGCCCCGCGCCGGCTGGATTTCCGCACCCGAGTGTCCTAAGCTAGGCCGCAACCGGCAGCGCCCGCGGGCCTGCCCACCGTCCCACCAGGAGAGATCAGTCATGAACATGCCATCCGCAAAACCGCTGCTGCTGCCGGCGCTGGTCGCCCTGGCCCTGGGCGGTTGCGCCAGCAAGGAATTCGTCCAGCAGGAGGTCGGCGGCGTCGGCAAGCGCATCGACGACCTGCAGGCCATGCTGGACAAGGCTAACCAGCGCATCGAGATCAACACCCGCTGGCTGACCGAGACGGACGGCCGCCTGGCCAAGAACGAATCCGGCCAGGCCGCCCTCGGCAGCCGGATCGACGACACCGCCGCCGGCCTCACCAAGGCGGGCGCCAGGATCGACTCGGTGGCCGACGGCCTGGCCGTGGCCGGCAAGCGCATCTACAACAACACCACCGCGATCGTCGCCGCCAACCAGCGCATCGACGGTCTCGACGGCCGTCTCGGCAGCCTCGACGAGCAGGCCGTGAACACCCGCCAGACCCTGGCCGACAGCAACGTCCAGATCGCCCGTCTGGAAGGCGAGCTGGCCGCCGTCAAGGGCACCGCCACGGCCACCGCGCTGGCCCCGCTGGCCGCGCCCGCGCCGGCCGAAGCGGTGGCCCCCGCGGCCCCGGCCGCCGCGCCCGCCAGCCCGCAACTGGCCGACAGCCAGGCCCGCCTGGACGACATCGCGGCACGCATCGAGGCCGCCACCAAGCGCATCGACGACAACATGGCGACCATCCAGGCCGCCTCGGAACGCCTCAAGGCCGTCGAGGGCGGGCTGGGCGCGGCCCAGGCCGGCATCCAGGCCGGCGAAACCGCCCTGGCGGCGACCAACAAGCGGGTCGGCGAAGTGCAGGAAGGCCTGGACGCCGCCGGCCAGCGCATCGCCGCCAACGATGCCGCCGTCGCGGCCGCCAACAAGCGCCTGGACAACCTGGAGATGACCCTGGCCGTCGCGGTCAACAAGATCGAGACCGGCGACAAGCAGCTGGCCGAGCACGGCGAGCGGCTCGCGGCCGTCGACAGCCGCCTCGGCCACGCCGAGAGCGATCTCAGCCAGGCCTCGGCGACCGCCAAGGAGGCGCTCGAACGGGCCAGTTCGGCGGGCAAGCTGGCCGAGGGCAAGCTGCTCTACGAAACCCAGATATCCGACGAGACTGCCTCGTTCGCCTTCCAGTCGGCCACCCTGACGGATTCCGCCAAGCAGGCCCTGACGGCCTTCGCCGACAAGCTCAAGGCCGAGAACCAGGACGTCTACATCGAGATCCAGGGCCACACCGACGATTCCGGGCCGGCCGAGGTCAACTACCGTCTGGCCCAGGCCCGTGCGGAAGCCGTGCGCGACTACCTGCACGCCGAGTGCGGCCTGCCGCTGCACCGCATGGCCGTGGTGTCGTACGGGGAAACCCGCCCGGTGGCCGACAACAAGACCCGCGCGGGCCGCATGAAGAACCGCCGGGTCCAGTTGGTCGTCCTCAAGTAAGCCCGTCAGCCCGGCCCGCGCCGCGGGGCGCGGGCCTTTTTCGTCTCTGGTGAAGCGCATGCAACCGATCCCTGCCCTCCTCGCCGAGCGCGCCCGACTCGCCAGCCTGCGGCGCGACATCCACGCCCACCCCGAACTCGCCTTCGAGGAACGCCGCACCGCCGACCTGGTGGCCGGCGCCCTGCGCCTGGCCGGCCTCGAGGTGCACGAGGGCATTGCCGAGACCGGCGTGGTCGGCGTCCTCAGGCGCGGCAGCAGCCCGCGCATCATCGGCCTGCGCGCCGACATGGACGCCCTGCCCCTGGTCGAACAGAACGGCTTCCCGCACCGCTCCCGCCACGAGGGCCGCATGCATGCCTGCGGCCACGACGGCCACACCGCCATGCTCCTGGGCGCCGCCGAGCACCTAGCCAAGGCGGGCGACTTCGACGGCACCGTGTGCTTCATCTTCCAGCCCGCCGAGGAGACGGTGGGCGGCGCCCGGGTGATGATCGAGCAGGGCCTGCTGGAACGCTTCCCGATCCAGCGGGTGTTCGGCATGCACAACTGGCCGGGCCTGCCGGCCGGGCAGTTCGCGGTGCATGCCGGCCCGGTGATGGCCTGCTCGGACCAGTTCGACATCGTCGTGCGCGGCCACGGCGCCCATGCCGCCATGCCGCACCAGGGCCGCGACCCGGTCGTGGCGGGCGCCGCCCTGGTCCAGGTCCTGCAGTCCGTGGTCAGCCGCACGGTCGACCCGCTCGAGGCCGTGGTCCTCTCGGTCACCCGCTTCTTCGCCGGCGAGGCCTACAACGTCATTCCCGACGAGGTGCGCCTCGGCGGCACCCTGCGCGCCTTCAAGAACGAGTTGCGCGACCAGGCCGAGGTCGCCATGGAGCGCCTGTGCCACGGCATCGGCGTCGCCCACGGCGTGCAGATCGGCCTGGACTACCGGCGCGGCTACCCGCCCACCGTCAACACCGCGGCCGAAGCGGCGACCTGCCGTACCGTGGCAGCCGGCCTGGTCGGCGAGGCCAACGTGCAGGCCAGCCGGCACCCGTCCATGGGCGCCGAGGATTTCGCCTATTTCCTGAACGAGCGGCCGGGCTGCTACGTCTGGATCGGCAACGGCCTGGGCGAGGGCGGCTGCATGCTGCACAACCCGCATTACGACTTCAACGACGACATCCTCGCCCTGGGCGCCAGCTACTGGGTGAAGCTTGCCGAACACCTGCTGGCGAAGGAATGACATGAGCGAGATCGCGACCCTGGCGGGCGGCTGCTTCTGGTGCCTGGAAGCCGCCTACCTGCAACTGCGAGGCATCGAGAAGGTCGTCTCGGGCTACATGGGCGGCGCCCTCGACCGGCCCACCTACGACCAGGTCTGCCGCGGCCACAGCGGCCACGCGGAAGTGGTGCAGATCACCTTCGACCCGGCCGTGATCGACTACCCGGCCCTGCTCGAGGTGTTCTTCGCCATCCATGATCCGACCACCCTGAACCGCCAGGGCAACGATGTCGGCAGCCAGTATCGCTCGGCGATCTTCTGGCACACGCCGGAACAGAAGGCGGCCGCCGAGGCGGCGGTGGCGGGGTTGGCCGCCGAAGGCGCCTGGGGCGCCCCCATCGTCACCGAGATCGCCGAGGCGAGCACCTTTTGGCCCGCCGAGGACTACCACCAGGATTATTTCGCCCAGCATCCCAACCAGGGCTACTGCCAATACGTGGTGGCGCCGAAGGTGGTGAAGGTACGCGCCAAGTTCGCCGCGCGGCTGAAGTAGGCCGCACCGGAGCGCCGGATCAGGCCAGCTCGATCCAGACCGGCTGGTGGTCGGACGCCGCCGTGGCGGCGTTGACGTGGTGGCCGCGCAGGCGCGCCGCCAGGTCCTCGGTCAGGAAGACGAAATCGAAGCAGCAGGGGCGGTCGACCCAGTCGACCTTGTGCACCCCGACGGTGGCCGCATGGCCCGCGGCGCCGTGCAGGACCGACCAGGCGTCGCGCCAGGCGGGCGTGCCGTCGGCATAGGGGGCCAGCATGCGAGCCCGCTCGGCCGCCTCGGCCGGGTAGTTCATGTCGCCGCACACGATGGCCGAGGCCGGCCGTGCGAACACCTCGAAGCTACCGCCACCCTCGCCCTTGCCCAGGCGCGGCCGGCGGGCATGGCCGCAGGCCTCGGCGTGCAGGGTACGGATGGCGTCGATCTGCGCCTCGCGCTGGACGCGCGAGTAATACTCCAGGTGGGTGGTCATGACACGCAGGGGCCCGAACTCCGCCTCCAGCACCGCCTCGACCAGGACGCGCTGCATGGACGGGACCTCCGGATCCACCGGCCAGGGCAGCAGGTGGCGCCAGACCTGGCCGACCGGCAGGCGCGAGAAGATCGCGTTGCCGAACCGCTTGCGGCCGCCGCGGCCGTCCGGCAGGTCGGTGGCGGCGCCGTAGACCGGCGCGTAGCCGGGCAGGCCGGCGGCCAGGACGGCCATCTCGTCCTCGCCGGCGCTGCCGGGCAGGCCCGGGAAGTTGACCGCCACCTCCTGCAGGCAGATGACGTCGAAATCCGCCATGGCGCGGATTTCCCGCAGCAGGCGGTCGAGGTCGACCCGGCCGTCCATGCCGCGCCCCCACTGGATGTTCCAGGTGAGCAGCTTCACGACGGCGGACCGGCCTCAGCGGAAGTGGTGGATATCCTGCCCGAGCATCTCCGGGGTGATCAGGGTGACGCCCTTGGGGCTGACGAAATAGCGCTTCTTGTCCGCCTCGTGGTCGACGCCGATGGAGGTCCCGTCCGGGATGTTGCAGCCCTTGTCGATGACCACGTTCTTGAGCACGCAACCTTCGCCGACGCGCACGTCGGGCAGGACCACGGCACGTTCCAGATAGCTGCCGTCATGGACGCGGACGTTCGAGAACAGGACCGACTGGCGCACGGTCGCACCGCTGATGATGCAGCCGCCGGAGACCATGGAGTCCACCGCCATGCCGCGGCGGTCGTCGGAGTCGAACACGAACTTGGCCGGCGGGAGCTGCTCCTGGTGGGTCCAGATCGGCCACTCGCGGTCGTACAGGTTGAGGTCCGGCGTCACCCGGGCCAGGTCCAGGTTGGCTTCCCAGTAGGCGTCGACGGTCCCGACGTCGCGCCAGTACGGGGGCTCGCCGGGGCCGTGCACGCAGCTGTCGGTGAAGCTGTGGGCGGACAGCCGGTAGCCGGTCCTGATCAGGCGCGGGATGATGTCCTTGCCGAAATCGTGCTCCGACTTGGGGTCGTCGGCGTCGTGGATCAGTTGCTCGTACAGGAAGGCGGCGTTGAACACGTAGATGCCCATCGAGCACAGCGCGACGCCGGGCTTGCCGGGCATCTCGTTCGGCTTGGCCGGCTTCTCGGTGAACTCCGTGACGCGGTTCTCGGCATCGACGGTCATCACGCCGAAGGCACCGGCCGCCTCTTCCACGGGCACCTCGATGCAGGCCACGGTCATGTCGGCGCCGGTCCGGGCGTGATGGGCGAGCATCTCGCCGTAGTCCATCTTGTAGACGTGGTCGCCGGCCAGGACGAGGACGTATTCCGGCTTGTGGATGCGCAGGATGTCGAGGTTCTGGTAGATGGCGTCGGCGGTGCCGCGGTACCAGGTGTCCTCGTCGACGCGCTGGGAGGCCGGGTGCAGTTCGACGAACTCGTTGAACTCGCCGCGCAGGAAACCCCAGCCGCGCTGGATGTGCTTGATCAGGCTGTGCGCCTTGTACTGGGTGATCACGCCGATCCGCCGGATGCCGGAGTTCATGCAGTTGGACAAGGGGAAGTCGACGATGCGGAATTTGCCCCCGAATGGCACAGCCGGCTTGGCGCGCCAGTCCGTAAGCTGTTTCAGACGGCTGCCACGGCCTCCCGCGAGGATCAGGGCGACGGTGTTCTTGGTCAGCAGGCTGACGAAACGGGGTTGTTCTTTGTGCAGCACGTGTTTTTCCTCTCAACAGTGTATGTAGGCAATTTCCGTCTAGATTTTAAATCTAGAATACGACCACGATATCCGAAAATTCACTGGCCGCCGACGATTGGCGGATAATGCTATCGGTAACCCGTTACGAAAGACATTGGCCATTCCATGCATATATCAAGTATCGAACGTCTGCTGACGGCCCGCCATCACGACCCGTTCGCCGTGCTGGGTCTGCATTCCGACCATGGCAAGCCGCTCCTCCGGGTACTCCGCCCACATGCCGAATCGGTCACCCTGCTGATGCCTGGCGGGGAAGCCGCCCTTACCCTCGTCGACGAACGCGGCCTGTTCGAATGGTGCGGCGAGCACACGCCGGAAAGACCGGTGCGCCTGCGCGTACGAGAGGACGGCACCGATTTCGAGGTCGTCGACCCGTATTGCTTCCTGCCCTTCCTGTCCGAGCAGGAGATCTATCTTTTCAACGAAGGCCGCCTGCTCGAGGCCTACAACACCTTGGGCGCCCATCCGGCCGTGCACGACGGCATCGAGGGCGTCCGCTTCTCGGTCTGGGCGCCGAGCGCCGAGCGCGTCTCCGTGGTCGGCAGCTTCAACCGCTGGGACGGCCGCGTGCACATGATGCGCGCGCGCGGTAGTTCCGGTGTCTGGGAACTGTTCATCCCGGGCCTGAAGCCGGGCGACATGTACAAATACGAGATCCGCAACGCCAACACCGGCGCGATCCTGGTCAAGACCGATCCCTACGGGCAACGCTTCGAGAAACGGCCGGGCACCGCCGCCGTGGTCTCCGAGCCGAGCAGCTACGCCTGGGGCGACGGCGACTGGCTGCATGCGCGCGCCAAGATCGACTGGCTGCATACGCCGATGAACATCTACGAGGTGCACGCCGGCTCCTGGCGCCGCCACCCCGACGGCCGCGTGTACAGCTACCGCGAGCTGGCCGATACCCTGGTGCCGTACGCCAAGGACATGGGCTTCACGCACATCGAGTTCCTGCCCGTCACCGAGCACCCGCTGGACGAATCCTGGGGCTACCAGACCACCGGCTACTTCGCCGCCACCTCGCGCTTCGGCAGCCAGGACGACCTCAAGTACCTGATCGACAGCTGCCACCGCGCCGGCATCGGCGTCATCCTGGACTGGGTGCCGGGGCACTTCCCGATGGACAGCTGGGCGCTCGCCCGCTTCGACGGCTCGGCCCTGTACGAACACGAGGACCCGCGCCTGGGCGTGCACCAGGACTGGGGCACCCACATCTTCAACTACGGCCGCAACGAGGTGAAGGGCTTCCTGCTCGCCAGCGCCGACTACTGGCTGCGCGAATACCACTTCGACGGGCTGCGCGTCGACGCGGTCGCGTCCATGCTCTACCTGGACTACTCGCGCAAGGACGGCGAATGGCTGCCGAACAAGTACGGCGGCCGCGAGAACCTGGAGGCGATCGCCTTCCTGCGCGAGATGAACGCCATGATCCCGGAACGCTTCCCGGGTGCGCTCACCTTCGCCGAGGAATCGACCGCCTGGCCCATGGTGTCGCGCCCGACCTACGTCGGCGGCCTCGGCTTCTCGATGAAGTGGAACATGGGCTGGATGAACGACACCCTGGCCTATGCCAGCCTGGATCCGGTGTACCGGCGCTTCCACCAGAACAACCTCACCTTCGGCCAGCTGTACGCCTACTCGGAGAACTTCGTCCTGCCCTTCTCGCACGACGAGGTGGTGCACGGCAAGGGCTCCCTGCTCACCAAGATGCCGGGCGACGCCTGGCGGAAGTTCGCCAACCTGCGCCTGCTGCTCACCTACCAGTTCTGCACGCCGGGCAAGAAGCTCAACTTCATGGGCAACGAGTTCGGCCAGGGCCGGGAATGGAACCAGGGTTGGGAACTGGACTGGAGCCTGGTCGAGACGCACTGGCACGTCGGCGTGCAGCGCTGCGTGCGCGACCTCGGCCGGTTGTACCGCGTCCTGCCGCAGTTGCACGAGCTGGACTTCGACCACGAAGGCTTCGCCTGGATCGACTGCCACGATGCCGACCAGTCCGTGCTCTCCTTCCTGCGCCGCGACCGCAACGGCCGGGCCGTGGTGTGTGCCTTCAACTTCACCCCGGTACCGCGCACCGGCTACCGGATCGGCTGCCCGGCGTCGGGTCTCTGGCGCGAGATCTTCAACAGCGACTCCGAGTGGTACGCCGGCTCCAACACCGGTAACGGCGCCGGCCTGCTGGCCGAGGAGCAACCCTGGATGGGCTTCGCCCATTCCCTGGTGGTCACCCTGCCGCCGCTGTCCGGCGTCATCCTCGCCGCCGATTGACCCTGGCCGAACGGAAGGCGCGCCTGGAAGCCCTGCTGCAGGGCTTCCAGGACGTCTGGCGGCCGCAGCCGTTCCGGGTCGAAACACCCGCCTGGTGTGACGCCCATCCGGCCCTGCGCGACGAACTGCTGGCCCTCGACGATGCCGCGGTCGACCGGCTGAGCGCCGACAACCACGCCCTGATCGCCCTGATCGGGCGCCACCTGCCCGCGTTGGCCGGCCTGGCCGAACTGATCGAGCTGCCGCCCCCGCCCACCCCGGCTCCGCCCGGCCATGCCGACCGGCTGGACACGGCGGTGCCGGGTCGCAAGCTGGCCCAGATCGACGCCTACGCCGCCGGCCTCGGCCCCCCGCGCGCGCCGGTGCTGGAATGGTGCGCCGGCAAGGGCCACCTGGGCCGCCTGCTGGCCGGGCGCTGGCACTGGCCGGTGGCCAGCCTGGAGATCGACCCGGCCCTGTGCGATGCCGGCGAGGACCTGGCCCGGCGCGCCCACGTCGACTGCATGCAGCACTTCATCCGCGCCGACGCCCTGGCGCCCGGGAGCGCCCGCCACCTGGCCGGCCGCCACGCCGTCGCCCTGCACGCCTGCGGCGACCTGCACACCCGCCTGGTCGCCGACGCCGTCGCCGCCGGCTGCCCGGCCATCGACGTGGCGCCGTGCTGCTACTACCGCACGGCCGGCGAGCGCTACCGGCCGTTCAACCCGACCGGCCTGGAACTGGGCCGCGACGACCTGCGCCTGGCCGTCACCGAGACCGCCACCGCCTCGGCCGCGCAGCGCCGGCAATCGCGCCGGGCCCTGGCCTGGAAGCTGGCCTGGGTGGAACTGCGCCGGGACCGGCACGGCGACCCCGGCTACGTGCCCTTCCCGCCCGTGCCGGAGCGCTGGCTGCGAGGCGGCTTCGAGTCCTTCGTCGCGCACATGCTTGAGCGCAAGGCCGGCCGCGCTCCGGCACCCGACGCGGCAGGCATCGACCTGGCGGCGTACGAGGCGCGCGGATGGGCCCGGGCCGCCCGCATGCTGCGCCTGCAACTCGCGCGGCTGGCCTTCCGGCGCCCCCTCGAAGTGTGGCTGCTGGCCGACATGGCGGTCCACCTGGAGGGGCACGGCTACGCGGTCACCCTCGGCCCCTTCTGCCCGGCCAGCCTGACGCCGCGCAACCTGCTGCTGTCGGCGCGTAAGCATTGAGGCCGGGTTTATAATCCGCCCGACATTACAACAAGGCCCGTTCAACATGCCCGACACCTCCGCTTGGCAGGCCCTCAAGGCCCATCGCAAGACCTGGAACGCGCTGCGCCTGCGTGACCTGTTCGCCAAGGACAAGAAACGCTTCGAACGCCTCTCGCTGCGCCTGGACGACCTGCTGTTCGACTACTCGAAGAACCTGGTCGACGCCGAGACCATCAAGCTGCTGGTCCGCCTGGCCAGGGAGAACAAGGTCGAGCTCATGCGCGAGGCGATGTTCGCCGGCGACCGGATCAACCTGACCGAGGACCGCGCCGTCCTGCACACCGCGCTGCGCAACCGCTCCGAGCGTCCGGTCCTGGTCGACGGCCAGGACGTCATGCCCGAGGTGCGCCGGGTGCTCAAGCAGATGCGCGGCTTCGTCAACCAGGTCCGCTCCGGCAAGTGGAAGGGCTACAAGGGCGACGCCATCACCGACATCGTCAACATCGGCATCGGCGGTTCCGACCTCGGCCCGGTCATGGCCTGCCAGGCCCTGGCGCCCTACGCGAAGAAGGGCCTGAACGCCCATTTCGTCTCCAACGTCGATCCCACCCACCTGGCCGAGGTACTCAAGCGGGTGAATCCGGAGACCACCCTGTTCGTGGTCGCCTCGAAGACCTTCACGACCCAGGAGACCCTGGCCAACGCGCACGCCGCCCGGGCCTGGTTCCTCAAGGCGGCCAAGAAGCCCGAGGCGGTGGCCAAGCACTTCGTCGCCGTCTCCACCAACGCCGCCGAAGTCGGCAAGTTCGGCATCGACACCGCCAACATGTTCGGCTTCTGGGACTGGGTGGGCGGCCGCTATTCGCTCTGGTCGGCCATCGGCCTGCCCATCGCGCTGTACGTCGGCATGGACAACTTCGAGGAGCTGCTCGCCGGCGGCTTCGACATGGACGAGCATTTCCGCACCGCCCCGCTGGACAAGAACATGCCGGTGCTGATGGCGCTGATCGGCCTCTGGTACAACAACTTCTGGGACGCCCAGAGCTACGCCGTGCTGCCCTACGACCAGTACATGGCCCGCTTCCCGGCCTACCTGCAGCAGCTCGACATGGAGTCGAACGGCAAGTCGGTGACGCGCGAGGGCAAGCCGGTCAAGGTCTCCACCGGCCCGATCCTGTTCGGCGAGCCGGGCACCAACGGCCAGCACGCCTTCTACCAGCTCATCCACCAGGGCACCAAGCTGGTGCCGTGCGACTTCCTGGCCGCCGCCGAGCCGCAGAACCCGGTCGCCGACCAGCACGAGATCCTGCTCGCCAACTGCTTCGCCCAGACCGAGGCCCTGATGAAGGGCAAGACCGCCGAGGAGGCGCGTGCCGAACTGGCCGCCGCGGGCCTGGGCAAGGCCGAGATCAAGGAGCTGCTGCCGCACAAGGTGTTCTCCGGCAACCGGCCGACCAACACCCTGATCTACCGCAAGCTGACGCCGCGCACCCTGGGCCGGCTGATCGCCCTCTACGAACACAAGGTGTTCGTCCAGGGCGTGATCTGGAACGTCAACTCCTACGACCAGTGGGGCGTCGAGCTGGGCAAGCAGCTCGCCAAGGTCATCCTGCCCGAGATCAAGGCGGCGACGCCGGCCAAGGGCCATGATGCCTCCACCAACGGACTGATCGACTATTGCCGGCAATGGCGCTGACGGGGAGCTGAGGGGAAAGGGAACAGGTGCAATACACGCTGCTCAAGCTGATCCACGTCGGCACCGTCTACATCACCTTCGGCCTGTTCCTGACCCGCGGCATCTGGATGCTGCTGGACTCGCCCAGGTTGCAGGACCGCTGGGTCAAGGTGGTGCCCCACCTGAACGACACCCTGCTGCTCACCGCGGCCATCGGCATGCTAGTGACGGGCGGCCTGAATCCTTTCTTCCACCCCTGGCTGCTGGTCAAGATCGGCGGCCTGCTGCTCTACATCTACCTCGGCACCATGGCATTGAAACGGGGCCGGACCAAGCTCCAGCGCGCCGGGTACTTTGTCGCGGCCCTCGCCACCATCGGCTACATCATCGCCGTGGCGGTCACCAAGCAGGTCATACCGGGACTGATCTGATGGACCGCATGCAGCGCATCTTCAAGCTGCATCAGATCCTGGCCGGCCGCCGCTATGCCATCCCGCGTGGGCAACTGGAAGCCGAGCTGGAATGCTCGCGTGCCACCCTCACCCGCATCCTCGACGAGATGCGCACCTTCTTCGACGCCCCGATCGAGTTCGACAAGGAGGCGGGCGGCTACCGCTACGGCCGCGCCGCCTTCGAGCTGCCCGGCCTGTGGTTCACGCCGTCCGAGCTGTTCGCCCTGTCGGCGGCCCAGAAGCTGCTCGCCGAGGCCCAGCCGGGCCTGCTCGACGGCCAGCTGGCGCCCCTGAAGGCACGCATCGACCGCCTGCTCGGCCAGGACCACCTGGGCGGCGGCGAGCTGGCCGGCCGCCTGCGCATCCTGCGCGCCGCCGCACGCCAGCCGGACACCCACGTCTTCCAGACCGTGGCCGGGGCCACCGCGCAACGCCGGCGCCTGGCCATCGAGTACCACGGCCGCGAACGCGACCGGGTGAGCACGCGCGAGGTCTCGCCCGAGCGCCTGGTGCACTATCGCGACAACTGGTACCTGGACGCCTGGTGCCACGTCCGCGACGGACTGCGCAGCTTCGCCCTCGACCGCATCCGCGTCGCCCGGATGCTCGACCAGGCCGCCAAGGAACTCGACGAGGCCGAACTGGACCGCCACTACGGCGCCACTTACGGCATCTTCGCCGGCCCCGCCCGCGACCACGCCGTACTCCGCTTCAGCGCCGAGCGGGCGCGCTGGATCGCCGACGAGCGCTGGCACCCGGACCAAGAGGACCGCTGGCTTGACGATGGCCGCTTCGAGCGCCGCCTGCCCTATGCCGACGCCCGCGAACTGGTCCTCGACATACTCAAGTACGGTCCCGACGTCGAGGTCGTCGCCCCGGCCGAACTGCGCGCCGAAACCGCCCGCCGCCTGAAGGCCGCCGCCGCCCAGTACGACTGAGCCGGGCGGCCGCCGGTCAGCCCGCCCGGGTGAACATCACCTGGGCCGGCATGGGCGCCGGGAAGCCGCCCTCGTCGAGCGTCGCCCGGATCGTGCGATTGCCGTCGAAATAGACCTGCCAGTAATGGTCGTTGTGGCAGAACGGACGCACCGCCAGGACCGGACCGACCAGGTTGAACTCCAGTATCTCCACCTCCACCGCCGGCTCGGCCAGGACGTTGGGCAGTGCCGTCAGACGCTCGCGCAGCAGGCGCATGGCCGCCACGTAATCGGCGTTGCCGGCCAGTTGGCACTTCAGTTCCACGCGCCGGAACGAGTTGGCCGTGAAGTTCTGGATGTTGTCGCCGAACACCTTGGCGTTGCCGACGATGGTC
>NZ_SJZB01000011.1 GCF_004337445.1 Parasulfuritortus cantonensis | reverse complement strand
GCGAGCAGCCTGCTGCGTTTCGCCTGGACCTTCGACACCATCCGCCTGACCGGTCCCGAGGGCCGCCTGGTCCTGCTGCCGGGCGGCAAGCTGAACTGGACCGCCTTCCTGGATGCCTTCAAGGACGACGAGGAGAAGCCGGACAAGGGCATGCCGCGCCTGCTGATCCGCCATCTGGTGCTCCAGGACGGCCGCGTCGATTTCGTCGACCGCACCGTCGCGCCGGCCTTCGAGACCGGGTTCCGGCCGCTCGACCTGAGCCTGGACGAACTCTCCACCCTGCCCGACGACAAGGGCCGCTACCAGGTCTCGGCGCGCACCCCGCTGGGTGCCCAGCTGCGCTGGCAGGGCGAGGTCGCCCTGAAGCCGGTGAGCCTGAGCGGCGCCGTGTCGCTGACCGGCATCCGGCTCGCCCGTCTGGCGCCCTACCTGAAGGGCCGCGTCGACATCGCCGCGCCGGAGGGCATCGCCGGGGTCGAGACCCGTTACCGGGTCGGCTACGACAACAAGCACCTCAGCCTGGCCCTGGACCAGATCGGCGCCAGCGTCGAAGGGTTGCGCCTGGCCGGTGCCCGCGCCAGCGAGCCGGCCCTGGCGCTCGACAAGCTGAGCCTGTCGGGCGGCCGCTTCGACCTCGACCGCCGCAGCCTGCAGGTCGCCGCCATCGAGTTGAACGGCGGCCGGGTCAACCTGGCCCGGCGCGCGGACGGCAGCCTGGACGTCCAGGACTGGCTCCCGGCCGCGCCGGCCGCCGCCGCGGAGGTGCCCGCGCCGGCCACGGCGGCCCCGGCAGCCGCCGAGGCCAAGCCCGCGGCATCTGGCGCCGGGTCGCCCTGGCACGTCGCCCTCGACCGCTTCAGCCTGGACGGCGTCGGCGTCCATTTCGTCGACCACGGCTACGCCAAGCCGCTGGCGCTCGACGTCGGCAACGTGAAGGTGACCTTCAAGGCCGACGCCCTGGCCGGCGCCGGGCCGCTCCAGGCCCACCTCGCCGACGGTGGCGTCGAGCTGGCCCGGCTGGCCGTCGCCTCGGCGGGCAAGCCCCTGGCCGGGCTCGACCGCATCGCCCTGGCCGGCGTCCGGGCCGGCCTCGCGGAACACCGTGCCGACGCCGACAGCCTGACCCTGAGCGGCGGCCGCCTGGCCGCCACGCGGGCCGCGAACGGCCGCATCACGCTGCTCGATGCCCTGGCGCCGGCGAGCGCCCGCAAGCCGGCCCCGGCCCGCGCCCGGCCGCGAGCAAGGCGTCCGGGCCGGGCTGGGCCTGGAGCCTGGGGCGCGCCGAGGTGGCCGGCTTCCGGGTGGCCTTGCGCGACGAGACGGTCAAGCCGGCGGTCGCCATCGACCTCGACCCGGTCGCCGCCAGCGTTTCCGGCGTCAGCCAGGACCTCAACGCGGCCCTCCCGGTCAAGCTCGCCGTCCGGGTCCGCCAGGGCGGCGCCCTGACCGTACAGGGCAAGCTGGTGCCGGCCACGGCCGCGCTCGACGTTCGCGTCGACCTCGCCGGCCTCAAGCTCACGCCGGTGCAGCCCTACCTGGGCCAGGTCGCCAACGTCACCCTGGCGTCCGGGGTCGCCGGCAGCCGCGGCCGCCTGCAGGTGGGCAAGCGGATCGCCTACAAGGGCGGCTTCAGCGTCACCGACCTGCTCGTCAACGAGGCCGACACGGGCAACCGCGTCCTGGCCTGGAAGCGCCTCGCCACCGACGAACTGTCGGCCAGCCCGGACGCGGTCGACATCGGCGAGGTCAAGGTCGACGGGCTCGGCCTCAAGCTGGTGATCTACAAGGACAAGACGCTCAACCTCAAGCGCCTGATGAAGTCCTCGGCCGAGCCGGCGACCGGGCCGGAGGCCGCGGCCAAGACGGCTGACGCGGCGGCGCCGGGTGCGCCCGCCAAAGCGGCTGCCCCCGCCGCGGCGCCGGCGGCCACCGCCGGCCAGCCCGCCAAGCCGGGCATGCGCTTCAACCTGGAACGGGTGACCGTCAGCGCCAACGAGATGGACTTCGCCGACGAATCCCTGGCCCTGCCGTTCGGCACCCGCATCCACGACCTCAAGGGCACGGTCACCGGCATCAGCCTGGCCAAGGGCCAGCCGGCCCAGCTGGAACTCGACGGCCTGGTCGACGACTACGGCCTGGCGCGCGCCGTGGGCCAGATCGACTTCCTCGACCCGACCGGCTACACCGACGTCAAGGTGGTGTTCCGCAACGTCGAGATGAACCGCCTGACCCCCTACAGCGCCACCTTCGCCGGCCGCAAGATCGAATCCGGCAAGCTCTCGCTCGACCTCGAGTACAAGATCAAGGACCGCCAGCTGGAAGGTGACAACAAGGTGGTGATGGACAAGCTGACCCTAGGCGAACGGGTCGAGAGCCCGACCGCCAAGGACCTGCCGCTCGACTTGGCGATCGCCATCCTGCAGGACAGCGACGGCGTCATCGACCTCGGCCTGCCGGTCTCCGGCAGCCTGGACGACCCGCAGTTCAGCTACGGCGCCATCGTCTGGAAGGCGATCGTCAACGTCATCGGCAAGATCGCCCTGGCCCCGTTCCGGGCCATCGGCAAGCTGCTCGGCATCAGCGGCGACAAGCTCGAGAACATCGCCTTCGACGCCGGCGAGGCCAAGCTGCTGCCGCCCGAAAAGGACAAGCTCAAGCAGCTCGCCCAGGCCCTGGCCAAGCGGCCCAACCTGGCCCTGACCGCGAGCCCGGTGTGGAGTTCGGTGGCCGACCGCCTGGCGATCAAGGAGGAGCGCGTGCGCCGCGCCGTGGCCGAGGCCTCCGGGCGCAAGCTGGCTGCGGACGAGGACCCGGGTCCGGTGTCCACCGCCCAGCCGAAGACCCAGGACGCCCTGGAGAAGCTATACGCCACCCGGATCGGCGGCGACGCCCTGAAGACCCTCAAGGCCAAGTTCGCCCAGGCCAACCCGGAGCCGCCGCCCACGGGCACCGCCGGCAAGCTGCTCTCGCGCCTGTCCGGCATGCTCAAGGCCAAGCCGGTGCCGCTTTCCGAGGCGGAGGAGGCGCGCCTCAAGGGCGCCGACCTGTACGCCCTGATCTACCAGGGTCTGCTCGACCACGAGGCGGTCCCCGACGAACAGCTCGTCGCCCTGGCCAAGGCGCGCGGCGAGGCGATCCAGGCCGAACTGCTGGCGGACGGCGTGCCGGCCGACAAGCTGGCCGTGAAGGCAATCGCGTCGGTTGCCGCCGAGGGTCACGAAGTCCCCGTCAAGCTCGGCCTTGGCGTGGCGCGCGGGGCGTCGCACTGAAACGAGCAACGCCGGTCATTGCCATGTGCGTGCCTGGCAATGACCGGTCTGGATTGGGGCAACGTTTGGCGGAGATGAACCTGGAGCGGCCTGTCACCTCCACCATGAAGCCGTCATTCAAGGGGTCGGTCTACTCTGAAACCTGCCGGATAGCCTATTCCTGCTTGTCGGCCATTGCTGTCGCTCAACCAGCTATCAAACGCAGTCGGCTACTGATCAATTAGCAGACAGTTGCAACAATTTGGCTAAGGATTACTCGCGGGAGCGGCCTGGCTTCATCCTGCAGTCGATAGTCGGCTTATTCCAACTCGATTTGAGGCCCGTAGGCAATTGCGTCAATTAATTTCAAGGCGCGCCGTGCTGCCGTTTGCGCAGATGCAAGATCTGGATTGCGCAATATCTGCACCAGCATGCCCCGATCCTCAGGGTCGGTAGATGCCTCGGCGAGAAGACGGGCCCAATATCGTTTCCCTCGAATGTTGTTGATTGCCATGATTGCCTCGTAAGCCAGTCCGGCGTTTTGTGCCCCCACAGACACTTGGCGGAGGATCACCCCTGCTTCGGGGCCTGATTCCCGTTCTGTACCTTGATTCCGCTCGATGGCTACAGCGAGTGCCTCCTTGGACACCCCGGCCGCTGCATACGCGGTTCTGGCGAACTCCGCCAGCTCGGACTGAGCCGTAAGCTGCCTGGCATTGCGCAGCGCCTCAAGTGCCTCTATGGTCGGTGCCTCCTGCTGACGGAACTGGGCACGACGCGACACGGCGAATGCGCGACGAAGCTGTCCAATGAGCTGGCCCAAATCGTCGACTCGGGATACCAGAAACCAGAAGGGGCGCTGCGTGCCTTGCTGTGCCAGTGCAGTTGCGACAAAAGGCCACACTTCATGTGCGGTGAGGGTTTGACGCCCAATAGATTGACAGAGTTGGATTGGGCCAAGAACGCACAGATCAAGCAAGAAACTCTCAGGGGGCACGTCCAAGGTACCTGCGTCGAGCCTTCCATTCGCGGTGCCAACATCAGCGTCAAATTGATCAAGGATGTTACCGAAGGCTCGACGAAGGTGGTGTGCCGCAATTGGTAATGCATTGGGGTCTTGTTGGCGAACGACCACGGGTAGACCCTGGCCTCCGGCATTAAGCCGCTGGAACCGTACCGGAGCAGCGCGCTCAAGCGTCTGCAGCAACAGGTTGATATCCTCAGTTGTCGGCGCAACGGCAGATCGGTCAAACGCATCGAGCCAGTCGGGGGCTTCCTCCGGAACCTCGGGAAGCACGAGGTACAACGACCGAAGGGCCTGACTTCGGTCAGCGAGCGTCTCAGCCCCCATGAACCGCCTGGCCAGCTGATCGACGAGAAGTTCCTGGTCCACTCGCGCCTCAGACGGTCGGGGAAGGCGTTCTAAGTACGGGCGCACTCGGGGTGAAGATGCCAGAAGACTGAAAAAGTCTAAAACCTTCTGCGCTTGAACCATGGCAACAGCTCGTGACGGCCCCTTTCCCGCGTGCAAGCTTGCCGCCCGCTCTCCGATCAGAAGTGCGAAGCCCTCGGTAGCTCGATACAGGCTCGTTCGATGTGCCGCCGCGTCAGCTACCCCTACGGTTAGGAACGAAGCGCGAGGAACCGGTGCCCTCAAGAGCGCCCGTACCTCCCGTAGGACCTCCCGCGCGCTCTTGAACTGGTTGGGGTATGACATCAACGCCTCTTCACCGAGGACCTGTACAAGGATCGCAGCCATGCATTGTTCCGCAGCCGCGCCGATGAGACCTGTCGGAGCAGCGAACTGCGCACAATCGACGCGCAACTCCTCCCGCGTGGGCATACCCAGACTATGAAGCGCGAGGTTTAGTGCCTCCTGGCTCGCTTCGAGAAGTCGGACGCTGCTGGTTCTGAGGAATTGCGGCATCGTGATCGCAATCGGCGATGTAATAACGTTGAATATTAGCCTGTAAGCTGTGAAGTGAGCGGGTACCCAATCAACTCAGGGCCTAGTCCTCACGGCTGATGATGACCGACGTTCCGCTCGGACTTAGCGTCAAGGACGCCAATCCGAGTAACACCGGTCGTTCGAGTGGATGTACTCTAACGACAGCAAAGGCCGAGCTCTTGTCCGTGGGTGATCATCTGGGGCGACTGCTCGACTTAGAAACCTGCCTTTAGAACCCCGAAGAATCGCACGGTGAACCGCCCCGGGTTCTGTGGAGGCTGATTGGTTTAAGTTAAGAGGCTTCCACGGTGGTGTCGGCGAGCCGACGGTAGTAGTTTGCCTCAGCCTCGGCCGGCGGGATATAGCCGATCGATTCAAGTAACCGGTGGTTGTTGAACCAGGCTACCCATTCGAGGGTGGCGAGTTCAACCGCTTCCCGACTCTTCCAGGGTGCCCGACGGTGGATCAGTTCCGCCTTGTACAGGCCGTTGATGGTCTCGGCCAGGGCGTTGTCGTAGCTGTCGCCACGGCTACCCACTGAGGGTTCGATCCCGGCCTCGGCGAGCCGCTCGGTGTAGCGAATGGAGACGTACTGCGAGCCCCGGTCGGAGTGGTGCACCAAGGCATCGGCTCGTTCCGGTTGCCGGGCGTACAGCGCCTGCTCCAAGGCATCTAGGACGAAGTCCGTGCGCATCGAATGACTGACCCGCCAACCCACGATGCGTCGGGCGAACACATCGATGACGAAGGCCACATACAACCAGCCTTGCCAGGTCGAGACGTAGGTGAAGTCCGATACCCACAGCTGATTCGGACGGTCCGCCTTGAACTGCCGGTTGACCCGGTCAAGCGGGCACGGGGCCGCATGGTCGGGAATTGTGGTGCGCATGACCTTGCCGCGCCGCACGCCTGCCAGTCCCAGCCGCCTCATCAGGCGCTCGACCGTGCAGCGGGCGACCTGGATGCCTTCGCGGTTCAGTTGGCGCCAGACCTTGTCGGCCCCATAGACCTGCATGTTGGCGTGCCAGACGCGCTGGATTTCGGGGATCAATTCAGCATCGCGCTGGGCCCGAGCCGAAAGCAGGCGGGGGTCGCGTTGCTGCGCCGTATGGCGCCGATACCCGGACGGGGCAATCCGCAAGACCTTGCAGATCGGCTCGACCCCGTAGACCTCTCGGTGCCGGTCGATGAAGTCGATCAGGACTTGAGTCGGCGGTCGAGCTCCGCCTGGGCGAAAAACGCGCTCGCCAGCTTGAGAATCTCGTTGGCCTTGCGCAGCTCCTTGTTCTCGCGCTCCAGGGCCTTGAGGCGTTCGCGCTCATCGGTTGTGACGCCATCGCGCAGGCCGGTATCGATCTCGTGCTTCTTGACCCATTCGTGCAACGTCTGCGGAACGCAGCCGATCTTCGGGGCAATCGATTCGATGGCCGCCCACAGCGAGGGATACTCGCCACGGTGTTCCTGCACCAGGCGGACGGCCCGCTCACGGACTTCAGGGGAATACTGCGGAGTGGGTTTCTTGCTCTTCATGGCTTCATTCTCTCAAGAGATGAAGCCTCCTCAAAACCCGGGGCGGTTCACGGCGGGTCTGAGGCGGATGCCGAAGTCCCATGGCGTCGAAAGCCGACATCGAGCCGCGTCCCGGTGCCCCGTTTACCTTTGCCGCGCCGGCGGCCAGAATGCCGACCGGACGACACGGTGAGGACGGAGCATGCGGATACTGGTGATCGAGGACGACGAGAAGATCGCCTCCTTCGTGGTCAAGGGCTTCCGGCAGGCCGGCCACGAGGTGGACTGGGCCGCCGATGGCGACACCGGTTTCGCGCGCCTGCGCGAGCCGGGCTGGGAGGCGGCCGTGGTCGACATCATGCTGCCGTTCCGGGACGGGCTTTCCCTGGTGCGCGACGCGCGCGTCGCCGGCATCGCGACGCCGATCATCTTCCTGTCCGCCAAGCGCGAGGTGGACGACCGCATCCTGGGCCTGCAGGCGGGGGGCGACGACTATCTGGTCAAGCCGTTCGCGTTCTCGGAGCTGCTGGCCCGGGTCCAGGCCCTGGTCCGGCGCGCCACCGGCGTGGTCGAGCCGGTGCGCCTGAGCGTCGGCGACCTGGAGATGGACCTGGTCAAGCGCAAGGTGAGCCGGGGCCGGCGCGAGATCGTCCTGCAGCCGCGCGAGTTCGCCCTGCTCGAATACCTGATGCGCCACCGGGGCAGCGTGGTGTCCAAGATCATGCTCATGGAACACGTCTGGGATTACAGCTTCGACCCCGAGACCAGCGTCGTCGAGACCACGGTCAGCCGCCTGCGCAACAAGCTCAACGAGGGCGCCGAGGGACAGCCGGAACTCATCCGCACGGTGCGCGGGGTCGGCTATGTCCTCGGCAACTGAGGGGCGCGGCGACGGTCAGAGCCTGGCCTTCCAGCTCGCCCTGTATTTCTCGGGGTGTTCGGGCTGATCTCCATCCTGGGCGGTCTGCTGCTGTTCCAGCTCGTGCGCACCTACACCCTGAACGAGATGGACGAGGACATCCTGCGCCAGAAGGACGAGATGGTGCGCCTGATGCGCAGCGGCGACGACCGGCTGCTGCGCGAGGAGTTCCTCGCCGGCGCCCTGGCCAGCGGCACCTCGGATTTCTTCGTGCGCCTGAGCGACGGTGCCGGCAAGGTCCTCCTGGCCTCGGACATGACGGCCTGGCCGAACATCCCGCGCGCCGTCGACCTGCTGGTCGGCGAGCCGGTCGGCGCCTACCGGTTCCTCACCATCGACCTTGCCGACGAACGCCACAAGGCGCGCGTGCTGGTGGTCCGGGTAAACGGCGCGCGCTGTCTGCAGATGGGGGTCTCGCTCGCCGACAGCGAGCTGTTCTTCGCCCATTTCCGGCGTATCGGCATGCTCATCCTGGCGCTCATGCTGGGCCTCGGCGGCCTGACCGGCTGGGCCCTGGCGCGCAAGGCCATGGCCGGGGTCGAGGGCGTCACGGCGGCGGCGACCCGGATCGCCGACGGCCACTTCTCGGAACGGGTCGAGGTGGCCGGCCAGGGGCGCGAGATCGACAGCCTGGTGGCGGCCTTCAACACCATGGCCGGGCGGGTCGAGACGGTGCTCACCGAGATGCGCCAGGTCAACGACAACATCGCCCACGACCTGCGCAGCCCGCTCACCCGCATCCGCGGCCTGGCCGAGGCCGCCGTGGTGAACGGCAGCGTGACCGGGGAGGGCGCCGAGGTGGCCGGCAGCATCGTCGAGGAATGCGACCGCCTGATGCTGATGATCAACACCATGCTCGACATCACCGAGGCGGAAGCGGGCCTGGGCGGGCTCAAGCTGGCCGAGCTGGACCTGGGCGAGCTGGTGGCCCAGGTGGTCGATCTGTTCGCCGGCGTGGCCGAGGACAAGGGCGTCGCCCTGACCGGGGACAGCCCCGGCCGCGTGGCCGTGCGCGCCGACCGGCGCAAGTTGCAGCGTGCCCTGGCCAACCTGGTCGACAACGCCATCAAGTACACGCCGGCGGGTGGCCGGGTCTGCGTGACCGCCCGCCCGGCGGCCGGACGCGTCGCCGTCGAGGTCGCCGACACCGGCCCGGGCATCGCCGCGGAGGACCTGCCGCGCATCTTCGACCGCTTCTTCCGCAGCGACCGCAGCCGCCATTTCCCGGGCAACGGCCTCGGCCTCAGCCTCGCCCAGGCGGTCGCCCACGCCCACGGCGGCGACATCACGGTCGGCCCGGCGACGGGCGGCGGCAGCGTGTTCCGACTGGTTCTGCCGGCCGTTCGGGCCGCCTGAACCTTACCGATCGGTAAACCTGGCCGGCGGCGCCCCGGGCGCCGGGGCCGCCAGGCCCGCGGGGCAAGGCCCGGGGGCGCGGCCGTTGGTTAAATATTTGTAAAGGTCGCCGGTGGCCCGCTTCGGTAAATTCACTTCCGAAGACAGGCCGGTTGGCGCGTGGACGAAGGGCTCCCGTCCAGGCGCCGGCCGGCCCCCACGATTTCCGGCCACTTGCACACGAGGTATTCCATGTCCGCTCGATTCCTGTCCCCGACCTTGCGCCGCACCCCCGGCGCCGGCCGCTTCCTGGCGTCCTTCCTGGGTACCGCCCTGGCCTGGCTGGCGCTCGCCGCCCCCGCCCACGCGCTGCCCAGCTTCGCCCGCCAGACGGGCGAGGAATGCGCTGCCTGCCACATCGGTGCCTTCGGCCCGCAGCTGACCCCGCACGGCATGCGCTTCAAGCTGGAAGGCTATTCCGAGACCGACGGCAAGTCCGGCAAGATCCCCCTGTCCGCGATGCTGGTCGCCTCCTCCGGCCACAGCAAGGCGGACGGCAACAGCACCCCGTCCCTGCAGGAAGCGTCCCTGTTCCTGGGCGGCCGCCTGGCCGACCACCTGGGCGCCTTCGTGCAGGCCACCACCGACGGCCACGCGCAGGGCAAGTTCTCCATGGACAACGTCGACGTGCGCTACGCCCGCACGGTCGACCTCAAGGACGGCGACCTCCTGCTCGGCCTGAGCCTGAACAACAACCCGTCCGTCACCGACCCGCTCAACACGGCCCCGGCCTGGCGCTTCCCGTACATGTCCGCGGAACTGCAGGAGACCCCGTCGCCGCTGCTCGCCGGCGGCATGGAGATGCAGGTCGGCGGCGCCAACGCCTACGCCCTGTGGAACAACGTCTACGCCGAGCTGGGCCTGTACCGGACGCTGCCGAGCGGCTTCCTGAACGACGTCAACGTCGACCTGCCCGACCAGAAGATCAGCGGCGTGGCCCCGTACTGGCGCCTGGCCTACCTGAAGGACAACCATAAGGACGCCTGGTCGGTCGGCCTCATGGGCATGAACACCAAGCTGGTCGACCGCATCACCGGCGGCCCGTCCGACAAGTACAACGACATCGGCGTCGACGCCACCTACACCTACCTGGGCGACCGCAAGAACATCTTCGGCCTGAACGCCGCCTACATGCACGAACGCCAGACCCTGGACGCCTCCGACGACGGCGCCAAGGTGAACCTGAACCGCTTCGACGTGTCCGGTTCCTGGCACTACGACAACACCTACGGCCTGACCGCCGGCCTGTTCGACACCAGCGGCACCGGTTCCGAGAACGACAGCCGCGGCTACATCCTGCAGGCCGACTGGACGCCGTGGGGCAAGGAAGGCTCCTGGGGCGCACCGTGGGCCAACGTGCGCCTGGGCGTCCAGTACACCGGCTACACCAAGCTGGGTAACTACGACGACAAGGCCAGCGACCACAACACCCTGTACGGCTTCATCTGGACGTCCTTCTGAGGTGCGCCATGGCTGACCGCAAATCCATCGTCACCGCTGCCCTGCTGATCCTTGCCGCCGCCCAGGCACCGGCCTTCGCGGCCGGCGACGCGGGCAAGGGCCAGGGGGTGTTCAAGGAACAATGCGCCGAGTGCCACAGTGTCGAGGCCGGCCGCAACCGCAAGGGGCCGAGCCTGTTCGGCGTCCTCGGCCGGGCCCCCGGCAGCGTCGCCGACTACGAGTACTCGGACGCCATGAAGGCGAACGCCGAGGCCTGGTCCGAGGCCCGCCTGAACGACTACATCAGCCACCCCCGGCGCGTCGTCCCGGGCGGCAAGATGAAGTACGACGGCCTCGACGACGCCGGCGACCGCGCCGACCTGATCGCCTACCTGGCGACCCTGCACTGATCCCATCGAGACTTAAGGAGTCCCGCGATGCACCTTTCCGTGAAATTCCTGCTCCTGGCCCTGGCCGGTTCGGCCGCCGTGGCCGCCCAGGCCGCCGACACCGATTCCCTGGTCAAGTACCGGCGCAACCTGATGGACGCCAACGGCGGCCTGATGGGCATGAGCAACCTGATCCTGCAGAACAAGGCCGGCGACAAGGCGCAGTTGGCCGCCGCCGCCAAGGAACTGGCCAGCCTGAACAAGGGCATCGCCGCCCTGTTCCCGAAGGGCAGCGCCAGCCCGGACAGCGATGCCCTGCCCGAGGTGTGGAGCAAGCGGGCCGACTTCGAGCGCCTGGCCAAGGAGGCCGAGACCAAGTCGGCCGCCTTCGCCAAGGCGCCCTCGGCGGCCTCCTTCAAGGACCTCTCCGAGGCCTGCAAGAGCTGCCACAAGGACTACCGCAAATAATCCTAGAAACCGCAGTTGACCGCTTTTTCCCATGGGATGTCACATGCCGTCTGAGTTTGTTGCCTTCGTTGGGGTTTACCCAGTGGGTGAGCCCGCTACGCACCCGATTGCACGTCCGGCGCGCCGCCTGGCCGCGTTGCGCCTCCTTGCAGGGAATGACCATGCTGCGTCGTCGCGCCTTGCCAGTCGACGCGCCAGCCGCACACTCGGGCGCGTCCAACCGTGGTTTCTAGGATGATGGCCGGCCTGGGCAAACTGCTCCTGGCCGTCTGCACGGTGGCCGTTCTCCCGGTCGGCCCGGTTTGGGCTGAGCCGATCGCCGACCGGGGCGAACTGGTCTTCCGGATGGCCGGTTGCGAGAATTGCCATACCGACCGCGAGCACGGCGGCGCCCGCTTGGCGGGCGGCCGCAAGCTGGCGACGCCGCTGGGCACCTTCTACACCCCCAACATCACGCCCGATCCGACGACCGGCATCGGACGCTGGAGCGAAGCCGACTTCCGGCGTGCCCTGCGCGAGGGCGTCGGCCCGGACGGCCGCCAGTACTACCCCAGCTTCCCTTACACCTCGTATGCCCGGATGAGCGATGCCGACATCCAGGCCCTGTGGACCTACCTGCATGCCCAGCCGGCGGTGGTCAAGGCCAACAAGTCGCACGAACTGCCCTGGTACCTCAACTTCCGGCCCCTGCTGGTGATCTGGAAGTGGCTGTTCTTCAGTCCCGGCGCCTACCAGCCGGAGGCCGGCAAGTCGGCGTCCTGGAACCGTGGCGCCTATCTGGTCCAGGGGGCCGGCCACTGCGCCGAGTGCCATACCCCGCGCAACCAGTTGGGCGGCTTCAAGAAGGGCATGGAACTGGCCGGCAGCCTGAACGGCCCGGACGGCCTCGTGGTGCCCAACATCACGCCCGACCGCCAGTACGGCATCGGTTCCTGGAGCAAGTCCGACCTGGCCGACTACCTGGGTACCGGCAACCGGCCCGACGGCGACTGTGCCGGCAGCCTGATGGCGGAGCTGATCGACAACGGCCTCAAGTACCTGCCGAAGACCGACCTGGAGGCCATCGCCGACTACGTGACCAGCGTACCGGCCTCCAGCAACCCGGCCCGCAAGGCCGGCAAGGCGGGTGGCAAGAAGCGCCAGCAGGAAGACTACTGAACGCTCCGGCGGGCGATCTGCGATAATCCGGTCCCGATAGTCATGCCTTCGGGACCGCTTTCATGCTGGATTACATTGCGTTCGCCACCGCTCTGCCGGGCGCGGACAAACGCCGGCGCGTAACGGCGCCGACGCCCGCCGCGCGGGCATCGGCCTCCGCCGCGGACGTTCACCGGGTTGCGGGGTGATATGCAGGAATATCCCACCCTCGCCGCCATCGACCTCGGGTCGAACAGCTTCCACCTGCAGGTCGGCCGCGTCGACGGCGACCAGCTCTTCTATCTGGATGCCCACAAGGAATCGGTGCGCCTGGCCGGCGGCCTGAGCGACGACAAGCTGCTCGACGCCGCCTCGCAGGAACGCGCCCTGGCCTGCCTGGCCCGCTTCGGCGAGCGCCTGAAGGGCATGCCGGAGGGCGCCGTCCGGGCGGTCGGCACCTCGGCCCTGCGCGTGGCCAAGAACGCCCCGGCCTTCATCGAACGGGCCAAGGCCACCTTGGGCTTCGACATCGACGTCGTGGCCGGCCGCGAGGAGGCGCGCCTGATCTACCTGGGCGTCTCCCACAGCCTGCCCATGAATACCGAGCCGCGCCTGGTGGTCGACATCGGCGGCGGTTCCACCGAATGCATCATCGGGGTCGGCTACGAGCCGCGCGACCGGGAAAGCCTGCGCATGGGCTGCGTGGTGTTCAGCAACCGCTTCTTCCCCGGCGGCGAGATGGAGAAGTCCTCGGTCAAGGCCGCCGTCACCGCCGCCCGCATGGAGGTCCAGCAGGTCGTGCACCAGTTCCGGCGCGGCCTCTGGCAGGAGGCGGTGGGCTCGTCCGGCTCGGCCCGCTCGATGGGCGAGATCCTGTTCCAGAACGGCATCTCGGACGGCCAGATCAGCGCCGACGGCCTGAAGTGGCTGCGCGAGCGCCTGGCCAAGGCCGGCAGCTTCGCCCGCCTCGACCTCGACGGCCTCAAGGACGACCGCAAGCCGGTCCTGGCCGGCGCGGTCGCCATCATGTCCGGGCTGTTCCAGGAACTCGAGATCGACACCATGACCGTGGCCCAGGGCGCCATGCGCGAGGGCATCCTTTGGGACCTGCTCGGCCGGGTCCACAACCACGACATGCGCGACGTCACGGTGACCCAGTTCGTGCGCCGGTACCACGTCGACGGCAAGCAGGCGCGCCGGGTCGAACGCCTGGCGGCACGCCTGTACATGCAGTTGACCGCGGGCGACCGGGACGGCGACGGCGAGGCCATCCGCTGGCTCAACTGGGCCGCGCGCCTGCACGAGATCGGCATCCAGATCGCCCATTCCGGCTTGCACAAGCACGGCGCCTACATCCTCGAGAACGCCGACATGCCCGGCTTCGGCCGCCGCGACCAGGCCCGCCTGGCGATGCTGGTACGGGCCAGCCGGGGTGGCCTGGAGAAGCTCGGCTTCCCGCCCGAGGCGGCGATCTGGCCGCTCATCCTGTGCCTGCGCCTGGCCATCCTGCTGAACGGCAGCCGGAGCGACGCGCCGATCCCAGACCTCAAGCTGACCTGCGCGGCGGACGGCAACTGCGAACTGACCATGCCGGCCGACTGGATGGCCGCCAACCCGCTCAGCAAGGCCACCTTGTACGAGGAACTGCGGGCCTGGCAGGCGGTGCGGCCGGTCGTCCGCCTGGGTGCCCTGCAGGTGCGCTCATGAGCACCCAGGACCGCCTCGCCAAGGGGCTGCTGGCCGGCTACCCGCTGTTCTACCTGCAGGGTGCCGACGAGGAACGCATGGCGGGTCTGCTCGGCGAGCTGGCCGAGCGCCGGTACGGCGACCGCAACGCCCTGGTGTACTGGAGCTCGGCGCGCGGGTTCCACTCCGCCGCGGGCCCGGGCGCGGCCATCCGCGACCCGGTCGAGGCGCTCGCCCACATCGCCGCCCAGCCGGCCAAGGCCTTCTACCTGATGCAGGACCTGCCCGCCCTGCTCAGGGACAACCCGCTCCTGGCGCGCGCCCTGCGCGACCTCTACCGGCAGCTGTCCGGACGCGACAGCTACGTGTTCCTGTCCTACGTCGACCTGGTCCTGCCCGAGGAGCTCAAGAAGCAGGTCTTCCTGGTCACCCTGGGCATCCCCAGCGAGGCCGAGCTGCTCGCCCGCATCGACGCGGTCGCCGCCGCCGCCGGCGTCGCCGGGCGCCTCGACGAGGACTGGCGCCGGCAGTGCGCCGCCGCCATGCGCGGCCTGTCCCTCGACGAGGCCGGCCACCTGATGCGGCGCCTGGTCGGCGAGGGCAAGCTCGACCTGGCCCGGGCCATCCCCGAGATCATCGAGGAGAAGTCGTACGCCCTGCTCAAGGAAGGCTGCCTGCAGTACATCGGCAAGTCGGTCCACCTGGACCAGGTCGGCGGCCTCGACAACCTCAAGGAATGGGTGCGGGCGCGCAAGCCGCTGTTCACCCGCCAGGCCTTCGAGTCGGGCGTGCCGCTGCCCTCGGGCATCCTGTTCATGGGCGTGTCCGGCTGCGGCAAGAGCATGGCCGCCAAGGTGGTGGCCGGGGCCTGGAGCCTGCCCCTGGTGCGCCTGGACATGAACCTGGTCCTGTCCGGTGCCTACGGCGCCCCGGAATACGCCTTCGACCACGCCCTCAAGGTGGCCGAGGCCATCGCGCCCCTGGTGCTCTGGATCGACGAGATGGAGAACAGCTTCGGCTACGACCTCCAGGGCAGCGGCGGCAACAACAACATCTTCGCCAGCTTCCTGACCTGGATGCAGGAGAAGCCGGCCACCGTGTTCGTGGTGGCGACCGCCAACCGGATCGAGAGGCTGCCCGCCGAGGTGATCCGCAAGGGTCGTTTCGACCAGTTGTTCTTCCTCGACCTGCCCAGCGAGGAGGAGCGCCTGGCCATCCTGCGCATCCACATCGCAGCCTACGGCGGCGACCCGGACAAGTTCAACCTCAAGCTGCTCACCGCCGTGACCAAGAACTGGAGCGGTGCCGAGATCGAGCAGGCGATCAAGGCCGCGCGCATCCGCGGTTTCCAGGAGGGACGGCCGTTCACCGAGCAGGACGTGGTCTGGAATACCGCCCGCATGGTGCCCCTGTCGCGCACCATGGAGGAGCAGATCAAGCAGCTCCGGCTGTGGTCGCTGAACCGTGCCACGCCGGCCTCGCGCAAGCCCGAAACATAGCCCTGGCGGGTGCATGCCGGACTGCTAGGATGGTGTTATCGCCATTGCCAACCGAGGAGGTCAAACATGAAGAAGTTCACACTCTGGATCGCCGCCTGCATGGCCGCCCTGGCCTTCGGCCCGCTCGCCGCGGTGGCGGCCGACTGCAGTGACTGCGGCACCGTCAAGGCGGTGAAGAAATCCGAACCCAAGGGTTCCGGCGTCGGCCTGGTCGCCGGCGGCGTGCTCGGCGGCGTGGTCGGCAACCAGTTCGGCAGCGGCACCGGGCGCACCCTGGCGACGGTCGGCGGCGCGGCCGCGGGTGCCTATGCCGGCAACGCGGTCGAGAAGAACTACGTCGCCGACACCACCTGGAAGGTCACCGTGACCATGGACAGCGGCGACAAGCGCACCTTCAAGCTGGACAAGGATCCCGGCCTCGCGGCCGGCGACCGCGTCCGCATCGTCGACAACAAGCCGGTCAAGCTACAGTAACCCGTCCTTCGCCAGGCCGCCCCGTCCCCGGGGCGGCCGCCCGGCGCCCGCCGGGCAGGCGGCCGGAAACGGCCGCGTCCCTCAGCGTATCAGGCGCAATCCGGCCCGATCCGGCTCCTTTTCCCCGACCAGTGAATCGATGGCATCGAGGAAGGCCCGCACCCGGGCCGGCATCAGGCGCCGGGCCGGCATGAAGACGTAGACCCGGCGCGGCATGGGCCGGTAATCCGGCAGCAGCTGCACCAGCCGGCCCTGCTCGATGGCCTCCCGGCACAGGGTGGCGGAGATCACCGCGGCACCCAGGCCGGCCTCCGCCGCGCCCAGGCGCAGGGAGGCGTTGCCGGTACGCAGGCGGCCGTTGACCTGGACCTCGTGCGTTTCCGGATGGCCCGGCCGGGTGAAGCGCCAGAGCGTATCGGTGGCGTCGGCCAGGCAGGGCCAGGCGGCCAGGTCGCGGGGCTGCTGCGGCAGGCCGAAGCGTTCGACCAGGACGGGCGCCGCGCACAGTACGGTGGCGATGGTGAACACCCGGCGCGCGACCATGCTCGAATCCTCCGGGTCGCTTTCGTGCAGGCTGAACACCAGGTCGAAATTGCCTTCCAGGGGGTGGCTGTGCCGGGTCGACAGTTCGATCTCGGCCTCCAGGCCGGCGTGGCGCAGCAGCAGGTCGCAGATGATGCGGTTCAGCTGCAGGATGCCGAACTCGAACGGCGACGAGATGCGCAACACGCCCTGCGGCCGGTCGCGCTGCGCCTGCGATTCCTCGACGACGTCGTGCAGGCGCCCGAACAGCGGCGCGATCTGCTCGTACAGGTCGCGGCCGGCGTCGGTC
The DNA here is from genome assembly GCF_004337445.1 of Parasulfuritortus cantonensis. Classification (GTDB taxonomy): domain Bacteria; phylum Pseudomonadota; class Gammaproteobacteria; order Burkholderiales; family Thiobacillaceae; genus Parasulfuritortus; species Parasulfuritortus cantonensis. The sequence continues at coordinate 19,596 of NZ_SJZB01000011.1, read as the reverse complement.
AGGCGGAGCCGGCGCGTACTGCGCTCCAGCAGGCGGACCTCCAGGCGCGCCTCCAGGTTGGCCACGGCACGGCTGGTGCTGGACTTCGGCAGGCCCAGGCGCTCGGCGGCGCGGGTGAAGCTGGCCAGTTCCGCGACCGTGCAGAAGGCCTCCATTTCGTTCCAGTTCATGGACATTTTTTTTCTCGCTTTGGTGTTTGTTCCAAATATGGAACAAATTATCTACAAAAGCCCATTTATCCGGGGTGTTTTCACTCTTATCTTTGCGGCCATGATCCCCGACGAATGCCCCCGCTCCGGCTTGCCGGTCGCGGCCCGACTATTCCTGTGCGCCGGCGGCCTCGCCTTCCTGGCGGGCTGCGCCGACCTGTCCGGCATCGCCCCCAAGGCGCAACTGGCGAGCGTCGAGCAGGTCGCCGCCGCGCGCCTGTCGGCCGCCCCGGCCGCGGCCGGCGACGCCTGGTGGGCGGCCTGGGGCGACCCGCAGCTCGACCGCCTGGTGGCCCAGGCGCTGGCCGGCAACCCCGGCCTCAAGGCGGTGCGCGCCCGGGCCGAGGCCGCGGCGGCGGTCGCCGGCATGGCGCGCTCGGAGACCCGGCCGGAACTGGCGCTCGACGCCCGGTCCTACCGCCAGCGCTACTCCGCGAACCAGTTCTTCCCGCCGCCGATCGGCGGCAGCGTCTACTGGAACAACGAGGCCGTGTTCGGCCTCGGCTACGACCTCGACCTCTGGGGCCAGAAGGAAAGCCGCCTGGCCGCCGCTCTCGACCGCGTCCACGTGGCCGAGGCCGAGGTGCGCCAGGTCCGCATCGAGCTGGTCGCTGCGCTGGCCGCGGCCTACGCCCAGCTGGCGGCCCACTACGAGCTGGCCGACATCGCGCGCGCCGAGCAGTCCCGCCTGGAGACCAACCTGACCATCGCCCAGCGTCGGCAACGCGCCGGCCTCGGCACCGGCCGCGAGGCCGACGCGGTCAGCGAAGCCCTGGCCCGGCAACAGGCCCGGGTCGAGGCCCTGGCGAGCGACATCGTGCTCGACCGCCATCTGCTCGCCGCCCTGGCCGGGCTCGGACCGCAGGCCGGCGACGACATCGCCCGGCCGCAACTGGCCGGGCAGGGCGGCCTCGACCTGCCGGCCAGCCTGCCGGCGGACCTGGTCGGCCGCCGGCCGGACCTGATCGCCCGGCGCTGGCAGGTCGAGGCGGCCGGCCAGGACATCGCCGCCGCCAAGGCCGACTTCTATCCGAACATCAACCTGCTCGCCTTCGTCGGCGTCCAGTCGCTCGCCTTCAGCAACCTGCTCGCCAGCGGCTCGGCCATGTACGGGGCCGGCCCGGCGCTCTCGCTGCCCCTGTTCGACGGCGGCCGCCGGCGCAGCCGGCTGAGCCACGAGACGGCCGCCTACGACGCCGCGGTGGAGGACTACAACGCCGGCCTGGTCGACGCCCTGCGCGAGGTGGCCGACCGCCTGGAACGCCTGCAGCGCAACGGCCACGAGCTGGAAACCTACCGGGCCGCCCTGGCCGCGGCCGAACACCGGCTGGCGGCGGCGCAGAAGGCGCTGCGCGCCGGCCTGGTCCCGGAGCAGGCCGAGATCGACGCCCGCGCCGCCGTCTTGGCCGACCGCGAGACCCTGGCCGGACTCGAAGGCGAACGGCGCGTCGCCTACGCCGGCCTGGTACTGGCCGCCGGCGGCGACCTGGGCGGCCCGGCCGCGGGCGCGCGGCAATGAGCGCGGCCGTCCTGCCGGCGCCGCTGGCCGGCGCCTGGCGCCGCGTCGCGGCCCGGTTCCGCCTGTGGCAGCGGGCACCCGGCTGGACCAGTGCCGTGCACGTGTTCAAGGTGGTGCTGGCCGCCGAGCTGGCGCTGGTGATCTCGCTCGCCGGCAACCTGGAGTCACCGCGCACCGCCATGTTCTGCGTCTACCTGGTCATGCAGGTCCGCACCGGCCTGGTCTTCCAGAAGAGCTACTACCGCCTGCTCGGCACCCTGGCCGGGGCCGCCGCATCGGTGATCCTGATCGGCGGCTTCGCCCAGACGCCCGAGCTGTTCTGGCTCTACTTCGGCCTCTGGATGGCGGCCGCCACGGCCGGCTCCTTCGTCTACCGCAACTTCCAGTCCTACGGCTTCGTGCTGGCCGGCTACACGGTCTGCTTCGTCGCCCTGCCGGCCATCGACAACCCGGCCGCGGTGTTCGACATCGCCACCACGCGGATGCTGGAGATGCTGGTCGGCGTGCTCTGCGCCGCCCTGGTCAGCGACACGGTGTTCCCGCTGCGCATGGCGGGCCTGGTGCGCGGCGCCGTGAGCCGGCGTTTCACCGACTTCTGCGCCGTCCTGGCCGAGTCCCCGGCGAAGCTGCGCGCCGGCGATACCGGCAAGGCCACCATGCTGCGCTTCGCCGGCGACGCGGTCGGCCTGGAGGCGGCCAGCGCCAACGCCGCCCTGGAGAGCAGCGACCTGCGCCGGCAGCGCCTGCGCCTGCAGCTGCTGAACCACGAGTTCATGGGCGTGACCAGCATCCTGCACGCCTACCACCAGATGCTGCGCCGGCTGCAGGCGACCGGCCACCCGGCGGTGACGGAGGCGCTCATGGGCCTGTACGGCGGCTTCAGCGCGCTGTTCGCCGTCGCGCCGCAATCGGCGCCGGCCGCCGGCCGCCTGCTGCCGGCCCTGGGCCGCTGGCGCGACGACTATGGCCGCCGGGCGGCGGATTGCCGGGCACGCCTGCCGGCGACGCTGGATGCCGCCCAGCGCCTCGATTTCGAGACCGGCATCGAGCTGCTGCAGCGCCTGGCCGAGGAATTCGCCGCCTATTGCGCCACCCAGGCCGCGCTCGACGAGGGTGCCGACGACCTGGCGCGCGGCGGCCGCCTGGCCGACGAGGAGACCCTGCGCTTCTCCACCCGCACCGACCCGCTGCTGGCCGGCCTGGGCGCCCTGCGCGGGGTCCTGGTGATGGTGGTGACGGCCGGCTTCTGGACCGCCACGGCCTGGCCGTCGGGCACCGGCGCGATCACCAACGGCGTCGCCTCGGGCACCGTGTTCGCCACCCTGCCGGCACCGGCCCGGGTCCTGCGCCAGGCCATGCTCGGCAGCCTGCTGGCCCTGCCCATCGGCCTGCTCTGGAACTTCCAGCTGATCCCCCTGGCCGACGACTGGGTGGGTCTCGGCCTGATCCTGATCCCGCCCCTGGCCCTGGCCGCCTGGCTGGCCTCGACGCCGCGCTGGGCCGGGGTCGGCGCCGGGCTGTACATCTCGTTCATGTTGCACAGCAGCCTGGAGCGCAGCTTCAGCGCCGACCTGCCGACCTTCGTCGACGCCTGCCTGGCCGATTTCGTCGGCCTCGTCGTGGCCATCACCTTCTACCAGCTGCTCGATCCCAATGCCGGGCCCTGGAGCCGGCGCCGCATCGTCGGCGCCCTGCGCCGGCAGATGGTGGCCGCCTGCCTGGACCCAGTGCCGCCCCGGCGCGAGGTCCTGGAAAGCGCCAGCCGCGACCTGGTCCAGCGCATCGCCACCCAGGGCAAGCTGGCCGACGAGATCGACCACTGGGTATTCGACTGGCAGCTCACCGTGCTGGAGACCGGCCGCGCCGTGCTCGACCTGCGCGCCGTCATGGCCGGCAGCCCGGCCGAGGCCCTGCCGTTGTCGCTGTCGCTGGCCCTGCAACGCCTGGGCGAGCTGTTCGAGGCGCCGGCGCGGGCACGGCGCCGGGTTGCCGCCGAGGCGGTCGAGTCCGCCATCGTCGCCCTCGACGGCGCCGACGCCGCGCTGACCGCCGCCGCCCGGCGCGCCCTGGTGCTCGACCTGCACTTCATCCGCAGCGCCCTGCTGGACGCCGTCTCGGTGCTCGACGGGCCGGCCGGGGGAGGGCGCTGACATGGCCGACCTGGTCCTGGCGGGCGTGCGCCTGCCCTTCCTGTTCGGCGTCCTGCTCGCGGCCGGCGCCGCGCATCTGCTGCTCGACCGGCTGCTCGCCCGGTTGGGCGTCTACGGCTGGGTCTGGCACCCCGGCCTGTTCCGGGTGGCCGTGTTCTGTGCCCTGTTCGCGGCCGCCGGGCTGCTCTTCTACCCATGACTCAAGGTGTAGCGATGGAATTGAAACGCTTGCTCCGCACGCCGGCCTTGCGCGTGCTGTCCACCCTGGCCCTGCTGGCCCTGGCCCTGTTCGCCGGCCGGGCGCTGTGGCACCGCTACATGGACGGACCCTGGACCCGCGACGGCCGCATCCGCGCCGACGTGGTCGCCGTCGCGCCCGACGTGGCGGGCCTGGTGACCCGGGTGGCGGTCGCCGACAACCAGTTCGTGCAGCGCGGCGAACTGCTGTTCCGGATCGACGACACGCGCTTCAAGGAGGCCCTGGCCCAGGCCGAGGCCCTGGTCGCCCAGCGCCGTGCCGACCTCGACATGCGCCATCGCCAGGCCAGCCGGCGCGCCCAGCTCGACGACCAGGTGGTCTCGCGCGAGGACCGCGAGGACGCCGCGCTCAGCGAGACGGCCGCCCAGGCCCGGCTCGCCGAGGCCGTCGCCCTGCGCGATACGGCCCGGACCAACCTGGCCCGCACCGAGGTGCGGGCGCCGGTCGACGGCTGGGTCGCCAACCTGGCCGTCTACGCCGGCGAATACGCCCAGGCCGGCCAGGCCCGGCTGGCGGTGGTGGACCGGAACTCGTTCTGGGTCTATGGCTATTTCGAGGAGAACCGGCTGCCCGGCATCCACGTCGGCGACCCCGCCCGGATGACCCTGCTGGGCACCGACATCGTGCTGCAGGGCCACGTCGCCAGCCTGGCGCGCGGCATCACCGACCGTGACAACACGACCGCGGGCAACCTGCTGGCCAACGTCAACCCGAACTTCACCTGGGTCCGCCTGGCCCAGCGCATCCCGGTGCGCATCCAGATCGACCGGGTGCCGGCCGGCGTCCAGCTGGCCTCGGGGATGAGCTGCAGCATCGCGGTGCGGCCGAAGCCGGCGAGCTAAATAGCTCGCTTGAAGCGTTAGATTACGTCTTGTAATTTTGCTCGGCAGCTTTCGTTTCCGGCTCCGAACCCGCCGTGGCGAGGGAGCCGGTCGCCTCGCAGGCTGGTGAGAAACGCATGAATCCCTCCGGATTTTCTTCATCCGCTCGTTTTTTCGGCACCGGAAGCGCGCCGTCGCCCGAATTGCTGGGCGCTTCTGCCCTATTCGTCTGCGGCTGGGCGCCCAGCAGGCGGATTTTTCCCTACACCGTCTTCGGCCACATCAGGTTGAGCATTCGCGTCAGGTTGTACGCCGCAAAAGTCAGCAGCGCCTAGCCGGAGAGTTTCGCCAGACCCTTGTGTCGGGTCTTGCGCGCCACATGGGCGCGGATGCCCAGGCGCTCGATGCCGCTCACGAATTCGCCGGTGTCGTAACCCTTGTCGGCGCCCACGGTGGCGCCTTGTTTCACGCTACGGCGAATCATCTTCTGGGCGGCTTCCCATTCCGCCCGGCCGTTGGCCTGGGTGGTCTCGACATCGACGATCAGGCCGTTGCGGTTCTCGGACAGCGCGTGGGTCATGTAACGCAGCTTCGCCTCGGTGAACTCGCCCTTCTTGTAAAGCCTGGATTCGGGATCGGTCGTGCTCTCGTGCGTCTTGTTGCTGCGGGTCTCGCCCTTGAAATCGACTTCGGGATTCCGGCCGGGCGGACGCTCCGGACCGTCGCCATCCTTACGTACAAAGCTCTTGTGGCTGGCCCAGGCCTCGATCAGGCTGCCATCGACGCTGAAGGGCTCATCGGAGACGAAGTCCTGCCACTCGGCCAGACGGAGCACACGCTCGAAGAACTCCCGCGCCATGTCGGTCGAGAGCAGGCGGTCGCGGTTGATGCTGAACACCGTGCGGTCCCACATGGCATCGTCGATGCCCAGGCCGACGAACCAGCGGAACAGCAGGTTGTAATCCAGTTGTTCCATGAGCAACCGCTCGCTGCGGATGGTGAACAGGATTTGCAGCAGCAGTGCCCGCAGCAAGTGTTCGGGTGGAATGGACGGCCGGCCGGTGTGCGAATAGCCGGCGTCGAACAGCCCGCTCATGTTGCCGAGGATGGTGTCGACCAGGACCCGCAGGCGGCGCAGGGGGGGTCGGATGGTACGCGCGCATCCAGGCTGACATAGCTGAACATCGACGTTTGGGGAGATTCCTGGCCACGCATGGATCAGGGGCGGAAATTACAATGTGGAAATCAGGCCGTAGTTTGCCAAAAATCCACGCCCGAACAAGGCGTTGGCGTTTATCACCAGCCCGCTAGTCCTCCTCCGCGGTTGTGCACCTTTCATTTCAACCGAGAGATCATGACCATCACAAGAACGGCGGAGTAAATTGAACTCCAACGCTTGAATGCTTTGGCAACGACCTACGTATCCCTGATGGAGTACGATTTACCACGACTGGCGTTTTGTAAGCAGGTAAGTATCTTTGCATTATGCCTAGAAATTAGCGGTGTGTGATCCGGGGCGTAAGCGTCTTCTTCAGTTGGGTTTGCAATATTGAACGCATCTGGGAAAACTCGCGTTCATTCATGTTGCCGGACATTTGGACGGCCATTGAAAAATCAGTCAGTACGTCGAGTAGTTGATGTGCTTCAGATCGACTAAACTCTCCGAGCGTGTAGGATACTCGAAGTTTTAGATAACCCATGCCCAATAAAAATCGTTTATCTTTAATGGCGGGGAATAGGGATTTTATAACATCAATCCTTCGATCAAGTTTCAGTCCGAAATAAATAAGCGCTGCTAGAAGTCGCACGATGAGTGGATTCTCGTCGCTCTCGGAAACACGTCGCAGTATGTGCCCCAATTTTGCGGAGCCAACGGCTTCCTGGCACAGTTCGCTTAGAGCCTGGGGTAATATGACAAGCGGAAATACCGGGCCTAGCTCTCTAATGTCTTGTGGCAGGTCTTGGTCGTCCGCCGCATTCTCTGTCGCGAGCATCCCTTCAGCAATTAGTATCGCCCAGTAACTGCATATTTTTGTGAGGACCTCCTGTTTCTTGTCGTCAGCAATCTTGATTAGCTCGGAGTTTCGTAGCACGCGGGAGGCTAAGTCGAGTAACTCACCGGGAACGTAATGCTCAATGTCTCTCCGAACGGACACGGGACATTGGTCTTTGTCCCCTCGAGTTACGAGATCAAAAACGTTGTCGCGTTCTTGCTCTTCAAGTTTAGATGTTTCCAAACCATGTCGAATCTCTTCGTGGGACAGGGTGTCTTTTGTCGTCAATGGTAGGGGTAGTCGATCAAATCCGTTTAACTCAGACTTGTGGTCAAGTTCCGTATAATAAGCAGAAAGGTCATCGAGAATACGTTTCAATAAGGCTGAGTCGTTTCGATTAAGCGCCGTGTATGTATCGATTTCCCGCGCAAATCTTAGTAAGTTATTCTCGCTTGTGACGTGTTGGTAAAATTCGATTTCGTCACCCATTCGTTGTGCAGCGAAATATTCAAAAAAACACCGATAACGGAACCCGACTCCAGCATCGGACTCGATCAATATGCCCCGTTCAATTAGGCTGCCAATGATTTCGCCAACCGATAGCTTAAGTAGGTCAAGGCTCCAACGCCCGACAAAGTATTCGGCGGCGACCCTTTCTACTTCCATTCGTGACGCCGTTTCTCGAAACTCTTTCGTAAAAAATTCAGCTAGATGTCCAAGAAAATGCTCCACATTTCGCGTGTCTAGGTCTGCACGCTTCACTAGGGGGCCACCGAGTTTGCCGAGGAGTTCCCTAACAAAGGTTTGAAGCAAAACCGCGTGGTTGACGGGCTCGAAGCTAATGTTGCGCTCGTTTAACCAAAGCAAAATGGAAATCAGAAGTGGTGTGAGAGGCGCATTAATACGTGATGCGGTGATCATTATCCGATCAGCTAGCTGCGTGACATCGTTGGCGTTGCCTTTGGCCCAACGTAGAATTAACTCTTTGACTTGTTTTCTCGCAAAATAGCTTAGATATAGCGTCGAAAAAGATATCCCAAGGAGGTTGCCGACGTCGACTGGCTTTCGGATTGGGTCGTAAAGGGCAGTTGCAATTACGCGGTTTCCAGGATGATCTTGTATGAATTTGCCTAGGGTGTCGATTTGTTGTTGCTGATCGACGTCGAAGTTGTCGATCAGTATTAATACTTTTTTAGTCTTTAGAGCGGCTCGGATTTGTTTCGTTTCGATCGCGGAGCCGGAGGCTCTTCGGATTCCTTCAAAAATTGTTGTCGCACTTGCTCCAATGTCGGTAAATTGAAGTCGCAAAGGCAGGGTCCCATCAAAATAACGGCCGCCTGGTAACGCTTCTACCGCGAGAAAATTTAGTAGGGTCGTTTTTCCGGTTTCCTTTTGGCCATAAATAAGCCAGTTAGCGTTTCCCTGCATCAATTCGCTGACTTGAATGTTTTGATTATGGGTTGGCCCTTGGTCTGCTACTTCACCTTGACCGGTGGAAGTGCGCAGATCGGGCGAGACGAATAGTTCCCTAATGTTTTTTGGGGCACTTGCAGCCGCAACCGCAGATATTAATCGGCAGTTCACCGCGTCCTGAAACGCGCTTTGGGCCTCGTCGGATAGGACTAAATCTAGGCCGGCGCGGTGGCGTTGAAACTGTTGAATATATATTCCGTTTTCAGCAAAGCGTAACGCGTTGTCGAAGACGCGTCGCTCATCATAATATTCCCGCAATTCGATTTTAAATTGTCGTAGCCCAAAATCTATGTCTACGATTGAATATCCGTTGAAGTAATCTCGCGTTGAATATAGACAACCCGTCTGAGATTGAAAGAAGTGGCCGCTTACGCCCACAAGACTCATAGGATCCTGATAATGGGCGTGCCCAAAGAGAACAAGGTCAAAGTGGCGCTGCATCGCACGCATGACACTTGTCTTGTCGGCTGGCAGCAACCAATCAAATGGGTGATGAAATACAGCTATCTTGAATAAACATGCCTTCAAGCGGTCGGCGGAAACATCGACTTGGCGTTCGCCCAGAATTATCTTTCCAAGATCATAGTCGTTAGCCTTCCCGGAAGCATGCCAAGCCGTATTTAGAAGTGCAATGCCAATCTTACCGATTGAAAAATCGTAAATTCGCGTTCTGAAGAGTTCTTGATCACGCTGTTCGACTTCTGGTAAGGTGGCAGCGTTGAAATAACGAAAGCGACGGTCGATAAAGGAGCGATGCTGAGCATCGTAATTGTCGAGAAAGGCATTTATCGCGTCACGATTAGTGAGTTGACCGGTAACACCGTTCTCATATATTTCGTTAAGTTCGTTTAGTTGGACATCGTGGTTTCCGGGTACGGCGCAAAAGTTTTTCTCGGTCAATCCCGCGGCCGTAAGCGTAGGAATGATAAACTTCTCGCGTGCACATTCAAAAGCCTTCTTGTTCTTTCCTTCTTTTACAAGATCTCCTGTGAACACAAGCAGATCAAACGGGCCGTCCGCCTGTACGCGCCGTGCGACGTCCTGCTGAAACGCATCGAGCACAATTTGACAGTCAGCGAGTTTGGTGGGGTCGAGATGTAGATCGGAGCAGTGGATGATGCGTAGCCGTTTAGTCATTCCGTTTCCTCGGTTAAATGTTTTGGTCTGCAAGTAGGCAGCGTAATGGATGGGTTATTTGTTAGGTGTCATGTCCCGGACGATTAACGACCCGTTTATGGAAGAGGTCTGGGTTTGAAGCCTGCCAATTCTTCATGGCCTGAAGGGGGCTGATATGACCCAAAGCCATCTGCGGGAGATGATGGTTGTAGAGCCAGGCGTAGCGCAAGAGCGTGGCTTCCAGTTCTTCGCCGGAGCGGAAATGGTGGGTGCGCAGCACATCGGCAATACGGCCGTTGAAGCGCTCGACCATGCCGTTGGTTTGCGGGTGCTTGGGCTGGGTCAGCCGGTGCTCGATACCCAGTTCCGCGCAGAGTTGGTCGAAGGCGTGTTCCCCCGTCGGGGTGCGCTCACCGGCGGTGATGAAGCGGTCGGTGAACTCCTTGCCGTTGTCGGTCAGGATCGTCCGGATGTGGAAGGGTGCGGCCTTGGCCAGGGCCGCCAGGAAGCGCTTGGCGTTGGCGGCGGTCTTGGCGGCATACACGGCGATGAACACCCAGCGGGTGGCCCGGTCGATGGCCACGAACAGGTAGCGCCGTTTGTCCTCGTCGGCCATCTGCGGCAGGTACTTGACGTCGACATGGACGAATCCGGGCACGTAGGCTTTGAAGAGCTTGGCCTTGGGCTTGCCCGCCTCGACCGGCTCGCGCTTCGAGACACCATGCCGTTTCAGCATGCGATGCAGGGCGGAGCGGGTGATCGTGGCGTGAATGAACTCGTGCACGACGGCCAGGAGGTCGTCCAGGGACAGATCGAGGGTTTTCCTCAAGACCAGGACGATGGCTTCCTGCTCGGCGCTGAGCGTCGTTTGCGGCCGATGGGCGGTGTGGGAGCGGTCCTCGACCGAATCGCGGTGTTTCCAGCGCGCGATGGTCTCCACCGTCACGCCCAGCCGCTCGGCCAGGACCGTCATGGGCAGGTCGCTGGCGATGCATTGCGGTTTGGCAGCGACCACCGAGCGGGAACTTTGCATTTTGAAGCTGGTTTACGGGGAACTCTGTCTACACGCCCATGCCGTCGTTGTCAGGGGGTACGTTCATATGGCCAGCGTTGTCGGCCGATCGCCTTGAACTGGCTCACGCCGAGCGCGCCGCGTTCGTTCCTGGCTTTCGACCCCGGTGCGGTGATGGCGGTGATGACGGCGGCGCGCGACGCTTCGTGGATCGACACGGTTTCGAAGTTCTCATTCAGCAGGACCAGCAACACCGCGTCGAACGCCTTGCCGATGTCGATGGCACCGATCCTTTGACCGGGCTTGCCGCCCGGCAGGATGCGACGTCCCCTTATCTGCAGGCGACGCTGGCCGGAGCCGGTGTCTTCCAGCGCGTCGCAGCCCGCCTGGCGGGCAGGGGTTAGGGCGACGCCCAACAGACGTGCCGCCTCGTATTCGGCCACTTCGCCGGTGATGCCCAGCGGTTTGCCGGTGAGCGCGTGGTAACGCCGGGCCAGTTTCTTGGCCTCGGCGCGGATCGCCATGACGGCATCGTTCGCCATCCTCACGTCGCCGCCCGCCGTCAGCCGCACAGGCGGCAGACGCTCATCAGCATCAGGTCCTTGGCGGCGCCGTCGATGGCCGGGGCGTGCAGCTTCAGGCGCTTGTTGTCGTCGACCTGGCCGGTGGCGATGGCGAGCAGCATCAGGATGAGCGGCGAGACGCCGCCCTCGCGGGCGCAGTCGAGGAGTTCGTTGCCGGTGCGGGCGATGTAGTGTTCCTCGGCCGGATCGACCACGAACAGGCGCATGCCTTCCTGGGCTTCGTCCAGGCGCAGGCTGAGCACGCGGCCATCCTTGAGCAACCAGCCGTCGAAATCCCACTCGGAGGTCACCGGAGCGAGTTCGCCGGTGATCAGGTGGCCGAAGAAATCCGGCTCGGCCTTGGCGGCACCGCCGGGGATGGAACCGAGTTGTTCGATCAGCTTGAACCAGTCTTCGGCGGTCATGGCGTTCCTCCGGATTGCAGGCGGCGCATCAAAGCGGCATGAAACAGAACACGTGGCGGCCGTGCTGGAAGTTCACGATCAGCGTGCCGCCGCGGTTCTTGGCGTAGTCGATCCAGCCCGGCGTGTCGCAACCCTGGTGGCATTCGCTGACGCCGTTGGGCGATTCCAGGTTGCGGTCGCGGTCGTAGAAGGACAACAGCATGGCCTCGCCGAGCAGGTGCCGGGCGTTCGCCTCGGCGAGCTTCAGGCAGGCGTTGAAGTCGAGGCCGAGTTCCTCGGCGTCGAGGTGCAGGGTCTTCATGGGGCCGGTATCCATCATGCGCTCAGTTTCTTCAGTTCGTAGAGTATGTCCAGGGCCTCGCGCGGGGACAGGCTGTCCGGGTCGACGGCGGCCAGGCGGTCCAGGGCCGGGGCGGCGGGCGCCTCGGGGGCCGGCGGCAGGCTGGCGAAGAGGTCGCCCTGGCCGGCCGTGGCGACCTGGGCGTTCTCCAGTTCGACCAGTTTGCGCCGGGCGGCGTTGACCACCGAGCCGGGTACGCCGGCCAGGCGGGCGACCTGGATGCCGTAGCTCTGCGAGGCGGGGCCGTCCTCGACGCTGTGCAGGAAGGTCAGGTTGCCGTTGTTCTCGACGGCGTCCAGGTGCACGTTGGCCAGGCTGCGGTATTCGTGGGCGAGCTGGGTCAGCTCGAAGTAGTGGGTGGCGAACAGGGTGTAGGCGCGCACCTTCTCGGCCAGGTGGCGGGCCACCGACCAGGCGATGGAGACGCCGTCGAAGGTGGAGGTGCCGCGGCCGATCTCGTCCATCAGGACCAGGCTGTGTTCGCTGGCGTTGTTGAGTATCTGCGCCGTCTCGGTCATCTCGACCATGAAGGTCGAGCGTCCGCCGGCCAGGTCGTCGGAAGAACCGACCCGGGTGAAGATCTGGTCGACCGGGCCGACCAGCGCCCGCTCGGCCGGCACGTAGAGGCCGCAGCAGGCGAGCAGCACGATCAGGGCGGTCTGGCGCATGTAGGTGGACTTGCCGCCCATGTTGGGGCCGGTCACCACCAGCATGCGCCGGGTCGGGTCGAGCCGGAGGTCGTTGGCGATGAAGGCGTCGACGCGCGGCTCGACGACGGGGTGGCGGCCGCCGGCGATGCGGATGCCCCAGGTCTCGGCGAACTCCGGCCGCACCAGGTTGCGTGCCTGGGCCAGCTCGGCCTGGCTGGCATGGATGTCCAGGCCGGCCACGGCCATGGCGACGCGCTGCAGTTCGGCGATGTGCGGCGCCAGGTCGTCGAGCAGCTGCTCGTAGAGCAACTTCTCGCGCGCCAGGGCGCGTTCCGAGGCGGACAGGAACTTGTCCTCGAACGCCTTCAGCTCGGCGGTCAGGTAGCGCTCGACGTTCTTCAGGGTCTGCCGGCGGTGGTAGTCGGCCGGCACCTTGTCGGCCTGGGCCCGGCTGACCTCGATGTAGAAGCCCGACACCTTGTTGTATTCGACGCGCAGGTTGGCGATCCCGGTGCGCTCGCGCTCGCGCGCCTCGAGGGCGATCAGGAATTCGCCGCTGTGCGATTGCAGGCCGCGCAACTCGTCCAGCTCGGCGTCGTAGCCGTCCGCGACGACGCCGCCCTCGCGCAGCACGGCGGCCGGTTCCGGCTTGATGGCGGCGGCCAGCTGGGCGGCCGGGGCGGGCGGGAAATCCAGGCGCTCGGCCAGTTCGGCGAGCACCCCGCCGGCGCCGGCCAGGGCGTCGCGCAGGCCGGGCAGGAGGGCCAGGCTGTCGCGCAGGCCGGACAGGTCGCGCGGCCGGGCCGAGCGCAGGGCGACCCGGGCGGCGATGCGTTCCAGGTCGGCCATGGCGCGCAGTTCGCGGGCGACGGCACGGACCGCCTCCGGGTTCTCGATGAAGGCGGCGATGGCGGCCAGGCGGCCCTGGCGGCGGGCGACGTCGCGCAACGGGTGGTGCAGCCAGTGCTTGAGCAGGCGGCTGCCCATGCCGGTGCGGCAACGGTCCAGTTCGGAGAACAGGGTCGGCTCGGTCTCGCCGCGCAGGGTCTCGCTGATCTCCAGGGTGCGCCGGGCGGCCGCGTCCATGAGCACGTACTCGCTGTCGCGCTCCAGGGCCAGGCCGTTGACGTGGGGCAGCGTGGACTGCTGGGTGTGGCGGGCGTAGTCGAGCAGCAGGCCGGCCGCGGCCTGGACCAGCGGTTTGTCCTGGATGTCCCAGGCCGACAGGTCGTGGACGCCGAAGTGTTCGGTGAGCAGGCGGGCGCCGCGCTCGGCGTCGAACTGCCAGGCCGGACGGCGGGTGAGGGCGGCCTTCAGGCCGGCCAGGGCGGGGTCGGCGAAGTCGTCCGGCAGGAGGATCTCGGACGGCACCAGGCGGGCCAGCTCGGAGGCCAGGCGGCCCGGCTCGACCTCCTTGGCGGCCAGGCGGCCGGAGGACAGGGTCAGCCAGGCCAGGGCCAGGCGGCCGCGTCCGGCGGCGACGGCCAGGATGGCGGCATCGCGCTTGTCGTCGAGCAGGACGTCGTCGGTGAGCGTGCCCGGGGTGACGATGCGGATCACCTTGCGTTCGACCGGTCCCTTGCTCGCCTTGGGGTCGCCGATCTGTTCGCAGATCGCCACCGATTCGCCTTGGCGCACCAGGCGGGCCAGGTATTGCTCGACCGCGTGGTAGGGGACGCCGGCCATCTTGATCGGCTGCCCGGCCGACTGGCCGCGCGTGGTCAGGGTGATGTCGAGCAGGCGGGCGGCGCGCTCGGCGTCGTCGAAGAACAGCTCGTAGAAGTCCCCCATGCGGTAGAACAACAGCATGTCCGGCTGCTCTGCCTTGATGCGCAGGTATTGCTGCATCATGGGCGTGTGTTGGGCGAAATCGGCGGTCAAGTTCGGGGCGGTGGAGGAGGGCAGGCGATTTTAACCCGGATGGCCGTTTGGTCCGGCCGTCTGGTACAGCCAGACAATGACAAGGGCGGAGTTCGGCTATATGCTAGGTGAAAATACCAAATCGCCACATGGGTACCCAAGCATGAATATCCGCCTATCCATTGCCTGCCTCGCGACGGTGCTCGGTGTCGCGGCCGCCCCGCCGGCGCTCGCCGCCGACAACGCCGAACGGGTGCGCCAGGTCGCGGGTTCGGCGGCGGACTTCGAGAAGGCCAGCCAGGCGGGCAAGAAGGCGGCCTTCTTCTGCGTCAACTGCCATGGCGAGGATGGCAACAGCGCTTACGACTACATCCCCAACCTGGCCGGCCAGAACGCCGTCTACCTGCTCAACCAGATCGAGAAGTTCGCCGACGGCCGCCGCCAGGACGAGTTCATGAGCGGCCTGATCAAGGTGCTCAAGCCGGAGGACCGCTTCAACATGGCGCTCTACTACTCCGGCGAGACGGTCAAGACGGCCGTCGTCAAGGACAGCAAGCAGGTCGCCCACGGCCAGCAGATCTACGAGCGTGCCTGCAAGTCCTGCCATGGCGCGCAGGGCTACGGCAACGAGAAGATCGCCCGCCTGGCCGGGCAGCAGCCGGTCTACCTGAAGAAGGCGCTCGAGGACTATCGCGCCAGCGTCAAGCTGCGCAAGGACCCGATCATGGGCAGCATCGCCCGGCGCCTGAAGGATGCCGACATCGACGCCCTGGCGGCCTACATCCCGACCATGAAGTAAGGGGCTGCCCGCCTCAGCGGCGCAACGCCGGGGTGAGGTGGGGCTGGATCGCCTGCAGCAGCTGGGCGAACACCTTGGGGTTGCCGGCCACGACGTGGCCGGATTTCAGATAGCCGTCCTCGCCGGTGAAGTCGCCCACCAGGCCGCCGGCCTCCTTGATCAGCAGGCAGCCGGCCGCGATGTCCCAGGGGTTGAGGCCGATCTCGAAGAAGCCGTCGGTGCGCCCGGCCGCCACCCAGGCCAGGTCGATCGCCGCCGAGCCGGGCCGGCGCAGGCCGGAGGTCTTCTGGACCAGGTCGCGGAACATGCCGGTGTAGGCGTCCAGGTGGCTGAAGTCGCGGTAGGGGAAGCCGGTGCCGATCAGCGATTCGGCCAGCTTGGCGCGCTTGGAGACGCGGATGCGGCGGTCGTTCAGGAAGGCGCCGGCGCCCTTGCTGGCGGTGAACAGCTCGTTGCGGGTGGGGTCGTAGACCACCGCCTGGTCGAGTTGGCCGCGCACCGTCAGGGCGATGGAGATGGCGTACTGCGGGAAGCCATGCAGGAAGTTGGTGGTGCCGTCGAGCGGGTCGATGATCCACTGGAACTCGGAGTCGCCGGTCGCGCCCGACTCTTCGGCTAGAATGGCGTGCTGCGGATAGGCCGTGAGCAGGGTTTCGATGATGGCCTGTTCGGCAGCATGATCCACCTCGGAGACGAAGTCGTTGTCCTGCTTGGTGCGGACGGTGAGCGAGTCGAGGTCGTTGGAGGCGCGATTGATGATGGTGGCGGCACGGCGCGCGGCCTTGACCGCCGTATTGAGCATGGGATGCATGGCTGAAAAGAACAGTGAACTGATGGCTGGCGATTTTACCTTGAAGCCGGTAAATCCACTCGACAATATCCGCATCGTCCTGGTCGAGACCAGCCACCCCGGCAACCTGGGGGCGGCCGCCCGGGCGATGAAGGTGATGGGGCTTTCCCGGCTCTGCCTGGTCAACCCGAAGTGCGCCATCGACGACGAGGCACGCGCGCGCGCCTCCGGGGCCGTCGACGTGCTCGACGCGGCCGTGCTGTGCGGCGATCTCGACGGCGCCCTGGCCGGCACCGTGCTGGCAGCGGCCTGCACCTCGCGCCGGCGCGATCTGCCGCATCCCGACCTGACGCCGCGCCGGGCGGCGCCGGAACTGCTGCTGCAGGCCGCCGCCGCGCCGGTGGCGGTGGTGTTCGGCTCGGAGACCTTCGGCCTGTCCAACGAGCAGCTCGGCAAGTGCCGCTGGCTGCTCAACATCCCGACCAACCCGGACTACGCCTCGCTCAACCTGGGCGCCGCCGTGCAGGTGGTGGCCTACGAGTTGCGCTGCGGCCTGGCCGACCGCACCCTCGACCTGCCCGAGTTCACGCCCGCCAGCCACGAGGAGGTGGAAGGCCTGCTCGGTGCCCTCGAGGAGACCCTGGTCGAGATCGGCTTCCTCGACCCGGCCCACCCCAAGCGCCTGATGCCGCGCCTGCGCCGCTTCTTCGCGCGCGCCGGCCTGGAGAAGGAGGAGGTGGCGATCTGGCGCGGCATCGCCGGCGCCGCTCGGAGCCGCGGCCGACGCTAGGGGCGGGCTTACCCGGGCCCCGCGGGCGTGGCAAAATCCCCGCCCGACGACGCGCGCCGGCGCAATATCCGCCGCCGCGCGGGCCCGGCCGGGCTACACTGCCGTAAATTGCAGGAACATCCTATGCTGCTCTCGCCCCGCTTCAACTTTCTCTTCGTGCACATCGCCAAGACCGGCGGCACCAGCGTACGCGCGGCCCTGGAGCGGGTGCGCTGGCGCGACCCCTGGTACTGGCTGATGTGGCCCTGCCACCGCATGAGCCACCTGACCGGCCACCGCCTGGGCACCAAGTTCCCACGCCATGCCCACGCCATCGCCGCCAGGGAGATGCTGCCCAAGTCGTTCTACGACTCCCTGTTCAAGTTCGCCTTCGTGCGCAATCCCTGGGACCTGCAGGTCAGCTCCTTCCACCATATCCGGCGCGAGCGGCCGCATTACATGCAGGGACACGACAATTTCGCCGACTTCCTGCGCTGGAAGTTCGATCCCGAGCGGCCCTACCAATTCCACCTCGATACCTCCATCGAGTCGCAGAACGACTACCTGGTCGACCTGCACGACAACCTGATCGTCGACTTCGTCGGCCGCTACGAGCAGCTGAACGAGGATTTCGCGACCATCTGCGCGCGCATCGGCATCCCCTGCCCGGAGCTGCCGCACCGGCGCCAGGCCACCGACCGGCGCAAGGACTACCGCGAGTATTACGACGACGAGACCGCGGCCCTGGTGGCGCAGCACTTCGGCAAGGACATCGAGCGCTTCGGCTATCGCTTCGACGACGTCGGCGGGGCCTGACTTGACGGACCGGGCACTGCCTTCGCTGCACGTCCTGGGCAGCCGTCAGTTCGGCGGTGCGGACCAGTTCTACGTGCGTCTGCTCAACGCCCTGCACGACGCCGGCCAGCCCGTCCTGGCGGTGAACCGGCCCGACAGCCCGGTGGCACGTGCCCTGGCCGGACGCGACATCGAGCAGGTCCACCTGGCCCTGGCCAACCGCTGGGATTTCTGGTCGGCCTGGCGCATGCGCCGGCTCCTGTCCGAGCGCGCGCCCTGCGTGGTGCAGACCTACATGGGCCGGGCGACCCGCCTGACCCGGGTGCCCAAGGGCGTCCCGGCGGTGCACGTCGCCCGCCTGGGCGGTTTCTACAAGATCGACGGCTATTACCGGCACGCCCACGCCTGGGTCGGCAACACGCGCGCCATCTGCGACTACATGATCGGCCAGGGACTGCCCGCCGAGCGGGTCTTCCACATCGGCAACTTCGTGCCCGAGCCGCGCCGCTTCGACGACGCCGGGCGCGCCGCCTTGCGCGCCGGCCTGGCCGTGCCGGCGGACGCCTGGCTGCTGTTCGGGCTCGGCCGCCTGATCGAGAAGAAGGGCTTCCAGGACCTGCTCGCCGCCCTGGCCGACCTGCCGCGCGAGATCGCCGGGCGGCCCTGGGTCATGCTCATCGGCGGCGACGGCGAGGACGCCGAGCGCCTGCGCCTGCAGTGCCGCAGGCTCGGCCTGGACGACCGGGTCCGCTGGCTGGGCTGGCAGGACCCGCCCGATCCCTGGTACGACCTTGCCGACGTGGTCGTGGTGCCGTCCCGGCACGAGCCGCTCGGCAACGTCATCCTGGAGGCCTGGAACTACCGCAAGCCGGTGGTCAGCAGCGCCAGCGACGGTGCCCGGGAACTGATCCAGCCGGACCGCAACGGCATCATGGTGCCGTGCGCCGACCCGCTCGGCCTCGCCGACGGCCTGCAACGGGCGCTCCAGATGGACGATGCCGGTCGCCGGGAGCTGGGCGAGGCGGGCTGGCGCGAATTGAACGCCAAGCATGGCCAGGCCGCCATCGTCGGGGCCTACCTGGACCTGTACGAACGCCTGATGCGGGAGCACCTGGGTGGCGGCTGACCTCGGCGTGCCGAGCCGGGTGCTGATCGTGCGCCTGTCGGCGATCGGCGACGTGATCCTGGCCTCCGGCCTGATCCCGATGCTCAAGGCCGCCTGGCCGGGGGTCGAGATCGCCTGGCTGACCGAGGAGGCCAACGCCGGCCTGCTGCGCCACAACCCGCGCCTGTCCCGGCTCTACACCCTGCCGCGCGGGCGCTGGGCCAAGCTCTGGCGGGAAGGCCGCTACCTGGCCGTGCTGGGCGAACTGCGCGACCTCGTGCGCCGCCTGCGCGCGGCCCGCTTCGACCTCGTCCTGGATACCCAGGGCCTGCTCAAGAGCGGCGTCCTGGCCCGCGCCAGCGGGGCGCGCCAGCGCATCGGCCTGGGTTCCAAGGAGGGCAGCCGGCTGCTCATGACCCGGGTGGTGTCGCGGGCCGTGACCAGCCACCTGCCGGGCAAGGAATACCGTGCCCTGGGCCGTGCCCTGGGCCTGGACGAGCGTGCCTACCGGCTCGACGTGGTGCCGGGTGCCGAGGACCAGGCCGCCGCGGCGGCCCTGTGCGCGGAGTCCGGCCTGACGGCTGGCTTCGCGGTGTTCTGCCCGTTCACCACGCGGCCCCAGAAACACTGGTTCGACGAGCGCTGGATCGAGCTGGCCCGGTTGTTCCAGGCCGAGTTCGGGGTCCCGGTGGCCTGGCTGGGCGGCCCCGGCGACCGCGGCCACGCCGAGGCCCTGGCGGCGGCCGGCGGCGGCGTCTGCCTGGCCGGGCGGACCAGCCTGGCGGTGGCGGCGGCGCTGATCGGCCGGGCCCGCCTGCTGGTCGGGGTCGACACCGGCCTGACCCACCTCGGCCTGGCCATGGCGCGCCCGACCCTGGCCCTGTTCGGTTCCACCCGGCCCTACCTGGAGCCGGACGCGCCGCGCGCCCGCGTCCTCTACGAGCCGC
>NZ_SJZB01000053.1 GCF_004337445.1 Parasulfuritortus cantonensis | reverse complement strand
GGATACCTTGTGCTCGCCGGAACCGGCCCGCTTGCGGCCGTATTCCAGGTTGCCGCGCACCGACATGTGCGGGAACAGGCTGGCCTCCTGGAAGACGTAGCCGAGCGGCCGCCTGTAGGTGGGCAGGAAATGGGCACCGTCCTGCCAGACCTCCCCGGCGACGCTCAGGTAGCCGCCCGGCGCACGCTCGAGGCCGGCGATGCAGCGCAGCAGGGTGGTCTTGCCGGAACCCGAGGAGCCGAACAGGGCGGTGACGCCGCGGCCGGGCATCTCGAGGTCGACGCCGAGGGCGAAACCCGGCCAACTCAGTTGGAAGCGTGCCGCGATCGCGGCCTGGTCGGCACCGCCGCTCATGCCTGCCTCCGGGTCTTGTCCGGCCCGAAGGCGTTCACCGCCATCAGGACCAGGAAGGAGAACAACAGCATGCCGCCGGCCAGCCAGTGCGCCTCGCCGTATTCCAGCGCCTCGACGTGGTTGTAGATCTGCACCGAGACGACCCGGGTCTTGTCCTCGATGTTGCCGCCGATCATCAGGACCACGCCGAACTCCCCCACGGTGTGGGCGAAGCTCAGGATGGCGGCGGTCAGGAAGCCTGGCCGGGCCAAGGGCACGACCACGCTGAAGAAGGTGTCCAGGGGCGACGCCCGCAGGGTGGCGGCGACCTCCAGCGGACGGTCGCCGATGGCCTCGAAGGCATTCTGCAGGGGCTGCACGACGAACGGCATGGAATAGATGACCGAGGCCAGGACCAGGCCGGTGAACGTGAACGGAAGCAGGCCCAGGCCCATGGCCTGGGTCGCCTTGCCGAGCAAGCCCTCCGGGCCCATGGCGACGAGCAGGTAGAAGCCGAGCACGGTGGGGGGCAGGACCAGCGGCAGGGTGACGATGGAGCCCACCGGGGTTTTCAGCCAGGAACGGGTACGCGCCAGCCACCAGGCGATGGGGGTGCCGACGACCAGGAGCAGCGCCGTCGTCAGGCCGGCCAGCTCGAGGGTCAGGCGGATTGCGGAAAGGTCTGCGTCGGTCAGGGTCATGGCGGGGAAACGGGCCGCGCCGGGGCGGCCCGGGAGATTCTACCGTGGCGGCCGCCGCGCCGGGCGGCCGGAGGATGGGCGGCGCGGCGGCCGCCCGCGCGGCTTACTGGACGGCGTAGCCGTAGGACTTGATGATCGCGACGGCCTTCGGGGTCTTGAGGTACTTCATCAAGGCCTCGGCGGCGGCGTTGCCCTTGCCGTTGGCCAGGATGACGGCGTCCTGGCGGATCGGCTGGTGCATGTCGGCCGGCACGACCCAGGCGGAACCCTGGCCGATCTTGCCGTCCTTCATCACCTGGGACAGGGCCACGAAGCCCAGTTCGGCGTTGCCGGTGGCGGCAAACTGGTAGGTCTGGGCGATGTTCTCGCCCTGCACGATCTTGCTCGCCAGCTTGTCGGTCAGGCCCAGCTTGGCCAGGGTTTCCATCGCCGCGGTACCGTACGGGGCCAGCTTCGGATTGGCGACCGCCAGGTGGGCAAAGTCGCCGCCCGCGAGGACGGCGCCCTTGGCGTCGACGAGGTCCGGCTTGGCGGACCAGAGCACCAGGGTGCCGACGGCATAGGTGAACCGGCTACCGGGGACGGTCATGGTTTCCCGTTCCAGCTTGGCCGGGGTCTCGTCGTCGGCGGCCAGGAAGACCTGGAACGGGGCACCGTTCTTGATCTGGGCGTAGAACTTGCCGGTGGAACCGAAGGCCAGGCTGGCCTTGTGGCCGGTGTCCTTCTCGAAATCGGCGGCGATGACCTTCATCGGCGCGGTGAAGTTGGCGGCCACGGCGACCTGGACCTCTTCGGCCTGGGCGAGGCCGCCGGTCAGGGTGAACAACATGGCGACGAGGATACGGCTGGCTTTCATTGCAAAACTCCTGAGCAGGTAAAGAAGATCAGCTGGTGACCGCGAGGATCACGCTGGATGACTTGAAGGCGGCACACACCGGGACGCCGACGGCGAGGCCCAACTCCTCGACGCTGTCGCGGGTGACCACGGCGACCACGGTCTTGCCGCTCGGCAGGGCGACCGTGACCTCGGCGTTGACCGGGCCCATCTGGAGGTCGTAGACGGTACCCCACAGCTTGTTGCGGGTGGACAGCTTGGCCTGGGTGTCGGTGATCAGCAGCACCGAGGGCGCCTTGACCAGCGCGAACACCTCCATGCCGACGCGCAGTTCGAGGTTCTCGGCGCTCTCGTTGGTGACCACCGCGACGATCTCGTTCCAGTCGTCCAGGCGCATGCGCACCTCGAAGTTGAGGGGCCCCTGGATCAGGGCGCTGACCACGCCGCGGAACTGGTTGCGGGCGCTGGTCTTCATCGAGAAGCGGTTCAGCAGGCGGTTGAAATTACGCATGTCGGTGAGGTTGCCGCCCAATTTGTCGAGGGCGCGCTGGTACTCCGCCTCGACGGCGCGGAACAGCTTGATCATGTTGCGGCCGTGCTCGGTGAGCTGGCTGCCGCCGCCGCGCCGGCCGCCGACCTCGCGCAGCACGAGCGGCTGGTCGCACAGGTTGTTCATGGAGTTCACGGCATCCCAGGCCGCCTTGTAGGACAGGCCGAGTTCCTTGGCCGCCTTCTGGATGGAACCGTGCCGTTCGATGGCCTCGAGCAGGTGTACCCGCTGCCCGGCCAACAGGACGCCTTCGTCGGTGTCCAGGTAGATCCGACCTACCAGATGCATGCGTCGCTCCTCGCTCATGGGAAATTACCTATATACGATTACACCATAACGCTGGCGAAAAAAAACACCTAGTCGCAGTGGTAAATTGCTCACAGTCAAGCATTGTGCGGGCCGCAGCGGGCACGTGCCCCAAAACAGGGCGCGCTGACGTTATGTAATTGTTTATATAACGGCGCGATTTTCCGCTCCCACCCCGTTTATTACAAACTACACTGGCAAGTGTCGTGGGTGCCGAGACGCCCGCTCCCCCAACTTTCCTGGAGAAACAGACATGAAAAGCAGTGCGCGCAATCAATTCACCGGCAAGGTCAGCTCGGTGATCCCGGGTCCCGTCAATGCCGAGGTGGAACTGACCCTGGCCAGCGGCGACCGCATCGTCTCCGTGGTCACCATGGGCAGTGCCAAGGACCTGGGCCTGGCGGTCGGCACCGAAGCCACCGCCCTGATCAAGGCCCCGTGGGTGATCCTGATGACCGACGAGTCCGGCCTCAAGACCAGCGCCCGCAATCACCTGCGCGGCGCCGTCAGCCGCCTGGTCAAGGGTGCGGTCAACACCGAGGTGACCATGCAGACCGCCGGCGGCCTGACCGTCAATGCGATCATCACCAACGAGAGTGCCGACAGCCTGGGCCTCGACATCGGCACGGCCGTGTCGGCCATCATCAAGGCCTCGCACGTCATCCTGGCGACCCAGGCCTGACGTCTCCGAGTGCGGCCCGGCGGCGGCCATCAGGCCGCCGCGTCGGCCGGGGCCCGCCCGGCCAGGACCGCCAGATTGGCCGGGAAGGTGTCGTCTTCCGGACCGAAACAATTCCAGTAGTCGTTGCAGACCTTGCAGGACGGGGCTTGGCACACCTTGACCTCGGCCTGGTCGCAGAGCTGCTTGTAGAAGAACTTCTTCCACTTCATGTTGCCGACGTTCTTCACGAACAGGGCGGTGAAGTGCTCGTTCAAGAGGTCCGACAATGCCTGCCGGTTGGGCAGGCCCATGTCCTGGTACAGGTGGTCGCCGCCCATGCAGGCACTGGCGATGGCGTGCGCCAGCCACTCGACTTCCTCGCCGTCGTGGCTGCGGTGCGCCAGAAACAGTTGCACGAGGTCGTCGAACTCGTCGCTGGCCAACGGTGGGCAGCCCTCGCCGTCCTCTTCGGGTGCCGCCAGGATCGGGAAGTGGCGCGCCAGCAGGGCACGGAAACGGGCCCGGTCCAGGCCCAGGCTCGGGCTGGGCGCCTGGATCACGCCGCGGGCCGCCGAATCCAGGGCACCCGCGAGGGCACGGGCGACCGGGTCGGTGACGTCGTGGCAGGACTGCATCAACTGCTCGAAACTCAGCGCTCGGTTCATGGGTGCTCTCCTCTCGATTCGGTTGCGGCCGCCGGCTGGTCGACCGCCAGGATGATTTGGGACGACTGGATCAGGGCGCCGACCGCCCGGCCGGGCCGGATGTCCTTGTCGAGCATCTCGGCGCGGGTCATGGTGGCCAGCAGGATACGTCCGCCGGCCAGTTCGATGGCGACCTCGGCGTCGACCGGGTCGTCGAGGACGCGCGCGACCCGGCCGCACAGGCGGTTGGCGTTGCGTTCCGCCGGGCACTCGGCGCGCACCTCGACCCAGGACGGGTCGATGAGGGCGTGGCAGGCGCGGCCCGCCACCAGGCCGAGCTCCTCGGCGCTGCGGGCGGTGATGTGGGCCGCCAGGCGGTCGCCGCCGCCGAGGTTGAGGGTGACCACCGCGTTGACCCGTTCCCGGCGCACCGACTGGACCTGGCAGTAGAACTGGTTGCGCGCGCTGGTGCGGGCCTCGAGCCGGCGCAGAAACTGGTGGCGTTGCTGGAACTGCCGGAAGGCGCCGCCACCG
This sequence comes from Parasulfuritortus cantonensis, assembly GCF_004337445.1. Lineage (GTDB taxonomy): Bacteria > Pseudomonadota > Gammaproteobacteria > Burkholderiales > Thiobacillaceae > Parasulfuritortus > Parasulfuritortus cantonensis. Next base: position 53,303 of record NZ_SJZB01000053.1, on the reverse strand, counting down.
GGGCTGTCGAGGAAGCGTTCGAACGCCTGGGCGAGATCCTCGTCCCGGCTGAGCAGGCGGCGGGCGTGCACGGTCGGGACCGGCTGGTCGGCCCGGGTGCGGATGAGCGGCTGGTCGCACAGGTTGTTCGCGGCCACCAGGTAATGCCAGGCCAGATCCTCGTCCAGCCCCAGAATGACGGCCGCTTCGGTCAACGACCCGGTCTCGGCGAGCAACTCCAGCAGACCGGGGCCGGCCCGCGGCGTTGGCTCAGCAGCGGCCAGGATCGCCTTACCCGTTATGTGCGTAGGGTTTATAACGACCGGCGTGCTGAGACGGGACCCCATGGCGCAGAACTCCTCAGTCTTCTTCGGAACGGGCGGCCAACACCAGTCCGGTGGCGGCCTCGAGGTGGTCGGTGAAGGCGACGCAATGCTCCGCGCCGCTGACCAGGTAGACGCCGAAGTCGCGGCCGTCGGCGACCGGCTTGAGCCGGGCCGGGACCTCGTCCTCGGAACAGTAGGTGAAGTGGACACCCGGCCAGGCCTGGCGCAGCGCCGTGATCGTGGCTTCGCCGAGGCCGACCGAGTCGACCTGGGCGACGACCTTGGCGAGGGTGTCCTCGGCGATCACGCCTCTTCCTCCTCGGCGGCGAACTGGGCCAGGCTCTTGGCTTCGACACCCATGATCTTGGCCAGCCAGGGCGGCGGCGCGTCCAGGGTGCCCTGCAGTCGGGCGAGCGCGGCGACGGCGGGTCCGGGGGTCGGGAACTTGACCGGGTGGACGCCGGCGCGGACCACCTTGGCGGCGGCGGGGCCGCCGATCGACTGCACGTAGACGATCTGGCAGTCGTTGATCAGCTCGGACCGGGCGACGTTCTTGTCCTCGGCCTCGTCGGCGATCAGGGTCGGCCGCACGTCGATCAGCTTGATGGCGGTCTTGCCGACCTGGTAGATCAGGAAGCGGGGCGCCGAGCCGAAGTGGCCGTCGACGTTGTCGCCGCTGTTGGAGGCCACCGCGACGCGCAGGCTGTCGGGCAGTTCGCCGTCCGTGTAGGACTCCGGCTTGGGCACGTCGGAGTCGTCGCCGTTGTCGCCCCAGAGGTAGCGCACCGCGAGCTTGATGGACGCCATGTCCTGATCGGGCTCGACGGTCTCCTCGCCGGTGAGCAGGAGCTTGATCTCGGCCACCGTGACGGCGGCCAGCTTGTCTTCCGTGATGGGCAGGCCGACCTTCTCGGCCAGCTTGACGGTGAAGGCACGCGGGTCCACCCCTTCCAGGACCTTGGCGGCCAGGGCGATGCGCAACGCGGCGCCTTTGGTGATGGTGGTCATGCGTGATTCCTCGCTATTCGGGTCCGCGGGAGCGGCGCCCCCGCGGAGGGGGTACTCAGGCCGGGATGATGCAGTCGTCCACCGGGCACAGCTCCAGGCACTTGGGCTTGTCGAAATCGCCCTCGCATTCGGTGCAGGTGTCCGCGTTGATGACATAGACGCCCTTCTTGGGCTTGATCGACTCGGTCGGGCAATCGGGTTCGCAATCGCCGCAAGAGGTACACAGGTCGGCTACGATTTTCAAAGCCATGATGGTTTCCTTTCAGGTCATTCCGCCGCGTCAAGACGCCGTGCGCGGACCGAATACGGCAGCCGCTCGGGGGCCGGCTGCGGGTCGATGTAGTAGCTGCCGCCGTTGTTCAGCTTGATCTCGCCACCCCACTTCTCCGGGGTGTCGAACTCCATCGAGGTGATGGTGTCCTCGAGATCGCGCTTGGGCAGGTAGAACACGTATTCGCCCTTGTCGCCGCGACGGATCATGATGTTGGCCATGGGGTTTCCTCGTTGTTCCCCGGCCACCCGCCCAGGCGGGCGGCGTGGCGGCGGGGAGTTGGGGGTTAGCGAACCAGGTCGTAGTTGTAGTCCGTCGTACCCATGCCGCGGGTTTCCTCGTCCAGACGCTCCAGGACCGCGTTGACCAGGGTGGTGAGCATGTACATCGCGCCCTCGTAGCCCATGGTGGTCATGCGGTGCAGGTGGTGGCGGTCGAAGATCGGGAAGCCCAGGCGGATCAGGGGAACCTCGAACTCCTTGCCCTTGTGCAGGGTGTCGCGCTGGATGAACTTGCCGTAGCTGTTGCCGATCAGGAAGTCCGGCTTCTCGGTGAACACCAGGCTGCGCATGTGCCACAGATCGTAGCCCGCGTAGACCTTGGCGTTGACGCCGTAGGGCGAGGACTCCAGGACCTTCTGCATGGCCTTCTGCCACTTCTTGCTGCCGTTGTTGGCGAGGACGTGCAGGGGCTCGGCACCCAGTTCCATGAGGAACTTGCTCATGCCCATGACGAAGTCCGGGTCGCCGTAGAGGGCGAACTTCTTGCCGTGCAGCCAGGTGTGGCTGTCGGTCATCATGTCGACCAGGCGGCCGCGTTCCTTGACCAGGGACTCGGGGATCGGCTGGCCGCTGACTTCGCTGACCTTCATCAGCCACTCGTCGGTCCACTCCAGGCCCATGGGGATGCTCAGCTTGGGCACTTCATGGTTCCAGGTGCCCTCGACGTACTTCTTGGTCTTGTCGAGTTGCAGGGGCTGGAGCAGGAAAGTGGTCTTGGCGTTCGGGGCATCCTTGACCTCGTCCATGGTGGTGCCGCCGGCGTACATGCGGAACTGGCCGTCGGCCGGGGTGTCGAGCACTTCGGTCGGGTCGGACAGGAAGGAGAAGGGCACGCCCATCTCGGTCAGCATGCGCTTGATGACGCGGTAGTTGCCCAGGTAGGTTTCGAAGCCCGGCACGATGTTGATCTTGCCGTTCTTGCCCACTTCCTTGTCGCCCATGTAGTTCAGGGTGAAGTAGCGGATGATGCCTTCGAACATGTTGTCCCAGCCGGTGACGTGGCTGCCGACGAAGGACGGGGTGTGCGCGAAGGGAACCGGGTATTCCTGGGGAATGTGGCCTTCCTTCTTGCTGTTGTTGATGAACGCGTTCAAGTCGTCACCGATGACCTCGGCCATGCAGGTGGTCGAGACGGCGATCATGTCCGGCTTGTACAGGGCCTTGGCGTTGGCCAGGCCGTCGAACATGTTCTTCTGGCCACCGAACACGGCGGCGTCCTCGGTCATGGAGTCGGACACGCAGGAAACCGGCTCCTTGAAGTGGCGGTTGAAGTAGGTACGGAAGTAGGCGACGCAGCCTTGCGAACCGTGCACGTAGGGCAGGGTCTTCTCGAAACCGAGGGCGCACAGGACGGCGCCGAGCGGCTGGCAGGCCTTGGCGGGGTTGACGGTCAGGGCCTCGCGCTTGAAGTTGAGCTCCCGGTATTCCATGGTGGTGGTCCACTGGAAGGTCTCTTCGATCTTGGCCTGGTCGATCTTGTCCTCGAACTGCTCAGCCTTGGCCTTGAGCATGTCCTTGTACTGGTCGTCCCGGAACAAGGGGTAGGACGGCTTGATATCTTCGGCGACTTGCATGTTCATCTCCTAGCCCGCACCGCCAATCCGCGGACACGGGCACTAGGTTGGTCATTCGGGCGGCACGCGGGCCGCCCGCATCGGTTCCTTACGCGGCCTTGGCCAGGTCCTCGGATTCAGCGGCGGGCTTCATCCAGGGCGGCGTCAGCTTGTTCCAGCACGGGTTGTTCAGGGTCATGTCCATGTCCCGGGCGAAGATGGCGAAGCCATCGTAGCCGTGGTAGGGGCCGGAGTAGTCCCAGCTGTGCATCTGGCGGAAGGGGATGCCCATCTTCTGGAAGATGTACTTTTCCTTGATGCCGGAGCCGACCAAGTCGGGCTTGACCTTCTTGACGAACTCTTCGAATTCGAAGCCGGTGACGTCGTCGTAGAGCAGGGTCGCGTTGCCCATTTCCTTGATGGTGCGGTCGTAGTCGTCGTTGTGGGCGAACTCGTAGCCGGTGCCGACCACTTCCATGCCCAGGTCCTCGTAGGAACCGATGACGTGGCGCGGACGCAGGCCGCCGACGTAGAGCATGACGCGCTTGCCGGTCAGGCGCGGCTTGTACTTGGCGATCACGGCGTCGACCATCGGACGGTACTTGGCGATGACTTCCTCGCACTTCTGCTGGATCGACTCGTCGAAGAAGGCGGCGATCTTGCGCAGCGATTCCTCGATCTTGGTCGGGCCGAAGAAGTTGTATTCCATCCAGGGAATACCGTACTTCTCTTCCATGTGCCGGCTGATGTAGTTCATCGAGCGGTAGCAGTGGAGCAGGTTCAGCTTGGCCTTGGGGGTGTTTTCCATCTCGGCGATGGTGCCGTCGCCGGACCACTGGGCGATCACGCGCAGGCCCATCTCTTCGAGCAGGATGCGGGAGGACCAGGCGTCGCCGCCGATGTTGTAGTCGCCGATGATGGTGACGTCGTAGGGGGTGGGCTCGAACTTGCTCTTCAGGTCCTTGCCGTCGCGCTCGAACACCCAGTCACGGATGGCGTCGTTGGCGATGTGGTGGCCGAGGGACTGGGAGACGCCGCGGAAACCTTCGCAGCGGACCGGCACGACCGGCTTTTCGAACTGGGCGGAGGCCTTCTTGGAGACGGCTTCGATGTCGTCACCGATCAGACCGATCGGGCACTCGGACTGCACCGAGATACCCTTGTTGAGGGGGAACAGCTGTTCGATCTCTTCGATCAGCTTGGCGAGCTTCTTGTCGCCGCCAAACACAATGTCCTTCTCCTGGAAGTCCGAGGTGAAGTTCATGGTGCCGTAGGTGTTGATACCGGTGGTGCCGACGTAGTAGTTGCGGCGACCGGCGCGGGAATACTGGCCGCAGCCGACGGGACCGTGGGAGATGTGGATCATGTCCTTGATCGGACCCCACACCACGCCCTTGGAACCGGCGTAGGCGCAGCCGCGGATGGTCATCACGCCGGGCAGCGACTTGCGGTTGGAGGTGATGCACTTCTTCGACTGCTCGATGCTCTGGTCGTTGACGGCCAAGTGCTTCTTGCGGTCCTTCTGAGCCTTCTCGGGATAGACCTCGAGCACCTCGGCGATGAGGGCTTCGGTCTCTTCACGGGTCAGGTTAGCCATTTGCTTCTCCTTTCACGCCGCCACCAATCCGTGGACGACATGGTCGGTTTTCGGGTGGCCGGCCCCGCGCGGGGGAGCGCGCGGCGCCGGCCGGGGCTCAAATCATCAGGCGGTGGCGGCCGCGGCGGCGGTCTGGCCGACGATGGACTCGTCTTCCTCTTCCATGATGCCGAATTCCATCAGCAGGTCTTCCAGTTCATCCATGGTGACCGGGGTCGGGATGTTCAGGTTCTTGTTGGCGATGACCTTCTGGGCCAGGGAACGGTACTCGTCGGCCTGCTTGGCCTTCGGGTCGTACTCGATCACGGTCATACGACGGATCTCGGCGTGCTGCACCACGTTGTCGCGCGGCACGAAGTGGATCATGGTGGTGCCCAGCTTTTCGGCCAGGGCGATGATCAGTTCGTCTTCGCGGTCGGTGTTACGGGAGTTGCAGATCAGGCCGGCCAGACGGACGCCGCCCGAGTTGGCGTACTTCACGATGCCCTTGGAGATGTTGTTGGCGGCGTACATGGCCATCATCTCGCCGGAGCAGACGATGTAGATTTCCTGGGCCTTGTTCTCGCGGATGGGCATGGCGAAACCGCCACACACCACGTCGCCGAGCACGTCGTAGAACACGAAGTCGAGGTCTTCCTCGTAGGCGCCTTCTTCTTCCAGGAAGTTGATGGCGGTGATGACGCCGCGGCCGGCACAGCCGACGCCCGGCTCCGGACCACCGGACTCGACGCACTTGACGCCGCCGTAGCCGACCTTGAGCACGTCTTCCAGTTCCAGGTCTTCCACGGAACCGGCTTCAGCGGCCAGGTGCATGATGGTATTCTGAGCCTTCGAGTGCAGGATCAGACGGGTGGAGTCGGCCTTGGGGTCGCAGCCGACGATCATCACTTTCTTGCCGGCCTCGGCGAGGGCAGCAACCAGGTTCTGGGTGGTGGTGGACTTGCCGATACCGCCCTTGCCGTAAATAGCACATTGACGCAAAGCCATCTTGATTTCTCCTCTGACACGTCACTAAAAGGATGCGAATGAAGGATTCGCTCGCACCTTCACTGTCGCAATGGCCGTGCCAGGCCCGAGAATCAACTGTAACCTATTGATTTATTTACGCTGCATTGATCGGCGTCGGCGTCGACAGGCGTTTTTGTCGCGACAAAGCCCTGGTCTTTGTAGGGGTGGCGACAAGGAAATTCCCGGGCCGTTGTCGGGCTCACGACAACGTCGCACGCCCGGCCCGGCCCGGCCGGCCGACGCCGGAGTCACTCCGGATCCGGGGCGTCCGCCTCCCGCGCCGCCAGGCGCCGGCGGTCGCGCACGTAGAGCCCCTTGTCGCGCTTGCCGATCTCGAACAGGTCGATGGCGGCGAACAGGTCGCCCAGCTTGGCGTAGCCGTAGTTGCGCTGGTCGAACGAGGCCTGCTTGGAGATGTGGCTGCCGACCGCGCCGAGATGGGCCCAGCCGTCGTCGTCGGCCGCCGCGGCGACCGAATTGCGCAGCAGGCTGACCAGCCGGGTATCGCCCTTCAGCTCGTTGCCGCTCCGGCGCACCGGCAGCGTCGCCGGCTGCGCGGGCGACGGTAGCTCGGCGGCCTTGGCCTCGGCCGCGCCCAGGTGTTCCAGATAGAGGAAGCGCGAGCAGGCGTTGACGAACGGCATCGGCGTCTTCTCCTCGCCGAAGCCGTACACCTTGACGCCGTTGGCCCGCATGCGCATCACCAGGGGCGTGAAGTCGGCGTCGCTGGAGACCAGGGCGATGCCCTCCAGGTGCTTGCCGTAGAGCAGGTCCATGGCGTCCACGACCATGGCCATGTCGGTGGCGTTCTTGCCCTTGCTATAGGCGAACTGCTGCATCGGCTGGATGGCGTACTCGTGCAGGACCGCCTCCCAGCCCTTCAGGTTCGGGCTCTTCCAGTTGCCGTAGGCGCGCCGGATGTTGATGACGCCGTACTTGGCGAGTTCGTCGAGCACCTGTTCGATCTTGCCGGCGGGGCTGTTGTCGGCGTCGATCAGCAGGGCGATGCTGCCGTCGTGGATCATGCGGGCCTCCCTATGTCGATGGCCGGATTCTAGGCCATGTGCGGACGCCCGTAGACAGGACGCCGCCAGGCGGATAAAAAGGCCCGCGTGACCCCTCCCGAAGCCGCCCTTCCCCTGCCCCGCAGCGCACGCCTGCCGATCAACCGCTGCTCCCTGCCGGCCACCATGCTGGGCAGCCTGGCCTACCAGCGCCATCCGGTGCCGCTGGCCCTGGACGGGGTCCTGGAAGTGCACGAGGGACTGTTCCGCCGCCTCGACCGCGAGGCCGACCGCAACGAGCGGGTCGCCCTGTTCATGGCCCACATGGACGCCACCTTCAGCCTCGAGCGGCCGGAGGAGGCCGGCTACAGCGGGGACGCCGGCACGGCCCGCGCCAAGGCCAGCTACCTGCGCATGCTGCGCGGCTGGTTCTTCGACTCCGACGGTCTCGAGGGGGCGGTCCTGAAGGGCTGGGTGGAATCGCGTTTCGGGCTGCTGCCGCGCCACCACGGCGGCGCCATCCGCGACTTCTCCGGGGAAACCTACCGACGCTATCTGGAGCAACGCAGCCAAGGCCTCTACGGCACCAATGCCCTGGAAGCGCAGTTCGACCTGCTCTACACCTACTGCCAGTACGAGCTGGGCCGGCGCCGGCCCGGCGAGACCCACGTCACCCTGTACCGGGGCGTCAACCGGCTGGCCGAATACGAGGCGATGACCGACCTGCGCACCGGCCGCGGCATCGTCCTCCTGAACAGCCTCACCTCCTTCTCCGGGGACCGCGAGCGGGCGGACGAATTCGGCGACCGCATCCTCGAGGTCAGCGTGCCGCTGGCCAAGGTCTTCTTCTACCACCGCCTGTTGCCCGGGCGCTTCCGCGGCGAGGACGAGTACATGGTGGTCGGTGGCCTGTACGAGGTCAGCTACACCTGAGCGGCGCCCCCGGCCGGGGCACCAATACCGGTCGTGCGCACCAAGACCGCCCCGCGCCGGTGCCGCCAAGCTCCCGGAACGGCCCCGCCGCGCCGGCGTAACCCATTGATTCAACTTGAATAGGTCAATGGCACGCGGTTTGCTGATACCGGGCATGGCTGGCTCGTGCCGAACCCCGGTCGACGGCCATGAGTGGACAACGGCGTCCCTGCCACCGGAGCGATCCGGTGCGGCGGCGCCGTTTTTTTTCGCCTCCCCGCTGCCAACCGAATTGGAGATTGTTCATGAGCCCGCAAGACAAGCAACTGGTCCAGGAAAGCTTCGCCAAGGTCGCCCCGATCGCCGATCAGGCGGCCATGCTGTTCTATCAGCGACTGTTCGAACTCGACCCCGCCCTGAAGCCGCTGTTCAAGGGCGACATCGCGGAACAGGGCAGGAAGCTGATGCAGATGATCGGCTACGCCGTCGCCAGCCTGGACCGGCTGGACAGCATCGTGCCGGCGGTCCAGGACCTCGGCCGCCGCCACGTCGCCTACGGGGTCAAGGCCGAGCACTACGACAGCGTCGGCGCCGCCCTGCTCGACACCCTGGCGCAGGGCCTGGGCCCGGCCTTCACGCCGGCGGTGAAGGCCGCCTGGGCCGAGGTCTACGGCGTCCTGGCCACGACCATGAAGAACGCCGCCTACGGAGGCTGACACGGCATCGTTTGCGCGCGAAAGCCGTGCGCCGTGCCCTGCGATAGTGCGTACGACGGGCCCAGGCGACGCGCTATCCGATTGATTTTACGTATATCTACCCTGTGGCACGGGCGTTGCTATATACGCTGCAGGTCACCACGGGCTGATCTATCCTGGACAACGGCGTCCTTCCCTTCGGGGGAGGACGCTTTTTTTTTGCCGAGGGCAAACGCATGGCACGCATGAAATTGGTACTGGTGGGCAACGGCATGGCCGGCATCCGCACCCTGGAGGAGCTGCTCAAGTCCGCGCCGGACATGTACGACATCACGGTGTTCGGCGACGAGCCGCACCCCAACTACAACCGCATCATGCTGTCGCCCGTGCTGGCCGGGGAGCAGACGGTGGAACAGATCGTCCTCAACGGCCGGGACTGGTACGCCGGCCACGGCATCGCCCTGCACACGGGCAAGCGGGTCGTGAAGATCGACCGCGGCAACCGGTTCGTCGAGGCCGACGACGGTACCCGCGCCAGCTATGACCGCCTGCTCCTGGCCACCGGCTCCAAGCCCTTCATCCTGCCCGTCCCGGGCGCCGACCTGGACGGCGTGGTCGGCTTCCGCGACATCGCCGACGTCGACCACATGATCCGCGCCTCGGCCCAGTACAAGCACGCCGTCGTGATCGGCGGCGGCCTGCTCGGCCTGGAGGCCGCCAACGGCCTCAAGCAGCGCGGCATGGAGGTCTCTGTGGTCCACATCGGCGACTGGCTGCTGGAGCGCCAGCTCGACGAGCCCGCCGCCCGCCTGCTGCAGCAGAACCTGGAGGCCAAGGGCCTGAAGTTCCTGCTCAGGAAGCAGACCCGGGAACTGGTGCGCGGGGAAAGCGGCCGCGTCTGCGCCGTGCAGTTCAAGGACGGCGAGACGGCGCCGGCCGACCTGGTGGTCATGGCCGTGGGCATCCGGCCCAACACCGCCCTGGCCGAATCGGCCGGCCTGCAGTGCCAGCGCGGCATCGTGGTGAACGACACCATGCAGACCTTCGACCCGCGCATCTACGCCGTCGGCGAGTGCGTCAACCACCGTGGCATCGCCTACGGCCTGGTGGCCCCCCTGTTCGAGCAGGCCAAGGTGTGCGCCAACCACCTGGCCGAGCACGGCGTCGGCATCTACCGCGGCTCCATGACCTCCACCAAGCTCAAGGTCACCGGCATCGACCTGTTCTCGGCCGGCAACTTCATGGGCGGCGAGGGCACCGAGGAGATCGTCTTCCAGGACCCCGGCCGGGGCGCCTACAAGAAGCTGGTCCTGCAGGACAACAAGCTGGCGGGCGCCTGCCTGTACGGCGACACCCTGGACGGCGCCTGGTACTTCGAGCTGATGCGGGACGGCACCGACGTGTCCGACTTCCGCGACAAGCTGCTGTTCGGCCGCCACCACATCGGCGACTCGGGCGCCGGCGGCGGCCTGGGCGACGAGAAGACCCGCCTGCTGGCCATGCCCGATTCGGCCGAGATTTGCGGCTGCAACGGCGTCTGCAAGGGCGACATCGTCAAGAGCATCCGGGACAAGAAGCTGTTCACCCTGGACGAGGTGCGCGCCCATACCAAGGCCTCGGCCTCGTGCGGCTCCTGCACCGGCCTGGTGGAGACCCTGCTGGCCGCCACCGTGGGCGGCGACTACTCCACGGCGCCTTCGAAGAAGCCCCTGTGCGGCTGCACCGAGCACACCCACGACGAGATCCGCGCCGCCATCGCCGAACAGGGCCTGAAGACCATGGCCGACACCATGCAGGCCCTGGGCTGGCAGACGCCCGACGGCTGCAACAAGTGCCGCCCGGCGCTCAACTACTACCTGCTGTGCGCCTGGCCGGGCGAATACCGGGACGACGCCCAGTCCCGCTTCATCAACGAGCGCGCCCACGGCAACATCCAGAAGGACGGCAGCTTCTCCGTGGTGCCGCGCATGTTCGGCGGCCTCTGCACGCCGGCCGAGCTGCGCGCCATCGCCGACGTGGCGGACAAGTTCCAGGTGCCGGAGATGAAGGTCACCGGCGGCCAGCGCATCGACTTGTTCGGGGTGAAGAAGGAAGACCTGCCGGCCATGTGGCAGGACCTCTCCGCCGCCGGCTTCGTCTCCGGCCACGCCTACGGCAAGGCCATGCGCACGGTGAAGACCTGCGTCGGCGCCAAGTGGTGCCGGTTCGGCACCCAGGACTCGACCGGCCTGGGGGTCAAGCTGGAGGAGCTGACCTGGGGCTCCTGGATGCCGCACAAGTTCAAGCTGGCGGTTTCCGGCTGTCCGAGAAATTGCGCCGAGGCCACCATCAAGGACTTCGGCGTGGTCTGCGTCGATTCCGGCTACGAGCTGCACATCGGCGGCAACGGCGGCATCAAGGTGCGGGTCACCGACCTGCTCTGCCGCGTGGCCACGGAGGAAGAGGTGCTGGAGTACTGCGCCGCCTTCACCCAGCTCTACCGCGAGGAGGCCCACTACCTGGAACGCACCGCGCCCTGGGTCGAGCGCGTCGGCCTGGCCCACGTCAAGGCCCGGGTGGTGGAGGACGAGGCCAGCCGCAAGGCCCTGGCCGAGCGCTTCCGCCTGTCCCAGGAACCCGCCCAGGTGGACCCCTGGAAGGAACGCACCGAGGGCGCCCTGACACGCGAATTCACCCCCATCCAGGTAAGCGCCTGAGCTGACGAAGGATCACCGACATGACCGATTGGATCGAAGTAGCCAAGCTGGAAGACATCCCCCGCCAGGGCGCCCGGGTCGCCCGCACCGCGGTCGGCGACATCGCCCTGTTCCGCACCCTGGACGACCAGGTGTTCGCCCTGCGCGACCAGTGTCCGCACAAGGGCGGCCCGTTGTCGCAGGGCATCGTCTCCGGCCACAAGGTGGCCTGTCCGCTGCACGACTGGAAGATCGCCCTCGACACCGGCATCGCCCAGGCCCCGGACGAGGGTTGCGCGGCGCGCTACCCGGTGCGCCTGGAGAACGGCGTGGTCCGCCTGTCGCTGAGCCCGGACGAGGGCTGCCCGAACGGCTGAGACGATGACCAGCGAGCCGATACGCACCACCTGCCCGTACTGCGGCGTCGGTTGCGGCGTCCTGGTGACCCGCAACGGCGACGGCTACAGCGTGCGCGGCGATCCCGAGCACCCGGCCAACCTGGGCCGGTTGTGCTCCAAGGGGGCCGCCCTGGGCGAGACCCTGGCCCTGGACGACCGCCTGCTCCACCCCGAGATCGGCGGCCGGCGGGCGAGCTGGGACGCGGCCCTGGACACGGTGGCGTGGCATTTCCGGACGGTCGTCGAGGAACACGGCCCGGAGGCCGTGGCCTTCTACGTCTCCGGCCAGCTGCTCACCGAGGACTACTACGTCGCCAACAAGCTGATGAAGGGCTTCATCGGCTCCGGCAACATCGACACCAATTCCCGCCTGTGCATGTCCTCGGCCGTAGCCGGGCACAAGCGCGCGTTCGGCTCGGACAGCGTGCCGGCCTGCTACGAGGACCTCGAGGTCGCCGACCTGGTCACCCTGGTCGGCTCCAACGCCGCCTGGGCGCACCCGGTCGTGTACCAGCGCATCGCCGCCGCCAAGAAGGCCCGGCCGGCGATGAAGATCGTCGTGATCGACCCGCGCCGCACCGCCACCTGCGACATCGCCGACCTGCACCTGGCCATCGCGCCGGGCGCCGACGCCTGGCTGTTCCACGGCCTGCTCAACCACCTGCGGCGCGAGAACGGCATCGACTGGGCCTACCTGGAACGCCACGTCGAGGGCTTCGGCGCCGCCCTGGCCGAGGTCGCCGACCTGAGCATCCCCGGGGTGGCGGAGCGCTGCGGCCTGGACGAGGCCCAAGTGGCCGAGTTCTACCGCCTGTTCACGGCGACGCCGAAGAGCGTCACCCTGTTCTCGCAGGGCATCAACCAGTCCTCCTCGGGGGTCGACAAGGCCAACGCCGTCATCAACGTCCACCTGGCCACGGGCCGGATCGGCAAGCCGGGCGCCGCGCCCTTCTCCATCACCGGCCAACCCAACGCCATGGGCGGCCGCGAGGTCGGCGGCCTGGCCAACCAGCTCGCCGCCCACATGGACTTCGACGCCGAGGCGATCGACCGGGTCGGCCGCTTCTGGCAGGCCCCCGGCATCGCCCGCCGTCCCGGGCTGAAGGCCGTCGAGCTGTTCGAGGCGGTGGCGGACGGCCGCATCAAGGCGCTCTGGATCATGGCCACCAACCCGGTGGTCAGCGTCCCGGAGGCGGACCGGGTCGCCGCCGCCCTGCGCGCCTGTCCGTTCGTGGTGGTGTCCGACAACACCCGCCACACCGACACCGCCGCCCTCGCCGACGTCCTGCTCCCGGCCGCCGCCTGGGGCGAGAAGGACGGCACGGTGACCAACTCGGAGCGCCGCATCTCGCGCCAGCGCGCCTTCCTGCCCCTGCCCGGGGAAGCCCGGCCGGACTGGTGGATGGTCACCGAGGTGGCCCGCCGCATGGGCCACCAGGCCGCCTTCCCGTACGCCGGTCCGGCCGCCATCTTCGACGAACACGCCGCCCTGTCGGCGTTCGAGAACGCGGGCCGGCGCGACTTCGACCTGACCGGCCTGGTCGGCTGCGACTACGAGCGCCTGCAGCCGGTGCAATGGCCGGTCGGCGCCGATGGCCGCGGCCAGGCACGCCTGTTCGCCGACGGCCGCTATTTCAGCGCCGGCGGCCTGGCCAGCATGCTGGCGGCACCGGCGCGCGGACCGGCCAACCCGGCCGACGCCGGGCACCCGCTGGTGTTCAACACCGGGCGCATCCGCGACCAATGGCACACCATGAGCCGGACCGGCAAGACCGCCCGCCTGCTCGCCCACATCGCCGAACCCTACGTCGAGATGCACCCGGCCGACCTGCGCCGGGCCGGGGTGCGCGCGGGCGGCCTGGCCCGGGTCGCGAGTGCGCACGGCGAGCTGCTGGTGCGCGCCGTGGCAAGCGCCGACCAGCGCGAGGGCTCGGTATTCGCGCCCATCCACTGGAACGGCCAGAACTCGGCGCAGGCCCGGGTCGACGCCCTGGTCGGCGCGGTCACCGACCCGGTCTCGGGGCAGCCCGAGTTCAAGCACGCGCCGGTGGCGGTGACGCCCTATGAGGCGGGCTGGTACGGCTTCGTCCTGGCCCGCGCCCAGTTCGACTGCGCGACCGCCGGCTACTGGACCCGCATCCGCGGCAAGGCCTGCTGGCGCTACGAGTTGGCCGGCCCGGAGGCCGACTGCCCCTGGCCGGCCAGCCTGCGCGGCCTGTTCGGCCCCGGCCGGGCCTGGATCGAGATGCGCGACAAGGCGGCCAACCGTTACCGCATGGCCCTGCTGGAAGACGGCCGCATCGAGGCGGTGGCCTTCTTCGACCGCGACTTCGCGGCCCTGCCGCCGCGCCACTGGCTGGAAGGCCTGTTCGAACGCGAGACCCTGGGCGATGCCGAGCGGGCGGCCCTGCTCCTGGGCCGGCCCAGCCAGGCCGTGCCCGACTGCGGCCGCATCGTCTGCGCCTGCTTCGCGGTCGGCGAGAACGACATCCGGCGCGCCGTCGCCGAAGGCGCCGGCTCGGTCGAGGCGCTGGCGGCGCAGCTGAAGGCCGGCACCAACTGCGGTTCCTGCGTGCCCGAGCTGCGCCGGCTGCTCGCCTCCGCCTGAATCGAACGCACCGTCATGACGCCGCCCAGCCGCCCGCCCGCCGGCGCCCTCTTGCCGAACCGGGGCGCCGGGACTAGGCTGCTCGTCGGCGCCGTCCGGCCCGTGCCGTCTCACCCACCGATCTGACCGACATGCCCGACGCCCTCAAGATCCTGGTCATCAGTCAGTCCAAGCGCCGCCTCGACGACCTCCTGGCGACCCTGGCGCACGACCTGCCGCAGCATCACTTCGTCGGCCGCCTGGACCGGGCCATCGACCTGCCGCGCTGGGTCGAGCAACTGCGCCCCGACACCATCATCATGGACATCGACTCGCCCAGCCGCGACACCCTGGAGCAGGTCTGCGCCATGAGCGAATCGACCCCGCGCCCGATCGTCATGCTGAGCCAGGACCCGTCCTCTGAGGCGATGCGCTCGGCCATCTCGGCCGGCATCGCCGCCTACGCGGTGAGCGGCATCGAGGCGCAACGCCTGCAGCCCCTGCTGCAGCTGGCCCAGATGCGCTTCGAGGCGTGGCAGGCCATGCACCAGGACATGCTGCGGGCACGCCAGGAACTGCAGGAACACAAGCTGATCGAGAAGGCCAAGCGCCATCTCATGAAGACCGAGAAGCTGGGCGAGGAGGCCGCCTACCAGGCCCTGCGCCGGGAGGCGATGGCGCACCGGGTGCGCATCGCCGACGTCGCCCGCATGCTCATGGCGACGCTCGCCGGCTGAATCCGCTCAGGGGCGCGCGTGCGGGGCCAGGAAGGCCCAGATCGCCTCGGCCGCGTCCAAATCGATGCATTTCCGGCCCAGCAGCCCGGGCAGGTTCGGGGTGTCGGCACCCGGCACGTTGTGGCCGCCGCCGTGCATGGCGTAAAGCACGACCTCGCCGGGCGCACCCGGTTCACCGTAGGCGATGCGTTCCGGCCGGCAACCGTCGGCCGGCACCGGATCGCCGGGCCAGGTATGCCGGGGCGGCGCCGTCTGGCGGTCGGCCGCCAGCCAATAGTCGACGCTGCGCTGGCTCGACACGACCTCGCCGTAGGACTTGCCGAGCACCCGCACCGGGCCGCCGTTCCACGGCACCACGGGGTCGTCGGTGCCGTTCATGATCAGCACCGGCAGGGGCGCGGCCGGCGTCCGGCCGATCAGGTTGGCGGGGACGTTGGCGATGATCGCGGCGATTCCGGCCAGGCGGTCGCCCAGCTCGATGCCCAGGCGGTAGGTCATCATGCCGCCGTTCGACATGCCGGCGACGTAGATGCGCTGGCGGTCGACCGGCAGGTCGCGCACCAGGACGTCGATGAGGGCCCGGACGAAGCCGACGTCGTCGACGTCGGCATTGTCGCGGCCGCGCCGGAAGGAGGCGTTGCGGCCGTCGTTCCACTGCCGGTCGACACCCTGCGGGTAGACCACGATGACGCCGGCGCGGTCGCCGATCTCGTCGAAGCGGTAGCGCGCCATCATGGTCTCGGCGCTGGCGCCGTTGCCGCCGTGCAGGACCAGCAGGAGCGGTGCCGGCGCAGTCGGGCGGCGGCCGTTCGGCAGGTGCACGGCGTAGTCGCGCAGGCGGCCGCCGACCTCGATCCGGCCCGGGTCGAGCGGCGCGCCGGGCGCCGGCCCGGCCAGGCCGAGCAGCCAGACCAGCAGGATGCCGGCGAGGCCGTGCCGGAGCGCCGTCATGGTTGCGGCGCCGGCGCGGCGCGGCGTTCCTGCAGGCGTTCGCGCCACTTCGCCTGGCGCGCCTCGCAGGCCTTGGGATCCTCGGCGCAGCGCTGGCGGGCGGCGTTCAGGCGCTCCTTCGCGGCGGCGCAGCGTTCCGGGTCGGCGGCGCACTTGTCGCGTGCGCGCTGCTGCAACTCCGCGCAACGCTCCGGATTGGCCTGGCACCAGGCGGCGCCCGGGGCGGGCGCGGGCGCAGCCGCCGGCTCGGCCAGGGCCGCGGGCGCGAGCAGGGCCAGCAGGATCGTCAGGGCGGTACGCATGGCGGTCTCCTCAGGGCGTCTCGACGGTCACGCTGCCGGTCCGGCTGGCGCCGTTGCCGTCCGGGCCGGTGGCCGTGGCGGTGCGCGTGGCGCTGTTGCCGTCCCGCTGCCAGTCGACGGCGTGCTGGTAGGTACGGCCATCGGGTCCGGTCACCGTGGTGGCGCGGGCGCGGCCCTGGTCGGTCGGCCCGGCACTCGTCGCGAAGCTGCCGGCGGCGCCGGAACCGGTGCTGTAACTGCCCGTCGCCGTGCGCCCGCCGTCGGTCTTGGTCACCGTCCGGGCCACGTCCAGGCTCTTGCCGTCGTCGCGGCCGTAGCTGCTCGACACGGCGAGCGAGCCGTCCTCGGTCCGGCTGATCTCGCGCGCCACGTCGGTGCTGTGGCCGGTGGCACCGGTGCGGCTGCCGTCGACGCTGATGCTGCCGTCCTCGTTGCGGCTGGCCTGGCTGCCGGCGTGGACCTCGCTGCCGTTGGCGCGCACGACGTCGCGCTGGCGGCTGGCGGTGCCGGCGCCGGGGTCCCGTTGCCGGACCGTCGTGGCGCTACCCTCGCCGTTGCGGTTCTGCCAGCTGCGGGTGCGCTTGGCCTGGCCCCGAGCGCGTTCGCGCACGGTCTCGAAGGTGCCTTCCTGGCCGGCGGCGCCGACGTAGCTGCCCGAGCGCTGGCGCTCCCAGGCGGCGGCCGGGCCGCTCGCACAGAGGCCGGCGGCGCCGAGGGCGGCCAGGATGGCCAGGGTGAATGCGGATCGCTTCATGACGAACTCCTCATGGTTTGAAGATGGGTGATTCGAGGCCGGGCAGCGTGCGCAGCAGGCTGGCGACGCGGCCGAAGCCGAGCAGGTCGAGCACGAAGCCCGGCCGGCCCAGGCGGCGGTTGAATTCGGCCTGCTGGCTCGGGCCGAGGCCGGCGCGGAAGGCGACCACGGCACGCGCCAGTTCCAGCTGGTTCGCCAGCCTGGCCTCGGCCAGGCCGCGCAGGACCGGCTCCAGGCGGTCGCTGCCCGGCTCGGCCGTGCGCGCGGCGGCGACCAGCTCGGCGAGGTGCGGGCCGAGTTCGGTACGCGCCCGGCGCAGGCGTTCGCGCACCTGGCTGCGCAGCTCGGCCAGGCGTTCGACCTGGGCGGGCTGCAGGTTCAGCTCGGCGACCACCGGGTCGTCGGCGGGCATGGCCAGGCGGCCGTACAGGTAGCCGGCCAGGACCAGGAGGTTGAACAGCAGGGAGACGGCCAGGGCCAGTTTCAGCGCGCGCATCACCAGGCTCCCAGGCCGACGCCGGCGAGATCGCCGAGCAGGGCCGCCATCTGGCTGGCCTCGACCAGGCTGTGCCAGTGGCCGAGGGCGAGGCCGACGGCCAGGCCGGCGGCGGCGCCGGCCAGGCCCAGGCTGCCGCCGAGCAGACGCACCGGCCAGGCGGCGGCGCCGGTACGGCGGCCCGCGGCCGGTGGCGTGACCAACCGCGCGGCGCGTTCCAGTTCGGCCTCCGGCACCGCTTCCGGGGCCGCCGTCAGGGCCGCCGCCAGGGCATCCAGGCGAGCAGCGTCGCGGGCCAGCCAGGTCTCCACCCGGGCCGTCTCGCCGGCGTCGACCAGGCGACCTTCCAGCCAGGCGGCCAGGGCCAGGTCGTCGGGTTCCGGGGCGTCGGCGCCGTGCCAGGCACGCAACGCCGCGCGTTCTTCGGGAGTCAGGGTGGGCTTGTCCATGTCGGGTCCTTTCACAGGCTTATTCGCGGCCGGGCGGCGAAACATCCCCGGCCGCGCGCAAATGGCCGCGCAGGCGTTCGAGCGCCTTGTGGCGCAGGGAGCGCACGCTCTGGGCGGCGATGCCCAGGCGCAGGGCGACCTCGTCGACGTCCAGGTCGCGTTCGTAGATCAGGCGCAGGATCAGGGCCTGGCGGGGGGTGAGCAGGTCGTCCGGCAGGCGCAGCGGCCCGGCCGGCAGCGCCGGATCCACCGCCAGGCGTTCCTCCGGCACGGCGTCGAGGTCGACGGCGGCCGGCGCGGCACGGCGCAGGTGGTCGAGGGCGCGCCGGCCGGCGACCACGCCCAGGTAGGTGGCCAGGCTCGCGCGCGCCGGGTCGTAGCGGCGCAGCAGGTTGAAGTCGTCCCGGCACAGGGCGGCGAAGGTGTCCTGCACCACGTCGGCCAGCTCGGCGTCCTGGCCGGCCGGCGCCAGCACCTTGCGGGCGACGGCGCGCACCACCGGGGCGGCGGCGCCGACGAAGTCGCACCAGGCGGCGCGCTCGCCCTGGAGGAGGCGTGCCAGGGCCGGCTGGGCGGCGTGCAGGTCGAGGCGGGGGCTGGGGGGCATGGCGGCGTTCGCGGTGGGATCCGGACGGTTATTCGCGGCGCGGCGCGAAAACATCCCCGCCCTAGGTCCGGAACGGTCCGCGTTCGTTCAGTTCGTCGACGTAGCGGGCGATGCCGCCCGCCTCGCGGTCGAGGTAATGGGCCACCGCATCGGCGAAGCGCGGCTCGGCCAGCCAGTGCGCCGACCAGGTCACGCTGGGCAGGAAGCCGCGCGCCAGCTTGTGCTCGCCCTGGGCACCGCCTTCGAACAGGGCGATGCCGCGGCCGATGCAGTAGTCGATGGCCTGGTAGTAGCAGGTCTCGAAATGCAGGCCGGGGTGCTGTTCCAGCGCCCCCCAGGAGCGCCCGTAGAGGGCGTCGCCGGCGCGCAGGCAGAAGGCGCTGGCGATCGCCTGGCCGGCGCGCCGGGCGACGATGAGGAGCAGGTTGTCCGGCATGGCGGCGCCGATGCGCAGGAAGAAATCCAGGTTGAGGGCGATGGGCGAGTCGAAGCGCCGATGCGTCGCCTCGTAGCAGCGCATGAAGAAGCGCCAGTCGTCCGGGCCGATGTCCTGGCCCTCCAGGTGGTCGAACTGGATACCCGCCTCGGCGACCCGGCGGCGCTCCTGGCGCACCTTCTTGCGCTTGTCGTGGCGCAGGGCGGCCAGGTAGTCCTCGAAGTCGCGGTAGCCGGGGTTGCGCCAGTGCAGTTGCACGCCCTGCCGGAGCAGCAGGCCGCGGCGGGCGAGTTCCTGCGCCTCGTCCGGCCCGGGGAACAGGATGTGCAGGGACGAGAGCCCGTCCGAGCGGGCCAGGTCGAGCGCCGCGTCGACCAGGGCGGTGCGCACGGCCGGGTCGGCCGCGAGCAGGCGCGGGCCGCTGACCGGGGTGAACGGCACGGCGGCGACCGCCTTCGGGTAATAGGCCAAGCCGTGGCGCTCGTAGGCCTCGGCCCAGGCCCAGTCGAACACGAACTCGCCCCAGGAATGGCTCTTCAGGTACAGGGGCAGCGCCCCGACCAGGACGCCGTCCCGCCAGGCGGTCAGGAAGCGCGCCCGCCAGCCGGTCGCCGGGACCGCGCAGCCGCTCGCCTGCAGGGCGTGCAGGAAGGCGTGGCGCAGGGTCGGATTGGCGCCGGCGAGGGCGTCCCACTCGGCGGCCGGCAGTTCGGCCAGGTCCTCCGTCAGGCGGATGTCCAAGCCGCGCGCCGCCACACCAGGGTGCGGTTGTTGACCGGCATCTCGATATCCTCGACCAGATGCAGGCCCTGCGCCGCGGCCAGGCGGTCCAGGGCCTCGAAGTCGCGCACGCCGCTGGCCGGGTCGCGCGCCTTCAGCCAGGCGTCGAAGCGGGCGTTGCTGTCGGACGTGAATTCGCCGCCGTAGTTGAACGGCCCGTACAGGCAGAGCAGGCCGCCGGGCGCCAGGACCCGGCCGATGCCGGCGAACATGCGCTCGACCGCCGGCCAGGCGACGATGTGCACGGTGTTGGCGTTGAACACGGCGTCGAAGAGGCCGTCGAGCGGCCAATCCGGGTCGTTGACGTCCAGCGCCACCGGGGCCAGGACGTTGGCCAATCCGGCCTCGTCCAGCCAGGCGGCGATGCCGGCGTGGTTCTCGGGCAGCTCGCTGGTCTGCCAGCTCAGGTGCGCCAGCGCGGCGCCGAAGTGCACCGCATGCTGACCGGTACCGCTGGCGATCTCCAGGACCCGGCTGCGGTCCGCGAACAGCCCGCGCAGCACGGCCAGGATCGGCTCCCGGTTCTGGGCACAGGACTCGGCGTAGGGCTTCATGGTCCTCCTCCTCTGACCGGCCGCCGTTCCGGCCGCGCCGGCCGTCCGGCACGCGGCCGGACGGCGGCGGACATCAAGCCTTGCCGATCATGGCATCGACTTCGGCCTCGGCATCCAGCCAATCCTGCTGGTCGTAGCCGGGCGCGAAGCCGCGCTTCTCGGCGCGATGGTAGGCGGCGATGGCGATCCAGTGCTGGCGTTCCTCGGCGGTCGGGGCGACCGGCTTGGCCATCGGAACGGGCTTGGCGGCGGCCTTCTTGGCCGGGGCCTTGGCGGGCTTCTCGGCCGCGGCCGGCTTGGCGGCCGGGGCGGGCTTGGCCGCAGCCGGCTTCTTGGCCGGGGCCGCCTTGGCCGGGGCCTTGGCGGGCTTCGCGGCCGGGGCGACCGCGGCAGCCGGCGCGGCGGCGGGCTTGGCCGGGGCCTTCTTGGGCTTGGCCGCGGCCTCCGGTGCGGCAGCCGGTGCAGCCGCCGCCTTCTTCACGGCGGGCGCCTTGGCCGGTGCAGCCTTCTTGGCCTTGCTGGCGTCGGTTTCGGAAGCGGCCTTCTTGGCGGTTGCCTTAGCCGTGGTGGCCTTTTCTGCGGTCATGATGTCTACTCCTGCGAAATAATGGTGGCGCCGCCTGAGCGGCCGAACCGAACAATAACGTCATTGACGTCGACACGGCTGCGAATGTTGCTGCCAACCCCGTCGGCGTGGACCTCCGGCACGCCCAGCGCCCTGTCTAATTAGCAAGTTTCGGGCCGAATCTCAACCACGACCGACATGGGCGGCGTTACCACCCTGCCCGGCCGTGAAACGGCGCCACACCCGGCGGCGCCGGCTGCCTGCTGGTGCACGGCGCCCCATGACGGGGCAGGCGCCCCGCGTTTTTCCGGCGGCAAGCCGCAATGCTGCGTGTTTCCATGCTTGGCATAGTGATTGCTACTCAACAACCACCCGGCGCAACGGCGCGTCGGCGTAGTCTCTCCTACTTGGCTGCACATTGGACAACGGCGTCCCACCCCTCGAGGGTCGGACGCCGTTTTTATTGGAGTTTGAACATGGTATACCCCGTTTCCACCGACGCGCCCGACATCGACACCAGCAAGCGAGATTTCATGAAAAAGACCGCCACGCTATCCGCCGCCGCCGCACTCATGTCCCTGGTCCCGCCCGGCGTCCGCAGCGCCGCCTGGGCGGCGGGCACGGAAGGCCTGGAGAAGACGGCGCTGACGTTCGGCATCATCCCGCTGACCGACTGCGCGCCCATCGTCGTCGCCTACGAGAAGGGGTTCTTCAAGAAGCACGGCCTCGACGTCACGGTCTCCAAGGAGGCGTCCTGGGCCAACATCCGCGACAAGGTGGCCATCGGCGCCCTGGACGGCGCCCACATGCTGGCCGGCATGCCCATCGCCGCCACCCTGGGCGTCGGCGCCACGCCCAAGGACACCGTCACCGCCTTCAGCATGGACCTGAACGGCAACGGCATCACGGTCTCCAACGAACTCTACGAACGCATGGTCGCCGCCGACCCCGAGGCGATGAAAACCCGGCCCACCTCGGCGCGCGCCCTCAAGAAGGTGATCGACGCCGACAAGGCTGCCGGCAAGGAGCCGATGACCTTCGCCATGGTGTTCCCGGTCTCCACCCACAACTACGAGTTGCGCTACTGGATGGCCTCGGCCGGCATCGACCCGGACCAGGACGTGCGCCTGATCGTCATCCCGCCGCCCCAGATGGTCGCCAACCTGCAGTCCAAGAACATCGTCGGCTACTGCGTCGGCGAGCCCTGGAACCAGCGCGCCGTCGAGATGGGCATCGGCAAGTCCATCATCACCAACTACGAGATCTGGAACAACAATCCGGAGAAGGTGTTCGGGGTGAACAAGGAGTGGGCCGACAAGTACCCGAACAGCCACCGCGCGGCGGTGCGCGCCCTGATCGAGGCGGCCGCCTGGGCCGACCTGGCCGAGAACCGCAAGGAAGTGGTCAAGATCATCTCCGCCAAGTCCTACGTCAACGCCCCCACCGACGTGGTCGACAACTCGATGACCGGCACCTGGCGCTACAGCAAGGACGAGAAGCTGGTCGCCCTGCCCGACTTCAACGTCTTCCACCGCTACGCCGCCAACTTCCCTTGGCGCTCGCACGCGGCCTGGTTCATCACCCAGATGTACCGCTGGGGCCAGCTGGACAGGGCGGTGGACATCAAGAAGACCGCCTCGGGCATCTACCTGCCCGAGATCTACCGCCAGGCGGCCAAGGAGGTCGGCGTCGCCGCGCCGACCATCGACTGGAAGCCGGAGGGCGTCAACAAGGCGAACTGGACCCTCAAGCAGGCGACGGCCCCCATCACCATGGGGCCGGACATGTTCTTCGACGGCATGAAGTTCGACCCCAGCCACATGGTCGACTACATCAAGGGCTTCAAGGTGTCCCACCTGAAGGTGGACATGAAGGCCCTGGCCAAGCTGAACAAGTAGAGCCGCCGCCTCCCCCGGCCCCCGGGGGAGGCCTCGCCAAGGAGCCAGCCATGCAAGCGCAAGCCGTGAAACTCACCCTGGTGGCGGGCGGCAAGCCCGATGCCGAGGAGACCCCGACCATGTCCCAGACCGATACCCCCACCCCGTCGCCGCGGCGCCGGGCTTGCCGGCCCGGCCGGCCCCCCTGCTCGCCGACCGGGCCCGGCGCGAGCGCCTTGCCGGCATCCTCAAGATGCTGCTCCTGCCGCTGCTCACCTTCGCCGTGCTGGTGGGTGTCTGGAGCTACGTGCACAACCACGTCGCACCCGAGTTCCCGGCCCCGGGCGAGACCTGGGAACACGCCAAGGAAGTCCTCGCCGCCCCCTTCTACGACAACGGCCCGAACGACAAGGGCATCGGCTGGCAACTCCTGAACTCACTCGCCCGGGTCGGCGCCGGCTTCGGCCTGGCCGCCGTCGTCGGCATCCCGCTCGGCTTCGTCATGGGCATGAGCCGGGGCGTCCAGATGGCGCTGTCGCCGCTGATCCAGATCCTCAAGCCGGTGTCGCCCCTGGCCTGGCTGCCGATCGGCCTGCTGCTCTTCAAGGCGGTCAACCCGTCGGCCATCTTCGTCATCTTCATCACCTGCATCTGGCCGATGATCATCAACACCGCGACCGGCGTGAAGGCCATCCCGCAGGACTACATGAACGTCGCCGCGGTACTCAAGCTGGGCAAGCTGGAACTGGTCCGGCGCATCCTGTTCCCGGCCACCCTGCCCTACGTGGTCACCGGCATGCGCCTGTCCCTGGGCATCGCCTGGATGGTCATCGTCGCCGCCGAGATGCTCACCGGCGGCATCGGCATCGGTTTCTGGCTGTGGGACGAATGGAACAACCTGAACGTGTCCTCCATCATCCTGGCCATCGGCGTCATCGGCGCGGTCGGCATCGTGCTCGACCTGATGATGGGCTGGGCCCAGCACAAACTCGACTACACCAAGCGTTGACCCCCCATCGACCGAAGCGGAGCCTGCCATGAGCGCCTACCTCGACCTCCAGAACATCGACATGACCTTCAACACGGCCAAGGGGACCTTCAACGCCCTCAAGGACGTCAACCTCAAGGTCCAGAAGGGCGAGTTCCTCGCCCTGATCGGCCACTCCGGCTGCGGCAAGTCCACCGTCCTCAACATCGTCGCCGGCCTGCTCGACGCCAGCGCCGGGGTCGCCCTCCTGAAGGACAAGGAGATCCGCGGACCCGGGCCCAATCGCGCCGTCGTGTTCCAGAACCATTCCCTGCTGCCCTGGCTGACCGTCTACGAGAACGTCAAGCTGGCCGTGGACAAGGTGATGGCCGACAAGAGCAAGGCGGAGCGCAAGGACTGGGTCATGCACAACCTCAAGCTCGTGCACATGGACCACGCCGCCGACAAGCGGCCGGGCGAGATCTCTGGCGGCATGAAGCAGCGCGTCGGCATCGCCCGGGCGCTGGCCATGCAACCGGACGTGTTGCTGATGGACGAGCCGTTTGGCGCCCTGGACGCCCTCACCCGCGCCCACCTGCAGGACTCGGTGATGGAGATCCAGGCCGAGCTGAACAATACCGTCCTGATGATCACCCACGACGTGGACGAGGCGGTGCTGCTGTCCGACCGCATCGTCATGATGACCAACGGCCCCGCGGCCACCATCGGCGAGATCCTCACCGTGGACCTGCCGCGTCCGCGCGACCGCCTGAAACTCTCGGAGGACCCGCACTATCACCACCTGCGCGGCCAGGTCCTGGAGTTCCTCTACCAGAAGCAGCGCAAGGCCGCCTGACGCCGGCCGGCGCCGGTCAGAGCAGGCAGACCAGCGCGGCGTTGTGGAAGCGCGGGAAGCCGAACTCCTCCAGGCTGTCGATCTCGCCCAGGGAGAGGGCGCCGGCCACGGTGTCGACGCCGGTGAACGCCCTCAGGCGGGCGATCTCGGCGCCGGCGTCGGCGCCGAAGTGCATGCGCCGGCCGGCGCAATAGAACACCAGCATGGATCGGCCGGCGGGGTCGCCGGCCCGCTCGCGCAAGCGGCCGGCGAGGGACTCGACGCAGCGGCTTTCCGCCAGGTCCGGGGCGCGCAGCAGGCGCAGCTTGGCGTTGGGCGGCACCTCGCCGACGCAGAACAGCGAGCCGTCGTCGTTGAAGGCGACCGGGATGCGCACCAGGACATCGATGGCGGTCACCAGGCCGAACGGGAAATGCGCCGCATAGTCGTAGAAGTTGGCGTGGTCGAGCTCGATGCCGAACTCGCTGCGCATGACGTCCCGGTAGACGTCGAAGGCCGGCCGGCCGTCGATGCGGTCGATGCGGTTGCCCTGCGCCGAGGTGGCATTCATCAGGCTGCGGGCGACCGGGTAGCCGTGCCCGACCACGTACGCGGTCGCGGCCGGCAACAGCAGCCCGAGCACGGCGTTGCCGACGCAGCGGTCGGAGTCGAACAGGCAGGGCATGGGCTGGAAGGTCTCGCTGCCGGCGTTGACGCCGGCGTAGTGGACGCGGCTGCCGAGGTGGTTGTAGACACCGTTCAGGATGCTGCCGACGGTGGGCAGCATGCCGTCGAAGAGCATGAACAGCATGGCCGGGTCGGCGTCCGCATCGCGCCCGGCGGTCAGCGCCGAAACGGCGGCGGCCACCCCGGCGGCGGCGGCCCCGGGGTCGTGATCGAGATCGGTGACCAGGAAGGCCGGCGGCATGGGATCCAGGCGGACCAGCCAGATGCCCCGGTCGGCAAAGCCGGCGTCGCCGAGCAGGGCCGGGAACACGGCACCGACCAGGGCGATGCCGGCCGCCCGGCAGGCGGCCTGGAGGGCCGGGATGTGCGCCGCCTCGGCCTCCGGGAGCAGGGCCAGGAGCCCGAGGTCCGGATGGCCGGCACGCCAGGCCTGGAGCAGCTCGGGCAATGCCCGGGCATCGTCGGCGAAATGGTAGAAACCTTGCAACATGGCACCCTGCTTCGGACAAGGGAAAAGGTGCGACGGCCGCGCGCCGTTTCTCGATGCACAGCGGCATTCGGCCCGCCGGGCCGATCGCATCGGGGCCAATGATAGGCCGATCGTGCCCGGCCTGGATACCGCCGCCCGCCGACACGGGGCGCTTTGGCCGTCGGCGGGCATGCGCTAAGCTTGCCGGACACCGGCTTCCGACCCCACCGCCATGTCCGAACCCCTGCGCGATGCCATCGCCCGCCAGCGCCAGATCCTGAAAGGCTGGCTGGCCTCGTCACTGTCCATCCTGGCCGAAGGCTGCCGCGACGCCTGGCCGGAGCGCACGCGCCTGGAGGCGCGCCTGGCCGAGGGCATGGCCGAACTGCCGTACTGCAAATACCTCTACGTCCTCGACGCCCAGGCCCGGCAGATCACCGCCAACCTGTCGCGCAAGGGGCCCATGCCCGAGCACTTCGACCGCGACCGCGGCGACCGGCCCTACCTGGCCGAAGCCCTGGCGGGCGCGCCGTTCTCACTTTCCGAGGCTTATCTGAGCCGCAACGCGCGCCGGCCCAGCCTGACCGCGGTGCAGCGCATCGAGGACGCGGCCGGCCACCTGCTCGGCTACCTGGGCGCCGACTTCGACCTGCGCGAACTGCCCGCCACCCAGGCCATGTACCGGCAGCCGGGCCAGTGGCAGCAGATGAAGGGCGACCCGGCGATCCGCGCCGGCCTGTTCTACCAGGCCCGCACCGACAGCCTGATGGACCAGCGCATCGACACCGTGCTGGACCTGATGAACGAGCTGATGACCGTGCACGGCGTGTTCCACGGCAAGCTGCACTTCTCCAGCTCGCGCGCCACCCTCTGGCTGCTCAACGACCCCTACCGCTACCGCATGCACGGCATCGACGAACTGTCCGATCCCGGGCTCTGCCTGGCCTACCCGCACTGCCCCTATCCCGAGCAGGCGGTGGTGCCGGCCAACCGCGTGCGCGACGTCCTGGAGACCTTCAAGGCCCTGCGCTTCATGGACGAAACCCTGTACCTGCGCTCCGGCTCGCTCAACCTGTTCAACGGCCTGGTCGGCCTGACCTTCTCCTGCGACGGGTCGCACTACATGCCCTGGGACGAGTTCGTCGCCAAGAATGTCGGCTTCTGGCTCGGCACCAGCGCCTGAGCCCGGAACCCGGGCCGTCCGCCCGGGTCGCAATGACCATGGCCGGTACCCGGGACGGGCCGGCACGGATACGTTCAGAGAGGTGCTATGTCCTGGCTGTATACCTTCGGCTACGATCTCGCGGCCTTCCTGTTCAGCCTTGCGCTGATCGCCGCCTACTACGTCTATCTGGGCCGGCGCCTGCGCCGCGACCCGACCTACACCATCCAGGGCCTCAACAACCTGGCCCGCTCGCTCTGGGTGATCCACGCCATGAGCACGCCCGGCAAGGACGTCATGGCCGTGCAGACCCTGCGCAACTTCGTCATGGGGGCCTCGCTGATGGCCTCCACCGCCGCCCTGCTGATCATCGGCACCCTGACCCTGTCCGGCCAGGCCGAGAACATCGCCAAGAGCTGGCACGTGCTCAACCTGGTGAGCAGCCATTCGGCGGAGATCTGGATCATCAAGGTGCTGTGCCTGCTGATCGACTTCATCGTCGCCTTCTTCGCCTTCGCGATGTCGGTGCGCCTGGCCAACCAGGTGGTGTTCATGATCAACGTGCCGGACACCGGCGCCCACCTGAGCCTGTCGCCGCATGCCGTCGGCCAGCGCCTGAACCGGGCCGGCAGCCTGTTCTCCGTCGGCCTGCGTACCTTCTTCTTCGCCGTGCCGCTGGTGTTCTGGCTGTTCGGACCGGTATTCCTGGTGGTCGCCTCGGCCTGGCTGGTGTTCGCCTTCTACCGCCTGGACCGCGGCGACCTTGCCGACCAGGGTTAGACCGGGCCGCGGTCCGCGCGCTTGGCGTCGGTCTTGCGGGCGATCGCGTCGGCCAGGCTGATGGCCTCGTACTTCGGCTTGTAGCTCTTCAGGGTGTCGTACAGGGTGGCCACCTTCTCGCCGGCGCCCTGGCCCTTGAAGTCACCCTTCTCCATGGCCAGTTCGTCGACCAGTTCGTTCCAGACCATGCCGTCGACCATCGGGATCAGCAGGTACTCGACACCGTCGGCGGAGGCCACGGTCGGCTTGGCGACGTTGACCACGTAGAAGACGAACTTGCCGTCGGCGGCGAAGTCGCCCTTGTACTTGCCGATCAGGGTCTCGATTTCGGACAGGTCGTCCAGGGAGCCGGCCAGCATCTTCAGCTTGTCGCCCTCGGCCAGGGCCACGGCGCCCTTGAGCAGCGCCTCGGGCGCCTTGCGGCGGCCTTCGGCATCGGCGATCGCGCCTTCGACCAGCACCAGATCGCCGCGATAGGCCTGCATGCCGGCGCCAGCCGCCTCCTTGAAGTTGGCGTTGAAGAGCAGACCGGCCTTTTCGTAAGTGTCCAACAACATAATGTTTCCCCTTGGGAGCGTGAATAACCGAGATCCACATCGCAAAATCCGGGCCACGCCGGAAACCCGCACCACGACTGGGGTTGTGCGGCCAACCCGGCTGCGTTTTGCGCCAATGGAACGGTCGTTGTCGGGTTTGCGACATGGCTTTGTCGGCGGAAACCCTGTCCCCTGCTCGACTTTGCCGTCGGCACGGCTTTTGCGGATAGAGAGTTTGTTTGCCTGGAGAAACCCCGATGTCCGTCAACTTCGAACCCATCCTGGCCGCCCTGCGCGACGGCAGCGCAGTCCCCTACCTGGGCGCCGGTGCCCTGGCCGGCGTCGCCGACGATGCCGGGCGCGCCATCCCGGCCGATTCCGACAGCCTGATCCTGGCCATGAACGGCGGCAAGCCGATGGCCCCCAAGCTGATGTACGAATTCCCCCGTGCCGCCATGAACGTGGAACTGAAGAAGGGCCGCTCGGCGCTGACCCGCTTCCTCGACGCCACCTACCGCGACACCGCCTGGTCCGCGTCGCCCCTGCACGGCTGGCTGGCCGGCCAGGGTCTGCCCTACGTCATCGACGTCAACCGCGACACCCTGCTGCAGCAGGCCTACGCCGCCAGCCCGCACACCCTGATCGTCGGCATCGCCCGGATCAGCGCCAACGGCTACCGCTTCAAGCTGTTCCAATGGGACGGCGCCGCCTACCGGGCGATCGACCCGGAGGCCGTGGACGTCAGCCTGCCGGTGCTGTTCAAGCCGCTCGGCACGCCGCTGCCGGAATCCAACTACATCGCCTCGGACGCCGACTTCGTCGACTACATCACCGAGCTGATGGGCGGCTTCGCCATCCCGCCGTTCCTGAAGCGCTCCCGCCAGGGCAAGCGCTACCTGCTCCTGGGCATGCGCCTGACTCGCGATACCGAACGCATGGTGCTGTCCGACGTCGTCTTCGGCAACGCCGGCGGCTGGGCCCTGATCCCGAACGCCACCGACAAGGAAAAGCGCTTCCTGGACAAGCTCGGCTTCGAACTCCTCCCGGCCGACTGTGCCGACTTCCTGGCCGCGGCGACCGGTACCGAACCGCTCAAGGTGGCGGCATGATGGAGTGGCAGCCTGAGCGCTACAGCCTGGGCGTCGAGGACATGGACCGTACGCATCAGGAGTTCGTCGCCCTGGTCAACCTGCTCAACGAGGCCGACGACACCGACTTCGCGGCCCTGTTCGGCAAGCTGCTCCAGCACACCCACGACCACTTCAGCAGCGAAGGCCGGCTGATGCGCATCTCGCGCTTCCCGGCCCTGGGCGAGCACGAGGGCGAACACCACCGGGTCTACGGCGACCTCGTGCAGATGAACCGCGCGGTCCAGCGCGGCCGCCTGATGCTGGCCCGGGCCTACGTCAGGAAGGGCCTGGCAGAGTGGTTCGACCTGCACCTGGCTACGATGGACTCGGCGCTCGCCGCCCACGTCAAGCGCATGGGCGCCGCGCGCGAGAACAAGACCGGCATGGCCCTGCCGGTGCTCTGAGCCCGGCAATGCACTGAACCGGCGGGCGACGCCCTCGGCACCCGGCCCTGCGTGCGCATGGCGATGACCGGCGACGGTCATGGCTGCGGAGGGCCGTGCCGAACCTCACGCGGGCCGCTGTAACCGGCCGCAGAAAGGCTATACGTACAGCATTGAGACCTGTCCTCCGGGGGCACGGCAATGCTCAGTGGGATGAAACCAGTTGTTCCCGTACTGTCTCTTGCGCTGATTCTTGGTGGATGCGTGAATGACACGCCGATTATCCGGCTCGCAGGCAATGAATCAGTCACGTCGGACGAAACCGCTCTGATTTGGACGTATTGGCAGGACGCCCCCTTGAGTAATCAGCTCCTGGTTACCGAAGTGGACAACGTCAAGATCGGCCATGAAGGTCCGCCCGTCGAAGTGTCGCCGGGACCACATTCGGCCACCCTCCTGATCAGGGTGGAATCCTGTTTGTTCTCAACTATCCGGGCCGTTTGCCGACTCGAGTCCACATACAGAACACTGAATTTTCGCGTCGAGGGCGGGCATAGCTATATGCCGTTCGCTTCCTACTCTTGTGACAAGCGTTGGGTATGGATTCAGGACACCGGCCGCAGCCCGGCTTACGACCTGGAAATATGGCGTAAATCTCGGACGATGGTCCCGGAGCAAGACCTCGCAGAGGACGTTCGGGCACGGGATCAGACGAGGCGGCAAGTGATTGCCGGAGAGTCTCCGCCCGAACAATGCCGGGACTCTGCGCACATCGAGTGACTATCCCGCGTCTCCGCGTTGGCTCGAGTGTCGGCCATGAGGCGATTCCGGCCTTTGCACCGGCCTGAAAGGGGACATTGGCCGAGCAAACCCCTGAACCGCAAATCGGAGCAGAATCCCTTCCGCAACCTAATTGAGCAACGAGGGGATGAGCCTTGGACATCCGACGACGCCACCTGATCCGCCTGGCCCTGCTGCTTCCCGTGGCCGGCTGGGCAGTCCGGGGCTTCGCGCAGGCGGATGAGAAAGTCATCGGCCTCAAATCCGGCTACGCCGCGCGCCTAAAACGCCTGCTCGCCTCGGGCACCCTGCCCTATATCGACATCGAAAGCTCATGCAACCCGACCAAGGTCGACATCGACGCGGTCGCCCGCAAGCTGGACGAGCTGAACATCGGTCTGATGGCCCTCTCGGCCGACCCGACGGAGAGGCAGTTCGGGGAAGGTTTGCGCTACGACGACCTGTCCGCGCGCCTGCTCGCCCGCTACCCGGACCGCTTCATCCCGGTCGGCAACGGCGGACAACCTCCGTTTACTACCGAAGCGGCCGATGAAGTCCTGGCGGCGAATGGGACGGCAGCGCTGAAGGAGCCGTTGCTGCTGCTCGGCGAGTACGAGATGCGGCATTACCCGTCGCCACGGCAGGTCAAGCGGGGCGAACTCGACCGCGACGTCGACATCGCCATCGACGGCCCGACGGGCCACAAGTTGTTCGCCCTGGCCGAACGACTGGGCATCCCGTTCCAGATCCATTACGAGGTGGAAGACCGCCTGCTCGCGCCCCTCGAGCACATGCTCGCCCAGTACCCTGCGGCCCGGGTGATCTGGTGCCACATCGCCCAGGTCAGGTACGCCGAACGGGCGGCCACCTATACACCCGCCTACGTCGAAGGACTGATCAAGCGATTTCCCAACCTGTACTTCGATACCGCGTTCGGCGACGCCGGCTCCGTGTATCCGTTGTCGATGCAACACCATGCCCGGGTTTGGGACAGTTCCGGCGGTTTGCGAGCGGACTGGCTGAACCTGTTCGTCACCTACCCCGAGCGTTTCCTGTCCGCGCTCGACCTTGGCGGCGACCGCATGCGTCAGATCGACGACTACGACCGGAAACATCGCGACTTCCTGGCCAGGTTGCCGAGAGAAGCCCAACACCAGATCGCCTATGGAAGTGCCTGGTCGCTGTTGTTCGGAGAGGTGTTCTCGTAGATCCGGCCCGGTCCGCTCAGGATCGGAAGCACCCGTTCAGCAAGGGGTGAAGGACAACGGTCGCGCGCCCGGTCACTCGCGCACCGTGCGCTCGACCTTGATGTCGAGCTTCTTGATGCGGTGCCACAGGCTGCGCTCGCTGATGCCGAGCCAGCGCGCGGCGTGGGCCTGGACGCCGGCACTGGCGGCCAGGGCGGCGACGATGGCACGCCGCTCGCTCTCCTCCAGCCAGGCATCCAGGCCCTCGGCGCCCGGGCCGGCGGCCACGTTGACCGGGGCCGCGCCGGTCTCGCCGCGTACCCGTTCGGGCAGGTCGTCGACCTCGATGCGCTCGCCCCGGCACGACAGCAGGGCGCGTTCGACCGCGTTGCGCAGCTCGCGCACGTTGCCCGGCCAGGCGTAGCGGGTCAGCGCCAGCAACGCCGGCGCCGCGAAGCCGAGCACGGGCTTGTCCATCTCGGCACGCAACTCGGCCAGGAACGCGGCGGCCAGGTCGGGCACGTCCTCCAGGCGGTCGCGCAGGGGCGGCACCCGGATGGTGTAGACGTCCAGGCGGTAATACAGGTCCTCGCGGAAGGCACCCTCGCGCACCCGCTGCTGGAGGTCGCGATTGGTCGCCGCCACCACGCGCACGTCGACCTGGCGCACGGCATCGCTGCCCAGGGGCGAGAACTCGCGCTCCTGGAGGACGCGCAGCAGCTTGCCCTGCAGGGCCAGGTCGAGGTCGCCGATCTCGTCCAGGAACAGGGTGCCGCCGTTGGCCTGCTCGAGGCGGCCGAGGCGGTTCTGGGCCGCCCCCGTGAAGGCGCCGCGCACGTAGCCGAACAGTTCGCTCTCCATGAGGTCGCGCGGGATGGCCGAGCAGTTCAGGGCCACCCACGGCTCGGCCGCGCGCGGCCCGTCCTCGTGGATGCTGCGCGCCACCGCCTCCTTGCCGGTGCCGCTCTCGCCGGTGATCAGGACGTTGCTGCGGTAGGGCGCCACCTGGGCGATCTCCTCGCGCAGCCGGCGCATGGCCGGACCGTCGCCGATCAGGCGCCGGCGCGGCCGGGCGTCGCTCATCACCGCATGCAGGCGCTGGTTTTCCCGGAGCAGGTCGTACAGGCGCAGGGCGCCCTGGATAGCGAGCAGGAGTTCCTCGGCCTCGAACGGCTTGGTCAGGTAGTCGGTGGCGCCGGCCTGGATGCACTCGATGGCCGACCGGATGGAGCCGAACGCGGTGAGCACGATCACCGGCACCTCGGGGCGTTCCCGGCGCACCGCCGCCACCAGTTCCTCGCCGCGCAGGCCGGGCAGCTTGAGGTCGGTGAGGACCACGGCCAGGTCCGGGCGGTCCAGGCGGGCCAGCGCCGCCTCGGCCGAATCGGCCTCGATGACCTGGTGGCCGGCGTCCTCCAGGGCCATGCGGATGACCATGCGCATGTTGCGCTCGTCCTCGACGATCAGGATGGTGTGCGGCATCACTCGGCTCCCGGGGCGCTGGCGAAGCGCATCATGAAGGCGGCCCCGCCGGCGCGGCCGGGGGCGTACTGGAGGCGGCCGCCGTTCGCCTCGACCAGGGTGTCGGCGATGGTCAGGCCGAGGCCGCTGCCGTGCTCCTTGGAGGTGTAGAAGGGCTCGAACAGGCGCGGGATGCGCTCCACCGGCACCCCGGGGCCGTTGTCCTCGAGGGCCAGGTAGAGGGCGCCGCCGTCCAGCCAGGAACGCAGGGTGAGGCGGGCCGGGGCGGCGCCGATCGCCTCCAGGGCGTTGTTGACCAGGTTGGTCCAGGCCTGCTGGAGGAGTTCCGGATCGGCCCGGATCAGGGCGTCGCCGTGGCCGTACTCGCGGCGCAGCTCGACCTCGGGATGGCCGGCCAGCATCAGGCGCAGGGCGGCCTCCAGGGGACGTTCCGGGGCGATGGCCTGGAACTGCGGCTTGCGATGCCGGGCCAGTTGCTGGAAGTCGCGCAGAAGGCCGTTCAGGCGCGCCGTCTCCTCGCGGATCATGCGGGTCAGGTCGGCCTGCCGGGCCGGGTCGGCGGCGGCCTTGTCGAGCAGCTGCGCGGCGGTGTTGAGGACGCCGATCGGGTTGCGTATTTCGTGCGCCATGGCCAGGGAAAGCTCGCCCAGGGCGGTGATCTTGTCGCGCCGGAACTCCTGCTGCTGGCTGTCGCGCGCCTCGCGCAGGCTGGCCGCCATGGTGTTGAAGGCGCGCGCCAGGTCGGCCAGCTCGTCGTTGCCGGCGGCCGGGATGGTGGCCCGGAAGTCCTGGGCGGCGACCCGCATCACCCCTTCGTGCAGGCTCTCGACCGGCCTGATCACCAGGCGGCTCAGGAGCAGGCCCATGCCGGCCGCCAACAGGCTGCCCAGGATGGCGATGGCCAGGGTCAGGGTGCTGCGGTCGGCCAGGATCTGGTCGCCCCGGCTGTGCGCCAGGCCGCTGAACAGGATGGCCTCGACCCGGTCGTTGCTGTCCAGCACGGGGGTGTAGAGGCCCCAGTAGGTGCCGTCCTCGGCCTCGGGGCTGAAGTACTCCCGGCGGTCGCGCAGACGCTGGAAGGCCTCGGCCGGCAGGCGCAGGTTGAGCGGGACGCTCTCCTCCTCGGCGAAGGCCTTGGCGAAGTCCTCGCCGCGCGGGTAGAACAGCCGGGTCTTGAGGCCGCTGGTCACGCCCAGGCGCTGCAGCAGGGGCTTGTCGAACAGGGTGCCGAGGACCATCCGGTAGCGCGCCGGAGCGCCGCGCGGCAGCACCACCACGGTCACGGCGGCGAGCTGGCGGTGGTCGCCGCGGTTGATCCGGATGACCGCCTCGTCGCGCCCGGCCTCCGGTGTCCAGGCGGTGTCGACCGGCATCGACGAGTACAGGCGCCGGCCATCCAGGCCGTAGACCTGGACGAAGCCGATGCCCAGCTCGGTGGCCAGCGGCCGCAGGCGCTCGGGGATCAGCGGGCGCCCCGGGGCCGGCGGCCAGGGTTCGCGACCGGCCTCCTCGAGCAGGTCGGCGAACAGGCGGGCGTTGTCGTGCAGGCCGTGCAACCAGTCCAGGTTCAGGCGCGCCGATTCGCGCAGCCAGTTCTCGATCGAGGCGTCGACCCGGTTGATCACCCAGGCGGCGGTGGCCACGCCGGTCGCCAGCATGGGCACCACGATGATCACCAGGACCACCAGCATGACCTTGCGCTGCAGGCGGTTGACCTGCCACCAGCGATGCAGGCTACGCATCGCGTAGCTTCCTACGCGACGCGTTGCCGCCGGCGCCGGGCCGGCCTTCCGGGTATCGTGATAACGCCATGAATATATAAGGCTTTCATGAAATTCCAGGGGGTGGCCCCGGGCTTGCTAAATGGCTCTTGAAAACATCATCTTCCGCTCATCAGGGGTCCAACCATGCGTCATTCTTCCGCTCTTAGCAATTACCCGCTGCCCTCCGGGGCCTTTGCCCTCGGCGCCGCCGCCGGCGCGCCCGACTGGCGCCGGGCCAAGCCGGCCCTGGCCATCCTGGCCGCCGGTGCCGCCCTGGTCGGTCTGCTCGCCGCGGTGCCGCATCCGGCGCCCGAGGCGGCCGACCGCGCGCAACTCCTCGACCAGGCCCGCGCCGGCGAACCGAGCGCCCAGCTGATGCTGGCGCTGGCCTACCGGGACGGCCGCTACGGCCTGCCGGTCGACCACCGGGCCGCGACCGGCTGGCTGGCGCATGCCGCCGAGGCCGGCGACAGCTACGCGGCGGCCAGCCTGGGCGACGCCTATGCCGCCGGTGACGGCGTCGCCGCCGACGCCGGTGCCGCCCGGCAGTGGTGGACGCGCGCCGCCGAGGCCGGCGACCGCCACGCGGAAAGCCGTCTCGGGCTCGCCCTGAGCGCCCCCGGCGCCAGCGCCGAGGAACGCTTCGCGGGCCTGCGCTGGCTGGAGAAGGCCAGTGCCGCCGGCGACCAGGATGCCCGCCGGGCGCTGGGCGGCGATCCCGCCGCGCCGGCCGAGGCCGACGCCGACGCGACCGGCGTCTGGGGGCACCTGGCGCGCCTGTTCGACCAACTGAACATGGACGGCCAGCGCGCCGATGCCCTCCTGGCGCGCGCCCGCTCCGGCGACAGCGACGCCCAATACGAACTGGCCCTGCGCTACCGCAACGGCGCCTGGGGCGTCGACGCCGATCCGGTCCAGGCCGTGGCCTGGCTGCGCCAGGCGGCACGGCACGGCAATCCGGTCGCCATGCAGGACCTCTCCGAGGCCTACCGGTCGGGCCAGTTGGGCTTGGCCCCGAACCCGGCCAAGGCGGCGAAATGGCACAACCTGGCGAGCCTGGAGCAGAACGCTCCGGCGACGCTGTAACGGCCCGGCCGCGGAGTGACACCATGATCGAACTGCTCCCCGATCTCGCCGTGCTGAAGGAATTCAGCGCCGATACCCTGGCCATGGCGACCAGCGTCGCCCTGGTCGCCAGCTATTACCTCAACTTCCACCGCCGCGCCCGGCGCAACCCGGCCTGCTCCATCCACGCCGTCAACGCCAACGCACGCCGCCTCTGGGTGCGCCAGGTCATGACCCAACCGGGCAAGGACGTCATGGCGGTGCAGACCCTGCGCAACTTCATCATGGTCGGCATCATGATGGCGTCGACCGCCTCGCTCCTGGTCATGGGCACCCTGACCTTGTCCGGGCAGGCCGAGAACATCGCGCGCAGCTGGCACGTGCTCGGCTTCCTGGGCTCGTCGTCGCCCGGGCTCTGGATCGTCAAGGTGATGGTGCTGCTGGCCGACTTCATCGTCGCCTTCTTCGGCTACGCCATGGCCATCCGGCTCGCCAATCACGTCCTGTTCATGATCAACGTCCCGCACAGCGACCAGGATGCCCACGCCGGCCTGTCGCCCGACAACGTCGCCGACCGCCTGATCCAGGCCGGCAACATGATGGCCTTGGGCATGCGCGCCTTCCTGTTCGCCATCCCGCTGGTGTTCTGGCTGTTCGGGCCGCTGTTCCTGCTCCTGGCCACCGCCGGCCTGATCGTCACCCTGTCCCAGCTCGACCGCCACGACGTCATCGAACCGGGTGCCGCCGAGGCCCGTCCGGCCGCCTCCGGGCTGGCCCAGACGCTGCCGTTCCGGCGCCGGACGGTCTGATCAGGTCAGCCTGACCAGGGCGGCCGCCTGCTCCGCGCAGGCGCGCCGCACGCCCGGGTCGAGGGCATCCAGCCAGCGCGGCGGAATCGCCTCGGGGCCGTACACCGCCCCGGCCAGCATGCCCGCGATGGCACCGGTGGTGTCGGCATCGCCACCCCGGTTGACCACGTCGATCAGGCAGAACTCGAAATCGTCGGTATCGAAGAAGGCCTGGAACACGGCCACCAGGGTGTCGCCGACGTAGCCGCTCGGATTGGCCTGCTGGCGCACGGCCCGGAAGGTGAACTCGGGGTGCAGGCGGGCCAGCGGGTGGGCGCGCTCGTGCAGCAGGCGCACCTTGTCGGCACCGGCCAGGGCATCCCGGACCATGAGCGCCAGGCACTCGGTCGCCGCGTCCGACAGCGGGTTGTTGTGGGTGATGTGGGCCTGGGTCCGGCAGGCCAGGCGGACCACCTCCTCGGGCTCGCCCAGGGTCGCCAGGGCGACCGGCAGGACGCGCATGGCGGCACCGTTGCCGGCATCGTGCTGGCTGACCGGTACCTCGACGGCGCCGTTCTTGCGGAAGTGCAGCAGGCCGCGCCGGACGGTGTTGCCGATATCGACCGGCTTGGCCCGCATCCAGGCGTCGAAGGCCTCGGCGACCGGTTGCGCGAGGACGCGGCCGTGGCCGAGGATGGCCCCGCCCAAAGCCAGGGCCATGGTGGTGTCGTCGGTGACCTGGCCGGCGCGCAGGTTGAGCCAGCCGCCGCCGCGGATCTGGTCGTGCACGCGGTACTGGGCCGCGATCTCGCGCGGGGTCATGAATTCGACCGTGGCACCCAGGGCGTCGCCGACCGCCATGCCCAAGTAGGCGGCCACCGCGCGCTCGGCCACGGACGGCGGGCGGGCAGGCGCCGGGCGCGCCGGCGCCGCCATCATTCCTTGCTCTCGAAACACTTGGCGTAGTCCGTGCATGACTGGCAGGACGGCGCCGGGCAGACCGGGATGCCTTCGCGGTCGCAGATCTGCCGGTAGAGGAACTTCTTCCACTTCATGTCGCGGTCGTTCAGCGCCGCCAGGTGGGGGAAGTTGTCCGCCATCAGGCGCGACAGGTCCTTGCGCGACCACAGGCCGAGGTCCTGCCACAGGTGGTCGCCGGCCATGCAGGCGGCGGCGACGATCTCGGCCAGCCAGACCTCGGAGGGGTCGCTGCCGGCCCGGCCTTCGAGCATGAGCCCGACCAGGTCGCTGCGCTCCGATGCCCGTACCGGGTCGAGTTCGGCACCGGCGGCGACGCCGAGCGGGCCGAAGCCGGGGAAGTGGCGCGCCAGCAGGGCGCCGAAGGCCTCCGCCCGGAGTCCGAGCCCGGGCGGCAGGGCGCCCTGGCCGGCCGCCTGGCTGGCCAGCATCTTGGCGAACAGATCGTCGTTGGCATGCCCGCAGGCGTGCGCCATGAGCCGACCGTAGAGATCACGATCGGCGGCTGGCGTATCGGGTTGCGTGGCAGTGCGGTTCACGATCCTCCAAGGGCTCGTCGGCGCGCCGCCATCGCCCCCGCGTCCATGCTCGGGGTGGGATCAGGACCGGGGGGCGATCGGCGCCGGGTCGTTACTTGCTGGGATACTCGACCAGGATGTCCTCGTCGCGCAAGACCATCTGGCAGGCCAGGCGCCAGGAGGTGTGGACGTTGTCGTCCACGGCCA
Source organism: Parasulfuritortus cantonensis (assembly GCF_004337445.1). Taxonomy (GTDB): domain Bacteria; phylum Pseudomonadota; class Gammaproteobacteria; order Burkholderiales; family Thiobacillaceae; genus Parasulfuritortus; species Parasulfuritortus cantonensis. The sequence continues at coordinate 14,784 of NZ_SJZB01000053.1, read as the reverse complement.
TGGCGTCGATCTCGGCCTGGGTGATCTTGCCCAGGTCCTTGAGGACGGTGATCTCGCGGTCGGTCAGGGGACCGCCCATGGGACCCTTGCGGGACAGGTTGGTGACCTTCACCAGGCAGGTACCGCATTCGCCGTCCTGGCAGGAGAAGTCGATCGGGATGTGGTTTTCCTTGGCCAGGGTCAGGACGGTCTTGGTGTGGCTGCCGGCCACGGCGTAGACAGTCTTGTCCTTGTGCAGGGGACTGGAAAAGGTGATGTTGGGCATGTTGCTAGGCTCCTAGGATTTGCTGTTGCACCGGTTCTTACTTCCGTTCTCTCGAATTGCCTTGTTGGTCTTCTCGATTTCTGTGTCAGCCTGGCCGCACCACCACCTCGCCGCCGAGGACCTGGGCCTGGCAGGCGAGCCGGTGCTGGCGGCCGGCCATGTTCTCCTGCAGGACCTTGTCCTCCAGGACCGACCGTTCGGACATGTTCTCCATGCCCGAGACGATCCTCATCATGCAGGTGGCGCATTCGCCTTCCCGGCAGCCGTAGGTGATGCCGGCCCCGACCTTCTCGGATATCTCGATCAGCCGGGTACCGGCCGGCACCGTGACGGTGACGCCGATGTCTTCGAATGTGACGTTGGCCTTAGGCATGGGCTTGGCTCCTGTTCAGTTCTTCCATGGTGATAACCTTGCGGACGACCTGGCCGGTCAGGTTCAGGGCCAGGTCGCGTCCGAATGCGCGACAGAGCGTCAGCTCGTCGTCGGTGGGAATCAGCTTGACCCGTACGCCCTTGACCGGCACCCGCATCTTCAGCCCGCGCATACGGTCCTCCAGCATGGAGACCGCCTCGCCGCTCCAGCCGTAGGAGCCGAACGCGGCACCGAACTTGTCGCGCACGTTGACCATGGTCAGTGAGGAGAGCAGGTCCCAGACCGGCTTGACGGCGTCGCCGTTGATGGTGGGCGAACCGAACACGATGCCGTCGGCGCCCTCGACGAGGTCGACGAAGGGTCCGACTTCGCCGCCCTGGAGGTCGTACACCGAGACCCGGACGCCGTCGACCTCCTCGGCGCCGTCGCGCACCGCCTGGGCCATGCGCGCCGTGTTGCCGTACGAGGACAGGTAGAAGATCACCAGGGTCTTGGCGTGGTCGCCGGCCTCGTTCTGCAGCTGCGGCACCGCCAGCTGACGGTAGCGGTGCACGTAGCGGGCCGGCGCGTCGCGCAGGATCGGACCGTGCGCCGGCGCGATCAGTCCGGGCGCGAGCGGCTCGATCAGTTCCAGGGCGTCCAGCACGTGCTCGCGGAACGGCCGCATGATGTGCTGGTAGTAGTACTCGAACGAGAAGCGGAAGTCGCCCACCTTGTCGTTGAACAGGCGCGGGTCGCAGTAGTGGCAACCGAAGACGTCGCCCGAGAACAGGATGCCGGCCTCCTCCAGCCAGGTGCACTGGGTATCGGGCCAGTGCAGGAAGGGCGTATGCAGGAAGCGCAGGGTGCGGTCGCCGAGCGAGACGCTGTCGCCCGTGTTGACCGGCGTGTAGGCGAGCTCGTCGCTCTTGAGCAGGCCCTTGAGCATGATCTGGGCCTTGATCGAGATGTACAGGCGGGCCTGGGGGGCGCGCCGCATGAGCTCGGGCAGGGCACCGGTGTGGTCGGGCTCGAGGTGGTTGAGGACGATGACCTTGATCTCGTCGTAGGCCGTCACCGCCTCGAGGCGGGCGAAGAAGTCCTCGGCACGGTTCTCCTTCACCGTGTCGATCACCGCCACGCCCTCGGAACCGCGCACGCAATAGGCGTTGTAGGTGGTGCCGTTGGCGGTCTTGAGGATGATGTCGAACTCGCGCAGGTCCGGATCGAGCGCACCGATCCAATGTACGCCGGGCGCGAGCTCGATCGCGCTCATGACGTGACCTTGCAGGGTTCCGCCGCGTGCGTGCGCGGGCAGCTCTCCAGGTCCTCGCCGACCTTGCTCGCGCCGAGCCCGATCCAGGCGTCCACGGCGACCGGGTCGAAGCCGACCCGGCACTCGCCCGCCACCTCGATGAGCGGCCGGCGGATCAGCAGGGGATCGGCCAGCATCAGCACCAGGGCCTCGGTCTCGGTGACCCGTTCATAGTCGAGCAGGCCGTCGCGGATGCGCGGCGCCGACAGGTTGAACCACTCGGCCACCGGCAGGTCGCCGAAGAACGGCCGCAGGCGCGCGGCGGTCCAGCGCTCGGTGAGCAGGTTGCGCGCCCACACCGTGTGGCCGGCCGCGGCCAGCAACACCTTCTGCTTGGTGTTGTTGACGCAGCCGGGCTTCTCGTAAAAGACGACCGTAGCCATGCTCAGAGTACGGCGGCAGTTCCCTGCTGGTCGATCTTGGCCAACAGTTCCGGCGGGATGCCGGTGAGGGAGCCCGGGGCGTTCAGCGCCACCCCCATCTCGTCGATGATGGCGCCCTCGATCGGGCAGATGCTCGCGCACTGGGCATCCATGTAGTCGCCGATGCACTCGGTGCATTTCTCCGCCGCGATCAGGAAGTGCGGACTGGCGGCATAGATGGCCTGGTTGGGACACAGGGGCTCGCAGGCGTAACAGTTGACGCAGGACTCGATGATTTCAAAGGCCATGACTTTTCTCCTCAGGCGGCTTTCTGGACGGCGGCGGACTCGGCCAGCTTGCCGGCGCTACGCATCTCCTCGTAGACCGCCGCGACCGCATCCTCGATGGCTTCCATGGCGTGCTCGCCGTTGGGCGTGATGCCGGCGGCTTCCAGCGGACCCCAGGGCTCGTAGCCGATCTTCGAGCACAGGACCACCTCGCAGCCCTGCAGGACGCGCAGGCTCTGGTCGAGGGCGCTCTCGCCGTCGCCGCAGGTGTCGCCGCCTTCGCAGTACGGCGTGGTCTTGCGGTGGCCGATGAAGCGCACGCCTTCCGACGAGGCCTCGTAGACCAGGAACTCGCCGGCATGGCCGAAGTGCTCGTTGATGACGCCGCCGCCCTTGGTGGCGACCGCCATCAGGACCGGCCGGGTGGCCGGGCCCTTGGCCTTCAGGCCCTCGATGGCGACCAGTTGCTGCTTGGCGTCCTTGGCCGCCTGCTTGATCTCCAGCTCGCGGGCGATCTGGGCATGCACCTCGGCGCGCTTGACCATGGCGGCCTCGTAGTCGATGTCCATGGCCTCGATCTTGTCCAGGGTGAACTCCTGGCCGCGATCCTCGCCCAGGAGGCCGACCGCGTCGGCACGGCACTGGCGGCAGTGGCGCATCATGTTCATGTCGCCGGCGCACTGGTCCTGCAGCTTCTGCAGCTCCTCGTGGGTCGGACCGCGCTGGCCCATGACGCCGTAGTAGGTGCCGTGCTCGGCCTCGGCAATCAGGGGCATGACGTTGTGCAGGAAGGCGCCCTTGGCCTTGACGATCCTGGAGACCTCGGCCAAATGTTCGTCGTTGACGCCCGGGATCATCACCGAGTTGACCTTCACCAGGATGCCGCGCTCGGCCAGCATCTCCAGGCCCTTCTGCTGCTGGGCGATGAGGATCTCGGCGGCTTCACGGCCGCGGATGCGGCGGTTGTTCCAGAAGATCCACGGATAGATCTTGGCACCCACGTCGGGGTCGACGCAGTTGATGGTGATGGTGACGTGGTCGATGTTGTGCTTGGCCAGCTCCTCGACGCAGTCGGGCAGGGTCAGGCCGTTGGTCGACACGCACAGCTTGATGTCGGGCGCCTTCTCGGACAGCTGGCGGAAGGTGTCGAAGGTGCGCTCGGGGTTGGCGAGCGGGTCCCCGGGGCCGGCGATGCCCAGTACCGTCATCTGCGGGATGGTGGCGGCGACGGCCATCACCTTCTTGACCGCCTGGTCCGGGCTCAACACTTCCGACACCACGCCCGGGCGGGACTCGTTGGCGCAGTCGTACTTGCGGTTGCAATAGTTGCACTGGATGTTGCAGGCCGGGGCGACGGCCACGTGCATGCGGGCGAAGTAGTGGTGGGCCTGCTCGGAATAGCAGGGGTGGTTGTGGACCTTCTGGCGGATGTGCTCCGGCAGATGGCCCAACTGGTCGTCGGTGGAACCGCAGGAATGGGACGAGCAGCCGCTCTTGGCGGCGCCGCTGGATTCGGAGTTGAGTACGGGCAGTTGCACGGGATTTCCTCCTTGGGGAGACGTATCCCACAGTGCAAGCCCCGTGCCCGGCGGCGCTACGCGTCTAAGCCATTGTTTATAAAAAGACGACTCGGCCGGCTCGCGACCCGGCTGTCAGGAACGGCACAGGCCGGCGCGGCCGAGTTGTTGTGAAGGTTACAAAGCCGGCATGGCTTGGCCCCGGGCCAGGCCGGCCGCCGCCTCAGCGCGAGGTCTGCTGACGCGTCCGGGTGGTGGTCTGGGTCTGCGTCATGCTGCCGCTGCCGTCCTGCAGGCGCTGGCGCTCCTGGGTCATCAGGCGCTCTTCGGCGCGGACCTGGTCCTGGCTCTGGGTCTGGTCCTGGGTCATGGTGCCGGACTGGCTGCCGGACATCTGGCCGTAGCCGTGGCCCCCGCCCATGCCACCGCCACCACCGCCGCCGCCGCCGCCGCCGCCACGGGCCTGGGCATCGGCCGCCAGGGCCAGGAAGGCGGCCGATATCAGGGTGATACCCCATGCTGTACTTCGCTTCATGATTTGCTCCTTGCTTGATTGGATGATTCAACGACCGCGTCCGGAGCCGTGCCGGCCCGCCCCGCTCGTGCCCCCGCCCCAACGCTGTTGCCTGGCTTCGTAGCCGGCCCCGTAGGGCAGGTCGTCGCCGGCCCGGCGATCGGCCGGCGCGGCCGCCGGGCCGCCCAGGTCGGGCAGCTCGGCCGCGGCCGGCGCCGCCGTCCCCGAATGCCGGTCCTCCGGGCTCAGGTTCAGGTTGAGGGCACGCCTGGGGGCGCCGTCGCGCGTCTCGCCCGCCTGCGCAGCGGCCGCGCCGGCCCCACACAGGGCCAGGCACAGGACGACGGGCAGCAACGGACGACGACGGGGTGACATGCGTTTCTCCTGGCCGGTAGCGGCCTCCAGACACCGTCATCCTGGCAGACCCGTTCAGCGCCGCCATGTCGCCCGGGTAGCGGCCGGTATCGCTTTGTATCGGACGGTATCAGGCGCCGTGCCGACGCGCCGGGTCCGTTACACTGGTGTCATGGACACCCCCGAGCGCATCCTGGTCGTGGACGACGATCCCGCACTGCGGGAGTTGCTGCACGCCTACCTTGGCGACACCGGCTTCGCCGTCGACCTCGCCGCCGACGGCGAGGAGATGCGCCGTGCCATCGAGCGCGCCCGGCCCGACGCCATCGTGCTCGACCTCATGCTGCCGGGCGCCGACGGCCTGGCCCTGACCCGCGAGCTGCGGGCGCGCCAGGACGACTGCGCCAACCTGCCCATCCTGATGCTCTCGGCGCGCGGCGAGGAGATCGACCGCGTGGTCGGCCTGGAGGTGGGCGGCGACGACTACCTGGCCAAGCCGTTCAGCCCGCGCGAACTGCTCGCCCGCCTGCGCGCCCTGCTGCGGCGCGCCCAGGCCGGCCCGGCCGCGCCGGCCGACAGCCTCCGCTTCGGGCCCTACCGGCTCGACCTGGCCGCCCGCCGCCTGCTCCGCGACGACCTCGACGTCGGCCTGTCGAGCGCCGAGTTCGACCTCCTCAAGGTGTTCGCGGCGCGCCCCAACCGGGTCCTCGACCGCGACGTCCTGCTCGACCTGCTCAAGGGCTACGAGCGCGATCCCTACGACCGCACGGTCGACCTGAGGGTCGCCCGGCTGCGCCGCAAGATCGAGCCGGACCCGGGCAACCCCGTGTACATCCGCACCGTGCGCGGCGAGGGCTACCTGTTCAACCCGCGCGGCGGCCATGCCTGAACGGGCCGGCCGGCCGGGTTTCAGCCTGATCCACCAGAACGCCTGGCGCCTGGCCCTGGTGTTCCTCCTCTTCGAACTCCTGGCCGCCGTCGCCGTCGTCTCCCTGCTCATGATGCCCATGGCGCGCCGGGCCGCCAGCGACCTGGCCGGCCTGCTGGTCCTGTCGGCGCAGACCTGGAGCGAGTTGCCGCCCGGGACTCGGCCGGCCTTCATGCGCGAGCTGGCCCGGAGCCACCACCTGACGGTGGCGACCGGGACGCCGCGCGGGGAACCGGTGACCACCTGGCCGACCCCCTATCTCGACCAGCTCGCCGCCAGCCTGGACCAGCGCGCCGGCCGCCCCGTGCCCCTGCTCACGATGCGCATGGACGGCGAACTCTGGCACTGGGCCGCCCTGCCGAGCGGCGGCGGTACCCTGTGGGTCGGCTTCTCGCACGGCCGGGTCGGCTCGCAGCCGCTCGCCGCCGCCCTCTTCACCCTGGCCGCCGCCCTGTTCCTGGCGGTCCTGGCGGCCTGGTGGCTGGCGCGCCGGACGGTGGCGCCGCTCAAGCGCTTCGACGCCGCCGCGGCGGTGCTCGGCCAGGGCCAGGCGCCCGACCTGCTGCCCGAGACCGGACCGCGCGAGCTGGCCGCCCTGGCGCGCCGCTTCAACGAGCTGGCGCGCCAAGTGCGCGACCTCCTGGAGGCCCGCACCACCCTGCTCGCCGGCCTGTCGCACGACCTGCGCACCCCCCTGGCCCGCATGCGCCTGGCCCTCGAGATGCTGCAGCGGCGGCCCGATCCGGCCTGGATCGCGCGCCTCGACACCGACATCGGCGAGATGGACCGCCTGGTCGGCGAGCTGCTCGACCTGGCGCGCGGCCTGGGCAGCGAAGCGGCCGTGCCGATCGACCTGGCGGCGCTCCTGGACGAACTCGCCGGGCACCTGCGCAGCGCCGGCGTCCAGGTCGAGGTCGAGGCCGAGCCGCTCCATCCGCTGGCGGCACCGGCCGCCCTGCGCCGGGTGCTCGGCAACCTGCTCGACAACGCGCGCCGCTACGGCGGCGGCCGGGTCGAGATACGCGCGCTGGCCGAAGGGCAAACCTGCCGGATCGGCGTCCTCGACCACGGCCCGGGCATTCCGGTCGACCAGTTGGAGGCGGTCTTCCGGCCCTTCCACCGGGTCGAGGGCTCGCGCAGCAGCCAGACCGGCGGCACCGGGCTGGGCCTGGCCATCGTGCGCCAGCTGGCCCAGGCGAACGGCTGGCGTGTCGAGCTGGGCAACCGTCCGGAGGGCGGCCTGGCGGCCTGGCTGGTGCTTTCCTGCTGACGCCCGGCGCCCGTGGCGCGGCCCGGCGCAGCCTCTATAATTTGTAGCATCGTCGCCTCCCTGCACCGCACGCGGTCCGGAATTGCGGACGTCTTCCCCACTGTTGACCGGCGACCATGAAACTGCGTCTCATCTATCTGCTGATCCTGCTCTGGCTGGGCGCCCTGGCGACCTCGCTGATCTGGAACTGGCAGCAGGTCGACAGCACCGTCCGCGCCCTGGCCGAGGCGGAGGCGCGCTCCCATTACGAGAAGGACCTGGTTTACCGGCTCTGGGCGGCGCGCCAGGGCGGCATCTACGTCACCCCGAGCGCCGGCACCCCGCCGAACCCCTACCTGGCCTTCCTGGGCGACCGCGACCTGGTGACCACCAGCGGACGCCGGCTGACCCTGATCAACCCGGCCTACATGACCCGCCAGGTGCACGAACTCGCGGCCGAGCGCTACGCCGTGCGCGGCCATATCACCAGCCTCAAGCCGCTGCGCCCGGAAAACGCCCCGGATGCCTGGGAGAAGCGCGCCCTGCTCCGCTTCGAGACCGGTGCCCGCGAGGTGTGCTCGCTGGAAACCATGTCCGGCCGGCCCTACCTGCGCTACATGCGGCCGCTGGAGACGGAGGCGCCCTGCCTGAAGTGCCATGCCGCCCAGGGCTACCGGGTCGGCGACGTGCGCGGCGGCATCAGCGTGACGGTACCCTTCGCGCCCTACCTGGAGATCGCCCGCAGGCAGCATGAGTCGCTGCTCTTCGGCCACCTGCTGTTCGGTTCGCTCGGCCTGGCCGGCCTGTTGATCAGCGGCCGCCGCCTGCAGCGCTCCGAGGACCTGATGCGGCGCTCGATGAACGAGGCCGCCATGCTGGCCGAGCGCAGCGACCTGCTCCTGTCCAGCCTCGGCGAGGGCGTCTACGGGGTCGACAACCAAGGCAAATGCATGTTCATCAACCCCGCCGCCCTGGCCATGCTGGGCCTCGACGAAGCGGACGTGCACGGCTGCGACCCGCACGAGCTGTTCCACGACCGCCACCCCGACGGCTCCGCCTATCCGCGCCAGGAATGCCCGGTCCATCAGACCCTGGTCGACGGGCGCCGGCGCAAGAGCGAGGAGGCCTTCCTGCACAAGGGCGAGTTCTTCCCGGTGCAACTGGTGATCACGCCGATGTTGCGCGAAGGCGGAATCGTCGGTGCCGTGGTGGTGTTCCAGGACCTGAGCGAACGCCGGCGCGCCGAACTCGAGTACAAGACCATCCTGCAGACCGCCACCGACGGCTATCTGATGATCGACCTCGACGGCCGCCTGCTCGACACCAACGACGCCGGCTGCGCCATGCTCGGCTACAGCCGGCAGGAGATGTTGCGCATGCATCTGGCCGACATCGAGGCGGACAGTTCGCCGGTCGAGGCGCTGCAGCGCAACCACGAGGTCCGTCGGCGCGGCCATGCCCTGTTCGAGACCCGGCACCGGCGCCGCGACGGCAGCGTCATCGACGTCGAGGTGAGCACCACCTACCTGGACATCCAGGGCGGCGTCCTGGTGACCTTCTTCCGCGACATCACGGAGCGCAAGCAGTCCGAGTTGCAGATCCGCCAGCTGGCCTATTACGACACCCTGACCAACCTGCCCAACCGGCGCCTGTTGCTCGACCGTTTCAGCCACGCCATCGCCCAGGCCCGGCGCTTCCAGCGCGCCCTCGCGGTGATGTTCCTGGACCTGGACCGCTTCAAGCAGGTCAACGACAGCCTCGGCCACGACGCCGGCGACGAACTCCTGCGCCAGGTCGCCAAGCGCCTGACCGGCTGCGTACGGGCCGGCGACACCGTGGCGCGCCCGGGCGGCGACGAGTTCGTCGTGCTGCTGGCCGAGATCGCCCACCCGCACGACGCCGAATTGATCGCCGAGAAGATCATCGCCACCTTCCACGAGGCCTTCCCGATCCAGGACCAGACGGTCCGCATCACGACGAGCATCGGGATCGCCGTCTATCCGGTCGACGGCACCGACGACGTCCAGGAATTGATGAAGAAGGCGGACATGGCGATGTACTCGGCCAAGGAGGCCGGGCGCAACAACTACTGCTTCTTCCGCGACTAGGACCGCGGTTGCGGCCGGCTCAGCGGCCCTCTCGGGCGCATTCCTCGGTCGGGCAGGAATACTCTGGGCCGGGCGGCTCGAACAAGGTGGCCTGGCTATGGTTGGAATAGGTTGGCCAGTTCGGCTGATACTCCTCGGCCTGGTTTCCCCATGCCACCCACCCGGGCTTGGTTCCCCGCGCGAAAAGCTCCAGGTACGGGCCGGGGCTGCACGCCTCGATGATGTCGTACAGTTCGTCCGGCTTGCGCGAATGCTCGCGCTTCATGCTCCTGATGATATTGACCTGCCGCCGCCCCGGCGCCAGCGTCCTCGCGTTCTTGCCACGCGTTCCGAACAAGACGAGCTCGGTAGTGTTCCGGAAGTAAAAACCAACGCCACGGCCATCCGGACCGCCGTCCTTACGGACTTTGTGCCACACGAGATTGGACTTGTATTCGAACCCCCATGCCCGCATGACGTCCAGTCCCTCGGGCAACAACGCGTTCGGTACCCAGAGGTATAGGTGCGCCGGGTCGGCGGCGACCGTATCGACGGGAATGGACTTGATGTCCGACAGCGTGAGTGTGCCGTAACGGTTCAGACGCTTGTGTTCGGGCGCCATCTTGCCGGTCCGGTTCTGGAACTGCCACGGCGGGTCAGCGAGTATGGTGCCGAAACGGCCGTTTATGCTGGCTCGGAAATCGTCAGCAGCACTCATCGTAAACCTTCTCTGTGATTCCGATGACCAACAGCGGACACCCGGCCCCGCCGCCGCCTTCTATGCGCGGCAACAACTTGCTCATGTGCGTCGTCGAAGCCCCGTATGAGGTCCCTCGGCCGAGCCGATTGAAGATGTCCTGCAATTCGTCGCAGCGCGTGAAGATGATCCCGACGCTGATCGCCCGGAGGTCGAACAGCAGCCGGAAATTGTTCAGGTCACGATCGTAGAACGGATCCTTGTTGTTCCATTCCACTTCCAAGGCAACCTTGTTCTTGTAGCAGTCGACATCATGAGTGGGCGACGCCATGACGGCCCGGTCGACTTGGACCCGGGTGTCGAAACGCTTCTCTCGCCAGCCACGTGCGCCAAGAAACTCGTCGACGAATTTGGCCACCCCTGACTTGTTGCCGCCCGGATTGACGATCCAACTTCGGCATAACCGGAAGGATGCGAGGAGGCTGAGCAAATCATTCCACTCTTCAGGAAAGTCCGTCGCCAGTATGGCGCAGGCATGCTTCCACTCGTGGATCTCGAAGTGGGCACGAATTGCGTCGGGAATCTGCGTTTCAGCCGCCATCGCCGAATCATACCGAAAGGTCGATGGCGGGCCTATCCCGGCAATCCCTCAGCCAGCCGGGTATTCGAGGACGGTCGATTCGCCGTCGATGTCGATGATCTCGGCCCGCCGCAGCCGGCCGTCGGCGGCGTATTCGTAGCGGTGGGCCAGTTCGACCTCGCCGTAGACCAGCTTGTCGAAGCCGAGCAGGCTGCCGCCCGTGTCGAAGTAACCCTTGATGTAGGTGTTCCGGTTGGCCACCTGGTCCTCGCCCAGCGGCGTGATCAGCTTGAACGGCAGGCCGACCCCGGCATAGCTAAGGAAGTAGCGGCAGTCCGGGCCGGCGCTCATATCTGCTTCACCTTGATGTTCAGGGTCTGGATGCGATAGGCGATCTGGCGCGGCGTCATGTTGAGCAGGCGCGCCGCCTTGGCCTGCACCCAGCCGGCCTGCTCGAGGGCGGCGATGACCCGCTCGCGCTCGTCCAGGCCGGGGTCGTCGAGGTCGATCTCGCGGGCCGGCCCACGGCCGCCGGAGACCCGCTCCTCGATGCCGGTGAGGAGCACCGAGTCGCGGTCGATGGTGCCGTCCTCGCTCATCACCGCCGCGCGTTCCAGGCAGTTCTCCAGCTCGCGCACGTTGCCGGGCCAGTCGTGGTGCATGAGCACGCGCAGGGCCGAGTCGGTCAGGTCCAGTTCGCGGGCCTGCTGGCCGCCGATCTTGCCGATCAGGAAACGGGCGATGTCCGGGATGTCCTCCATGCGGTCGCGCAGGGCGGGCAGGTAGATGGGCATGACGTTGAGGCGGTAGTAGAGGTCCTCGCGGAACTTGCCGTTGGCGACGTCGGTTTCCAGATCGCGGTGGGTGGCCGCGACGACCCGCACGTCGACCTTGATGGTGCGGGTGCCGCCGACGCGTTCCAGCTCGCCCTCCTGGAGGACGCGCAGCAGCTTGGCCTGGAAGGCCGCCGACACCTCGCCGATCTCGTCCAGGAACAGGGTGCCGCCGTCGGCCTGCTCGAAGCGGCCCTTCTTCTGGGTCATGGCGCCCGTGAAGGCCCCCTTCTCGTGGCCGAACAGTTCCGACTCGAGCAGGTTTTCGGGCAGCGAGGCACAGTTGAGCTTGACGAAGGCGCCGCGGGCGCGCGGCGAGTTGTAGTGGATGGCGTTGGCGATGAGTTCCTTGCCGGTCCCGGTCTCGCCCCGGATCAGCACGGTGGTGTTCCACTTCGAGACCTGGCGCACCTGCTCGAACACCCGGCGCATCGGCTGGGTGTGGCCGATGATGTTGTCGAAGCCGTACTGGGCACGCACCGTGCGGCGCAGGGTGTCGCGCTCCTCCTTGAGCTCCTGGCGTTCGCGCTCGACCTCGCGCGACAGGCGCACGCTCTGGCCGATGACGTTGGCGACCATCTCCAGGAAGCGGGCGTGCGCCTTGAGCTGGCTGCGCTCGTCGCGCGACGGCTGCGCCGCGAGGACCCCGGCAATGGTCTGGGCGACCCGGATCGGTACCCCGATGAAGGGCCCCTCGCTGTCATAGATGCCCAGCTTGCCGGTGAAGCGCGGTTCCTCGGTGATGCGCGACAGCACCACGCAGTCGCCGGCCTCCATGACCATGCCGATGACGCCCTCGCCGGGCCCGTAGCGGATGTCCTCGGTGCGCACGGTGCGCAGGCCGTGCACGGCGACCACCTGCTGGTCGCCGGTCTCCGGGTCGGCCAGGGTGACCATGCCCCGCTCCAGGCCGCCGCCTTCATGCAGGGCGCTCAGCACGCCGGCCAGGGTCTCCTTGAGGTCGAGCGAGCGGGACAGCACCTGGCTGACCTGGAACAGGGTGTCCAGTTGCGCTTCCAGTTGTTCGTTTCGGCGGCGCAGGCCGGTATCGCGGCTGTATATGTCCATGGCGCGCCGTCCTATGTCGTCGGGAGTTGGACGCGGGCGCGGCAGCCGCCGGCCGGCGCGTCGGCCAGTTCGATCAGGCCGCCGTGGCTGGTGAGCACGTCCTGGGCGGAGCACAGGCCCATGCCGATGTGCTGGCGGTCGGCCCCCTTGGTGGTGAAGAAGGGCTCGAACACCTTGTAGCGCCATTCCTCCGGGATGCCCGGGCCGCTGTCCTCGATCACCACCTCGACCCAGTCCGGCTTGGTGGCGGTCGACACCTTCAACTCGCGGCGGCCGCCGCGGTTGTCGTGGATGGCCTCGATGGCGTTCTCCAGCAGGGCCTTGAACAAGGTCGCCAGGCGGGTCGGACGGCCGGAAACCAGCGGCAGGCCGGCCGGCTGCCATTCCACCGTGATGCCGTCGGCCAGCAGGCGCGGCGTGAACAGGCGCAACAGGTCCTTGAGCATGGCGTTCAGGTCCACCGGCGTGATGTTCTCGTCCGACTGGCTGGGGATGCAGGCGCGCAGGGTGTCGAGGGTGGCGTTGCCCTTGTCCAGGGCCTCGGCCAGGCTGGCGGAAAGACTGTCGGCGACGCTGCCGCCCGGCTGGCGTTCCAGCATGCGGACCGCGGCGGCGAGCATGTTGAAGGGCGCCTGAAGTTGGTAGATGGCCCCGAACAGCGTCTCGCGCAGGGCCTGGATGCGCTCCTGCTCGGCCAGGACGGCACGCAGGGCATTGACCCGGATGGCCTCCTGCTGCTCCTTTAAGGCCGTGATGTCCTGAATCACCAGGAGCAGATACTGATGCCGGACGGGCTCGTAGAAGGCATCGGCGCTACCGTCCTGTTCCTCGATCCAGGAACCGGAACAGGCGAACCAGCGGGCCTTGCGGCTGCGCCCGACATGGCGCACCTCGCGGCCCGTGAAGCCGCGCCCGGTCAGGCGGCCCTGTTCGAACTCCTCGCCCAGGTCGGCATGCAGGGCGCCCAGCAGGGTGGCGGCCGGCTCCTGGCCGAGCTCGCCGATCAGCTTCTTGTATTCCTGGTTGTCGAGGACGACGCGCTCGCGCTCGTCGAGCATGACGATGGCCACCGGCGCGGCATCGACCACGGATTCGATCATCGCCTTCTGGTTCTGGACCTGGCGTTCCAGCCGGTGCACCTCGGTGACGTCGCGGTGCATGCCCAGGTAATGGCTGGTCTTGCCACTGTCGCCCACGACCGGCGTGATGGTCAGTTCGGCCAGGTAGCGGCTGCCATCCTTGCGCCGGTTCACCAGCAGGCCGTTCCAGGCGCGCTGGCGCAGGATCTGCGCCCACAGGCTCTCGTAGACGAGCTTGGGGGTGACCTTGTAGGACAGCACGGACTCGTTGCGGCCGACGATCTCGGCGGTGCTGTAACCCGTCACGCGCTGGAAGGCGGGATTGCAATAGAGGATGTGCGCATGGGCGTCGGTGATGGAGATCGCCAGGGCGGCCTGTTCGACCACCTCGCGGAATATCTCCAACGGGATCGACGGCTCGGCGCCCTCTTCCGGTTGGCTACGGCTGGATTCGTTCATGAAGCGGTTCATTCGGGATGTGTTGCGTCTGGGGAGAATACTAGCAACTAACATGCCGCTTGTCGGGAGTGCCTTTGCGGCCGGCTTTGGCGCTTTTCTTGTCGTTTTTCCTACAGGCACGCGGCATGTGGAAGTACCACGACAAGGCGACAATGCCCCTAATTGGTGCATGGGCATGCAAAGCCTTGAAAATCCGGGCCGGACGCCGCCATCCGACGCTGGCATGGTTAATGCGAGGGGCCGGACAGGAGGCCTTATTGCCGTGACTGAATACCTGTTGATACTGATCTCGACCGCCCTGGTGAACAACGTCGTACTGGCGAAGTTCCTCGGGTTGTGCCCGTTCATGGGGGTGTCCAAGAAGATGGACAGCGCCCTCGGCATGGGCATGGCCACGACCTTCGTGCTCACCCTCGCGACCGGCGCCGGCTGGCTGCTCGAGCATTGGCTGCTCGCCCCGCTCGGCATCCAGTACCTGCGCATCCTGGCCTTCATCCTGGTCATCGCCGCCACCGTGCAGTTCACCGAGATGGTGATCCGCAAGGTCAGCCCCGGCCTGTATCAGGTCCTGGGCATCTACCTGCCCCTGATCACCACCAACTGCGCCGTGCTCGGCGTCGCCCTGCTCAACGTCCAGGAAGGCCACGCCTTCCTGCCCAGCCTGCTGTACGGCTTCGGCTCGGCGCTCGGCTTCACCCTGGTCCTGTTGCTGTTCGCCGGCCTGCGCGAGCGTCTGGCCCTCGCCCAGGTGCCCGAGACGTTCGCCGGCGCGCCGATCGGTTTCATCACCGCCAGCCTGCTCGGCCTGGCCTTCATGGGCTTCGCCGGCCTGGTCTAG
>NZ_SJZB01000007.1 GCF_004337445.1 Parasulfuritortus cantonensis | reverse complement strand
CCGCGGCACCGGCGGGACCAGGGAGGTGTCCTGGGACGACGACGTATCCTCGCTCGTGCTGCGGCACCCCGGCCGGGTCGATCTGGGCCGGATCGGCGACTTCGTGGAAGGCCTGCTCGAGGCCTACGGCAACGACATGCTGCGCTACAAGGGCATCCTGGCCATCGCGGACAGGGACGAGCGCCTGATCTTCCAGGGCGTGCACCGCATCACCGGGTTCGACTACGGCCGGCCCTGGGCGGAGGGGGAGTGCCCGGAGTGCCTGATCGTCATCATCGGGCGCCGCCTGGACGACGCGGATATCCGTTCCCGCTTCGCCCGCGCCGTCGGCCAGGACGCTACGAGTACCGGCGTACCCGGCGCCGGGCCGTCAGGCGCATGCCCAGGATGAGCCCACCGAGGGCGCCCAGGACGAACGCGCACATTAGGCCGATGACCGATGCCTCGTAGAACATCTGGGAGCCGCCCACACCCAGCAACAGGTAGGGTTTCACTTCGTAGAACATGCTTTCCATGATCGCGTTCCTCTCCTCATGTGCCTGGCTTGTTGGTCGGTTGCCTGCGACATGCGCCGCCCGGTCGATCATGCAATGGCTTGCTGGGCAGCGTACTTCTACTGAGTTTGGCCGGACTGTAATACCCGAGTAAAAAAGCTGTCAACAGGCCCGCCGTGGCGGCCGGCCAAAAGAAAACGGGCAGCCTGGGCTGCCCGTGTCCAGTGCCGATGGCGACTTACTTCGGCTGCTGGCCGGCGTAGTACTCGGCGATGGCCTGGATGTCGGCGTCGGACAGGGGGGCGCCCATGGCGTGCATGGCCGACTGGACCCGCTTGCCTTCGCGGTAGTCCTTGAGCGCCTTGACCAGGTAGGCGACCGGCTGCCCTTCCAGGTGCGGCGTGACCATTTCCGGGTTGTCGACGGCGGCGCCATGGCACTTGTCGCAGCGTTCCGCCCATTGCTGGCCGGCGGTCGGCTTCGCCACGCCCGCGGCCTTGGGCGCCTGGGCGACGTAGAACGCGGCGACGTGCGCCAGGTCCTGGTCCTTCACGCCCGCGAGCATGCTCTTCATCTCGGCATGGGCACGGCCGCCGTCGCGATAGTTCTTCATGGTCTTGACCAGGTATTGGGCATCCTGGCCGGCCAGGCTCGGCGTCTTCTCGTCGGCGCTGTGGCCTTGCTGGCCGTGGCAGCCGCCGCACTTGCCGGACAGCGGTTCGCCGGCCTTGGCGTCGCCGGCAGACGACTTGTCGCGTTCGACCGGGGTCTGGGCGGCAAAGTAGGCGGCGATGTTCTCCATGGTGACCTGGTCGAGCTTGGCGACCTGCCCGGACATGGTGGCATCCTTGCGGCTGCCGGCCTTGTAGGCCTGCATGGCGCTGAGCAGGTAGCCCGGATGCTGGCCGGCCAGGCTGGGGGTGCCCGGGACCTTGCTGTTGCCGTCGCTGCCGTGGCAGGCGGCGCACACCGTGGCGGCCGCCTTGCCGGCCGCCACGGTGTCGGCGACACCGGCGGCGGCCGCCGCCCCGGCCGCCTTCTGGCTGGCGTAGTAGGCGGCGATGTTGTTGACGTCGGCCTCCGTGAGTTCGGAGGACAACTGCTGCAGGGCGGCGTGCTGGCGGGTGCCGGTACGGTAGCCGTTCAGCGCGTTGAGCAGATAGGCGACCTTCTGGCCACCCAGGTTCGGGATGTCGGGGCCGGTGCCCTTGCCGTCGAGGCCGTGGCAGCTGACGCACTTGCTTTCCGCGACGGCCTTGCCGGCGGCGATGTCACCGGCAGGCTGGGCGGCCGCGGGTGCGGTGGCAGTGGGCTCCTTGCCGCAGCCGGCGGCCAGGAGGGCGAGGACCAACAGGGATGGGACATATTTTTTCATTGTTATTACCTCGTCGACAGAAATCGGTTTTCGAGGAAGCGAGCCCCGAGGGGCCCGCTATGTGCCTCGGCGGTCAGGCGGAAACGGAGGGCAGGCGACCCTGGGCATCGATGAGATCCTGGGACGGCTTGTAGAGCCACATCTGGTACATGGAGGTGAACCACATGATGGTGAAGCAGATGCCGTACAGCGCGCCGCCGATGATCACGGCCCAGGCGAAGCCGGTCCACAGCTTGGTCAGGTACCAGGCCGCGACGTCCACGATCAGGGACAGGAACGGCGTCGCCAGCACCACGCACTTGAACCAGGCCGGACGGATGTACGAGTGGGTGAAGATGTAGCCGGTGATGAAGAAGATGAAGGTGATCGAGAACAGGTGGATGTGGGAAACCCGGACCAGCGTGGCGATGGTCATGCCGGTGTCGGCGGCCGCCACCTTGGAGACGCCGTCAAAGTTGGTCAGGTTGGGCAGGTTGGGGTTGGCCGAGGGGTTGTGGCAGGCCACGCAGTGTTCCTGCAGGATCGGGCCGATGGTGCTGTCGAATTGGTCCTGGGGGGCCTTGGCGTGCAGCCAGGCGAAGATCTTCTGCTTGTTCTCGGCGTCCAGCATGTCGGCCATCGGGCCGCGCAGGGCGGTTTCCAGGCGGGTCCCTTCCGGATTGCCGCTATACGAGATCATCAGGTCCTTGGCGGACAGCATCGGGTTGCCGTCCTTGCCGGCGTGGGATTCCCAGACCTGGACCATGGCCATGCAGTAGCCGAGGCCGAACACCAGCAGGACCATGCTGAACAGAACCCGCACTGAAAGCGGAAGAAACTTGAAATGGACGTAACTCACCTTGGTCATGAAAAACTCCTGAGATTGAAACTGGGCAGATATTGAACGGGCGCGAGTATATAAGCGGACACTAATGTCGTCAATTTAGACCGACGAAAAGCGCCCCGCTTTGACCTGCGTCAAGCGGAGCGGCTGCGGACCCGGGCGAAAAAGGCGGCGGACAAGAAGAGGGACAGCGAGAGCGCGATTTCGATCCCGGCCAGGATGGCCGACGGCGCCGGCTCGGTCATCGCGCGCATGACGCCTTCGGCGAAATACGGCCAGACCAGCAGGCTGGTCCAGCGGTAGGCGCGCAGACGCCCGTGCAGGATGCCGAAGAGCGGAAACAGCAGGGGCACGACTTTGAGCACCAGCCAGGAACCGCCCGGGCGCAGCGGTGCCAGCCAGAGTTCCCAGGCCAGGCCGAGCAGGATCAGGGCGATCAGGCTGGCGGCGGCGATGCCCGAAAGGCGGGCCGGGTTCAGGCTCGGCATTGCCGGGCCAATTCGACCAGTGCCGCGCGCGCCGATTGCGCGTCCAGTACCGGTTCGGCGAACGGGAAGCGCAGCAGGCGGCCGTCGGCGCGCACGTCGAAGCCATCCGGATCGATGCCGATCATGGCGGCCTCGGCCGCCTCGACCTGATGCACGTGCCGGCAATAGGCACGCAGATTGTCGGCGTGGTCGGCGTTCATGTGCGCCAGGATGCCGCCCTCCGCCTCCGCAAGGGTGCCCGCGGCGGCCAGGTAGGCCTCCGGCTCGATCCAGAAGATGTGTCCGAAACCGCCGATCCAGCGTACCCGGACCGGTTCGATGCGGTAGAAATTGAAGTCGTGCATGGCGAAATAGCCTTCCGCCTGCGGGAAGTAGCGCAGGTAGCGCGGTCCCAGTTCGTCCTTGTCGGGCAGGCGTTCGGCACGCCCGACCACGGTGACCCGGCCGGTCACCTGCATGTCGGCGGCGTAGGGCTGGACGATCATGGAGACGCGCGCGTCGGCGACGATGTTCTTGGTATGTTCGGCGATGTCGGAGATCAGGATCACCGGCCGGCCGGCGTGGTCCAGGATGAAGGGCGATACCGAGCCGAACGGGAAGCCGTCCAGGCGCTTGGAAAGGGTCGACAGCACCCCGCTGGTGTGGCCGCGCGTGAAACGGCGTGCCTCGTTGCCTTGCTCGCTCATGGTCAGTCCCTCAGCTTGGCGGCGATCTCGGCCAGCCGTCTGCCCTGGGCGAAGGCCAGCCGGCGTTCCTCCTCGGTCACCGGCAGGCTGCCGTCGGCACCGGCGAAGTGGCTGACCCCGTAGGGCGTGCCGCCGGAGCGGGTCGAGTTCAGTTCCGGGTTGGCGTAGGGCAGGCCGACGACGACCATGCCGTGGTGCAGCAGCGGCATCATCATCGTCATCAGGGTGGTCTCCTGGCCGCCGTGCAGGCTGGCGGTGGAAGTGAAGACGGCGGCCGGCTTGCCGGCCAGGGCGCCGGACAGCCAGAGGCTCAGGGTGCCGTCCCAGAAATACTTCATGGCCGCGGCCATGTTGCCGAACCGGGTCGGCGAGCCGAGGGCGACGCCGGCGCATTCCTCCAGGTCCCGGAGGGTGGCGTAGGGGGCGCCCGCGTCGGGCACCAGCTTGGCCGGACCGTCCGACTCGGAGACCACCTTGGGCACGGTGCGCAGGCGCGCGCGCATGCCCGGCACCGACTCGACGCCGTGGGCGATATGGGCGGCCAACTGCTTCACCGAGCCGTGCAGGCTGTAGTACAGGATGAGGATGTCATTGTCATTCATGGCGGGTGCTCCGTGCAGAGCCGCCATGCTACCGGAATTCGGGTGCCATCGTTGCCGGGCGGGCCGGACACGGCGGCGCGCGGGGCGTGCACCGCGAAATTTTCCGCGCCATCGCCCCGGGCCACTAAAATGGCGTTTTCCGTTGACCGGTTGTCGATATGAACCTGCACGAATACCAAGCCAAGGCGGTGCTGCGCGAGTTCGGCGTCCCGACGCCGCGCGGCGTTACCGTCGCGGCCGCCGGACAGTGTGCCGCGGCCGCGGCCGAACTGGGCGGCGAAGCCTGGGTGATCAAGGCGCAAGTCCATGCCGGCGGGCGTGGCAAGGCCGGCGGCGTAAGACTCTGCCGCAGCGCCGAGGAATTGAGCGCCGCGGCCGAAGGGCTGCTCGGCAAGCGCCTGGTCACCTACCAGAACGCCCCCGACGGCCAGCCGGTGAGCACCCTGCTGATCGAGGAAACCCTGCCCATCGCGCGCGAACTCTATCTGTCGATCACCGTCGACCGCGCCGCCGAGCGCATCGGCCTGGTCGCCTCGGCCGCCGGTGGCATGGAGATCGAGGAAGTGGCGGCGACGGCACCGGAAAAAATCCTGCGCGAGACGGTCGATCCGATCACCGGGCTGATGGACTACCAGGGCCGCAACCTGGCCTTCGGCCTCGGCCTGGCGGGCGAGCAGATCGCCGCCTTCGTCAAGCTGGTCAAGACCTGCTACCGCATCTTCCTGGAGCGCGACCTCAGCCTGCTCGAGATCAATCCGCTGGTGGTCACGGCGGACGGCCGCATCCTGCCGCTCGACTGCAAGATGGGCATCGACGACAACGCGCTGTATCGCCAGAAGGCCCTGGCCGAACTGGCCGACTTCTCGCAGATCGACCCCAAGGAGGCCGAGGCGCATCACCACAACGTCAACTACATCGCCCTGAACGGCAACATCGGCTGCATGGTCAACGGCGCCGGCCTGGCCATGGCGACCATGGACCTGATCAAGCTGTCCGGCGGCATGCCGGCCAACTTCCTCGACGTCGGCGGCGGCGCCACCGCGCAATCGGTGGCCCAGGCCTTCCAGATCATCCTGGCCGACGCCAACGTCAAGGCGGTGCTGATCAACATCTTCGGCGGCATCGTGCGCTGCGACCTGATCGCCGAGGGCATCATCCAGGCGGTCAAGGAGGTCGGCGTCAAGGTGCCGGTCATCGTCCGGTTGGAAGGCACCAATGCCGACAAGGGGCGCGAGCTGCTGGCCGGTTCCGGGCTGGCCATCATCGCCGCCAACGACCTCAACGAAGCCGCCAAGCGGGCCGTCGTGGAGGCGGCAGCATGAGCAAGGAGCAGGGCTCCCGCTTGCGGGATGCGACTGGCCGCGAGTGCCGCCAGCCGCCGACGCGCTACGCATTGCTTTCCAGAATCTGTTTTGAAGAGGCGGTGCAATGAGCATCCTGATCGACAAGCACACCAAGGTCATCTGCCAGGGCTTCACCGGCAAGCAGGGCACCTTCCATTCCGAACAGGCCATCGCCTACGGCACCCGGATGGTCGGCGGCGTCACGCCGGGCAAGGGCGGCCAGCGCCACCTCGACCTGCCGGTGTTCAACACCGTCAAGGACGCCGTGCGCGAGACCGGCGCCGACGCCACCATGATCTACGTCCCGGCGCCGTTCGCCGCCGACGGTATCCTGGAAGCGGCCGAGGCCGGCATCCGGGTCATCGCCTGCATCACCGAGGGGATACCCGTGCGCGACATGATCAGCGTCAAGGCCGCCATCCGCGCCAACGGGGCGAACCTCATCGGCCCGAACTGCCCCGGCCTGATCACCCCCGGCGAGTGCAAGATCGGCATCATGCCCGGCTTCATCCACCGGCCGGGCAAGGTCGGCATCGTTTCCCGCTCCGGCACCCTGACCTACGAGGCGGTCTGGCAGACCACGCAGAACGGACTGGGCCAGTCGACCTGCGTCGGCATCGGCGGCGATCCCATCAAGGGCCTCGACTTCATCGACTGCCTGGCGCTGTTCCAGGCCGACCCGCAGACGGAAGCCATCATCATGGTCGGCGAGATCGGCGGTACGGCCGAGGAGGCCGCGGCCGAGTACATCCAGGCCCATGTCACGAAGCCCGTTGCGGCCTACATCGCCGGCCTGACCGCGCCCAAGGGCAAGCGCATGGGCCACGCCGGGGCGATCATCGCCGGCGGCTCGGGCAAGGCCGAGGACAAGATCGCCGCCCTGGAGAAGGCCGGCGTGACGGTGGCCAAGAGCCCGGCCGGCATGGGCGAGGCGGTCAAGGCGGCCATCGCCGCCAAGTGAGCCGATGACCCGGGTCGACTTCTACTTCAACGCCCACGACCGCATCGAGGTAGCCCGGCGCCTGGCCGCCAAGGTGCTGCAGTCGGGCCAGCGGGCGTTGCTGTACGTATCCGACCCGGCCCTGGCGGCCGAGCTTGACAGCGGCCTCTGGACCCAGGACAAGTTGTCCTTCCTGCCGCACGTCCGTTGCGGCCACCCGCTGGCCGCGGAAACCCCGCTCCTGATCGGCACCGATCCCGCGGCCCTGGCCTCGCACGACGTCCTGATCAACCTGGACAACGCCTGTCCGACCTGCTTCAGCCGCTTCGAGCGCCTGCTCGAGGTGGTCAGCACCGACCCGGCCGACCGCGATCCGGCGCGCGAGCGCTATCGTTTCTACCGGGATCGCGGTTACGCGATCGAGAACCACGACCTGGCAAGGAGGTGACCATGGCGGACGAACAGAACGATATCTTCGGCAAGATCGACGCCATGCTCGGCAAGCGGGCCGGCTTCGGCGGCGTGGCCCGGCTGGACGAGGAGTTCCCGTTGCTCACCGAGGTGGTCGACGAGACGCCCGAGGAGCCGGCGCCCGACACGGTGCTGCCGGTGCCCGACGCCATGTCGCTGCCCGGCGATACCATGCCCCAGGTGGCCGCGCCCGAGATGACCGCGGGGCAGTTGTCCGAGGTCGACATCGACCGCCTGGCGGCGGCCCTGGAGGCGCGCCTGTCGGAACTGTTCATCCGCCAGCAGCTGCGCATCGAGGCCCTGGTGCGCCGGGTCGTCCAGGAAGAGCTCGACCGGCGCGGCGGACCGCGCTGACCTGCTGATCGGGCCGCCCGGCCCGGCTATAATTCCCCTCTTTGTTCGACCGCGCCGCCGGCGCCTTTACGCCATCATGGAACTCGCCAAATCATTCGAGCCGCACGACATCGAGAAACGCTGGTATGCCCGCTGGGAATCCGCAGGCTACTTCAAGATGGGCGAGGTCCCCGGCCGCGACCACTACTGCATCCTGCTGCCGCCGCCCAACGTCACCGGCACCCTGCACATGGGCCATGCCTTCCAGCACGGCCTCATGGACGCCCTGACCCGCTACCACCGCATGCTCGGCGACAACACCCTGTGGCAGCCGGGCACCGACCACGCCGGCATCGCCACCCAGATCGTCGTCGAGCGCCAGCTGGACGCCCAGAAGGTGTCGCGCCACGACCTCGGCCGTGACCGCTTCCTCGACAAGGTGTGGGAATGGAAGGAGCACTCCGGTTCCACGATCACCCGGCAGATGCGCCGCCTGGGCACCTCGCCGGCCTGGGAGCGCGAACGCTTCACCATGGACGACGGTCTCTCTCGCGCGGTCACCGAAGTCTTCGTCAAGCTTTACCAAGAAGGCCTGATCTACCGCGGCAAGCGCCTGGTCAACTGGGACCCGGTCCTGCAGACCGCGGTGTCCGACCTGGAGGTGGTGAACACCGAGGAGGACGGCTTCATCTGGGAGATCGATTATCCCCTGGAGGACGGCAGCGGCGTCCTCACCGTCGCCACCACCCGGCCGGAGACCCTGCTGGGCGACACCGCCGTGGCGGTCAACCCGGAGGATGAGCGCTACCTCCATCTGGTCGGCAAGCGCGTGCGCCTGCCGGTGGCGGAACGCAGCATCCCGATCATCGCCGACGACTACGTCGACCGCGAGTTCGGCACCGGGGTCGTCAAGATCACCCCGGCGCACGACTTCAACGACTGGCAGGTCGGCCAGCGCCACAACCTGGCGGCCATCAACGTCCTCACCCTGGACGCCCGGATGAACGAGTTCGCGCCGGCGGAGTACCAGGGCCTGGACCGCTACGTGGCGCGCCAGAAGATCCTCGACGAGCTCCAGGCCAAGGGCCTGCTGGTCTCGGCCAAGCCGCACAAGCTGATGATCCCGCGCGGCGACCGCACCCACTCGGTGATCGAGCCGATGCTCACCGACCAGTGGTTCATGAGCATGGCCGGGCTGGCCCGCGACGCGCTCAAGGTGGTCGACAGCGGCGAACTCCGGTTCGTGCCCGAGAACTGGACCACGACCTACCGGCAGTGGCTGGAGAACATCCAGGACTGGTGCATCTCGCGCCAGCTCTGGTGGGGCCACCGCATTCCGGCCTGGTACGACGACTCCGGCAACGTCTACGTCGCCGCGACCGAGGCGGAGGCGACGGCCCAGGCGGGCGGCCGCACGCTGACCCGCGACGAGGACGTGCTCGACACCTGGTTCTCCTCGGCCCTGTGGCCGTTCTCCACCCTGGGCTGGCCGGACGACACCGCCGAGCTGAAGAACTACCTGCCCACCTCGGTGCTGGTGACCGGCTTCGACATCATCTTCTTCTGGGTCGCCCGCATGGTCATGATGACCTTGCACTTCACCGGCAAGGTGCCGTTCAAGGAGGTCTACGTCACCGGCCTGGTGCGCGACTCGCACGGCAACAAGATGTCCAAGTCGAAGGGCAACGTGCTCGACCCGATCGACCTGATCGACGGCATCGCCCTCGACGACCTGGTCAAGAAGCGCACCTTCGGCCTCATGAACCCGAAGCAGGCCGAGGGCATCGAGAAGGCCACGCGCAAGGAATTCCCGGACGGCATCGCCAGCTTCGGTACCGATGCCCTGCGCTTCACCTTCGCCTCCCTGGCCACCCATGGCCGCGACATCAAGTTCGATCTGGCGCGCTGCGAGGGCTACCGCAATTTCTGCAACAAGCTGTGGAACGCCACCCGCTTCGTGCTCATGAACTGCGACGGCCAGGACGCTGGGGTTGATGAGGCGTTGCCACTCGAATTTAGTTTCGTCGACCGCTGGATACTGTCGCGCCTGGAGGCGGCCAAGGCGGCCGTGCACGACGGCTTCGAGCAGTACCGCTTCGACCAGGTCGCCCGCGCCATCTACGAATTCGTCTGGGACGAGTATTGCGACTGGTACGTCGAGCTCGCCAAGGTGCAGATCGGCAACGGCTCCGAGGCCGCCAAGCGGGCGACCCGGCGCACCCTGGTGCGGGTCCTCGAGGAAACCCTGCGCCTGGCCCATCCGGTCATCCCGTTCATCACCGAGGAACTCTGGCAGTCGGTGGCGCCGCTCGCCGGCGCCCGGGGCGACAGCCTCATGCTGGCTGCCTATCCGCTGCCCGACGCCGGCCGCGTCGATGCCGCCGCCCTGGCCGAGATGGAACGCCTCAAGGCGCTCGTCAACGCCTGCCGCAACCTGCGCGGCGAGATGAACCTCGCCCCCTCGGTCAAGGTGCCGCTCTACGTCGAGGGCGACGCCGAGCGGGTCGCCGTCTACGCGCCCTACATGCAACTGCTCGGCCGCCTGGCCGAGGTGCAGGCGAAGACGCCGCTGCCCGAGGGCGAGGCCCCGGTCGCCGTGGTGGGCGATTGGCGCCTGATGCTGCACATCGAGGTCGATCCGGCCGCCGAGCGGGCCCGCCTGGACAAGGAGATCGCGCGCCTGGAGGGCGAGATCAAGAAGGCCGAGGCGAAGCTGGGCAACCCCGGTTTCGTCGACAAGGCACCGGCCGCCGTGGTCGAGCAGGAACGCAAGCGGCTGGCCGATTTTTCGGCCACGCTGGACAAGGTACGGGGGCAGCGCGCTAAATTGGCGTAGGTGGTTCTACTTCGGGGAGTGGCATGACCTGGAAATATGCCTGGCGGTACCGCTGGAAGGTGTTCACCGAAACCGTGACCACGGCCAATTTCTGGTGGACCGTCCTGGGCATCCTGGCCGCCCTGCTGGTCTGGTTCTACCTGTTCTACCTGGCCATCAAGTACCTCGATACCAGCCTGGCCATGCGCACCGCCTTCTGTTCGAGCGACGAGGAGCGCAACCGGCATATCCTGGTCATCGTCCTCTGCACGCCCTTGTTCCTGGTCGGCCTGATCGGGGTCATCGGCGAGTGGATGGCCATCATGGACAACCGGCGCCTGGGCCGGAAGAACAAGTTCAAGGCCCTGGCCGTGTTCGCCGTGCTGCTCCAGGTCACCGCGGTGATCATCCTCTACGCGCTGAAATGCTGAGCGCGCCGGTGCACGCCTGGCGGGCCGCGCTCGGCCTCCTGCGTACGCCGGCTTTCTGGCTCCTTCTGGTCGCCTTCCTGGGCATTGCCCTGGCCCTGGCCGCCCTGATCGTGTTCGCGGTCGAGCGCCACGACACTTTCCTCCGCCTGCGTCCGATGTTGTGCGAACAGGGCGCCGCCGACCGCAAGGTTTTCCTGGTCGCGGTGGCGGCGCCGCCCTGGCTGGTGTTCGTGCTGATCAGCGTCGCCGAGTTGTGGCAGCAGGCGGGCAACTGGTGGGCCGGGCGCGCCGCCCGCTGGCGCCATTTCTGGCTGTTTCTGGGCCTCGCCTCAGGTCTTGGTGCCGCGCTGCTGTTCGGGCTGTCCTGCTGACGGCGCCTCGCACGGGCCGATGCGCACGGCGCGGGTCTGCTCGGTGTAACCCATCAGGTTGTTGTCACGGGTCTGGATGGTGAGGTTGAACCGGGTCGGCGATTCCGGCTTCAGGTCGACGCTCACCGGGATGGGCTGGCTCTTCCACCATTTCAGCCGGCAGGAGCCTTCGAGGTGATAGGTGCCGTTGACCTGGCTCTCCTTGTCGATGGTGCAGCCCTTGCCGGCGATCCAGTCGACGATCTTGTCGCGCGCGTCCCCGGCGATGCAGGTGTGGCTGCTGCCATTCTCCTGGCGCTTGAGGTGCAGGGGCTTGATCTCGCCCGAGCGCTGGTAGGTCATCAGCCACTGGCCGGACTGGATCTGCTTGCTCAGGTCGATGTCCTGGGCCTGCACCGGCAGGACGAACAGGGTCAGTAGCGTGGCGATGAGTCGGACATCGGTCATGGCGGCCTCTCGGGTGTGGTTTCCGGCATTGGACCACGGCGCGGCGCCGGCGTTTCTAGTATTTTCTACTCGCCGGGCGGCCGCTCGGCCGGCACCGCGAGCTGGTGCGGCTACAGCAGGGCCAGGTTATCCCGGTGGATCAGTTCGGGCTCGTCCTGGTAGCCGAGTATGGCGGCGATCTCCGAGCTCGGCTTGCGCAGGATGCGGCGCGCCTCCTCGGAGCCGTAGTTGACCAGGCCGCGCGCGATGTCCTGGCCGTTGCTGTCGATGCAGCCGACCACCTCGCCGCGCCGGAACTCGCCCCGGACCTCGACCACGCCGATCGGCAGCAGGCTCTTGCCCTGGACGCTCAGGGCGCGTACGGCGCCGGCGTCGAGGACCAGGCTGCCGCGTACCTGCAGGTGGTCGGCCAGCCATTGCCGGCGCGCCGCCAGGGGTTCCTTCTTGGCGAGCAGCTGGCTGCCGATCGCTTCGCCGGCGGCCAGGCGTTCGAGGACCTTGTCCTCGCGCCCGCTGGCGATCACCGTGTGGGCGCCGCTGCGCGCCGCGCGCTTGGCGGCCAGTATCTTGGTCAACATGCCGCCCGTGCCGATCCCGGTCCCGGCCCCGCCGGCCATGGCCTCCAGGCTCGGGTCGCCGGCCACCGCCTCGTCCACGAAGCGGGCGTCCGGGTGCTTGCGCGGGTCGGCCGTGTAGAGGCCGCGCTGGTCGGTCAGGATGACCAGGACGTCGGCCTCGATCAGGTTGGCGACCAGGGCACCCAGCGTGTCGTTGTCGCCGACCTTGATCTCGTCCGTGGTGACGGTGTCGTTCTCGTTGATGATCGGGATCACCTTGAAGCCGAGCAGCGTCCGCAGGGTGGTGCGGGCATTCAGGTAGCGTTCCCGGTTGGCCAGGTCGGCATGGGTGAGGAGGACCTGGGCGGTCTGCAGGCCGTGGGCCTTGAAACCGCGCTCGTAGGCCTCGACCAGGCCCATCTGGCCGACCGCGGCGGCGGCCTGGAGTTCGTTCAGGGCATGCGGCCGCTTGCTCCAGCCCAGGCGCTTGACGCCCTCGGCGATGGCGCCGCTGGAGACCAGGACCACTTCCTTGCCGAGCCGGCTCAGGGCGGCGATCTCCTCGGCCCAGCGGGCCAGGCGGGCATGGTCCAGGCCGCGGCCGTCGTTGGTCACCAGGGCGCTGCCCACCTTGACGACGATGCGGCCGGCGTCCGCGACCACGGAGCGGGTCATTCGGCGGCTTCCCCGGCTGGCTCGCCGGGTTCCTCGGTGCGCTTCAGCTCGTCCAGGGCGTCCATGATGGCGAAGATCAGGGGCTGGCAGTTGCTGCCGCTGATGGCGGCGATGGCATACACCGGGCCCTGCCACTGGTAGGCCTCGACGAAGGCGTCGATGCGCCCCTGGCGCTCCGCCTCGGGGATCAGGTCGAGCTTGTTGAGGACCAGCCAGCGCGGCTTGCGGTAGAGCTCCTCGTCGTACTTCCTGAGTTCCTCGACGATGGCGCGGGCCTCGTGCACCGGGTCGGTGTCGGGGTCGAACGGGGCGAGGTCGACCAGATGCAGGAGCAGGCGCGTGCGCGCCAGGTGGCGCAGGAACTGGTGGCCGAGGCCGTGGCCCTCGGCGGCGCCCTCGATCAGGCCGGGGATGTCGGCGATGACGAAGCTGCGGTCGGTATCGACCCGGACCACGCCCAGGTTGGGGTGCAGTGTCGTGAACGGATAGTCGGCGACCTTCGGGCGCGCCGCCGAGACGGCGCGGATGAAGGTGGACTTGCCGGCGTTGGGCATGCCGAGCAGGCCGATGTCGGCCAGGACGCGCAGTTCCAGTTGCAGGTTGCGCGACTCGCCCGGTTCCCCGGGGGTGCTCTGCCGCGGCGCCCGGTTGGTGCTGGATTTGAAGTGCAGGTTGCCGAGGCCGCCCTTGCCGCCCTTGGCGAGCAGGGCACGCTGGCCGTCCTGGGCGAGGTCGGCGATCAGTTCGCCGGTGTCCTCGTCGTGGATCACGGTGCCCACCGGGACGCGCAGGGTGATGTCGTCGGCACCCTTGCCGTAGCAGTCTGAACCCCGTCCGCCTTCGCCGTTGCGGGCCTTGAAGTGGCGGGTATAGCGGTATTCCACCAGGGTGTTGATATTGCGGTCGGCCACCGCCCAGACGCTGCCGCCACGGCCGCCGTCGCCGCCATCCGGACCGCCCAGGGGGATGAACTTCTCCCGGCGGAACGAAACCGCGCCGTTGCCGCCCTTGCCGGCGGCCACCTCGATGCGGGCTTCGTCGATGAATTTCATGGCAATAGATCGTAAATGAAATTGGCCGCGCTGCGGCCAATTCGGTGGCGGGTAAACGTCGGCTCGGCCAAAACTAAAAAGCCCTATCCGAGGATAGGGCTCTCGCGATCACGGGGCGCTCAGGCCTGGACCGGGATGACGCTGACCGTGCGGCGGTTCAGGGGGCCCTTGGTCTTGTACTCGACGGTGCCGTCGACCAGCGCGAACAGGGTGTGGTCCTTGCCGATGCCGACGTTCAGGCCGGGATGGAACTGGGTGCCGCGCTGACGGACGAGGATGTTGCCCGCGGGCACGAACTCGCCGCCGTAGCGCTTGACGCCCAGCATCTTGGGCTTGGAATCGCGGCCGTTACGGGAGCTGCCGCCTGCCTTTTTGTGTGCCATGGTTCATTGACTCCTGTCAGGCGGAAATGCCGTCGATGCGGATTTCCGTGTAGTTCTGGCGGTGGCCCTGGCTCTTGCGGTAGTGCTTGCGGCGACGCATCTTGTAGATGGTCACCTTCTCGCCACGACCGTGGGACAGGACGGTAGCCTTGACGCTGGCGCCGGCGACCACGGGGGTGCCGACCTTGATGTCGTCGCCGTCGGCAACCATCAGGACGTCGTTGATTACGATTTCGCTACCCACTTCGGCGGGCAGGGTTTCAACTTTCAGAGTGCCACCGGCCGCCACTTTGTATTGCTTGCCACCGGTACGGATAACCGCGTACATGCTTCGCTCCAGAAATATCGGCTATGCAGAGAACGGCGGATTATATCCATCGTCCGCCGGAATCGCAAACGAAAATAACGGTATAGTTGCGGGGCCATGCAAACACCGTCCCTCGCCCGTCGTTTCGCCAGCCTTTTCTACGATGCCCTGCTGCTCGGCGCCGTGCTGTTCCTGGCGGGCCTCCTGGTCGTCGGCCTGTTGCCCGACGTCAGCGCCGGCCGTGCCAGGCACCTTTACCAGGCCTGGCTGTTTCTGGTTGCGGGCGTCTATCTCACCTGGTTCTGGTGCCATGGCGGCCAGACCCTGGCCATGAAGACCTGGCGCATCCGCGTCGTCGAGGTCGGTGGCATGCGGCTCGGCTTCGGCCGGGCCTGGCTGCGCTATGGCCTCGCGGCAGTGGGGCTGGCGGCGGGTGGGATGGGTTTCCTGTGGGCGTTCTTCGACCGCGACCGGCTGTTCCTGCACGACCGCCTGGCCGACACCCGCCTGGTGGCGGCCTAGCGCGTCTCCACGCGTCGGAGCGCGACCAGGGCCGCGATCGAGAATACCGTCAGCGGCAGCAGGGCGCTCAGGGTGGGCGGCCAGTCGTTGAGCAAGCCCAGGTTGCCCGACATCCGGTTGATCAGGTGGAAGCCGAGGCCGATCAGGATGCCCAGCAGGACCCGATTGCCGATCTTGCCGCCGCGCGCCTGCTGGTAGGCGAACGGCAGCGCCAGGAGCAGCATCACCGGGGCGGCCAGAGGCGAGGCGAGCTTGCTCCAGAGGGCGATCTCGTAGCGGGTCGCCTTCTGATGGTTGGCGTTCAGGTAACTGATGTAGGAATACAGGGTGCTGACCGCCATGCGGTCCGGGTTGACCATCAGCACGGACAGCAGGTCGGGCGAAATCGGCGACTGCCAGTCCAGTTCCGGGCGCCGGACCACCTGGGTGCCGGTTTCCCCGAGTGAGGTGTCGGTCACGTCGTGCAGTTGCCAGTGGCCGCTGTCGGACCAGTTGGCGGTGCGGGCGATGCGGATGCGGAGCAGCCGGAAGGCGTCGTCGAATTCATACATGCGCACGTCGACCAGGCTCGTATCCGGGCGCATCTGGCGGATGTTGATGAAGGTTCCGCCATCCTTGGCCCAGAGCCCGGAGCGGAACTGCTGGGCGACGATGCCGGTGGTGCTGCGGATCTTGATCTGCTGGGCCAGGCGCTCGGCGGGTGGCGTCAGGTACTCGCCGACCAGCAGGGTGGCGACGCCGAGCAGCAGGCCGAGGGCCGCCATATAGCCGACCAGGCGGCCGGTGCTCAGGCCGGACGCGCGCATGACCGTGAACTCGGAGGTGGCCGCCAGCCGCGCCAGGGCGAAGATGGCCCCGAGCAGGGCGGCGATCGGCAGCAGTTCCTGGGCCCGGCCGGGCATGCTGAGCAGGACGTAGATGACGGCGCGGCCGACCGTGTAGTCGTCGCGCAGGGAATCGAGCTCGTTCATCAGGTCGAAGATGCCGAACAGCAGCAGCAGGGCGGTCAGGGCGAGACCGAAGGAGGCCAGTATCTGGCCGCTCAGGTAACGGAACAGCAGGGTCATCGCCGGCCCCTGGTGAGGGCGCGCCCGTAGCGCCACCAGTAGCTCGCCACCAGGAGGGCCAGGGCCATGCCGTGCACCAGGGCCAGGCTGGCCCCGGCGCCCAGGCTGCCGTGGCTGACCCAGGACTGGCTCAGGCTGACGACGTTGATGTACAGGGTGAACAACAGGATGGCGAGCAGGATGTTCAAGGAACGCCCGGCGCGCGGGTTGATGAAGCTGATCGGCACGGCGAACAGCGACAGCATCAGGGCGCTGATCGGGGTGCCGATGCGCCAGGCCAGTTCCGCCTGGTTGCCGGGGCTCGGGTTGGCCAGCAGGTAGGCGGTGTCGCGCTCCCTGGGCGGGGCCGTCTTGGTCTTGACCTTGGCGGGGTCCAGGCGGAAGCCGTAGTGGAGGAAGTCGGCGACCCGGTAGTCGGCCTGGCCGGGGATGCCCTCGTAGCGGCGGCCGGTGTCGAGGACCAGGAAGCGGTCGCCGTTCGGCATCTGCTGGACCGAACCCTGGTTGGCCACCACGATGCCGGTGCGGCCCTGGTCCTCGGACTGGATGAAGATGTTGCGCACGTCCGGGCCGCGTTCCTTGAGGCTCTCGACGAAATACACCCGGGTGCCGCGCTGGGTCTCGGCGAACAGGCCGGGAGTCAGGTCGGCCGCCTCGTCCTTCTTCACCGTCAGGTAGTTTTCGTATTCGGTACGCTGCTGTGCCAGCCAGGGGTTGAGCGCCAGGCTGAGGGTGCCGATGATCAGGGTGATCGGCACGGACAGGCGCAGCACCGACGGTATCCAGGCCAGCGGCGACAGGCCCGCCCCCGACCAGATCACCATCTCGCTGTCCTGCCAGTAACGCGAGAAGGTCAGCAGGACGCCGATGAAGAGCGCCAGGGCGAGCAGGATGTGGAGAAAGCGCAGGTAGCCGAAGGTGATGAACGGCAGGACCGCCGAGACGCCGATCTCGCCCAGGGCCGCGGTACCCAGGATGCGTACCGACAGGATGACCAGCATGATGGCCGACACGACGCCCAGCGCGATCCCCGATGTGGCGGTCATTTCCCGCAGGAGGGCTCTTTGGTAGAGGCGCATGCTTTGATTTATGCTGGTGGGGCCCAGGCGCACCCGGAGCGGGTGCCGCCCTATCGATCGTCCGAGACAGAACCGTTTGACTTAGGAGTTCGCCGTGGAATTTAGCATAAAAAGCCGTAGCCCCGAGAAGATGAAGACCCCCTGCGCCGTCGTCGGCGTCTACGAGCCGGGCAAGCTGACGCCCGCCGCCCAGGCGCTCGACCTGGCCGGCGGAGGCGTGCTCGCTGCCCTGATCAAACGCGGCGACGTGGATGGCCGTGCCGGCTCCACGCTGATTCTCCACAACCCGGCCGGCCTGGTTTGCGAGCGGGTGTTGCTGGTCGGTCTCGGCAAGGAAGAGGAATTCGGCGAGAAGGCTTTCCGGGATGCCGCCCGCACCGCCATCAAGGCCCTGGCCGGCACCGGCGCGAGCGAAGCGGCGGTCTTCCTGCCCGAGGTGCCGGTGGGCCTGCACGACCCGGGCTGGAAGGCCGAGCAGATCGTCGTCATGGCGGGCGAGGCGGCGTACCGCTTCGACGGCATGAAGAGCCACAAGGACGACGACAAGAAAGCCCTGCGCAAGCTGACCCTGATGGTCGGCGCCGGCGTCGCCGGGGTGACCGAGGCCGGGGTCGCCCGCGGCCAGGCCATCGTCAACGGCGTCAATCTGGCCAAGGACCTGGGCAACCTGCCGGGCAACGTCTGCACGCCCGGCTACCTGGCCGATCGCGCCAAGGCCCTGGCCGAGGCCGGCAAGATGAAGATCCAGGTGCTCGGCCAGAAGGACATGGAGAAGCTCGGCATGGGCTCCCTGCTTTCCGTCGCCAAGGGTTCCGAGCAGCCGCCCAAGTTCATCGTCATGGAATACCGCGGTGGCGCCAAGTCGGACAAGCCGGTCGTCCTGGTCGGCAAGGGCATCACCTTCGATTCCGGCGGCATCTCGCTCAAGCCGGCCGCCGAGATGGACGAGATGAAGTACGACATGTGCGGTGCCGCCTCGGTGCTCGGCACCCTGCAGGCGGTCGCCGAGTTGAAGCTGCCCCTGAACGTGGTGGGCCTGATTCCGACCTGCGAGAACATGCCGAGTGGGGGGGCCAACAAGCCGGGCGACATCGTCACCTCGATGTCCGGCCAGACCATCGAAGTGCTCAACACCGACGCCGAGGGGCGGCTGATCCTGTGCGACGCGCTGACCTACGCCGAACGCTTCGAGCCGGCCGCGGTGATCGACATCGCCACCCTGACCGGGGCCTGCGTGATCGCCCTCGGCCACGTCGTCTCCGGTCTGCTCGCCAACGACGATGCCCTGGCGCGCGAGGTCTACCAGGCCGGGGAACAGGCCGGCGACCGCTGCTGGCAGCTGCCCCTGCTGGACGAGTACCAGGACCAGCTGAAGAGCAATTTCGCCGACATGGCCAACATCGGCGGCCGCCCGGCCGGCACCATCACGGCCTCGGCCTTCCTGTCGCGTTTCACCAAGAAGTACAAGTGGGCGCACCTGGACATTGCCGGCACGGCCTGGAAGTCGGGCAAGGAGAAGGGCGGCACCGGCCGTCCGGTGCCGCTGCTGGTGCATTTCCTGGCCGGACGGGCGCAGAAATAACCGCGCCATTCCCGTCCCGGGCGGCGGCGACGGGAAGCCTCGATCCATCTTGATTCCGTCGTCATGGCGCCGGGAGCCCTGCTGAATCAAATCTCAGGGGGTGTGCCCGGCGGATGGACGTTGGCTTCCCGGAGCCTTTCCGTCGGTTTCGCGGGGTTTGGCCGGGGGTGCCCGGCAGCGCCTCACTTTCTTTACTCGTGCAAAGAAAGTAAGCAAAGAAAACACGCCCCGCATCCGTCGAAACCCCGGGATTTCGGATCGAGGCCGGGCGGCGAAAGAACTCGCTGCGCTCAGACACCTTTCGCCGACTTCCCCCGTCCTCGCCCCGAAATCCCGGCTCCGGCTGAGGGGGAACACACCCTTTGTCCATGTCCGTGTTTACTGTGTTAGGACGGCGTCTTATGCTTCGAGAAGCATAAGAATCATTAGGTTGGATACAGGGATGGTTGCCAAATTTTCTGTGGCAGCCTTTGTGCTCACTCTGTCCATTGCAGGGTGTGTTGCCTTATTCGTCATGATGGGGCCATTTGGCATGTTGTCCATATCTCTTGGCGACGGCCCCGTTCGCGTATGTGTTGATCAACCTGGTTCGGGGCAAGACCAAACTGATCGATTTGCCTGGGCGTAGAACGGCAATGGGACGCTTGTTTATCTTGTTGGGTTTGTCGTTTTGTGCGCTGGCAGGCCTCCTCGCTTTCATCGGATATTGGTTGACCGATAGTCACTATGCCGCCGTGAAGATATTGGCGATTCCCTTCTGCGTTGGTGTGTTGTTTACGATCTTTTCCGGCGTGAAATTCGATGCTCGATGAGCCCACCGCAAGCTGGGGAGGGCAGGGTGGGGGCGTTGTCCCTTCCCCTCTGAGCCGCCAAATTCTTGGCGAATATTCGGGGGATGTCGGCGAGCACTGTTTGAGCCCGCAGGGCGAGTTGCGCAGCCGCCCGAATGTTTGCCAAGAATTTGGGAACCCGAAGGGCGGTGAAGTGGGGTGTGCTTTCTTTGCTGACTTTCTTTGCACGAGCAAAGAAAGTCAGGCGTTGCCGGGCGCCTCCCGGCCTGAGCCGTTTGCGAAGTGATGTCCTGGCTTTGGCGGTAAGGCAAATTAACCGTTACGCCCTCTCGCCCACGTCCCTCTCCCAAAGGGCGAGGGGAGAAAACTGCCTACTCCGGTTCCAGCACCGTATTCCTGGCCTCCGGTAACAGCTCCGGATAATCCCTCGACGCGTGCAGGCCCCGGCTCTCGTGCCGGGCCTGGGCGCAACGCACCATGAGGCCGGCCGTCTCGACCAGGTTGCGCAACTCGATCAGGTCGTTGCTGACCCGGAAGTTGCTGTAGTACTCGTGGATCTCCTGGCGCAGCAGGCGGATGCGGTGCACCGCCCGCTCCAGGCGCTTGTTGGTGCGCACGATGCCGACGTAGTCCCACATGAAGCTGCGCAGCTCGTGCCAGTTGTGGGTAATGACGATCTGCTCGTCCGCGTCGGTAACCCGGCTCTCGTCCCAGTCGGGCAACACGGGTGCCTCGGCGGGGGTGCCGCGGACGATGTCCGCCGCCGCGGCGCGGCCGTAGACCAGGCACTCGAGCAGGGAGTTGCTGGCCAGCCGGTTGGCCCCGTGCAGGCCGGTGCAGGTGGTCTCGCCGATGGCGTAGAGGTTCTCCAGGTCGGTGCGGCTGTTCTCGTCCACCAGGACCCCGCCGCAGGTGTAATGGGCGGCCGGCGCGACCGGTATCCATTCGCGCGTGATGTCGATGCCGAGTTCCTTGCAGCGGGCATAGATGTTGGGGAAGTGGCCGACGATGAACTTGGCCGGCTGGTGCGTGATGTCCAGGTAGACGCAGTCGAGGCCGCGCTTCTTCATCTCGAAGTCGATGGCGCGGGCGACGATGTCGCGCGGCGCCAGTTCGGCCCGCTCGTCGTGCTCGGGCATGAAGCGGGTGCCGTCGGGCAGGCGCAGCACGGCGCCCTCGCCGCGCATGGCCTCGGTGATCAGGAAGGACTTGGCCTGCGGGTGGTACAGGCAGGTCGGA
The DNA here is from genome assembly GCF_004337445.1 of Parasulfuritortus cantonensis. Taxonomy (GTDB): domain Bacteria; phylum Pseudomonadota; class Gammaproteobacteria; order Burkholderiales; family Thiobacillaceae; genus Parasulfuritortus; species Parasulfuritortus cantonensis. The sequence continues at coordinate 25,337 of NZ_SJZB01000007.1, read as the reverse complement.
TGGAATTGCACGAATTCCAGGTTGGCGACCCGGCAGCCGGCCCGCCAGGCCATGGCGACGCCGTCGCCGGTGGCGGTGTCGGGGTTGGAGGTGTAGAGGAATACCTTGCCGGCGCCGCCGGTGGCGAGCACCGTATGGCCGGCGGCGATGGTTTCGACCTGGTCGGCGTCGGCGTCCAGGACGTAGGCGCCGTAGACGCGCTTGTCGTCGAGACCGAGCTTGCGTCCGGTGATCAGGTCGATGGCGATGTGGCGTTCCTTGAACTCGACGTTGGGCGCGGCGCGCAGCCTGGCCATCAGGGTTTCCTGGACACCCGCACCGGTGGCGTCGGCGACGTGGAAGATGCGGCGCTGGCTGTGGCCGCCCTCGCGGGTCAGGTGGTAGCCGTTGTTCTCGCGGTCGAACGGCACGCCCTGCCAGATCAGCCACTTGATGGCGTCCGGGCCGTGTTCGACGACGTAGCGCACGGCGGCCTCGTCGCACAACCCGGCCCCGGCGACCAGGGTGTCGCGGATGTGGTCGGCGAAGCTGTCCTCGTTGGAGAAGGCGGCCGCGATGCCGCCCTGGGCCATGGCGCTGGAACTGTCGCCGAAGGTCTTCTTGGTGATCATCAGGATGCGCAGGTGCTCGGGCAGGGAGAGGGCGAGCGTGCAGGCGGCGAGGCCGGAACCGATGATGAGGACGTCGTAATCTTGCATGGTGCGAGGGGGAACTTACGTGGCGTGGCCGATGTCAGTAGCGCAGTACTGGCGCTTCAGTGACGGTTATACTAGCCCGGTTTTGATGGAAAGGGTGGGCCAGGGGCTTCCATGCTCCGTATGAATCGATCATGAGCGAACAGGATATTGACCGGCAGCTGGTGGAACGAGCGCGCTTGGGCGACAAGCGGGCGTTCGAGCTGTTGGTCGAGAAGTATCACCGGCGCTTGCTCAGGCTGTTGTCGCGCATGGTGCGCGACCCGGACGAAGTCGACGATATCGCCCAGGAAACCTTCATCAAGGCGTACCGGGCCTTGCCCAATTTCCGCGGCGACTCGGCCTTCTACACCTGGCTGTACCGGATCGGCGTAAACACGGCCAAGAACTATCTGGCGACGCGCAAGAAGTCCATGCCGACCATCAGCGAGCAGGCACTGGACGACGACGACGAGCCCGACGAGCGCCTGGTCGCGCAGGACATCAGTACGCCGGAGTCGGAGTTGCTGTCCAAGCAGGTGGCCATGGCGGTCAACCAGGTCGTCGAGGCCCTGCCCGAGGAGTTGCGCACTGCCATCACCCTGCGGGAGATGGAGGGCTTGAGTTACGAGGAGATCGCCGAGATGATGGGTTGCCCCATCGGCACCGTGCGATCCCGGATTTTCCGGGCGCGCGAGGCTATCGCCGCCAAGCTGCGGCCGATACTCGGTACGTCCGAAGACAAAAGGTGGTGAAGATGACTGAACTGAACGCGATGCGAAAACCCGATGCCGACGAGGAGAGTTGGTTGTCGGCTTTGTTCGACGGTGAACTCGAAACGGAAACCGCCAAGCGCCATCTTGCCCATCTCGACCCCGATGCCGCCCGGCGTTGGGCCGACTACAGCCTGATCGGCGACGCCCTGCGCGGTTGCGGCGGGCGGCGTCCGGACCTGACCGCACGCATCGGCGCCGCCCTGGCCGACGAGCCGACCGTCCTGGCGCCCATGGCGGCCAAGCACGATACCCCGCGGCCATACTATCTCGCGGCCGCCGCCGCCGCGGTCGCCGCCATCGCCTGGGGCGTGCTGAGCCTGTCGCCGCAGGAAGGTGTCGGCCCGATCGCCCCGGTGGCGGTCAACGCCCCGGCCAACGCGGTCACTCCGGCTACCCTCGCCTCGGCCTCGAACGACGAGGCCCAGCCTTATCTCGCCGCCCATCAGGACTACGCCTATGCGGTCGCCGGCGAACCCGAGATGCGTTTCACCCAGGTGTCCCTCGCCGGAGGCGAACGATGATCTATGCGCTCGTGCTGGCCGCGGCACTCGCCGCGCCAGCCTGGGCCGGGACCGAAGTTCCCGACGCCGAAGGGGCCTCCTGGCTGCAGCGCATTTCCGATGCCTCGCGCAAGCTACCCTACGAGGGCATCTTCGTCATGCAGATGGGCGACCGCATGAAGACCATCCAGGTCGAGAACCATAGCAGCGGCCTGACCAGCACCAGCCGGCTGGTGGTCCTGGACGGCAAGCAACGCGAGATCCGCTGCTATCGCAACGAGTCGGTGACCCTGGTGTGGGATGCCAAGGGCCAGCGCCTGGAGCGCCGCCTGGGCAGCCGGCACTTTCCGGACCTGCTGCCGGAGAAGACGGCCAAGCTGATCGACAACTATTCCGTGCGCCTGGGCGACCTGGACCGGGTTGCCGGCCAGGAATGCCGCACCGTGGAACTGGTGCCGCGCGACCGCTACCGCTGGGGTTATCAACTCTGCGCCGATCAACTCACCGGCTTGCCGCTCAAGGCCGTGATGGTCGACGGTGCCGGCCACACCCTGGTCCAGTACGCCTTCACCAGCGTGCGCACGGGCGGCCAGAGCAAGCCGGAGCCGGAGCCGCCCGCGGTGGCCCCGTCGGACGACCTGCGGCCCCTCGATACCGGGGCCATCGCGGTCCGCTTCCTGCCGCCCGGCTTCATCAAGGAGGTTGCCATCAAGCGCAAGCTGCCCAACCGCAACGGCGAGGTCGAGCACTGGGTGTTCAGCGACGGCCTCAGCCATATCTCGATGTTCGTCGAGCCGGCGCCCAAGAACCTGATCAGCATCCGCGGCCAAAGCACGCACGGCATGATGAACATGCTCACCCGCAAGCTCGGCCCCTACCAGGTCACCGTGCTGGGCGACGCGCCCTGGCCCGCGGTCGAGGCCGTGGCCACCAACCTGGCGGTGCGCTGAGCCGATGATCGAGAATTCCGCGCGGGTGGTCCGGGTCGAGGGCGACATCGCCTGGGTGCGCAGCGAAAGTCCCAGTTCCTGCGGCGCCTGCGGCGGCAAGGGCTGCGGCAGTTCCACCTTCGCCCGCATGCTGCATCCCCACGAACCGGAATATGCCGTGTCGAACCCGATCGACGCCGAACCCGGCGACAACGTCGTCGTGGGCATCGAGGAAGGTTCCCTGTTGCGCGCCGCGTTGTCCGCCTATGTCGTGCCGCTGCTGCTCCTGCTGCTCGGGGCGCTGCTGGGCGGGAACTGGGGCGAGGGCTGGGCGGTCGCAGGAGGTGTGGCCGGCCTGGCGGTCGCGGCGCTCTGGCTGAAACGCCGGCACGCCGCAACGGCGCCGGTCATCCTCAGGCGAGGTTCCGCCGGCTGCTCGGTGGCTTGATCCCGGCCCGCCCGGGCCTCGACTTCAATCTGGTTTCGGAGAGGTAGACATGAAGAAATGTATTGCCTGGATCATCCTCGCCTTCGGCGTGGCCGGCGTCGCCCAAGCCGGCACGCTGCCCGACTTCACCGACCTGGTCGAAAAGCAGTCGCCGTCCGTGGTCAACATCACCACCACCCAGGACGCCAAACCCGCGGCGGGCGCCCGCGGCAACCGGATGCCGGACGAGATGGCCGAATTGTTCAAGCGTTTCGGCATGCCCGACATGGGCGCGCCCGAGAACGGCTTTGGCCGGCCGCGGCACGGCCAGGGCTCCGGCTTCATCGTCTCCTCGGATGGCTACATCCTGACCAACACCCACGTCGTCGACGGGGCCGACGAGGTGACCGTGAAGCTGCCCGACCGGCGCGAGTTCCGTGCCAAGGTGATCGGCAGCGACGAGAAGTCCGACGTCGCCCTGCTCAAGATCAAGGCCGACCATCTGCCCAAGGTGGCCATCGGCGACCCCGACAAGCTCAAGGTCGGCGAATGGGTGCTGGCGATCGGCGCGCCGTTCGGCTTCGAGAACTCGGTCACCGCCGGCATCGTCTCGGCCAAGGGGCGGGCCCTGCCGCACGGCAGCTACACCCCGTTCATCCAGACCGACGTGGCCGTGAACCCGGGCAACTCGGGCGGCCCGCTGTTCAACATGCGCGGCGAGGTGGTGGGCATGAACTCGCAGATCATCTCCCGGTCGGGTGGCTACATGGGCCTGTCCTTCGCCATCCCCATCGACGTCGCCATGGAGGTGGCCGAGCAGATCAAGGCCGGCGGCAAGGTCAGCCGCGGGCGCCTCGGCGTGATGATCCAGGAGGTCACCGCCGACCTGGCCGACTCCTTCGGCCTCGGCAAGCCGCGCGGTGCGCTGGTCTCGGAGGTCGAGGCCGACAGTCCGGCCGAGAAGGCCGGCATCAAGCCTTCCGACATCATCCTCGGCTACGACGGCAAGCCGGTCGACAACTCCATCGACCTGCCCCGCATGGTGGCGGCCACCAAGCCGGGCAGCCAGGTGGTCATGTCCGTCTGGCGCAAGGGCGCCACCCGCGACGTCACGGTCAAGGTGGGCGAGGCCGATGCCGGTGCCGTGGCGGTGTCCGAGGACGGCAAGCCGGACCCGGCCGGCCTGGCGGTGAGCAGCCTCCGGCCCGAGCAGAAGACCCAGCTCAACGTGGATTCCGGCGTCCTGGTCGAGGAGTCGGTGGGGGCGGCGGCACGCGCCGGCATCCGTCCCGGCGACGTCATCGTCGCGGCCGGGAACCAGCCGGTCAACAGCGCCGCGGAACTGTCCCGCGCGGTCAACGTCAAGGGCCGCAAGAGCATCGCCCTGCTGATCAAGCGCGGCGACGGTTCCCTGTACATCCCGCTGCGTCTTGACTGAGCTGGTGCTGTATACGCGGGCCGGCTGCCATCTCTGCGACGAGATGAAGGCCGGCCTGGTCGCCCTGGCGCCGACGCTCGAATTCACCCTGCGCGAGGTCGAGGTCGGCTGGGACGGCGAAGTGGCCGAACGCTACGGGCAGCTGTTGCCGGTGCTGGAACTGGCCGGACGCGAGCTCTGCCGCTATTTCCTGGATCCGGACGCCGTTCGCGCCGCGCTGGCCTGATTCCGGGGCCCCGCGCGGGTCAATGCAGGTCGCCCACGGTCAGCGAACGGCCGTTGTCGTGGCGGCCGAGTCCGAGCAGCCAGGGTACGGCCGCGCGGGCCCATTCCGTCGCGTCCGGATAAGCGGCGGCCTGGGTGCCGAAACAACTGCGCAGCATGTCGGTGTCGATGATGCCCGGTGACACCGGGACGGCGGCCATGCCCCGGGGAAGTTCCTGCGCCAGGGCCTTGGTCAGGCCCTCGACGGCCCATTTGCTGGCGCAATAGGGGGCCACTTCCGGGTCCGTTTCCCGGCCCCAACCCGAACTGAAGTTGACCACCACGCCGTGGCCGCGAGCGACCATGGCGGGCAGGAAATGGCGGATGACGTTGGCGACGCCCTTGACGTTGACGTCGATGACGGCGTCGAAGTCGGCGGCGGCGATGCGCCAGAGGCTGGCGTTGCGGTTGATCAGGGCGGCGTTGTTGATGAGCAGGTCGGGTGCTTCCCCCTCGGCCAGGCAGCTTTGTGCCCAGGCCGCGACCTGGTCGTCGCGGCTGACGTCGACGATGTCGAAGCGGTGCGGCCGCGGGTATTCGGCCGCCAGCGTCGCCATGGCCGCCGGGTCGCGCCCGCAGCCGTAGACGGTGTGGCCGCGGTCCATGAACCCCGTCGCCAGGGCCCGGCCGAGCCCGCGCGAGACACCGGTGATCAGTATGAGCATTGCCGCCTCCGACGAGTCTTGCCGGTTGCAGGATAAGGCATTTGCCCGCCGGGCGGGCGTTGCCGGCGTTCCCGCCCGACGCTCGCGCTGACGGTGCCGGTATGAAAGCGTCCGACAAAGGTCTATGTTCTGCTGAGTTTCCAATGACCCGGGGCTGCGATGTCCAATTCCAACGACCGACTGGACAAGATCGTTCTCGAAGCGCGGCGTAACGCCGAGCAGCGTGAGCGGGGATACAGGGAGCAAGCCCTGAAGCTGTTCCCATGGGTATGCGGCCGCTGTGCGCGGACCTTCGACCGGAGCAACCTCCGGCAACTGGAGGTCCATCACAAGAACGGCAACCACCATGACAATCCCGCGGACGGAAGCAACTGGGAGTTGCTGTGCACCTATTGCCACGAGCATGAGCATGCCAAGCTGAAGGACATGGAGGGACGCGGCGATCGCGCAGCGGCGCCAGCGGCGGCGACCTTCAATCCTTTTGCCGACCTCAAAGCCAGGATGGAGGCCAAGAAAGGGGAGGGGTAGCTTATGTGATCGGCGGCGTCGCCATCCGGCGAATGCCTGCGGAGGGCCCGTTGCCGAAAATGCCGGGATGCTCGGCCGTGGTCGTCAAAGGGGCGGGGAACCGGTCCGTGCGTTGACCATGGGGCGGCCGTCGTCGAGGGGGTGGTGCGGGTGCCGATGGGCGCGGATGCACCAATTCATGGCCGGATGTCCCTGTGATGCACCAATCGGGCGCCCCGGGGGACTGGCCGGGTGGCCGGACTCAATAGACCCGGAACAGCCGTTGGATCTGCTCGAATTCGTGCAGGTAGGCCTGCGCGATGTCGCGGCTGTTGATCACGACCAGCAGGTCGTGCGAGAACACCGAGGTGTTGTACCAGTTGAAGCTGCCTTCCAGCACGATGGCGCCGTCGATGACACAGTACTTCGAATGTATCGGCGAATAGGGCACCACATGGTCGTGCAGGCCGTAGACCAGGCCCACGCGGACGCCGGCCGACCGGAGCCTGTCGACCACCGGCAGCAAGGGGCGGTCCAGTTCCTCCGCCATGGTGCGCGCCACCCCGATCCGCCCCTGCCTGGCCAGGTGGCCGTTCAGTAGGAGATGGACATCGACGCCGCGGGCCTTGGCGTCGATCAACGCGTCCACCACGCTGTCGTGGTGTTCGCCCTGCAGTTCCCCCATGAGGAACAACGACAGCTTGAGCGAATGCCTGGCGCGGCGGATCTCGGAAATGATCGCGTGATGGGGGCGATAGTTCTTGCCGTCCCGGATGAAGTGCCTGCCGAAGGTGTACAGCAGGTTGAACGGGCTCATCGGGTCGATGCCGTATCGCTGGATGAAACCGCCGCGTTGGCTCTGGAAGATGTTGTCGAGCAGGCGGCATACGCCCTTGGATTGAAACGTCATGCCGGATTCCCAGTTCGCCCACCATCGGTCGAAGGTGATGTTGAACGACCCCAGTATGCAATCCTCGTCGTTGAATATGATGAACTTGGTGTGCATGTCCGGCGCGAGCTCGATGAGAGGGTGCTGCGGGGTGCAGACCACCCCGATCAACTCGATCCCGGAACGCTTCAGGCGCGCATAGTTCTCGCTCCTGGTCAGGGTCATCTTGCGCCAGTCCACGACGCACTGGACGAAGACGTTGCGCCGGCTGGCGTAGATCAGATGGTTGATGAAGTCGCTGTCGTCGATGCAATCCACGCTCGCCTTGATGGTACATAGCCGATTCGGGTCTTCCCGCTTGGCGGCAATGACCTTGTCGATGTGGTCGTGGATATAGCGTTTCGGATGATAGGGGTGCTGCGGCTGCCCCTTGGTGAACTTCGGCGTCAGGTTCAGCGAGCGCTGGTGCGCGTTGTACCAGTCCACATCGCGCTGCAACTGGTCCGCCGACAGTTCATAGCTGCAATAGCGATTGGGCGTCGCCCAGGCCCCGCTGATGGCGCGCTGCTGCGCGCGCGGGTCGAGGACCTGATGGCCATCCATGAAGATGTATTCGAACTGGGATGGAATCGAGTGCTCGTCGAGATGCACGATAAACGCGAACTTGACGCACCGCACCGGTCCGAACTGGGGCGAATCGGGCAGGATGAAGAAATCCCGGGTACTTCGCTTGTGGTACCCCGAGCCGGCCTCGGTCGGGTCGGTGTCGACGATATAGGATTCGCGGATGCCCTGGTCACGGTCGACCTGCACCAGCACCTTGACGTTCGCGCCGGCGTCCAGGAAGACGTCGAATTCGATCTTTCCCCAGCGCAGGGTGAACGGCTCGCCGAGGTCGTTGGCTTTCTGGAAAAACTCCCCCAGTTCTCCGTATCGGGGCGTAGCGTAGTGCTCAGCGTATGGCTCAGCGTATTGCTCTGCTGCTTGCATGTCACTCCCTGCCGACGGGCGTCTGTCCGGACCGCTCAGCCGAATCCCCCAGCAGGGGAAAGCTATTGGTCCCCGGTGTTCCTTTTTCCTAGCAAGACAGATGCCGGCTCGAAAGTCAGCAGCACACCCTGGTGGTCGGAAACCTCGGCGTACTCCGTGCCGGTGAACACCTGCCTTGCGGATGTCACCTTCAGGGCGCTCGACTTCTCCAGGAATGCGAAATCGATGCGCCCGTCATTGGCGAGGAGACTTTGCCAACCCGGTTTCCGTTCCCGAAACACGGCCGCAAAGGTCGCCGGCGCGTGCACGGCGAGAAACTGGTCGTCGTAGTCCTGGGCCGCCACGATGCGCGCGTATCCCGGCGAGCCGGCCGCGACGTTGAAGTCGCCGCACAGCAAGGTCCCCGTCACCCCCGTCTCCCGGCGGCTTCTCGCCCACTGGTGCAGGTTGTCGAACTGCTCCGCGAAGCCGTTCTCCCACCAGCTGACATGCACTGAAAACACGTTGATCGCGCCGAAATAGGGAACGGCGATCTTCCCCATCACCACTTTCCGGCTGTCGATGCTGTAGGGGTCGCGTTTGTTCGACACATACCGCGAGTCATATTCGGAAAACGGGTACCGGCTCAGTATCGCGACGCCTTCCCGATAGCGGCCAAAGCCGAGGTGCGACCAATCGTTGTGGATATGGAACGGCTTCTCGAGCCGGTCGTTGATGATCCGGGCCGAGTTGGAAGCCCAGTCGCCCTGGGCATCGTTCCAGTCTTCCGACACTTCCTGCAGGCAGACGACGTCCACGGACAATTCGTCGATGGCCTTGGCGATTTCGGAGAACTTGTAGTCCTGATCGTCCTCCTGGCGGCAATGCAGGTTCAGAACCAGGACGTTGAGCGGCTTCCGGCTGGGACTGTAGTTGTCGAAGTCGTTGTTGTCCCAGATGGCTTGCTCGCCGGATTCGCAGCAGACGCTGTACTGAATGCGGAAGGCGTCGCCCGCGTTGAGCACGGCCGACCATATTTCGCACGCTTCCTCCTCCGGGCCGCCGGCAGGCATGCGCTCCAGGCGGCTTCTCGGCTGGCACGGCGTGACATGGACGTTCTGCCAGTCGTCGGTGGTCCAGTGCACGACGACCTGATCGGCGCGGACCGGCTGATGGACCGCCACGGATACGGCGATCGTGCGCTGGTGGTCATGCAGGCGCTGGGTCGGTCCGAGGTTGAAGACGGCGCGGTCCCCGCCGAGGCGCATGTACGAGTGGGCCGGGCAGACGTAGTTGGCGCCGCCGTTGTTGTCCCAGTGCTCCTCCCCCTGCATCTGGCAACGCAAGGCGAAACGTATGGCATCCGGCCCCGCGCCATGGCTCGCCAAATGGAGGCTTGCCGTGGCGATCCAATATTCGGAGTGGTCCCCAGCCATGCTGTGAAAGGTCGCCGGCAGCGTGTGCCACACGCCGTCCCGGCCGGCCCAGAGTATGTCGACGCGCTTGGCGTAGGCGATATTGTCGACTGCGGCGACGAAGAACAGGTCTTGCCGGCTGTGGCCCGCCTCCTGGACGACTTCGTTGCCGGCATGCTGCAATCGAATGCGACCGTTCTGGGCTTCGTTGCTATCGCTCATTCGTGTTTTCGCCTTGTTGGCTACTGGCAGCCTGCCTGCGGCTGCAAATATCCGCCTGTTGGAACAGACCCGGTTGGGGCCCCATCCCCGGGTAAAACCCCGCAACCGCCTTGCACGGGCGACCTATAGCGCAACCGGAGGATTCTTTCAATTCCATTCGGCGGCCGCCGCGGCCATGCGGCCCGCCCGGCGCCAGCCGTGCCGACGCGGACTGCCGGGCCGAAGCCATGTCTGCGACGCGCCGCCGGCCGCGACCGGTGCCGCCACGGGATGCCCTGGCGCGGCGAGCCGCCCCGTCACCCGGAGCGGTCCACGGGGCGGTGGCATCTTGAGGGACCGGCCCGCCTCCGGCGATGCGTCTCAGGCGGGGGCCAAGACCACCCCGGTCCCGCCGTGCACGTGATAATCGGTGCGGGCAGGCGGCACGCCCGCGATGCCGTCCGCGTCCACCCTCAGGCCGTCCCCGTCGACGATGATCTTCCATTCGCCCTGGGGCAGACGAAAGTTCGCGCCGACCGTACTGCCGTTGAGCAACACGACGAGCTTCGGCCACCGCCACCGCCAGACGGACGATTCCCGCGGTGGCTTGATGATGTAGCCGATGGCGTTCACATTGTCGTGGTGGGGGTAGCCGGTCGGATAGATCCAGTCGATGTCCCAGCGGCCGTTGTCGTGCTGGCGTTGCGCGAGGCGTCTCGTGTAGCGGAAGTGGGGCGCCTGCTTGCGCAAGGCGATCAGCCCGGCGACGGCCTCGACCAGGTCGGCATGCGCGTCGCCGTTGCGCCAATCGATGCGATTCAGATCCGGGCGATCGTAGCTGTTGTCGTGACCGTGTTTGCTATGCATGAGCTCGCTCCCCTCACCCAGCATCGGCACCCCCTGCGAGGTCATCACCAGCAGCATGCCGAGAAACACCCGTCGCTTGTCCCCGTCCAGGAAATCGGCGAGCGTCCTGCCGTCGTGGCTGGAGAGGTAGTTGATGCTTTGCTGGGGCCGGCACGCCCAGCCGCCGTCGTCGACGTGGCTGCCCATGATCGCGCGCATGAGTCGATCACGATCGAGGTGGCTGCCCCGGCCGCTGACGAAGGTCTTGCCGGCCTCGCGGAAGTCATCGTTCCAGACCGCCCAGCGGGTGCCGGCGAAGGCGCCGTGCATATCGGCCTTGCCCCATTGCGTGCCACCCAATGCCCAGGGTTCGGCAATGAGGTACAGGTGCGCCGGCAAGCGCCGGTCGACGGCCAGCATCGTCTCCTTGTCGTGCAATGCGCCCAGGTCGAAACGAAACCCGTCGAACCGGTAGTCCCGCACCAGATGCAGCAGCGTTTGGATGATGAGCTCGCGAATACGCGGGTGTTCGCTGCGTATCGTCGGACCGCAGCCCGAGCCGTGGCAGAAGTCGCCGTTGGCGTGTTTGCGGTAGACGACGTCCTTCCCCCAGGCTTTGACCCACAGCTCGCCGCCGTGGTTGAAGACGACGTCGAGGATGACGGGGATGCCGCGGTGATGCATGGCGTCCACCACCGCCATGACCTCGCGATTCACCTCGCACTTGTCGTGCGCGTAGCCGTCCCGCATGGCATGGAACGAGGTGGAGAAATAGCCCCAGTCCTGGCCCAGCAGACCATCGCTTGCGTGCAGCGGCAGGAACTCGACGGCCACCTGCAGGCGCTTCAGATGCGCGAGTACCGCCGGGGCACGCGCCCCCGCGTAGGTACCCCGGTGCCCCGCTTCATGCACCGCGGCGCTCTCGTGGCGACTCAGCGCCGGCAGGTGCGCCTCGTAGATGACCAGGTCGCACAGGGCGGGCGCCTTGAAGCGCCGTGTCTGCCAGCGATAGCTGAGATCGCTGAACCGCGAGCCTATGCCGTGGGCGCCACGCTCCGTCCGGGGCGCGAGCGGATCGGCGACGGCGTAGGTGCGGCCGGCGCGGCGCACCTCGAAGTGATAGGCACGCCCGTGCAGTTGCCTGAAGGGCAGGCGCAGCCGCGTAGTCCAATTGCCATTGCCGTCGGGTTTCATCGGCCAGGCCTCGTCCTGCTTCTCCACCACCAGGGATACGGCGTCTGCTTCCGGTTGATAGAACTCAATGAGCGGCCGGAACAGTAGCGTCCACAACATCGTTTACTCCTCAATCGCTCGAGCGCATGGTTGGCCCCATTGTACCGACCCCGGCCGGGAGGGTCCGGACTTGCTCGCCGACGGCCAGGTCCGGAAACGCCGCAGGCCCGGCCGGATTGCACGTCCTATACGACCTCCGACAAAGGAGGTCGCCACGGCTGAGCCCCGTCCTGTTGCCACCGTTCCGACGGCGTAGCGTGCCCGCGAATGGGCGGACTGACGGCCTGGCGGCTTGCCGGCGGTCGCCAGCAGGCCCGGTTAGGTGAGGCGTGCCGGTCAATCGCGGCCTTCCGGGTTGGCTGCGTCGCCGTGCATGAGTTGCGCTGCCGCTGCTTCGGTCTCACACGATGGCGTCGAAAACCGGCCGATCGATCTGGTCGGAGGCTTTGCGCGCGGTGGCCGGCAGGGGGAAGGGCTTCAAGGAGACAGTGACCAGAAACGACATCGTCGAACACCGAAATCCGCTGTTCGGCCTGACCTTCGATACTTGGGCTGTTTGGGTCGGCAATGCCGGGGACGGCGGCCGTATATCGAAAAGTCATGGTCAACGACGGCTTTTCAAACCAGGCGGATGCGAGCTTTCGCCCCAAGTTGATCACTGAGCCGGCATCGTTCAACGTCCGGTTACTGATGCGGATGTGCCCTCGTTGGAAAGTTCAAGTCCAACAGGCGGCTAGGCCGGGAAAAATCAGAAAAAAAATTCAAGAAAGTAAAAAAGCATGAACTAATGTACTAACAGGATATTTGGATAACAATCACCGTTGAGTTCTTTGATCGATGTGTGTGGCGACATGATCGGCAATACCTGTTGCATGGCTCCATCGACGCCCTGCGGGGCGAAGACCATGGTGTATGGGGGAGGGTGTTTCGTGGCGACGCTCAAGGGAACCTCCTGATGAACATACGATTTCCACGCTGGATTCTTGGCCTGATCGCGATCGGTTTGCTGATACTGGTTCCGTACGCCTATCAGCATCCGATGATGAAGCCGTCACAGGACGCGGCGGCGAATATTCCGATCAAGAGTGCGCATGTCGACCATCGCGACATCGTCAAGGGCGACTTCAAGACCGGACAGGACGTCACCCGCGCTTGTCTGGTCTGCCACAAGGACGCTGCCGCGGAGTTGATGAAGACCTCTCACTGGACTTGGCATTCAAAAGCCTTTGAGGTGCCCTGGCGCAAAGGGCCGGTCACCATCGGCAAGATCAACCAACTTAACAACTTTTGCATCGGCTCGCAGGGCAACGAGAACAAGTGCAATTCATGCCACATCGGCTATGGCTGGGAAGCCGGCAAGGCGGCGCAACAGGTCAATCCCGAAAACGTCGATTGCCTGGTCTGCCACGCCGACCCGGCAAGCTATGGGAAGGGCTTGTTCGGCAATCCGTCGCCAAAGGTGAACCTGCTGGCCGCCGCCAAGAGCGTGCGCGCAACCACCCGCGACAACTGCGGCAAGTGCCATTTCGACGGTGGCGGTGGCAATGGCGTCAAGCACGGTGACCTTGACGAGAGCCTGTATTTCCCGGCCCGCGCTCTGGACGTGCACATGGGCGGTAAACAGCACATGAAGTGCAGCGACTGCCATGTCACCCGCAAGCATCAGATTCTCGGCCGCATGCTCGCCGACAACTACACGATCGATCCGGCCGAGCAAGTCTCCTGTGAACAGTGCCACAAGGGCACCATCCACAAGGATGAACGCATCAGCACGCACGTCAAGACAGTGGCTTGCCAGACCTGCCACATTCCCGCCGTGGCTCGTGAAGAGCCGACCAAGGTGTACTGGGATTGGTCGACGGCGGGCCAGAATGGGCGCAAGGAGGACCACTACACCTACCTGAAGATCAAAGGCGATTTCAGCTACGACTCGAACATCACGCCGACTTACCTATGGTTCAACGGAAACAACGAATATCGCTATCTGCTCGGCGACCAGATCAACCGCGAGGGCCCGACCTACATCAACAGGCCCGCCGGCAGCATCAAGGATCCGAAAGCGCGAATATTCCCGTTCAAGGTGCATATCGCCAAGCAGCCGTACGACAAGGTGAATGGCTACTTGCTGCAACCGGTGACCTCCGGCAAGGACGGCTTCTGGACCAACTTCGACTGGAATCAGGCCTTCGAACTCGCGGTGCCGATCACCGGGCTGGCGTACAGCGGCCAATACGGCTTCACCGAAACCTATATGTATTTCCCGAGCACCCACATGGTGCAGAGCCCCGACGCAGCCTTGCAATGCGATGACTGCCATTCCAGCACCGGAAAACCGGGGCGATTGGATTGGACCGCCTTGGGCTACCCGGGTGACCCGGTCAAGTGGGGCGGGAGGAAGTTGCCATGAATGCCAAGATTCGCGGGCTTATATTGGGTCTGTGTGCGGGTGCGAGCCTGCTTGCTGCGGCAAACCCCGACGTGCCGGTTACGGCGACTGCGACGCCGCCTTCGATGAAGAGCCTGCACCCGAATTTCGCCTTGCTCGACGTCGACTCGGTGAATGTGTTGAAGAGTGGCCGCGCCGTGTCGACCATGAAGACATGCGGCCAATGTCACGATACGGCGTTCATCGCCTCGCACGCCTTCCATGTCGACCTAGGCCTCGGCGCCTTCGCGCCGTCTGCTAAAACCTTGGATTCCAGCCCGGGTCTGTTCGGTCAATGGGATCCGCTGCGCTACCGGTATCTGAGCCAGGCCGGTGATGAACGCCTGGATCTGTCGACGGCAGGCTGGTTGATGCTCAACGGTGACCGCGTAGTCGGTGGCGGGCCGGCCACGACATCGCGCGCCGGACTTCCGCTGCAGTCTTTGGCGTTGAAGGCCGACGATCCGGAAACGTCGGTGCTGGATGCGGCCGGCGAACGCATTGTCTGGGACTGGTCCGCTTCCGGGACCATGGAAATGAACTGCTTCCTCTGCCACCTGGCGCAGCCCAATCTGGCGGCGCGCAAGGAGGCAATCCGCGCCGGTCGCTTTGGCGACGCCAACACGGCGACCCTGTCCGGTCTGAATGTGGTCGAGGCGGACGCCAAAGGGTGGGCATGGAATCGGGCCGCCTTCACCCCGGAAGGCCTGGTCGACGGCAAGAGGCTGGCTATCCAGGACCCGACAAACGACAACTGTGCCGCCTGCCATGGCGAGGCCCATTCTGCCAGCGACAAGCCCTTGCAGATCAACGCAGGCGATCTGGACTACCCGCAGACGGCGACAACCGGGCAGGTGGTGGCGCCGCAACGCATCAACGCTTCAGGCCTCAACCTGGCCGACAAGTCGGGACTGCATCGACCCTGGGACATTCACGCCGAGCGCCAGTTGCAGTGCACGGACTGCCACCACGCGCTGAACAATCCGGCCCACGTCATCCATGTCCAGGGCAAGAAGCCGGCGCACTTGCGTTATGACCCGCGCGCCCTTGATATCACCGAATATCTACAGCGGCCCGACCACAACTTCGCGCGCGGCCAGAGTACTCAGAGTCACGTCGCGCCCGAATACAAGGGCACCATGCGTCGTTGCGAAAGCTGTCACGATGCCGGGGTCAGCCACCAGACCTGGCTGCCCTACGTCGAGAAGCACATGGCGGTGCTCGCGTGTGAAAGCTGTCACATACCCAAGATGTATGCGCCTGCGATTCAGACCTACGACTGGACTGTCGTCGGTACCGATGGCGGTCCGCAACGAAGCTACCGCGGCGTAGACGGCGCACCCAACGACGTTCGCTCATTGGTGACCGGTTTCGACCCGGTGCTGCTGAAGCGGACCAACGTGGACGGCACCTCCCTGCTCGCGCCCTACAACCTGATCACCACGTTCTATTGGGTCTACGACGACGCCAACGGCAATAAGCGTCCGGTACGTCTGCAGGACCTGAAGGCTGCATATCTGGAGGGCGGCACCTATGCCGCCGACATCGTGGCCGCGTTCGACAGCAATCACGACGGCGCCATCGGCTCCGCGGAGTTGCGCGTTGATTCGGCACAGAAGGAAGCGGCGGTGAAGGCGCGCTTCGCGAAGCTGGGACTGCCGAACGTGCACATGGAAGGTCAGGTTCAACCCTTCAGCATCAACCACAACGTCACCCGCGGCGAGGACGCCCTCAACGACTGCCGGGACTGCCATACGGCCAGGTCGCGCCTGACCCAAGGTATGCAACTGGCGGGGTTCGCCCCGGTTTTGCCCGCGATCAATACGAACAACAACGTCAGCGCCTCCGGCGATCTTATCCGGCAGGACAACGGTGTGCTGTTCTATCAGCCCGTGTCGGCCCGCGACCATCTGTATGTCTTCGGGGCCAACCGTCTCAACTGGATCGACGGCCTCGGTGCGCTGGCAATCGTGGGTGCCCTGTTGGGCGTGATCGGCCATGGAGGATTGCGTTATCTCGCGTCCAGAAAGCGTCCGCATGGCCATGAATCGACCCATCGGATCTACATGTACGACGCCTACCACCGCTTCTGGCATTGGCTCCAGGCCATCAGCATCATCGTTCTGCTGTTGACCGGCCTGATCATCCATCGCCCGGACTTGTTTGCTGTGTTCTCGTTCGACGGGGTGGTGTCGCTGCACAACATCCTCGCGGCCATCCTCGTGATCAATGCGGCACTGTCACTCTTCTACCACCTGGCGACCGAGCGCATGCAGGAATTCATCCCGCGGCCCTATGGCTTCTTCGACGACGCCATCCGGCAAGCCAAGTACTACGTTTCGGGCATCTTCAAGGGCGAACCACACCCGTTCGAGAAACGTCCGGATGCTCGGTTGAATCCGCTTCAGAAGCTGACCTATTTTGGCGTCCTGAATGTGTTGTTGCCGCTGCAGATCGTCACCGGCGCGCTGATGTGGGGTGTTCAGCGCGCGCCGGAACTGGCCGTCGCGCTGGGCGGCTTGCCGTTGTTGGCGCCGATACATGCCTTGGTGGCCTGGCTGTTTGGCGCTTTCCTCGTCGTCCACGTGTATTTGACGACGACTGGGGCAACGCCGCTGGAGGCCATACGCGGCATGGTCACGGGCTATGAAGAGGTCGAAGATCATGATCAGCCTATCAATGGCTGAAACGCCAGCAACACGGCTTTGACTCGCAGACTGGAGATGGCAATGCAATGGCTTAGATCACTATTCAACCGGCCGGAAAAACCCTACCTGCATCCTTACTTCGCCGGGGCCGTCCTCGGGGTGGTCCTGTTTTCGGCCTTCCTGTTGACCGGCAATGGCCTGGGATCCTCTGGCGCGACAAGCCGCATCGATGCACTGCTCGTCGATCTGGTGGCCCCGACGCACGTCGACAACACGCCGTATCTGCTGAAGATGGCCGGCGGCGACAAGAACCCGCTGGACGACTGGATCGTGCCCGTGTTCCTAGGGGCCTTGATGGGTAGCTTCATGTCGGGCGCACGCAACGGCCGGTTGAAGCTGACCACGACCAAGGGCCCGCACATCTCCAACTCGACGCGCTGGCTGATGTCCTTTCTGGGGGGCATGATTTTCTTGTACGGCGCGCGGATGGCACGCGGATGCACCTCGGGTCAGGCTTTGTCGGGCGGCGCCACGCTGGCGGCGGGGTCATGGGCGATCATGCTGGCGATCTTTGCCAGCGCTTATCTGCTGGCGTATTTCGTGAGAAAGCTGTGGCTATGAAGCCGCTGCAATTGGCGCCGACCTTGCCGGCCGGGCACCAACTGAGGAGCAGGACATGACCTTCCCCCTGGAAGCCTTTTCGGCGGTGAGTTCCGCCCATCCGTGGACGTACGTGGTCTTTGGCGGCATCGGGGTTGCCTTCGGTTACACCCTGGAGTCGGCGGGGTTCGGCGACTCGCGAAAATTGGCGGCGCAGTTCTATTTCAAGGAGCTCACGGTTCTTAAGGTCATGTTCACGGCGATCGTGGTGGCCATGACGCTGCTGTTCGGCGCCGTGGGGCTCGGGCTGATCGATTTCAGCCAGGTCTGGGTCAATCCCACCTACCTCGGCTCGGGGGTGCTGGGTGGTCTCATCATGGGGGTCGGCTTCATCATCGGCGGTTTTTGCCCGACCACTTCGCTGGCCGCGGCCTCCACCGGCAAGATCGACGGGATGATGTTCATGCTGGGCGGATTCGTCGGCGCGTTCCTGTTCGGCGAAACCGAAGGCTACTTCGACCATTGGTACAACGACGCCGGTCACTACGGCCGGCTGACGCTGGACCAGGTGTTCGGCCTCTCGGCACCGACTTTGGTTCTGATCTTCGTGGTGATGGCGCTATTCATGTTCTGGGGCGCCGAGCAACTTGAGCGCATCGTCGGCGGTAAGGACCAGAGCCGCGAGCCCAGGCTGCGCAAGGTCGGGGCGGTGGGCCTGCTGGGCATGGCGGTGGCGGTGCTGGCCATCGGCAGTCCGTCATTGGAGGGGCGCTACCAGCGTTTGACCTTCAAGCGCAGCGAGGCAATCACGCAAGCCGACGGCACGGTTCAGACCCTGCCCCACGTGTACAGTGCCGATGAAATGTTGAGCAAGCGTCTGGTGTTCATCTCACCGGCAGAGGCTTTCAAGGTGCGCTATCAGCAGGAGATCAAGCCGGTCTACCTCGACGTGCGCAGCGAGGCCGACTACAACCTCTACCACCTTGCCGACGCCATCAATGTCCCCCTGGACCAACTTGCCGCCGCCGTCCCGGACATGTTGACCGAGCCTGCGGCCAACACCGTGTTCATCGCCATCAGCAACGATGAGCAAGCGGCGATCAAGGCATGGAAACTTCTGGTCGCCAACAAGGTGCCCAATGTGTACATCCTGGATGGCGGGGTCAATCACTGGATCGCTACATTTGGCACGCAAGATGCCGGGCTACATCCGAGTGCGACGGCTGGCGACGACCAGTTGCGGTACGTCTTTGCCGCAGCCCTCGGCGACCGCTACGCGTCCTGCTCGCCGAGTCCTATGAAGTTCGAGGAACTCGATTACCAGCCACGAATCGTGCTGCAGCTCAAACGTGACAAGTCTGGTGGGGGGTGCGGCTAGAGGTCTATGTGCCGGTGCAGGTGATGCCCATAGCCAAACCAAAGTGTGGCGTGTCACCTGCCATCCGAGTATCGGACTTGACGACGCCGTCCTAACCGGCGGGTGAGAAGCACATGGATCCCTCCGGATCTGTCGTTCCGTCGGGTATGGCCGAGGTGTAATAGTTGGGTCTGCGCCCGGTATGATCCGTCAAGTCGGACCTGGCCGTCAGTCCTCCGACGAAAAGTCCGACGGCCGGAGTCAGGCGGTTGCCGACCGACATCGGAGGATGAAGCTGCCGTTGGCCGTGCTTCGCCAACGAAAGGGCGCTGTCCGTAGGATAGCGGACCGACGCAGCCCGCCTACCCAAGGTTGGCCCCGGCCAACTTGCAGCCCCGAACGGTGCCGCCAGACCTCGACACATAGCGGGCATGCGAGTATCTAGAGGGCTTGTGTCGAGTTTTCGACTTTAAGTGGCCCAACCAGCTTCCCGGCGATCCGGCGAGAACAAAATTTGACTAGCCTAGTCGGGAATTGCGAGAATAATATCCTTTATATCTTTATGGCTTCCTAGATGTTCCAGCGCTTGCGCGAAGACATAGGCGTGGTATTCGATCGCGACCCGGCGGCGCGCACCTTCTTCGAGGTGCTCACGACCTACCCCGGCCTGCATGCGATCCTCATGCACCGTTTCGCCCATGCCCTCTGGAATTGGCGGCTGAAGTGGCTGGCGCGCCTGTCCAGCCACATCGCGCGCTGGCTGACCGGCATCGAGATCCATCCGGGTGCCTGCATCGGCCGACGGGTGTTCATCGACCACGGCATGGGCGTGGTGATCGGCGAGACCGCCGAGGTGGGCGACGACTGCACCCTTTACCACGGCGTCACCCTCGGTGGCACGTCCTGGCAGAAGGGCAAGCGCCACCCGACCCTGGGAACCGGCGTGATCATCGGTGCCGGTGCCAAGGTGCTCGGCCCGATCACCCTGGGCGCCGGCGCCAAGGTCGGCTCCAACGCCGTGGTGGTCAAGGACGTGCCGGCTGGCGCCACGGCGGTGGGCATCCCGGCCCGCATCCTGGACGCCGACAAGGACAAGGCCGCGGAGGCGGCCGAGGCACCGGTGGCGCGGGGCGGGCAAGAACCGGCGACGGCGGAGCCGGCCGACGGCAAGCTGGCCTTCTCGGCCTACGGTGTCGGGGCCGATATGAACGACCCGATGGTCAAGGCGTTGCACGGTCTGATCGACCATTCCAATACCACGGACCAGCGTATCGAGTGGATCGTCGCGGAGCTCAAGCGGCTCGGCTACGCGCTCGAAGAGAGCCGCGAGCCCACCGACCGATTCGATCCGGACTACTTGAACAAAATCGTTGATTAGTTGACTAAAACAATCGACAATTGTCGGCACCGGATCAAATTTGAAAGCGAGGCAAGGAAAATGCGGCTAACCACGAAAGGGCGTTTCGCCGTTACGGCCATGATCGACCTGGGCCTGCGCCATCAGCGCGGCCCCGTCACCCTGGCCGGCATCAGCGAGCGCCAGAAGATTTCCCTGTCCTACCTGGAGCAGTTGTTCGGCCGCCTGCGCCGCCAGGGTATCGTCGACAGCGTGCGCGGTCCGGGCGGCGGCTATTGCCTGGCCAAGCCCATGGAAGAGATCACCGTGGCGGCGATCATCCGCGCCGTGGACGAGCCGATCGACGCCACCCAGTGCGGCGGCCTGGGCAATTGCCACGGCGACGAGCCTTGCATGACGCACGAGTTGTGGACCGGTCTGACCGCCCATATCTACAACTACCTGGAATCGGTCAACCTGTCCCAGTTGGTGGCCGGGCAGATGGCCTGCCAGGATACCCAGCACAAACACAAGTCCCGCGTGATGGGCACGGCCGACCTCAAGGTCGCCGTTGCATGATGGAGCAGCGAAAATGGTGAAGACCCCGATCTATCTCGACTATTCCGCGACCACGCCGGTGGACCCGCGGGTGGCGGACAAGATGATCCCCTACCTGACCGAGAAGTTCGGCAACCCGGCCTCGCGTTCGCACTCCTTCGGCTGGGAGGCGGACAAGGCGGTGGAAGAGGCGCGCGAGCAGGTGGCTGCCCTGGTCAATGCCGACCCGAAGGAGATCATCTGGACCTCCGGCGCGACCGAGTCGAACAACCTCGCGCTCAAGGGTGCGGCACACTTCTATTCCGGCAAGGGCAAGCACCTGATCACCGTGAAGACCGAGCACAAGGCCGTGCTCGACACTTGCCGCGAACTGGAACGCCAGGGCTTCGAGGTGACCTATCTGGGGGTCAAGGAAGACGGCCTGATCGACATCGAAGAATTCAAGGCGGCGATCCGGCCGGACACCATCCTGGCCTCGGTAATGTTCGTCAACAACGAGATCGGCGTCATCCAGGACATCCCGCAGCTGGGCGAGATCTGCCGCAGCAAGGGCGTGATCTTCCACGTCGATTCCGCCCAGGCGGCCGGCAAGGTCGACATCGACCTGGCCAAGCTGAAAGTCGACCTGATGTCCTTTTCCGGGCACAAGGTATATGGCCCCAAGGGCATCGGCGCGCTCTACGTCCGGCGCAAGCCGCGCGTCCGCCTGGAAGCCCAGATGCACGGCGGCGGCCATGAGCGCGGCATGCGTTCCGGCACCCTGCCCACCCACCAGATCGTCGGCATGGGCGAGGCCTTCGCGATTGCCAAGCGTGAGATGCACGCCGAGAACGAACGCATCCGCATGCTGCGCGACAAGCTGTTCAAGGGCGTCTCCGACATCGAGGAGGTGCACCTGAACGGCGACATGGAGTCGCGCATCGCCGGCAACCTGAACGTCAGTTTCAACTTCGTCGAAGGCGAGTCGCTGATCATGGCGATCAAGGACCTCGCCGTGTCGTCCGGTTCGGCCTGCACCTCGGCCAGCCTGGAGCCTTCCTACGTGCTCAAGGCCCTGGGCCGCAACGACGAGCTGGCGCACAGCTCGATCCGCTTCACCATCGGCCGCTTCACCACCGAGGAAGAGATAGACTACGCGGTCAAGCTGTTGCACGAGAAGATCGGCAAGCTGCGCGAAATGTCGCCGCTGTGGGAGATGTACAAGGACGGCATCGACCTCGACACGGTGCAGTGGGCGGCACACTGAATTTACGGAGTATCGATATGGCATACAGCGAAAAGGTCCTGGACCACTACGAAAACCCCCGCAACGTCGGGTCGTTCGACAAGGATTCCGCCGACATCGGCACCGGCATGGTCGGTGCGCCCGCCTGCGGCGACGTCATGAAGCTGCAGATCAGGGTCAATGACCAGGGTGTCATCGAGGACGCTAAGTTCAAGACCTACGGTTGCGGTTCGGCGATTGCCTCCTCCTCCCTGGTGACCGAGTGGGTCAAGGGCAAGACCCTGGACGAGGCCATGGCCCTGAAGAACACCCAGATCGCCGAGGAACTGGCCCTGCCGCCGGTGAAGATCCACTGCTCCATCCTGGCCGAGGACGCCATCAAGGCGGCGGTGGCCGACTACAAGCAGAAGCACGGTGCCGGCGGCGAATACGTCGCCTGCCAGCCGGTCGAGGAGAACTGAGATGGCCGCCACCTGCAGCGCGCCGCAAGGCGCTCCCACCGAGCTGGGCACCGGCCCGGCCAACGTCGCCGCCGGCGTCACCCTGTCCGCCCGCGCGGCCGACCACATCCGCAACTTCCTCGTCAGGCGCGGCAAGGGCCTGGGCATCAAGCTCGGCGTGCGTACTTCCGGTTGCTCGGGCATGGCCTACAAGCTCGAATTCGCCGACGTCGAGGACCCGGAGGACCACAAATTCGAGTGCTTGGGCGTCACGGTCTACGTCGATCCCAAGAGCCTGTCCTACCTGGCCGGTACCGAACTGGACTACGTCCGCGAGGGCCTCAACGAGGGCTTCAAGTTCAACAACCCGAACGTGAAGAACGCCTGCGGCTGCGGCGAGTCGTTCAACGTCTGATCGGAGCGCGCGATGTGACGGTCGAGACGGGGGTGGCGGGCGCGAGCGGCGCCACCTTTGCCCGGACGCCCGCCATCCGCTGCCTGCCATGGCCATCGATTTCAACCAGAACCATTTCGCCCTTTTCGGTCTGACGCCGGCCTTCGCCGTCGACCTGGAGGCGCTCGACCGGGCCTACCGCGAACTCCAGACCGAGATCCACCCGGACCGTTTCGCGCATGCCGGCGAGGCCGACCAGCGCCTCGCGGTGCAATGGGCGACCCGCGCCAACGAGGCCTACCAAGCTCTGAAGCATCCCTTCGCCCGGGCCTGCTATCTGCTCCTGATGCACGGGATCGATGCCATGGCGCCCGGCCACGCGCCCATGCCCATGGCCTTCCTCGAGCGCCAGATGGCAAGCCGGGAAGCCCTGGCCGAGGCGGTGGCGAACGCCGACTACGATGCCCTGGGGCGACTCGAGAAGGTGACCCGGAACGAAGCCGAACGCCTGCTCGCCGACGTCGCCGAACTGCTCGATGGCCGGCAGGACTACGCCGGCGCGGCCGAAGTCCTGAGACAATACCGCTTTCTGGAAAAATTTCTGGCCGACGTCGGCCACGCCTACGACGAAATGGAGTAGTGAGGCGTCAGGAATGAGGTGTGAGGGGGTGCCCTTACTCCTCACTCCCGACTTCTTACCCGTATCACACACGCATGGCCCTACTGCAAATCGCCGAACCCGGCCTGTCCGCCGCACCGCACGAGCATCGCCTGGCGGTGGGCATCGACCTGGGTACCACCAACTCGCTGGTCGCCACCGTCCGCAACGGCATGGCCGTGGTGCTCAATGACGTGCACGGACGGCCACTGCTGCCCTCCGTGGTTCGCTACCATGCAGACGGCAGCACCACGGTCGGCTGCGAGGCACAGAAACGGGCCAGTGAGGATCCGTACAACACCATTGTCTCGGTGAAGCGTTTCATGGGCCGCGGCATCAAGGACATCCCGGACGCCGCCACCCTGCCGTACCATTTCGTCGATGCGCCGGGCATGGTCCAGATTCGCACCGTGGCCGGCGTGAAGAGCCCGGTCGAGGTGTCCGCCGAGATCCTCAAGGTGCTGAAGCAACGCGGCGAGGACGCCCTGGGTGGCGATCTGACCGGCGCCGTGATCACCGTGCCGGCCTATTTCGACGACGCCCAGCGCCAGGCCACCAAGGATGCCGCCCGCCTGGCCGGTCTCACCGTCCTGCGTCTGCTCAACGAGCCGACTGCGGCGGCCATCGCCTACGGCCTCGACAACGCCTCCGAGGGGATCTACGCGGTCTACGACCTGGGCGGCGGCACCTTCGACATCTCCATCCTGAAGCTCACCAAAGGCATCTTCGAGGTCCTGGCCACCAACGGCGACTCTGCCCTGGGCGGCGACGACTTCGATCGCCGCGTCTATTGCTGGATGCTCGAGGAGGCCGGCCTGCACACGGTCGGCGACCACGACAAGGCCATGCTCATGGCGAAGGCGCGCGAGGCCAAGGAACGCCTGACCGACCACCCGGAAGTCGGCATCACCGCCGTGCTGGCCACCGGCCAGCTGATCGATCTCAGCCTCAGCGAAGCCAAGTTCAACGAACTCACCGCCAGCCTGGTCAGCAAGACCCTGCTGCCGTGCCGCAAGGCCCTGCGCGACGCCGGGCTGAGCGCCGCCGAGGTCAAGGGCGTGGTCATGGTGGGCGGCTCCACCCGGGTGCCGCGCATCCAGGCGGCCGTGGGCGAGTTCTTCGGCCAGACGCCGCTGACCAACCTGGACCCGGACAAGGTGGTCGCCCTGGGCGCCGCCATCCAGGCCAACGTCCTGGCCGGCAACAAGCGCGAGGACGACTGGTTGCTGCTGGACGTGGTGCCCCTCAGCCTGGGCATCGAGACCATGGGCGGTCTGGTCGAGAAGATCGTGCCGCGCAACAGCACCATCCCGGTCGCACGCGCGCAGGATTTCACCACCTACAAGGACGGCCAGACGGCCATGAGTGTCCACGTCCTGCAGGGCGAGCGCGAGCTGGTGTCCGACTGCCGCAGCCTGGCCCGCTTCACCCTGCGCGGCATCCCGCCCATGGTGGCCGGTGCCGCCCGCATCCGGGTGACCTTCCAGGTCGATGCCGACGGTCTCCTGTCGGTGACCGCCCGGGAGACCGGTTCCGGGGTCGAGGCCCACATCGAGGTGAAGCCGTCCTACGGTTTGACGGACGACGAGGTCGCCCGCATGCTGCAAGAATCCTACGCCCATGCCCGCGAGGACGTGGATGCGCGCCAGTTGGCCGAACTCCAGGTCGACGCCCAACGCCTGCTCGACGCCACCATGGCGGCGCTGGCCGAGGACGGCGGCCTGTTGGCCGCCGACGAACGTGTCGCCGTCGAGGCGCTGATAACCAATCTGTCCGGCCAGTTGCAGACCAGCGACCAGGCCGCCATCAAGCGCGCCACCGAGGCCTTGAACCGCGGCACGGTCGAATTCGCCGCCCGCCGCATGGATGCCAGCGTGAAGCGCGCGCTGGCTGGACACAAGATCGACGAGATAGGAATGTAACGATGAGTCATATCGAACCCGAATTCATCCACGGCCTGCAG
>NZ_SJZB01000031.1 GCF_004337445.1 Parasulfuritortus cantonensis | reverse complement strand
CGGGGCTGCCGTCGACGTACAGGGCGGTGACCTTGGCATCCTCGACGACGAGTCGTTCGTAGCCGTGGAAGGTGGTCGGCTGGCCGCTGTATTCCAGGGCCTGCGCCATCTTGAACTTGCCGGCCGCGCGCGACTGCTCCTGCTGATGCGCCATGGCGGCGTCGAAGCCGGCCACGTCCACGGTGACGCCGTGCTCGCGGCAGACGTCCTGGGTGAGGTCGAGCGGGAAGCCGTAGGTATCGTGCAGCTTGAACGCCGTCGCACCGCTGAAGGTCTTGCCGCCGGTGGCGGCCAGCTCGGCCTCTAGGATGCCCATGCCGTGCTCGATGGTCTCGAAGAAGCGTTCCTCCTCCATCCGCAGCACCTCGGTGACGCGGGCCTGGTTGGCCTTCAGCTCGGGGTAGGCGTCGCCCATCTCGGCGACCAGGTCGGGCACCAGCTTGTGGAAAAAGGCGGCCCGCGCGCCCAGCTTGTAGCCGTGCCGGATGGCCCGGCGGACGATGCGCCGGAGCACGTAGCCGCGCCCTTCGTTGCCCGGGATGATGCCGTCCGAGACCAGGAAGGCACAGGCGCGGATGTGGTCGGCCAGGACCTTGAGGGACGGGCTGCCGAGGTCGCCACAGCGGGTCTCGCGCGCGGCGGCGGCGATCAGCTTCTGGAACAGGTCGATCTCATAGTTGCTGTGCACGTGCTGGAGCACCGCGGAGATGCGCTCCAGGCCCATGCCGGTATCCACCGACGGCTTGGGCAGCGGATGCATGACGCCCTGGTCGTCGCGGTTGAACTGCATGAAGACGTTGTTCCAGATCTCGATGTAGCGGTCGCCATCCTCGTCGGGCGATCCCGGCGGGCCGCCGGGGATCTCGGGGCCGTGGTCGTAGAAGATTTCGGTGCAGGGACCGCAGGGGCCGGTGTCGCCCATCATCCAGAAGTTGTCCGAAGCGTAGCGGGCACCCTTGTTGTCGCCGATCCGGATCACCCGTTCGGCCGGGACGCCGATCGCCTTGGTCCAGATGTCGTAGGCCTCGTCGTCCTCGGCGTAGACGGTGACCCAGAGCTTGTCGGTCGGCAGCGCGAACACCCGGGTGAGGAGTTCCCAGGCGTAGGCGATGGCGTCCTGCTTGAAATAGTCGCCGAAGCTGAAGTTGCCCAGCATCTCGAAGAAGGTGTGGTGGCGGGCGGTGTAGCCGACGTTCTCGAGGTCGTTGTGCTTGCCGCCGGCACGCACGCACTTCTGCGAGGTCGTGGCGCGCGTATAGGGACGCTTGTCGAAACCGAGGAAGACATCCTTGAACTGGTTCATCCCGGCGTTGGTGAACAGCAGGGTGGGGTCGTCGTGCGGGACGAGGGAACTCGAGGCCACCACGGTATGACCCTTGGAGGCGAAGAAATCGAGGAATTTCTGGCGAATTTCGCTGCTGTTCATGGTTGACGCTGAGGAATGGGCAATCCTGTAAATTGTAAGCTACTGCGACCATTCGACGCGGGTTCACGTACGAACGTACCGGTCGGCGGACGCACCGGCGTGGCATATTCGCCTATGGTGAACCCCGGCGTCCCGAAGTAGTCTATTGAATTACTGCACTATTTCTAGTAAATTAGCACGTACTAATATTCACTGAAAACGAGGTCCCACATGTTTGGCGCATACGGTATCAAGGAAGTTGACGTCGAGTTTCTCCACGAACGCAAGGATGACATCCACCTCATCGACGTGCGCACCGAGTCGGAAGTCGCCGCCGGTGTCATCAACGGTGCCATCCACATTCCCCTGCATCTGCTGCCGCTCAAGGCCGGCGAGATTCCCCAGGACAAGCCGGTGGTAATCTATTGCCGGTCCGGCGCGCGTTCGGCCCAGGCCTGCGCCTTCATGCAGCAGAAGGGCTACAACAACATGCACAATCTGTCCGGCGGTATCGCCGCCTGGGCCCGCGCCGGGAAGCCCATCGCCTCGCTGTCCTGACCGGCGGCGGGGCCGCCCGTTGCATTCAATCATTAAGTGGTTTAATGTTCACGGGCTAATTTTCAGCGCATGCTAATTTTGTAAACAAGGAGCAGAAATGAACTTCGATAAAGAGCTCGACGCCCGCGGTTTGAATTGTCCCCTGCCCATCCTGCGTTCCAAGAAGACCCTGAACGAAATGACCTCCGGCCAAGTGCTGAAAATCATCGCGACCGATCCGGGTTCGGTTAAGGACTTCGCTGCGTTCGCCAAGCAGACCGGCAACGAACTGCTGTCCTCCGCGGAAGCCGGCGGCGAGTACACCTTCTTCATTAAGAAGAAGTAATAGTACGTTTCCGATCCAGGGCCTCGTTTAGAGGCCCTGTTTGTATCCAAAAACGATCCGGGGTGGTCCGCGACCTTCGCGCCGACGCGGCCGGGCAGTTTGCCCGGCATCGTACGCAGGCGGTGGCGGATGCGACGTACACTGGTCAAACGGCCGACGAGCCCCGCTCGTCAGGTTAGTCCCGCAACCTGAATACGAGGTGTGAGATGGAAGAGAAGAAGCTCGCGATTATCGCTACCAAGGGTACCCTGGACTGGGCCTACCCGCCGTTCATCCTGGCCTCCACGGCCGCTGCCCTGGGTTATGAGACCCAGATTTTCTTCACGTTCTATGGCCTGCAGCTGGTGCGCAAGGATCTCGGCGCCCTGAAGGTGAGCCCGATCGCCAACCCGGGCATGCCGATGAAGATGCCGTTCGGCCCGAAGTGGTTCCGGGGCATCAACTGGAACATCCCGAACGCCCTGCAGTGCATCATCCCCGGTTACGAGTCGGTCGCCACCGCGCTGATGAAGCAGACCATCGCCAACAACGGCGTCGCCACCATCCCGGAACTGCGTGAGCTGTGCCAGGAGGCGGAGGTCAAGTTCCTGGCCTGCCAGATGACCGTGGAATTGTTCGGCTTCGATCACGCCGACTTCATCGATGGAATCGATTATGTCGGGGCGGCGACCTTCTTCGAGTTCGCAGGCGATTCCGACATCTGTCTGTTCATCTGATCAGTAGTACTTAAAAAGCCGCTCTCGAGCGGCTTTTTTGTTGTCCCGTTGTTACGCTGTGCAATCAATATATTCAAAAAATTAGTTTTTCTTTGCTGCCCATTAGGTCGCTGGATACCATCCCCGATGGAGTCGAGGGGTTTTCGTTACCACGCATGTGGTTGAGGAGATAATGAAATGATGCTTAAAAAGCTTGCTGTCGCACTTGCCGCCGCCGGATTCGCCTCCGGTGCTTATGCCACCAACGGCATGAACCTGGACAGTTACGGTCCGATCGCCGGGGGCATGGGTGGCGCCTCGATGGCGTACGACAACGGCACTGCCGCGGTGATGAACAACCCGGCTACCCTGGGCCTGATGAGCGAAGGCAGCCGCCTCGACATCGCGCTCGGCGGCCTGCATCCGGACGTTAACCTCAGCAACGACATGATGGGCTATGACGAGGACAGCAAGTCGACCGCGTTCTACATGCCCGCCATCGGTTGGGCCAAGAAGACCGGCAAGCTGACCTACGGCCTCGCCCTGTTCGCCCAAGGCGGCATGGGTACTGAATATGATCCCGGCCTGGGCGCCCAATACTCGGCCATGGGCCTGAGTGCTGGTTACGCCATGGGCTACGGCCTGCATGCGCCCTCGGACACCCTTGGCCTTTCCAGTCTGACCGAGCGCTCCGAAGTCGGCGTCGGCCGCCTGATCCTGCCGGTGGCCTACAACGTCAATGATCGCTTCAACGTCGGCGGCAGCCTGGACTTCGTCTGGGCCATGATGGACCTGAAGATGGCGATGCCTGGCGCCATGATGTACAACATGATCGGCAGCGGCCTGATCTCCGGCACCATGGTGGATGGCCTGATGGGCCAGATGAGCGACGGCTCCACCGCCGGCATTACCGACATCTACGGCGGCTACTTCGATTTTTCCGACTCCAGCGACTTCACCGGCAAGGCCAAGGGCTATGGTTATGCCGGCAAGCTGGGCTTCACCTACAAGCTTTCCAACACTGTGTCCCTGGGTGCCACCTATCACAGCAAGACCAGCCTGGGCGATATGAGCACGGACAACGCGAAGGTCAGCCTGGCCATGCAGGTGACCGACGGCGCGGGCAACTACCAAGACGTCGTCCAGACCATGACCGGCAAGATCAAGGTCAAGGATTTCCAGTGGCCGGAAACCTATGGTGTGGGTGCTTCCTGGCAGGCGACGGACCGCCTCATGCTCGCCATGGACGTCAAGCGTATCCGCTGGTCCAAGGTGATGAAGGACTTCACCATGCAGTTCAACGCGCCTGATGGCAGCGTGATGTTGGCGACCATGCCGCAGAACTGGGACGACCAGACCGTTCTCTCCCTCGGTGTCGGCTATAAGGCCACCGACAAGCTGAGCCTGCGGGCGGGTTACAACCGGGCTTCCAATCCGATTCCCAACAGCACCGTGAACTATCTGTTCCCGGCCATCGTCGAGGAACACTACACGATGGGCTTCGGCTATGACCTGACCCCGAGTTCGGAGGTCAACTTCAGCCTGGCGCTGGCGCCCAGCGTGAAGGTGACGGCTTCCGACGGCTCGAAGATCGACCACAGCCAGACCAGCTGGCAACTGATGTATTCCAACAAGTTCTAAGCGGTGACGCCGTAGTAGAATCGCGGGGCCGGCCCATGCCGGCCCCGTTTTGGTTTGGATGTCTGGAGACAAACATGCATAAGTGGTTGGGCGCGTTGCTGCTCATGGCGGGCAGCACCATGGCCTGGGCGGTATCGCCTTACATCAACGCCGACAAGGTGGCCGCGGGCGACATCTATACGGTCATGGGCCAGGTCGAGGGCAAACTGGTCAAGGGCGGCTTCAACGTGATCGGCAAATACGCGCCGGCGGGCCTGCCCGGCTACGGCGTGGTGGTGGCGACCGATAACGCCATGCTGGCGACGATCAAGTCGCTGGGCGGCCCGAGCATCGTCGGTGCCGCCATCCGGGTAGGCGTCAAGGCCGACGGCAGCATTTCCTACATGAATCCGGACTATTGGTACCGCGCCTACTTCCGCACCGGCTTCAAGACCGCCGAGCGGACCGTCAAGGGGCTGCAGGCCAGGCTGGCGAAGGCCCTGGGCAGCCACGGCACCTTCGGCGGCGACGTCGCCAAGAGCGACCTGCCGGACTACCAGTACATGTTCGGCATGGAGAGCTTCGAGTCGGACAAGAACCTGCTCATCGAGCATCTGACCTTCGACGATGCCATCAAGGCGATCGAGGAAAACCTGGCGCGCGGCACCGCCAAGACCAGCAAGGTCTACGAGGTGATCATGCCCGAGAAGAAGATCGCGGTCTTCGGCGTCGCCATGACCGATCCCAAGGAGGGCGACGCCTCGTGGGTCAAGGTCATCGGTGCCGACAACATCGCGGCCCTGCCGTATGAAATCTACGTGGTCGGTCCCAAGGTCGACCATCTGTTCGCGCGCTACCGCATCGCGCTCGGCTGGCCGGGCGTCGGCATGGGCCAGTTCATGCGCATCGTCGAAGCGCCCTACATCATCCAGGACACGATGGCGCAGGCCGCCGGCGGCGCCCCGGCCGGCAAGTAGCCCGGTTCCTGCAGGGGGCGCGGGTCAGCCGCGCCCTTTCCTGATCGCCCGCAAGGCGAAGCGCCCCGGATCGACCGCTTCCAGCAGTTCGCTTTCCAAGGGCATGGGGTCGCCCTCCAGTTCGCTGGCCAGGGCTTCCGCGAGCAATTGCGCCCACACCAGACCGCGCGACGCGTAGCCGAGCAGGCCGTACAGGCCCGCCTGGCGGGGGAGGTCGCCCAGCCGGGCGGAGGTCGCGTCGGGCAGGCACGACCAATCCGGCAAGGCACCGGCGATGGGCAGGCGATCCGGGGCCACAGGCCGGAAGCCGACCCGGCTGGCGAAGCCGGCGGGATCCAGGTTCAGGGCCGGCAGCAGTCCGTCCAGGCGCTGCATGTTGGCAAGATCGCAGGCCGGCCGCGGCGTGCCGTCGTCGTCGAAGTCGTAGGAGGCGCCGACCGCGTGCAGACCGTCGACCGCGGGTGCCGCGTAGCCTTCCCGACAGAGCGCCGCCGACAGGGGCGGCAGGCGGCCTTCCGGTACCAGGGTCACCTGGCCCCGCACCCGCTTGATCGGCAGCGGCGCCGCCTGGGGTAGGCGGACGGCATCGGCGCCGTTGGCGAGGACCAGCACCGGGGCTTCGCCGATGCAACGGCCGTCGTCGCCGAGCACCCGCCACGTCCCGGCCACCCGCTCGATGCCGGCAACCGGCGTCCCGAAGGAGGTGCTGACTCGGCCGCCGGCGAGGGCCAGCGCGGCGTGACACAGGCTGGGCGGGTTGGCCCAGCCACCCTGGCCGAACAGCCAGCCACCGGCCGGTGCCGGGTAGCCCAGCCGGGCCTGGGCACCGTCGCGATCCAGGTAGCGGATGAATTCGCCGGGCAGGCCCAGTTCCGCGACCGTCCGGCGCATGCTCGCTTCCTGCTCGCCGGTGCGCGCGAACTGCATGACGCCACAGGTGGCCAGGCGCGCCCCGGCATCCCGCCCCGGGCCCTGCCAGAAGCGCAGCCCGTGCAGGTAGCAGGCGCGCGACAAA
The DNA here is from genome assembly GCF_004337445.1 of Parasulfuritortus cantonensis. Taxonomy (GTDB): domain Bacteria; phylum Pseudomonadota; class Gammaproteobacteria; order Burkholderiales; family Thiobacillaceae; genus Parasulfuritortus; species Parasulfuritortus cantonensis. The sequence continues at coordinate 49,388 of NZ_SJZB01000031.1, read as the reverse complement.
CGCGCGGCGATGCTGTCGTCGCGTGCCACCAGGGGCATCAGGATGCCGGCCAGGTTGCCGGAGGCCTCCATGCCCGGGCCGGGTCGGCGGTCGATCAGCTGGACCCGCCAGCCGCGCGCCGCCAGGCGCTCGCAGCAGGTGCTGCCGGCGACCCCGGCGCCGAGAACCAGGGCGCGCCGGTCGGGGGCGGCGCGGCTGGCCGTTCGCGCACGTAGCGGCCGGCGAGCATCTCCTTCTTGCGGCCGTAGCCGGGGCTCGGGTCGCAGCGGAAGCCGGCGGCCTGGAGATGGCCGCGCACCGGCAGGGCGACCGACCAGGTCGCCAGCGAGGCACCCCAGTTGGCCAGGTCGCCGAGCCGGCCGATCAGCGCGGCCGACCAGAGATCGGGGTTCTTGTCGGGCGCGAAGCCGTCCAGGTAGAAGGCGTCGACCCCGGTGCGCAGGCTGGTCAACATCCGCTCGGCGTCGCCGAACAGGAGGGTGAGGACCAGGCGGCCGTCGGCGAAGGTCAGGCGATGCATGCCCGGGGCCAGGGTCGGCCAGCTGGCGCGCAGTTCGGCCGCCAGTTCGGCGAACTCCGGCCAGGCCTGGTGCAGGCGGGCGAGGTCGTCGACCCGGAACGGATGTTTCTCCACGGAGACGTAGTGCAGGCGATCGCAGGCCTCCGGATCGGCACGCCAGGCCGCCCAGGTGGCCAGGAAGTTCAGGCCGGTGCCGAAGCCGGTCTCCAGGATGACGAAGCGGGCGCGGCCCTGCCAGCGCGCCGGCAACTGGCTGCCGCGCAGGAAGACGTGGCGCGCCTGGCCGGGGCCGCCTTCGGCGGAATGGTAGAGGTCGCCGTATAGCGCCGAGTAGGGCACTCCGGATTCGGCAAACCCCAGCTCGGCCGGGACCAGCGCCTCATACATGGCGGTCGCGGCCGAACAGTTCCGCCACCCGCCCGGCATCGAAGCGGTAGTCGTGGCCGCAGATCTCGTCGTGGATGTGAATCTCGCCGTGCTCACGCAGCACCGCCTCGCACTCGTCGCGGCCGAGCGAGCGCAACATGCTCTCGACCTTGCCCCAGTCCTCCGGGCAGTGGTAGGTGACCGGGCGGGGATCGAACAGGCGGATGTCCTCTTCCGGGAACAGACGGCCGAGCAGTTGCAGGGTGGTCAGGCCACCGAGTTCCTCGGCGCGCACCGTCTCGGCGAGAATCTGCACGCGGCGCCAGCCGTCCGGGTCGCGCCGGTCGGCGTCGGGCAGCTTCTGCAGGAACAGGCCGGCGGCCGCGCTGCCGTCGGCCATCAGGAAGAGGCGGGCGGGCAACTGCTCCGAACGCTCCAGGTAGTGCTCGAAGATGCCGGCGATGCTGTCGCCGTCGAGCGGCACCAGGCTCTGGTAGGGCTGCCGCATGCCGACGCTGTCCAGGGTGAGGGCGAGTTGGCCATGGCCGAGCAGGTCGGGCACGGTCGCCTCGGCGACCCCGGCATCGGCGCGCGCCATGCCGCGCAGGCGCAACTGCTCGTCGCAGTCGAGTACCAGCAGGCGTACCGGACCCTGGCCCTGGAGCTGGAATGACATGCGTCCGGGCTGCTTCAGGTTGGCGGCGATCAGGGCCGTGACCGCGGCCATTTCGCCGAGCAGGCGGGCGACCGGCGGGGCGTAGCCGCGCCGGGCCTGGAGTGCCTGCCAGACGTCACCGAGGTGCACGCAGGCGCCGCGGACGTCGAGGTGTTCGAACAGGAAGGGGCGGACGAAGTTGTGGGCGATGGCGGGGGTCAAGGCGGCTTGTCGGGATAGATACGTTGAGGCGATAAGTAGCGGCTTTGTCGGGCGAGCGCAAGGGCGCCGACCGGCATCGGCGCTAAAATGGTCCGCACCGACTCAACCGAGGGTTGACCCAGTGATACATCTCGTCCTCTGCTGGCATTTCCACCAGCCCGACTACCGTACCGAAGAAGGCCGTTATTTCCTGCCCTGGACTTATCTGCACGCAATCAAAGACTACGCCGACATGGCGGCGCACCTGGAAGCCCAGCCCGGCATGCGGGCGGTGGTGAACTTCGTCCCCACCCTGCTCGAACAACTGGATGACTACGTCGAGCAGTTCCGCTCCGGCACGATCCGGGATCCGCTCCTGGCCGCCCTGATCGAACCCGACCTGAGCCGCTATCCGCTGGCTGAGCGGCGCGCCCTGATCGAGGCCTGCTTCAAGCTCAACTTCCCGACCATGCTCGATCCGTTCCCCGGCTATCGCCGCCTGTCGCGCCTATGGCAGGCCGCGTTCGAGGACGGCGACGCCGCCGTGGACTATTTCTCGAACCAGTATCTCGGCGACCTGGTGACCTGGTACCACCTGGCCTGGACCGGCGAGACGGTGCGCCGCGAGCACGGCTGGCTGGTGGAATTGATGCAGAAGGGCTCCGGCTTCGACATGGAGGAGCGCGGCCGGCTGTACCGCCTGATCGGCGAGGTCATCGCGGACCTGGTGCCGCGCTTCGACGTGCTCGGCGAGCGTGGCCAGATCGAGCTGTCGGCGACCCCGCACAGCCATCCGATCGCCCCCCTGCTGCTCGATTTCCAGTCCGCGCGGGAGGCCCGGCCGGGTCTGCACCTGCCGGCGAGCGCCGGCTACCCGGGCGGGCGCCTGCGCGTCAAGGCCCACATCGAGGCGGCCATGGGCGTCCACGAGAGCCATTTCGGACGCCGGCCGGCCGGTCTCTGGCCCGCCGAGGGCAGCATCTCGACGGCCACCCTCGACCTCTTCTCCAAGGCCGGCGTGCGTTGGGCGGCGAGCGGCGAGGGCGTGCTCCGGCACAGCCTGCATCACGCCGGCCTCGACGCCAGCCATCCCTACCCCTGGCTGAGCCGGCCCTGCCGGCTGACCGGCCAGAAGACGGTCACCTTTTTCCGCGACGACCATCTGTCCGACCTGATCGGCTTCGAATACAAGGGCTGGTTCGCCCAGGATGCCGTGCGCCATTTCCTGCGTACCCTGGAGGACCGCTACCGCGCCGTCGAACAGCCGGACCCGGTGGTGACGGTGGTCCTGGACGGCGAAAACGCCTGGGAGTACTACCCGTACAACGGCTGGTACTTCCTGTCCGAACTCTACCAGGCCCTGGTCGAACACCCGTCCGTCCGGGTCACCACCTTCTCCGAGTATCTCGACCTCTATCCGAAGAACGTCAAGGTGCTGCCCACCCTCACCGCCGGCAGCTGGGTGTACGGCGACTTCACGACCTGGATGGGCGACCCGGCGAAGAACCGCGCCTGGGACCTGCTCTGCGCCGCCAAGGCCGTCTACGACCAGCACGTCAAGGAGTTGCGGCCGGCGCGCCGGCGCGAGGCCGAGTTGCAGTTGCGCTCCTGCGAGAGCTCGGACTGGTTCTGGTGGTTCGGAGACTACAACCCGGGCGACAGCGTGGCGGCGTTCGACAAGCTCTACCGGGCCAAGCTGCGGCGCCTTTACCAGCTGCTCGAACAGCCGGTCCCGGCCAGCCTGACGCTGTCGCTGAGCCGTGGCGGCGGACCGGCCGAGTCGGGCGGGGTGATGCGGCGCGGCGGCCACGGTTGATCTGGTAAACTGCCGGTCCTTTCGATTGATGCAGCAGCGGAGACCGCCATGAGCGAAGACGTCGTCAGCAAGCACAAGGTGGTGTACATACGCTACAGCGTGCTCGACGAAGCCGGCAACGTGATGGGCCAGCAGGACATGCCGACCGGTTACGTGCACGGGGCCGGCAGCGGCCTGTTCGACGAGATCGAGCATAGCCTGGACGGCCACAAGGTGGGCGACCGCGTCGAGGCCATCCTGCCGGCTGGGGCGTTCGGCGACCGCGATCCCGAGCTGGTGATCGAGGAGGACCTCGACAACGTGCCGCCGCAGATCCGTTACGTCGGTGCCGAGGCCGATCTGCAGAACGACAACGGCGATGTCCTGACCTTCCGGGTCACCGCCATTGCCGACGGCCGCATCACCCTCGACGGCAACAGCCCCATGGCCGGGCGGGTGGGCCGCTGCGTGGCGGAGATCCTGTCCATCCGGGACGCCTCGGCGGAAGAGATTCAGAGCGGTTTCCCGGCCGAACAGGGCGCGCCGAAGCTGCACTGACCGCCCCGGCGCGGGCGGCCGGGTACAGCCGGGTTAGCGTCCGGCCAGGGCCACCAGGCGCTGGCCACCGCTCGGATGCGAACCGGAGTCCCGGGCATCCGCGACCCCTTGGATCGCCTGGCCCAGCCAGCTGGCGGGCAGACCTGACCTGACCAGCAGGCGTCGGCCCTCGCTGTCGGCCTGGAATTCCTGGGCGTACAACAGGGCGGACCAGGACGCGCTGCCCTTCAACGGGTGCCGCCCGGTCATCGCCCCGGTCAGCCGTGCCGCGGCGGTGCCGCCGAGGGCGTCGTAGGCCGTTTCCGTACGTATCCAGCCGTGTTCCATGGCGACATGGACCAGTTCATGGGCGAGTACGCCCGAGATCACCGCATCGGGCAACAGGGCGCTGAGGCGCGGATTGACCAGGACCAAGCCGTTGTCCAGGGAGCAGGCCAGGCTGCCATCGTCGTGGACCAGGCGGATGCGCGGGGTGGCGGCCCCGCGATACATGGCGACGTAGGCGGGCAACAAGGCGGAGAGCAGTCTGTCGAGGCGTGCCCGCTCCGCCGGGAAACCCGTCTCGACGGGTATCTCCCGCTCGATGCCGGCGAGCATGCGCAGATAGAGGGATTTGGTGTCGGCGACGGCCGGCGCGGCGAACAGGGTGCCGGCAAGAATCCAGATCAGCTTCTTCAACAGCGCCTCCGGGCAAGGACGGAATGGTTGCCGGAGGGGCAGGTCGGACGGGGATGGGGTTTCCGGGCAGCCGGCCACGCCACTGCGTTGCAACTAATGCGATATTAAGCATTTATGTGAATACTATGCAAATTCGCATGGTCGTCGCGGCGACAGGGTGGCGCTTGCGCTCGGGGCCGCGGGCAAAGAAAAGGCCCGCACGAGGCGGGCCTATTCTCGGGGTGGAGCAGGTTACTTGCCCGGGCAGGTGTCGTCGCCCGGAATCTTGCCGGGGATGAGCAGGAACTGCTCGAACGGGCCCATCACCTTCATGGCCTCGACCTTGGGGCCTTCGAATTGCAGGCGGCCGAACATCATGGCCCGCATGGGGCCGTACTCGCCGTTGCCCATCTCGTGCCAGCGCTTGGTTTCGGCGTGCATCTTGTAGTCCATGCCGGGGTCCAGCTTGGCGTGCTGGACGGGGCCGGCGTATACGCAACTGGTCTTGCCGTCCTTGGTGGAGATGGTCATCTCGACCTTGGTCGCCTCGCCGCAGTCGGTGCGGTACATGTGGATCACCTTGTAGCCGCGGCCACCGTCGTTCTTGCCCCACTTCTCGAACAGGTCCTTGGTCAGGGCCGTGTTGGTGTTCCAGTACTGGCAGGCTTGCTGGGCCCATTCGGTGGACATCAGGGGGGCGGCCTGGGCGGTGCCGGCGCAGGCGATGGCGGCGGCCAGGGTCAACAGCTGTTTACGCATTTTGTCTCCTCAATCAAATTCGGGCGTCCGGAGCCCGTTCCGCAGGACATTCAAGTTAAGACGGGCTATGCCGCCGGCAAGGTTAGAACGCCGGCATGAGCCTGTCAAAACAACAATTTGACATCCCAATCAATGGATTTAATGCGGTACCTTGTCTTTCAGGGCACCGTACAGCCAGGTGCCGTGCAGGGCACCGGCGAGCACCGCCAGGGCACCGATCGAGCCGGTGCCGACCAGGGCGAATACCGGTCCGGGACAGAGACCGATCAAGCCCCAGCCGAGGCCGAAGATGAAGCCGCCGTGGATGTAGCTCTTGCGGCCGGGCGGCTTCACGGGAATCTCGATGGTCTGGCCGTCCAGGGACCGGCGCCGTCCCAGGTACTTGATGACCTGGACGCTGGCCAGGCCGGTGGCGATGGCCGTGAACATGATCCCGAACATGTGGAAACTCTGGAAATGAAACATTTCCTGGATGCGATACCAGGAGGCCGCTTCCGACTTCACGAGGACGAAGCCGAAAGCGAGGCCGGCCAGCAGGTAGGGAAGGTAGCGTTTCATTTCAGCAGGTGCGGCACGAGCAGCCAGGCCGACAGCAGGCCACCGGCGAAGATGCCGAGTACCGCATAGACCGAAGCGAGTTGCAGGGTGGACAGTCCGGTGATGGCGTGCCCGGAGGTGCAGCCGCCGGCATAGCGGGTGCCGAAGCCGACCAGAACGCCGGCGGCGAACAGGAAGGTGAGGTTGCGCAGCGTCGGGTCGAACAGTTCGGGCGGGACCAGCAGGCCGGCAGGGGCCGCGAAGCCCCAGTTGTGGATCATGGCCACGGCCGCCGGGCTGAGGGCGACCGGGTCCGGGTTGGCGAACACCACGCCGGCCAGGAACCCGCCCAGGCCGGTGCCGATCACGAAGACCAGGCTCCAGGTGTGTTCCTTCCAGTCGTACTTGAAGAAATCGACATCGATTTGGTTCGGCTGGGTGATCGCGCACAGGTGGCGCAGGTTGTTGGATATGCCGAACGAACGGTTGCCGATGACCAGCATCAGCGGCACCATCAAACCAATCAGCGGGCCGGCCACATACCATGGCCACGGCGCGTTCAACCAGGACAGCAAATTAGTCATCGTATCGTCTCCCCCAATGGTAGGACGATTATATGAGTAAATTGCTCGTCTTTAGCAAGCGGCGAATCAGGGTTTGACCGACGTGGCGACGAGGTCGATGCGGCGCTGTATGCGGGCGGCGGCGTCGCCGTCTCCGGCCGCCCGGGCGCGTTGCAGTTCGACCCCCAGCCAGGCCAGCAGCGGGCGCCGCCAGCCCTGTCCGGAAGCGGTCTCGACCGCGTCCACGATGCCGGCCGGCGGCAATCGGCCGGCCTTGAACAGGACGCCGGCCGCGATCAGCCTGGATACCGGGTCGGCTACCTCGGCCAGTTTGGCCTCGCCGCCGGCCTTGAGCACCGGGGCGTACTGGGTCGGCAGGGTCTTGGCATCGAGGCCCTGCCAGGCGCCGGACAGGAAGGCGGCATAGCTGCGTTCGGCCGGCGCGGCCCCTTCGGCGAGCGCCTGGTAGCCCGGACAGTCGTCGAATTCCAGGGCGGCGGCGCGCACGCCGCAACGGGCCAGTTCGATGCGCGCGACCAAGTCCGGCCGGCCGGTGCGCGCCGCCTCGGCGCGCGCCTTGGCGAAGCTCAGGTCGGCCAGCCGGGCGTTGCCGTCCAGGTAGTGTTTCTGGAAGCCTTCGAGGCCGCTCTGGGCATTCATCTTCCAGTCCGGCGGGGGCGGCGAACCGGCGCAGGCGGCCAGGGCGAGCAGGCTGAGCAGGGCGGCGCGGCGCATCATGGCAGTTTCACCTCCACGTCACGGGCGAACGGCCACTTGCGGTTGATCTCGTTGATCAGGCCGTTGACCTTGGCCAGGCTGTCGTCCACCTCGGCGCGCAGGCCGGCCATGTCCACCGTGGCGTCCTTGACGTTGGCCGAGATGGCCTGGCCGTTGGCCAGGATGGCGTCGGCCTTCTTCAGGCTGTCGCGCACGTCGCCCAGGATGCCGTTGATCTGCACCACCGCCTTCTGGGCCTCGTCCATGACGCCGTCCTTGCCGAACATGCGCTGGTCGGTCTTGCCCAGGATGCCGTCGGCCTTCTGGGAGACGCCGTTCAGGCTGGTCACCAGGGTATTGGCGTGGTCGATGGTCTGGACCACCTTGGCGGCGTTTTCCGGCTCGCCCAGCATGCCGCCGAGGACGCCGTACTGGCCGGCCATGCGCTCGGTCACGGTCTTCACGTGGGCGAGGCTCTGGCTGAGGCTGGAATCGGCCTTGGTGATGGCGTTCACGTTGGCCAGGATCGACTTCACCTCGGCCATGATCTCGGGCAGGTCCTTGGCCGCGTCGCCGGTGTAGAGCGGCCGCTCGGCGCCGTTCGGCAACAGGGGCGCCTTCAGGTCGGTGGAGAAGGCGCGGATCTTGGCGCCGCCGACGATGGACTTCTCCAGGGTGAACACGCTGGTCTCGCGCAGCCACTTGGCGTCCTTGACCGGGATGGCCATCTCGATGCGCACCTGGCCGGTCTCAGTCAGGTCCATGCGCTTGACCCGGCCGACCGGAAAGCCGGCGTAGGTCATGGTCATGCCGGCCTCGACCCCTTCGGCGTTCTCGGTCACCAGGGTCAGCCGGTTGGTACGTTCGAAGGCCCCGCGCACGTACAGGGCATAGACCAGGAAGGTCACGGCCAGGAGCAGGGTGAGGACCAGCAGGAGGCCGACCTTGAATTCCAGGTTCTTGATCAGCGGGGCGCGTACAGGGGCTCGTTCCATGAGTAGTCCACGATCCAGCATTCGTTGATCTTGTCCGCGACCCCGTCCAGGGTCGCCGAGACGAAGGGCGGGTAATGGGTATCCGGCAGCAGCAGCGCCGGCCGGTCGATGAAGATTATAGAAGGCGCCCGGATCACGGCGCGCAACAGCTTGGCGACGAAACGCTCCTCGTGGCTGAGGTCGGGATCGCGCTTGAACGCGCAGTCGCTCCGGTTCAGGCGCACGAGCAGCGTCCAGGCCAGGTCGGCCGCCTGTTCGTAGGCCATGTTGTGCCGGTACTGCGGCACGATGGCGATGTTCTCGAGCACCGACAGGTTGGCGCGCAGGGGCAGTTCCTCGGACACCAGGGAGTTGTCCGGGTCATGCGCGGGGGCGATGACGACGCGCCGGTCGGCATCGTCGGCCACCCATTTCAGATGTACTTGAGCACTAATGAGAGCACCTCGACCAGCATCAGGACGAAGAACAGCCGCACCATGCCGCGCAGTACCGAGATGGGCACGAAGAACAGCTTGCCGGCGGGGGCCGCCAGGCCCTCCGAGATCGGGATCACGGTCACCGCCAGGCCGAACGCGAACACCTTGGCCCAGAGCATGGCGATGACCGGCAGGTTGAATATGTTGCCCATGACGCGGTTGTACTCGTGCACGCTCCAGGCCTGGAAGCCGTACACCGCCAGGTAGGCCAGGACCAGGGCGACGGCGCTCGCCACGGCGGTCAGGGCCAGGACCGAGATGACGCCGCCGATGACGCGCGGGATGAACTCGAAACGCATCGGGTCGACGCCGGTATCCTCGAGCGCCTTCATCTCGTTGTGCACCACCATCAGGGCGACCTCGGTGTTGATCGCCGCGCCCGAGCGCAGGCCGACGAACAGGGCGGTGAGCAGGGGCAGTATCTCGAGCACCAGGATGCGCACCGAGGCCTCGAGGGCGTGCTGGGCGAAGCCGTAATTGCGCGCCGTGTCGACCACGATCTGGATCAGCACGAAGGACAGCACGGCGGAAAACACCGTGAAGGTGGGCAGGATCTGCCAGGCGGTGAAATATATCTGCTTCTGCACCACCGAGCGGGTGGCGTTGTTGTAGGACGCCGGCGTCAGGGCCTCGACGATGGCGACCGCGGCGAAGTGGCCGAAGCCGCGCCAGGCGCGCAGCCAGGCGAGCAGGCCGGCGCCGCGTCGGGTCAGGTCTTGGATGATGGCGTCCATGGCCGGCATGATAACGCCATGCGCGATGGCCGTGGTTTGCCTATCATTGGAGTCGCCGCCCGCGCCACGAAACTGGAGGAGTCTCCGTGACGAGCAAGCGATCGAATCTGCTGGAACGCCTGGAACGCCTGGTGGCGGTGGGCATCGAACTGTCGGCCGAGCCGGATGCGGACCGGACCCTCGGGCACATCGTCGACGCCGCCCTGGAACTCACCGACGCCGACGGCTGCACCCTGTACTTGGCGCGCGACGGCGCCCTGCACTTCGAGATCATCCGCAACAACAGCCTGGCCCTGCGCCTGGGCGGCCCGGCCGGCGAGCGCCTGACCCTGACGCCGATCCCGCTGCGCCAGGCCGACGGTTCGGCCAACCTGCACGCGGTCTCGGCGGCGGCGGCGAACCGGCGCCGGACCATCAACCTGGAGGACGTGTACGCGGTCACCGAGTACGACTTCTCCGGGGCGCGCGCCTTCGACCAGGCCAACGGCTACCGCTCGCAGTCCTTCCTGACCGTCCCGCTGATCGACCACGAGGACGAGATCATGGGCGTCCTGCAGTTGATCAACGCCCTCGACCCGGCGTCCGGCCAGGTCGTGGCCTTCGACCGCGACAGCCAGTACCTGGCCGAGTCGCTCGCCTCCCAGGCCGCCATGCTGCTTAACAAGCGCCAGTTGATCAGCCGCCTGGAGGCCCTGTTCATCGCCTTCATCAAGGTGATCAACGCCGCCCTGGACGAGAAGTCGCCCTATACCCACGGCCATTGCCAGCGCGTGCCCATCATCACCATGCTCCTGGCCGAGGCCGCCGACCGCACCCGGGCCGGGCCGCTCAAGGACTTCGTCCTCGACGACGCCATGCGCCGGGAACTGGAACTGGCTGCCCTGATGCACGACTGCGGCAAGATCACCACGCCCGTCCACGTGGTCGACAAGTCGACCAAGCTGGAGACCCTGTTCGACCGTATCGCCCTCGTCGACACCCGCATCGAGGTGCTCCGGCGCGACGCCCGCATCCGCGCCTTGGAGGCCCAACTGGCACGCCTGGCGCCGGACGCCGGCTGGCGCGCCGAGGTCGACGCCGGCCAGGCCGAGGCCGATGCCGAGCTGGATGCCGCACGCACCTTCCTGCGCCGCATCAACCAGGGCGGCGAGGCGATGTCGGAGCAGGACACGGCGCGTCTCGGCGCACTCGCCGGCGGGTACCGCTGGCACGGCCCGGACGGCGCCGAGCGGCCCCTCCTGGATGCCGAGGAGGCGGCCATGCTGGCCATCCCGCGCGGCACCCTGTCGGACGCCGAGCGGGGCATCATCAACCGCCATATCGACATGACCATCGCCATGCTCGAGGCGTTGCCCTGGCCCAAGCACCTGCGCCACGTCACCGAATATGCCGCCGGCCACCACGAGCGCATGGACGGCAAGGGCTATCCGCGCGGCCTGACCGGCGACCAGATGTCGATCCCGGCCCGCATGATGGCGATCGCCGACATCTTCGAGGCGCTCACCGCGCGCGACCGTCCCTACAAGCCGGGCAAGCCGCTCTCGGAGACCCTGGCGATACTGGGACGCATGAAGGTCGAGCAGCACATCGACCCCGACCTGTTCGACGTCTTCATGCGCGAGCGGGTCTATATGGACTACGCGCGCCGGTATCTTGATCCCGAGCAGAACGACGACCCCGATGTCCGGACCATACCGGGATACAATCCCGACATGATCGACGACTGACGATGCCCTTGCCCAAGTTCAAACTTCCCGCCATGAACCTGCGCGGCCGCCGCTTCGTGCAGCAGTTCGCCGCCAGCCTGGTTTTCCTGGCCCTGCTGCTCGGCCACGTCGCCGGCGTCTATCACCTGGGCATCCTGGACAAGCTCGATGCCGCCCTGTACGACTACAAGCTCAACCTGGGCATGATCCGGGCCGTGGACGAGCGGGTGGTGATCGTCGACATCGACGAGAAGAGCCTGCAGGAAGTCGGCCGCTGGCCCTGGCCGCGCGACAAGATGGCCAGGCTGACCGAGAACCTGTTCCAGCAATACGGCGTCGCCTCGGTCGGCTACGACATCGTCTTCGCCGAGCCGGACCAGAGTTCCGGCCTGCCGGTGCTGGAGCATCTGGCCAAGGGCCGCCTGGCCGGCGACGCCGGCTTTGCCGGCCTCCTCGAACAACTGCGTCCCGGCCTCGACTACGACGCCAAGCTGGGCCAGGCGGTGGCGGGCTGGCCGTCGGTGCTCGGCTACTACTTCAATTTCGCGCAGGGCGCCGAGACCACCAATCCGGACGGCCTGCCGGCCCCCCTGCTGGACTGCGCCGGGTTGCACAAGGTCGGCATCCGGCCCGAGGTCGGCCAAGCCTACAGCGCCAACCTGCCCAGCCTGCAGGCCAAGGCGGCGACCGCCGGGTTCTTCAACATGGAGGCCGACTTCGACGGCGTCGCCCGGCGCATGCCCCTGGTCATCGAACACCAGGGCAAGTGCTATGGCTCGCTGGCCCTGCTGACCACCCAGCAGGCCATGGGCGCCGGGACGCCGACGGTCCGCCCGGCCGCCGGGGCGCGCCCGCCGGCCCTGGACCTGGACGGCCTGGTCATCCCGCTCGACGCCGAGGCGCGCGCCATGGTGCCGTACCGGCCGCCGGGCGCATTCGAATACGTCTCCGCCGCACGCGTGCTCGACGGCAGCGCCGAGGCCGCCAAGCTGGAAGGCCGGGCCGTGCTGATCGGTTCCAGCGCGCCGGGCATCATGGACCTGCGCGTGACCCCGACGGCCCAGGTCTTCCCCGGCGTCGAGATCCACGCCAACATGATCTCGGGCATCCTCGACGGCGCGGTCAAATGGGAGCCGCTCTCGGCAACCCGGATCCAGGTCCTGACCGTATTGCTCGCCGGCCTCGCCATGGCGGTGCTGCTGCCCTTCGCGGCGCCGATCTGGGCACTGCTCGCGACGCTGCTGGTCGGCGCCGGCCTGCTTGCCGGCGACTACTACCTCTGGCGGGCCTGGAACATGCACCTCGCGGCGGCCTCGCCCCTGGTCACCGTGCTCGGCCTGTTCGTCATCAACATGTCGTACGGCTTCTTCGTCGAAGCCCGTTCCAAGGCCCAGATCACCCGCCTGTTCGGCCAGTACGTCCCCCCGGAACTGGTCGACGAGATGGCCAAGGACCCGGAGCGCTACAGCCTGCGCGGCGAATCGCGGGTGATGACCGTGCTGTTCTCGGACATCGTCGGCTTCACCAGCATCTCGGAGAAGCTCGAGGCCTCGCAGCTCGCCGACATGCTCAACGCCTACCTGTCGCACATGACCAAGCTGGTGCAGGAAAGCCGCGGCACCATCGACAAGTACATCGGCGACGCCATCATGGCGTTCTGGGGCGCGCCCATGAGCGACGAGCGCCACGCCCGCGACGCCGTCCTCACCGCGATGGCCATGCAGGCCACCCTCGCGGAGCTGAACCCGCAACTGGAGGCGCATGGCTGGCCGCCGGTGCGCATCGGCGTCGGCGTCAACACCGGGCGCATGTCGGTCGGCAACATGGGTTCCCAGTTCCGCATGGCCTACACGGTGATGGCGGACGCCGTGAACCTGGCCTCGCGCCTGGAAGGCCTGACCCGCCAGTACGGCTCCCTGGTCCTGATCGGCGAGGACACCAAGGCGGCCTGCCCGGACCTCGCCTTCATGACCGTCGACCGGGTGCGCGTGAAGGGCAAGCAGGTGCCCGTGACCATCTACGAACCGCTCGGCATCGCCAGCGAGGTGGCCAAGGAACGCCTGGACGAGGCCGCCGAGTTCGAGGCCGCCCTGGCCGACTACCTGGCCCGGCGCTGGGATGCCGCGGAGGCGAAGCTGCAGGTGCTGAACGGCCGGCGGCCGACCAAGCTGTACGACGTCTACCTCGGCCGCATCGCCCACTTCCGGGCCGAACCGCCCCCAGACGACTGGGACGGCGCCTTCACATTCACCACCAAATGAGCGGGGCCGAACCATGAGAATCAGGGTACTGGGCTGTTCCGGGGGTATCGGCGGCGGGCGCCAGACCACCTCCTTCCTGATCGACGACGACATCCTCCTCGATGCCGGCAGCGGGGTCATGCGCTTGAGTCTGGAGGAGATGGCGGGGATCGCCAACCTGTTCGTCACCCACGCCCACCTGGACCACATCCTGGCCCTGCCGCCGCTGCTCGACAGCGTCGGCGTCGGGCGGGCGGCGCCGTTGGTGCTGCACGCCCTGCCGGAGGTGATCGATACCCTCAAGGCCCACCTGTTCAACTGGCATCTCTGGCCCGACTTCGCCCGCGTCCCGACCGCCGACAAGCCCTATCTGGCCTACGCGCCGCTGGCGGTCGGCGCCCCGGTGCCGATGGCCGGCCGCACCATTACCGCCATCCCGGCCAAGCACGGGCGGCCGGCGGTCGGCTACCTGCTGCGCGGCCAGCGTGCCAGCCTGCTGTTCTCGGGCGATACCGGCAGCCATCCCGACCTGATCGCCATCGCCAATGCCACCGACGACCTCGAACACCTGATCGTCGAGACCTCTTTCGCCAACGATCTCAAGCACATCGCCGACGTCTCCGGGCACTATTGCCCGGCCACCCTGTTGCCGGACCTGGCCCAACTGAAGCCGGGCGTGTCGGTGTGGATCACCCACCTGAAACCGGGTGGCGAGGACGCGATCATGGCCGAACTGGCGAGCGTGGCCTTGCCCTGCGGCAGCCCGCGTGCCCTGGTCCCCGACCAGGTGTTCGATCTCTAGGCGCGGCCGACCCGGCGCAGCGCGGAGGTGCAGGCCATGGCCGGACGGAGCGATTGAGGAGACCGGCATGCTCAGATCCGTTGCCGCCGCCACCCTGTTCGTGATCGGGATGCCCATGGTCCTGTACGGTACCTGGCTGGCCGTGGCCATGTTCACCGGCTACAGCGACCGGGCGACCGAGGTCTTCGTCATCACCTTCGGCGGCCTCGGCCTCGCCGCGGCCCTGGTCGGCGGCCTGCTCTGCCTGCTCGGCTGGCGTCTGTGGCCGCGCAAGTCGGTCCCGGCGTCACGACCGGACGCCGACGGCGGTTGACGGGCCAGCAATGAAAAAGGGGGCCGAAGCCCCCTGGTCGGTACGGGACGACCGGCTCAGCCCTTGGCGGTGAACTTGTAGTCCGCCGGCAGGTCGAGGGTGTCGGACCAGACGTTCATGGCCCAGGCTTCCATGTAGGCCATTTCCAGTTCGCTTTCCTCGGCGGAGATGCCGTTGGCGTCCTTGGGCGGCACCAGCGACTTCTTCTCCTCGTTCCAGCGGAACACCGTGGCGACGTGGAAGGCGGTGCCCTGGCCGGTGCCGGAGTAGCAGGTGTTGGTCACCACCGGGGCCGGGTCGGGCTGATGGCCGGCGAAGATTTCCGACAGCGCGTAGGCGCACATCTTGCCGGTGTTGTTGGCGACCGAACCGGACTTCGGGAAGTTGGTCAGCGCGGAATCGCCCAGGATGTGGACGTTCTTGGCGACTTTGGACTCGAAGGTCAGGTAATCGATCGTGCACCAGTTGCCGTTGTTGCCGTCACGCACGCCGGCCAGGCCGGTGACCGCGGCGGCGCGCATCGGCGGCACGACGTTGATGACGTCGCCCTTGACGTCGTCGAACTCGGTGCCGACCATCATCTTCTTGGCGTCGACCGAGCGCGGCATGTTGTTCGGACGGTAGTCGATCATGCTGTTGTCGGTGCCGTAGCCGAAGTGTTTCTTCCAGGCGGCCAGGAACAGCGGCTTCTTGGAGGCGATGTCCGGGTTGCCGTCCAGGATGATGATCTTGGACTTCGGCTTGGCTTCCTTGAAGTAGGTGGCGACCATGCAGGCGCGCTCGTACGGGCCGGGCGGGCAGCGGTACGGCGACATCGGCACCGACATCACGAAGGTGCCGCCGTCGGGCATGGCTTCCAGTTGCTGGCGCAGGACGCCGGTCTGGTCGCGGCTGGCCTTCCAGGCGTGCTTGATGGTCTTCTGGGTCTCGGCGTCGTAGCCCTGTACCCGGTCGAACAGCAGTTCGATGCCGCCGGAGAGGACCAGGCGGTCGTAGGGGAAGGTCTTGCCGCCGGCGGTGGTGACGGTCTGCTTGGCGGTGTCGATGGCGACCACGGTGTCCGGCACCCAGGTGTCCACCAGCTTGCTGATGTAGGTGTACGGCAACTCGATGTCTTCCATCTTGTTGATGCCGGCCAGCACGGTGTTGGAGAACGGGCAGGAGGTGAAGTGGTCGTTCGGTTCGATCAGGGTCACGTTGGCGGCCGGGTACCAGGCCTTCAGGTACTTGGCGAAGGTGCAGCCGCCGAAGCCGGCGCCGACCACGACGACCTTGGGCCCGGCGCTACCGGTCTGCACGGAAGCGCAGCCACCCAGGGTGCCGACCGCAGCGAGGCTCGCGGCACCAGCGGAGACTTTCAGAAAGTCGCGACGATTGATGGTCATATTGTGTTCTCCTGATCGCGATTACTTGATGGAAGCGAAGTAGTTGGCCATGGCCTCGTATTCGGCTTCGCTGTAGCCGTTGGCGTGCTTCTTCATGACGGTGGCGGGGCGGGAGCCGTCCTTGAACGCCTTCATCTGGGCGACGAAGTAGCCCGGCTCGAGTCCGGCCAGGCTGGGAATCGCGCCGCGGCTCTTGCCATCGGGGCCGTGGCAGTACGAGCAGTTGGCCGCGATGAAACGGGCACGCACGTCGACGGCCTGAGCCGTGGCGACAGCACCGAGCGTGCCAGCCAGCACCAGAGTTACAGCGAGGGTTTTTTTCATAATGCTCCTCCAAGCTTGACAAAATGGCGGCCAGGCCGCCAAACCGAATCAAGTAACCACGCCCGAAGGCGCCCTTGATTTGCCTCGTGATGATGGAAGAACGATGG
Source organism: Parasulfuritortus cantonensis (assembly GCF_004337445.1). Classification (GTDB taxonomy): domain Bacteria; phylum Pseudomonadota; class Gammaproteobacteria; order Burkholderiales; family Thiobacillaceae; genus Parasulfuritortus; species Parasulfuritortus cantonensis. Next base: position 32,978 of record NZ_SJZB01000031.1, on the reverse strand, counting down.
CAATTATTCAACAAGCAAACCCTAATATTGCCGGGGTTTTCTGGCCTATTCCGGGCTTCCGGCGGCGATCGCCCGGCGTGCCCGCTCGCGCAGTCGTTCCGCGTCGCCGGCATGCTGCTCCGGATCCGGCAGCCAGCCGGTCAGCTGTTCCTCGGCCAGGTCGGCCAGCGCGGCCACCCAGGTCGGCCGGCAGTTCAGGGCCGGGATGTAATGGAACTCGCGACCGCCGGCGTTGAGGAAGCTGGCCTTGCCCTCCATGGCGATCTCTTCCAGGGTCTCCAGGCAGTCGGCCGCGAAACCCGGGCAGATGGCGTCGACCCGGCCGGTTCCCGTGCGGCCCAGTTCGACCAGGGTGTCGGCGGTGTAAGGGCGCAGCCATTCGGCCTTGCCGAAGCGCGACTGGAAGGTGATGCGGTATTGCTCGGGTGCCAGGCCCAGGGCCTCGGCGAGCAGGCGCCCGGTCTTCAGGCATTCGCAGTGGTAGGGATCGCCCAGTTCCAGCGTCCGCCTGGGTACGCCGTGGAAACTCATGACCAGGATGTCGGGGCGGCCATGCTCGGCCCAATAGGCCTCGACGCTCTGCCGGAGCGCGCCGATGTAGCCGGGCCGGTCGTGGTAGTGGCGCACGCTGCGGACGTCCGGCAGGGTGCGGGTCTTGAGCAGGACGCGGTGGACCGCGTCCAGGGCGGTGCCGACGGTACTGCCCGCGTACTGCGGGTAGAGCGGCAGGACCAGGATACGGTCGCAACCCTTCTCCCGCATGGCGGTCAGCGCGGCCGCCACCGAGGGCCGGCCGTAGCGCATGGCGTAGTCGACCACCAGGGGCAGGCCCAGGCGGGTGCCCAGTTCGGCCGCCAGCCGCGCGGTCAGTTGCTCGGTATGGACCTTGAGCGGCGAGCCGCCGGGCAGCCAGATGCTGGCGTACTTGGCCGCCGACTTGGCCGGCCGCGTGTTCAGGATGATGCCGTTGAGGATCGGCCACCAGAGCACGCGCGGCAGTTCGACGACGCGGCGGTCGGACAGGAATTCCTTCAGGTAGGCACGCAGGGCGGGCGCCGTGGGGGCGTCGGGTGTGCCCAGGTTGACGAGCAGGACGCCGATGCGGCTGGGCTGGTCGTGACGGAAGGGCGGCTCGGGCAGGAAGTCGGTCATGGTCGGCAGTACGGCGGGCGCCGCCCGCAAGTCAGTGGAAGGAGAGGGCGTTGGAGAGCAGGCGAGCGGTGATGTCGACGATCGGGATCACCCGTTCGTAGGCCATGCGGGTCGGCCCGATCACCCCGAGGGTACCGACCACCTGGCCGTCCACCTCGTAGGGCGCGGCGATGACGCTGCATTCGTCGAGCGGGGTGACGCCCGATTCGGCGCCGATGTAGAGCTGCACGCCGTTGGCGCGGCCGCCCAGGTCGAGCAGTTGCATGAGGTCGGTCTTGCGTTCGAACAGGTTGAACAGCTGGCGCAGGCGTTCCATGTTGGTGGCCAGGTCGGGGGCACGAAGCAGGTTCACTTCGCCGCTCAGCACGTAGCCGGGGCCGTTCTGGCCCAAGGCCTCGCTGCCGGCCTGGACCGCCGCCTGCATGAGCCGGCTGATGTCGGACTGCAGGTCGGAGAGTTCCTGGACCAGGCGGCTGCGCGCCAGTTCGAAGGACAGGCCGCCGTAGTGCCGGTTGAAGAAGTTGGCCGCCTCGACGAGCTGGCTCTCGCTGTAGGCGTGGTCGGTGATCAGGATGCGGTTCTGGACCTCGCCGTCCGGGGTGACGATGATGAGCAGGATGCGCTTGTCCGACAGGCGGATGAACTCGATCTGGCGGAACACCTGCTGGCGCCGGTGCGGGGCGACCACGACGCCGGCGAACTGGGTCAGCTCCGAGAGCAGGCGCGACGCCGAGGTGACCAGGCGCTGCGGGTCGTCGGGGACCAGGCTCGCCTCGATGCGGCTCAGGTCCGGGTTGGCGAGCGGCTTGACGGTCAGCAGGGTGTCGACGAACAGGCGGTAGCCCTTGGGCGTCGGCACCCGGCCGGCCGAGGTATGCGGGCTGGCGATGTAGCCGCCTTCCTCGAGGTCGGACATGATGTTGCGGATCGACGCTGGCGACAGGTTCAGGCCGGTTTGCTTGGCCAGGGTGCGGGAGCCCACGGGCTGGCCGTCGTCGATGTAGCATTCGACGAGGGTCTTGAGCAGGATGCGGGCACGTTCATTGAGCATTCTTTGGCCATCGTTCACAGGGAAACTCGACTCTATAATTCCGCCTATGCCACAAATTTTCAAGAAGATCGCCCTGGTGGGCAAACACGACAGCACCAGCATCAGCGGTTACATGCTGAGGCTGGCCAATTTCCTCATCCAGCGCGGCCACGAGGTGGTGCTGACCACGCACACGGCCGAGTTCTGCCATCTCACCGAGCTGCCCTGCGCGCCGCTGATGGATATCGCCAACGAAATCGACCTAGCCATCGTCATGGGCGGCGACGGCACCATGCTGGCCGTGGCGCGCACCCTGGTCGACTTCCACGTCCCGCTGATCGGCATCAACCAGGGCCGCCTGGGCTTCCTGGCCGACGTCTCCGTCGACACCATGCAGGCCACCTTGGACGAGATGCTGTCCGGGCGCTACGTGGAGGAGCCGCGCATCATGCTCGACTGCTCCCTGGAACGCGCCGGCGACCTGCAGTTCCACATGTATGCCTTCAACGACACGGTGGTGAGCAAGGGAGCCACGGGCCGGCTGATCGAGTTCGAGGTCTACATCGACAACAAGTTCGTCTACAGCCAGCGCGCCGACGGCCTGGTGGTGGCCTCGCCGACCGGCTCCACCGCCTATGCCCTGTCGGCCGGCGGGCCCATCCTGCACCCGACCCTGGAGGCCGTGGTGCTGGCGCCGATCTGCCCGCACACCTTGTCGGCGCGGCCGATCGCCGTGAACAGCCGGTCGGAGATCGAGATCAACCTGATCCACGCCGACGACTGCCGGGTTCACTTCGACGGCCAGAGCCATCGCGACATGCGCATCGGCGACCGGGTCGTCATCCAGCGCGCCCGCAACACCGTGCGCCTGCTGCAGCCGGTCGACCACAACTATTACGACACCCTGCGCCAGAAGCTGCGCTGGGGCGAGAAGCTCTGATGCTCCTCGGCCTGTCCATCCGGGACTTCGTCCTGGTCGATCGCCTGGACCTGGAGTTCGGGGCCGGTTTTTCGGTGCTCACCGGCGAGACCGGGGCGGGCAAGTCCATCCTGCTCGATGCCCTGCAGCTGGCCCTGGGCGAGCGTGCCGAATCGGGCGTGGTGCGCACCGGCGGCGACCGCGCCGAGGTGACGGCCAGCTTCGCGGTGACCCCGGAACTGGCCGCCTGGCTGCGCGAAAACGGCCTGGAGGGCGACGACGACACCTGCCTGCTGCGCCGCGTGATCGAGGCCGGCGGCCGCTCGCGCGCCTTCGTCAACGGCCGCCCGGTGACCCTGGCCCAGCTCAAGGAGGCGGGTGAGTTCCTGGTCGACATCCACGGCCAGCATGCCCATTACTCGCTGCTGCGGGCCGGCGAGCAGCGCCGCATCCTGGACCAGTACGCCGGTGCCGGCGACCTGGCGGCCCGGGTGGCCGAGGCCTGGCGCGACTGGCAGGCCCGGGACAAGGCGCGGCGCGAGGCGGAAGCCCATGCCGCCGAGGCGGCCGAGGAGCGCGAACGCCTGCAATGGCGGGTCGACGAACTGGCCGCCCTGGCCTTCAGTCCGGAGGAGTGGGGCCGCCTGCAGGACGATCATCGCCGCCTGGCCCATGCCGCCGAGCTGCTCCAGGGCGTCCAGCAGTTGTCCGGCCTGCTGGACGACGAAGCGCAGGGCGTCCTCGGCCGCCTGCACGCCGCGCACGGCCGCCTGGCCGGTCTGGCCGAGATCGACGCCGACCTCGCCGGTGCCGTCGAGATGCTCGACGGCGCCCTGATCCAGGCCGGCGAGGCGGTGCGCGAGCTGAACCACTACGCCGAGCGGGTCGACCTGGATCCGGAGGCGCTCGAGCAGGCCGAGGCGCGTCTGGCGGCGATCAGCGACGCGGCGCGCAAGTTCCGGGTCCGGCCCGAGGAACTGCCGGCGCTGCTGGAAACCTCGAGCGCGCGCCTGGCCGAGCTGGAACGCCTGGCCGACCCGGCCGGGCTGGCGCGCGCGGCCGAGACGGCGCGGACGGCCTACATGAAGCTGGCCGACAGCCTGAGCGGACGGCGCCGGGAGGCGGCCGCCCGCCTGGCCGAGGCGGTGAGCCAGGCGATGCAGCGGTTGTCCATGCAGGGCGGCCGCCTCGAGGTGGCGCTGGCGGCGTGCCAGCCGGAGGCCACCGGCCTCGAATCGGTGGAGTTCCTGGTCGCGCCGCATGCCGGCCAGGGCGCCAAGCCGCTCGCCAAGACGGCCTCGGGCGGCGAGCTGTCGCGCATCGGCCTGGCCTTGCAGACCATCCTGTCGGAAACGGCCGGCGCCCCGGTGCTGGTGTTCGACGAGGTCGACGCCGGCATCGGCGGTGGCGTGGCCGAGATCGTCGGCCGCCTGCTCGCCGACCTCGGCCGTCGCCATCAGGTCCTTTGCGTCACCCACCTGCCCCAGGTGGCGGCCGGCGCCAATGGCCATTTCCGGGTCAGCAAGGCGACCGTGGCCGGGCACGCTTTGAGCCGCGTGGCGGCCCTGGAGCGGAGCGAGCGGGTGGAGGAACTTGCCCGCATGCTGGGCGGCGTGACCATCACCGAGACGACGCGCCGGCACGCCGAGGAGATGCTGGCCGGCGGCGCCGGCTGATCAGGATTCCTCTTCGCCGGCATCGCCGTCATGGCGGCGATGCGGGCAATCCTCGCGCAGGCACTCGACGTACAGGTAGAGGCTGTGGTCGTGGATGCGGAAGCCGCGGTCGGCGGCGATCTTCTTCTGCCGGCGTTCGATCTCGGGATCGTAGAATTCCTCGACCCGGCCGCACTGGATGCAGAGCAGGTGGTCGTGGTGGTTGCCCTTGTTGAGCTCGTACACCGCCTTGTCGTTGTCGAAGCGGTGCCGGGTCAGGATGCCGGCCTGCTCGAACTGGGTGAGCACCCGGTACACCGTCGCCAGGCCGACGTCCTCGTGTTCGGAAAGCAGGGTTTTGTAGACGTCCTCGGCCGACAGGTGGGATCGATCGGTGTCCTCGAACAGGGACAGGATCTTGCGCCGCGGCCCGGTAACCTTCAGCCCCAGGCTTTTCAGTTGATCTCCACTGGTCATGGTGTGCTCTAGCTTGACTGGCGCGTTATCATAGCGCGGCTTTCCCTAACGGTTCATCCATGATGAGAAAATTGGTACTCGTTTTCCTGGTCGCGCTTCCCCTGGTCGGCTGCAGCAGTTGGCGCGAGCGCGTCGGCAACTTCAACCCGATCGAGAGCCTGACGCCATACCACCTCGAAATCCCGCAGGGCAATGTGGTGACCCAGGAACAGGTGAGCGCGCTCAAGCCGGGCATGTCGACCGCGCAGGTGCGTTTCCTGCTCGGAACCCCGCTGATCGTGGACCCCTTCCACAGCAACCGCTGGGATTACGCCTACAGCCTGAAGAAGGGCGGCGACATCCTGGAACAACGCCACATCACCGTCCTGTTCGAGAGCGACCGCCTGGTACGCATCGAGGGCGACGTCGTGGCCGCCCCGGCCAAGCCGGCCGAGGCCGCCCAGCCCGCTGAGCCGGCGCCCGCGGCGGAGGCGGCGGAGGCAGCCAAGCCATGACCATGAACATCGTCATCGCAGGCGCCTCCGGGCGCATGGGCCGGGTCCTCCTGGAGGCGGTGGCCGGTGCCCCCGACATGCGTATCCACGCCGCCCTGGAACGGGCCGGCAGCCCCTATCTCGGGCGCGATGCCGGGGAACTGGTGGCGGCGCCGGCCCAGGTCGCCATCGTCGACGACCTCGATGCCGGCCTGGCCGGTGCGCATGTCCTGATCGACTTCACCCGGCCCGAGGCCACGTTGGCCCACATCGAGGCCTGCCGCAGGCACAAGGTCGCCCTGGTGATCGGCACCACCGGCTTCGACGCCGCGGGCAAGGCCGCCATCGCCGCGGCGGCGCACGACATCCCCATCGTCTTCGCGCCCAACATGAGCGTCGGCGTCAACCTGGTCTTCAAGCTCCTGGACGTGGCCAGCCGCGTGCTCAACGAGGGCTACGACGTCGAGATCGTCGAGGCGCATCACCGGCACAAGGTCGACGCCCCGTCGGGCACCGCCCTGCGCATGGGCGAGGTGATCGCCAAGGCGCTCGGCCGCGACCTCAGGGAATGCGCCGTGTACGGCCGCGAGGGCGTCACCGGCGAGCGCCAGGCGTCCACCATCGGCTTCGCCACCGTGCGCGGCGGCGACATCGTCGGCGACCACACGGCCCTGTTCGCCACCGTCGGCGAGCGGGTCGAGATCAGCCACAAGGCCTCCAGCCGGATGACCTTCGCCCTCGGCGCCCTGCGCGCCGCCCGCTTCCTGGCCGGCAAGGAGAACGGCCTGTTCGACATGCAGGACGTGCTCGGCCTGCGCTGACACGGCATCGAGGGAAGCACATAGGTGAGGGAGCGTTGGGAGACCGGATCGATAGACTGATTTCCGATAGTGCATACATACGCCACAAGAAAAAAGGCTGGTCAACAGCCCGTCGGTGGGAGGTCAAACATGGCTGGATCGAGGATTCCGGGGCCTTTGGGCATGGGAGCGAACAGCCCGGCAGTCGATGATGGGACGATGGCGCCAACGGCTACTCCGCCGCCTCCGTCCTTGGCGGTGAAATCCCCCAGTCCGTTCCGGATGACGTGGGCACGGTTACCGAGGAAGCGCGCCTGCTGGTGGCGGTCGCCTATGGCGAAGGCTCGGCCAAGGACGTGTTCGAGGAAATGGCCGCCATCGCCAGCGTGATGGTCCGGCAAGCGAAGGCGCGCGGCTACACCTTGTTGCAATTCCTGCAGAGCAAAGAGGCGCAGGAGTTTTCATTCGTGCTCGTTGACGGCAACGCGCGCTTCGATCGGCTGATGAACGCCACGGAGGAAGCCATCGGCAAGGATTCCGGAATGAAGACAGCCGTCAAGGCGGCACGCCATGCCATCGGGGGACTGACCGATTACTCGAACGGGGCCTGGTTTTGGGATGGCGCGGATCTCAAGTCAAACTACGCAAGACACCAGAAAGTGAATCGTGGCATACGTTTTTCAAGTGACAACCACAATATTTATAGCGTCAAGGAAAAATCGATTCCTGAAGTCGTGAAATATTGGGAAGTGAAGGATAAGAATGGCGTGAAGCGGAACGCCTCGGAGAGAGGGCGTTATACCTGTACCTACGAATCGACGACGGCCTTGGGTGGGACAGTATTCTGGCGTTATACGAGGGAGTACTTGCAGGCGACAGGCGGAAAGGAACATAGATGAGATATGCTTGGATTCTATTGATGTTATGGGCAACCTTCGCTTCTGCAGACGTCCCCCAGGAGGTTGTGGAAGAATGGGTCAAGTCGCTTAAAAGCGGCACGATGGTCCGGGTGCCCGGACGTTTTGATTCGGTCATGCTGGAAGGCAACTATGCTCCCCCGACCGATTACGATTTCGAACCCGATCCACCCCAGCCCGCGCTGCCCGCGCTCAGTTATTCCGATGAACCTGTCCAAGTGCTCCGTTGGGGCAAGAAGACCTTCCGTGTGGAAGATATGGCCAGGAAGTGGGGATTCCCGCGCGATACGATGACCTGGTTTCCGGACACTATCGATGTCTACCGTGTCCAGGTCGGCCGCCGCACCTACACCTGCCTGGAGAGCAACTACCGCGGGCTCGGCATGAGTGGTCACATGGTGATGGACCGGGCGGTGGTCGTGCTGGAGCCTGGCAAGCGGTCGGAGAGCCTGTATTTCTCCGGCCAATACGCCGGCTGTTACCTGGTTGGCGACTACACGGGCGATGGCCGCCTGGGCTATGTCCAGTTCCGGCGTTTCTTCAATACCGACCACGATTACGCCCGGATCATGACAGTCGAACGTCCTGGGAAGGCGCGGGCGCTCCGGGCCTACGACCTGCGCGCGACGGGGGAGGGGCCGGCCTGTCTCGTAGCCGAGCCCTTGCCGCTCGACAAGTTCGATGCGCCGCTACAAGAGATCACGGAGCATTGACTGGCTCTTGAAGTATCGCCAAGCCGGCCCCACCTACGGGGCCGGTTTCATTTTCTGGACTTGCAACGATGAGCGAAAACGTGAAGGAAACCCTGGGCTTCCAGGCCGAGGTCAAGCAACTGCTGCACCTGATGATCCATTCCTTGTACTCGCACAAGGAGATTTTCGTCCGCGAACTGTGCTCGAACGCCGCCGACGCGGCCGACAAGCTGCGCTTCGAGGCGCTCAACGACGGCGCCCTGTACGAGGATCAGCCGGAACTGAAGATCTGGATTTCGGCCGACAAGGAGGCCAAGACCCTGACCATCCGGGACAACGGCATCGGCATGAACCGCCAGGAGGTGATCGAGCACATCGGCACGATCGCCAAGTCGGGCACCAAAGAATTCTTCGGCAAGCTCACCGGCGACCAGCAGAAGGACGCCCAGTTGATCGGCCAGTTCGGGGTCGGCTTCTATTCCAGCTTCATCGTCGCCGACAAGGTCACCCTGACCACCCGGCGCGCCGGGCTCACCCAGGAGCACGGCGTGCGCTGGGAGTCCGAAGGTAGCGGCGAATACAGCCTGGAGACGGTGGACAAGGACAGCCGCGGCACCGAGATCGTCCTGCACATGAAGGAAGGCGAGACCGAGTTCCTCGAGGAATGGCGCATCAAGGCGGTCATCCGGCAATACTCCGACCACATCGCCATCCCCATCGTCTTCGTCAACGACAAGGGCGAGGAGGAGACCGTCAACAAGGCCAACGCGCTGTGGGCCCGGTCCAAGAACGACATCACGGAGGAGGAGTACAAGGCCTTCTACCAGCACGTCGGCCACGACTACGAGGACCCGCTGGCCTGGATCCACGCCCGGGTCGAGGGCCGCCAGGACTACACCGTCCTGCTCTACGTGCCCGCCCACGCCCCCTTCGACCTCTGGGACCGCGAGGCCAAGACCGGCGTCAAGCTGTACGTCAAGCGCGTGTTCATCATGGAGGACGCGCGCAAGCTGATGCCGGCCTACCTGCGCTTCATGCGCGGGGTGATCGACGCCGCCGACCTGCCGCTCAACGTCTCGCGCGAGATCCTGCAGCAGACCAAGGACATGGAGATGATCCGCGCCGGCTGCGTCAAGAAGGCCCTGGACCTGCTCGACGACCTGGCCGAGAACCGCCGGGACGACTACGCCAAGGTCTGGGAGAACTTCGGCGAGGTGCTCAAGGAGGGCGTCGGCGAGGACCACGCCAACAAGGACCGCATCGCCGGCCTGTGCCGCTTCCGTTCCACCGCCAGCGACGAGCCGACCGTCTCTCTGGCCGACTACATCGGCCGCATGAAGGAAGGCCAGGACAAGGTCTACTACGTCACCGCCGACAGCCTGGCCGCCGCCAAGTCCAGCCCGCACCTGGAGATTTTCCGCAAGAAGGGCATCGAGGTCCTGCTCCTGACCGACCGGGTCGACGAGTGGCTGGTCTCGCACCTGTTCGAGTTCGACGGCAAGTCCCTGGCCAGCGTCGCCAAGGGCGATCTCGACCTGTCGGCCGTGAAGTCGGAGGCGGCCGACCAGGCCGAGGAGGAGGCCCCCAAGGCCGAAGAGGCCAAGGCCCTGGTGGAGCGCATCCAGGAGGCCCTCAAGGACGAGGTCAAGGAGGTCCGGGTCAGTTCCCGACTGGTGGATTCCCCGGCCTGCCTGGTGGCCGGCGAACACGACATGAGCGGCCACCTGGCGCGCATGCTCAAGGCTATGGGCCAGAACGCGCCGGCCGAGAAGCCGATCCTGGAGGTCAACGTCGGCCACGCCCTGGTGAAGCGTCTGGACGGCGAGGCGGGCGAACGCTTCGGCGAACTGGCCAAGTTGGTGCTCGACCAGGCGGTCCTGCTCGACGGCGGCCAGTTGGCCGATCCGGCCGGCTTCGTGAAGCGGATGAACGCCCTGCTGGGGGCCTGACCCTCAGTCCGGCCGCGGCCGGCCGGTCAGCCAGCCGGGCAGATTGGCGAGGCCCCAGCCGGCGGCCTCGGCGGTCCGGTACAGGGCGGCCAGCAGGCGGTGGAATTCGAGCCGGTTGACCTCGATGCGGGCCGGCTTGGCCGCCGCGGTGACGATCCAGGCGCAGCGGCTGGCGTCGGCCTGGACGGTGACGATCGTGACCAGGGCGGGCGGCTTCACCGGGGCGTTGCCGGCGCCCCGGGTTTCCTTGTTCTTCTCGATCGCGGGCAGCCCTTCCGGACTGTCGGCGAGCGACTCCTCGTGCTCGATGGCGATGCGCTGGCTGGCCGGCAGGGCATTGGGGACGTCGCCGCCGGGCACGGTCTTCTCGAGCAGGTCGCAGGTCGGCCGCAGGAGTCCGTTGACCAGGCGCCGGGTCAGCCAGAAGCGCGTGCCGCCGGTACTGGCGAGCCAGACGCGGTCCTCGCTGTCGCTGTAGCCGAAGGTGATCTGGCTCATGAGCGGCGGTCCAGGTCGTCGAAGTGGAGCGGGAAGCGGCCCCGGCGCCGATCCTCGAAATAATGTTCCAGCGTCTTGCGCACGGTGCGGAACGCGAGTTGTTCCCAGGGCAGGTCGTGCTCGTCGAACAGGGCCACCTCCAGGCTCTCCTCGCCGGGCGCGAAGTCGAGGTCGAGCAGGCGGGCCCGGAACAGCAGGTAGACCTGGTCGATGTCGGGCACGTTGATCAGGCTGTACAGGTCGACGATCTCGACCCGCGCCCCGGCCTCCTCGAGGGTTTCCCGCAGGGCCCCCTCGGCGGTGGTTTCGCCGTTCTCCATGAAGCCCGCCGGCAGCGTCCAGAGGCCGTAGCGGGGTTCGATGGCGCGCCGGCAGAGGAGGACCTTGTCGTGCCATTCCGGCAGGCAGCCGACCACCATGCGCGGGTTCTCGTAGTGGATGGTGCCGCAGCTGTCGCAGACGTAGCGGTGGCGGTTGTCGCCGCTCGGGATGCGCCGGCTGACCGGGGCGCCGCAGGCGCTGCAGTATTTCATCGGGCGGGCTGGGGAATCGGATTCATGCTCCGGACTATACCGCAGGCCGGCGGTCGCCGGCCGGGCCGGCTCGACCCGGCCCGGCCGGGATCAAAAAAATCGGCTGGCAGTCAGCGCCGCAACGGGGCAAGCTATGCCGGTCGATGACCACGGAGGAGAATGCCGACATGACCAGCCGCCTGTTGACCGCCGCCGTCGCCGCCCTGTTGAGCGGCATGGCTTGCGCCGCCCCGGATGCCGCTCAGGATGCCGACAAGGCGGCCTACGACAAGGCGCTTTCCGCCTACTCCTGCGTCGATTACGACAGGGCCTTCCGGCTGTTCTCCGAGGCCGCCAAGACCGGCTATTCGCAGTCCGAATACATGCTCGGCGTGATGCTGAGCGCCGGCCAGGGCCACGAGGAGGACGACAAGGCCGCCTTCGACTGGTTCATGCGTTCGGCCCGGCAGGGCCTCGCCGACGCCCAGTACGCGCTCGGCGACATGTACCAGAAGGGCGAGGGCGTCGCCAAGGACGACAGCCAGGCCCTGTTCTGGTTCGAGCTGGCCTTCCGGGGCGGCTACAAGCTGGCCAAGGACAACGTCGAGGCCATCATGCCGCACTTGAACGCCGACCAACTGGAGCAGGTCCAGAAACGGCTCGCCGACTGGCTCGCCCAGCCCGGCCGCTGACACCCGCGGTATCCGTTTCCGTCCGGCCGAGCGGCGGCGTCGGGCGGGGCGGATTCGGTTAGAATGCGCCGTCCGCTTAGTCGCCAGTCAGCCATGTCTCAAGTGATCTTCCTGCGCGGTCTGCCCGCCCTGTCCGAGTTCCGCATCGAAAAGCTTCTCGACAAACTGCGTGCCGCGGGGGTGGCCAAGGTGGTGGCGGAGTACCGCTACTTCGTCGAACTGTCCGGCCCCCTGGGCGACGCCGAGCGGGAATTCCTCGGTGAACTCCTGCAGGCCGGAGCGCACGAGCCAGCGGCCCGCGCCCTCCTGGTGACCCCGCGCCTGGGCACCGTCTCGCCCTGGTCCTCCAAGGCCACCGACATCGCGCGCAACTGCGGCCTGGCCGCGGTGTCGCGCATCGAATACGGCATCGCCTACGAGTTGGCCGACAAGAACGGCAAGCCGGTGAGCCCGGCCAAACGGACCGCCGCCCTGGCCCACCTGCACGATCGCATGACCGAGAGCGTGCTGGCCGACGAGCGCGAGGCCGAACGGTTGTTCCACCACGTCGAGGCACCCCCGTTCGCCAGCGTCGACGTCATCAAGGGCGGCCGCAAGGCCCTGGAAAAGGCCAACGCCGAGTGGGGCCTGGCCCTGTCGCCGGACGAGATCGAATACCTGGTCGACAACTTCAAGAAGGCCAAGCGCAACCCGACCGACGTCGAGCTGATGATGTTCGCCCAGGCCAACTCCGAGCACTGCCGGCACAAGATCTTCAACGCCGACTGGGTCGTCGACGGCGAGAAGCAGAAGGAATCCCTGTTCGGCATGATCCGGCACACCCACAAGGTGCGTCCGCAAGGCACCCTGTCGGCCTATTCCGACAACGCCTCGGTGATCGAGGGCGCCACCATCGGCCGCTTCTACCCGGACGACAAGGGCCGCTACGGCTTCCACAAGGAGGCCACCCACATCCTGATGAAGGTCGAGACCCACAACCACCCGACCGCCATCGCGCCGTTCCCGGGCGCCGCCACCGGCTCCGGCGGCGAGATCCGCGACGAGGGCGCCACCGGCACCGGCTCCAAGCCCAAGGCCGGCCTGTGCGGCTTCTCTGTGTCCAACCTGCGCATCCCGGGCTTCGAACTGCCCTGGGAACAGGACTACGGCAAGCCGGGCCGCATCGTGTCGCCGCTGCAGATCATGATCGACGGTCCCATCGGCGCCGCCGCCTTCAACAACGAGTTCGGCCGGCCCAACCTGGCCGGCTATTTCCGCGCCTTCGAGCTGGCCACCCCGGACGGCCAGGTGCGCGGCTACCACAAGCCCATCATGCTGGCGGGCGGGGTCGGCAACATCCGCGAGGACCACGTATTCAAGAAGGAATTCGCCCCCGGCACCCTGCTCATCCAGCTGGGCGGCCCCGGCATGCTCATCGGCCTGGGCGGCGGCGCGGCCTCCAGCCTGGGCTCCGGCGCCAACGCCGAGGCCCTGGACTTCGACTCGGTGCAGCGCGGCAATCCCGAGATCCAGCGCCGTGCCCAGGAGGTCATCGACCGCTGCTGGCAGATGGGTGAAGCCAACCCCATCCTGTCGATCCACGACGTCGGTGCAGGGGGCCTGTCCAACGCCATGCCGGAACTGGCCCACGGCGCCGGCCTGGGCGCCAAGTTCGAACTGCGCGACGTGCCCAGCGAGGAGCCGGGCATGGCGCCCAAGGAAATCTGGTGCAACGAGGCCCAGGAGCGCTACGTCCTGGCCATCGCCCCGGACAGCCTGGACCTGTTCAAGGCCATCTGCGAGCGCGAACGCTGCCCGTTCGCCGTGGTCGGCAAGGCCACCCGCAAGGGCCAGTTGGTGGTCAGCGACCGCCAGTTCAAGAACAACCCGGTCGACATGCCCATGGACGTGCTGCTCGGCAAGCCGCCCAAGATGACCCGCGACGTCAAGCACGTGGCCGCCAAGCTGGAACCGTTCGGCGCCGACGGCCTGGACCTGCGCGAGGCGGCCTACCGCGTGTTGCGCCACCCCACCGTGGCCAGCAAGTCCTTCCTGATCACCATCGGCGACCGTACCGTGGGCGGCTACACCGCGCGCGACCAGTTCGTCGGGCCCTGGCAGATGCCGGTGGCCGACTGCGCCGTCACCACGCTGGGCTACGACACCTACGCCGGCGAGGTCATGGCCATGGGCGAGCGCACGCCGCTGGCCCTGATCGACCCGGCCGCCTCCGGCCGCATGGCCGTGGCCGAGTCGATCATGAACCTGGCCGCGGCCGCCGTGGCCGATATCTCCGACATCCGCCTGTCGGCCAACTGGATGGCCGCCGCCGGCCACCCGGGCGAGGACGCCGCCCTGTTCGACACCGTGCGCGCGGTGGCCAAGGAGCTGTGTCCGGAACTCGGCATCAGCATCCCCGTGGGCAAGGACTCCATGTCCATGCGCACCACCTGGGAGGACGACGGCGTCAAGAAGGCGGTGGTCTCGCCCCTGTCCCTGATCGTCTCCGCCTTCGCGCCCACCCCGGACGCCCGTCGCACCCTGACCCCGCAACTGCGTACCGACCAGGGCGACACCGACCTGATCCTGCTCGACCTGGGCGAGGGCAACAACCGCCTGGGCGGCTCGGTGCTGGCCAACTGCTACGGCCAGCTCGGCGACGCCTGCCCGGACGTCGACGTGCCGGCCCGCCTGAAGGCCTTCTTCGCGGTCATCCAGCGCCTCAACCGCGAGGGCAAGCTGCTCGCCTACCACGACCGCTCCGACGGCGGTCTGTTCGCCGCTATGTGCGAGATGGCCTTCGCCGGCCGCACCGGCCTCGACATCGACGTCGACGAACTGCGTTACCACCGCCTGCACAGCGACATCATGCTTGAGGTCGAGGGCGCACCGGAGCCGCACGCGCCCTACACCTCGCGCCTGTTCGGCATCCTGTTCAACGAGGAACTGGGCGCCGTCCTGCAGGTGCGCCGGGCCGACACCAAGGCGGTCATGGCGCTGTGCCTGGAGGCCGGCCTGCGCGACGAGTTCTTCGTCATCGGCCAGCTCAACAGGCAGGACCGCATCCGCGTCCTGCGCGAGGGCAAGCCGGTCTTCGACGAGGAACGCGACGACCTCCTGGCGGCCTGGTCGGAAACCAGCTACCGCATGCAGTCGCTGCGCGACAACCCGGATTGCGCCCGGCAGGAATTCGAGGCCCAGGGGGCGGACCGCAACCCCGGCCTGCACGCCAAGCTCAGCTTCGACGTCGGCGCGGACGTCGCCGCGCCCTACGTGAAGAGCCGCAAGGCCCGGCCCAAGGTGGCGATCCTGCGCGAGCAGGGGGTGAACGGCGAGGTCGAGATGGCGGCCGCCTTCCACCGCTCCGGTTTCGAGGCGGTCGACGTGCATATGAGCGACATCCTGGCCGGCCGCGTCTCGCTGAAGAAATTCAAGGGCCTGGCGGCCTGCGGCGGTTTTTCCTATGGCGACGTGCTCGGCGCCGGCGGCGGCTGGGCGGCCTCGATCCTGCACAACCCGCGCGCCCGGGACGATTTCGAGGCCTTCTTCCGGCGCGACGACAGCTTCGCCCTGGGCGTCTGCAACGGTTGCCAGATGATGAGCCGCCTGGCGCCCATCATCCCCGGGGCCGAGCAGTGGCCGCGCTTCGAGCGCAACCTGTCGGAACAGTTCGAGGCCCGCTTCGTCATGGTCGAGGTGGCCGAGACGCCGTCCATCCTGTTCGACGGCATGGCCGGCAGCCGCATGCCGATCGTGGTTTCCCACGGCGAGGGCCGGGCGGTGTTCGCCGACAAGGCGGCGCGCAAGGGGGCCGAGGTCTGCCTGCGCTACGTCGACAACCGCGGCCGCAAGACCGAGACCTATCCGCTCAACCCGAACGGTTCGCCCGGCGGCATCACCGGCCTGACCACGCCGGACGGCCGTTTCACGATCATGATGCCGCACCCGGAACGGGTGTTCCGCGCCATCCAGCATTCCTGGCATCCGGACGCCTGGCAGGAGGACGGCCCCTGGCTGCGCCTGTTCCGCAATGCCCGGAAGTGGGTCGGCTGAGGCGCGCGTTCAGAACAGCTCGATGCCGCCGTCGCGGTGGACGGCTTCGAGCAGGTGCTGGTTGACCAGGCTCGCGTATTCGCGCACCTGGTTGCGGCCGTTGTCCTTGGCGTAATAGAGGGCCTGGTCGGCCTGTTCCAGGGCTTCGAGCGGCGACGTGCGGTCGTCCATGCGGGCGAAGCCGATGCTCACGGTGACCCGGCCGACGACCGGGAAGGCGTGCTCCTCGACGGTCTGGCGGACGCGTTCGAGGATCTCCTCGATGGCGTCGTTGGGGGCTTCCTGGAGCAGGGCCACGAACTCCTCGCCGCCGTAGCGGAAGATCAGGTCGCTGTCGCGCACGGCGCGCCGTAGCAGGTTGGCGAACACCAGCAGCACCTCGTCGCCGATCAGGTGGCCGTGGTTGTCGTTGACGGCCTTGAAGCGGTCCAGGTCCATGATCGCCAGGTAGTCGCCCAGGGCCTTGTCGCGCTGGCGCCGGCCCCAGCCCTGCTGGGCGATCTCCTTGAGCTTGAGTTCCAGCTTGCGCCGGTTGAACAGGCCGGTGAGGGTGTCCTTCTCGCTGTCGCGCAGCAGGGCGACGAAATTCTGGTAGACCCGGATCATGCCCTGGGCCATCTGCAGCTCGTTGGCCGGCCAGTGCCCCTGGCCCAGGACGAGCAGGTTGGCGCGCTCGTGCTCGGCATCGTGCAACTGGGTGAGCAGGTAGCTGTGGCCGCGGTAGTCGAGCTGCTCGAAACCGTCCGGCGCCGGGCGCAGGCGGATCAGGTCGACGAGGCCGGGCGGCAGGCGGAGTTCGTCGCCGAGCAGCAGGGCACAGTCCGGCCCGGCCGGGTTGCCCGGGGTGACGTTGACCAGCCAGCCTTCGACGCCGCCGAGCATCTCGCTCACGGTGTCGAGCAGGCTTTGCGCCAGGGAGCGCTGGTCGCGCTGTTCGGTCAGCGCGACGATGGACCGGATGACGTCCTGGGTGATGAGGGGAGTGTCCATTGTTGTAGTGTCGTCGCGCGGGAGCGCCGGGTTTGTTATACCGCCATGATGCCAACACATCACCAGGGCGTGAAGGCCCGGAAATGCGGCGCCTGTTTCCAGCCCTACCCGGCATCCGGTAAAATTCCGCATCACCATACAGAAAACCGATGATGACCCGTTACGTCTTCGTCACCGGCGGCGTGGTTTCTTCCCTCGGGAAGGGCATTGCCGCCGCATCCCTGGCCGCGATTCTGGAATCGCGCGGCATCAAAGTCACCCTCATGAAGCTGGATCCGTACATCAACGTGGATCCCGGCACCATGAGTCCCTTCCAGCACGGCGAGGTGTTCGTTACCGAGGACGGTGCCGAAACCGACCTCGACCTCGGCCACTATGAACGCTTCATCCGGGCCCGGATGTCCAAGCGCAACAACTTCACCACCGGCCAGATCTACGAGTCGGTGATCAAGAAGGAACGGCGCGGCGAATACCTGGGCAAGACCGTCCAGGTCATCCCGCACATCACCGACGAGATCAAGCTGCACATCCGCCAGGGCGCCAAGGATGCCGAGGTGGCCATCGTCGAGATCGGCGGCACGGTCGGCGACATCGAGTCGCTGCCCTTCCTGGAGGCGATCCGCCAGATGGGCATCGAGGAAGGCCGCGACCATACCTGCTTCATCCACCTCACGCTGCTGCCCTACATCCCGACCGCCGGCGAGCTGAAGACCAAGCCGACCCAGCACTCGGTCAAGGAGCTGCGCGAGATCGGTATCCAGCCGGACATCCTGCTGTGCCGGGCCGACCGCGAGATTCCGGCCGACGAGAAGCGCAAGATCGCCCTGTTCACCAACGTCCAGGCCGAGGCCGTGATCTCGGTGCCGGACTCCGACTCGATCTACAAGATCCCGGCCATGCTGCACGACCAGATGCTGGACGAGATCGTCTGCCACAAGCTCAAGATCCTCGCCCACGCCGCCGACCTGACGGTCTGGAAACGCCTGGTCGAGGCCCTCGAACACCCGCTGCACGAGGTGGACATCGCCTTCGTCGGCAAGTACGTCGATCTGACCGAGTCGTACAAGTCGCTCACCGAGGCCTTGCGCCATGCCGGCATGCACACCCGCAGCAAGGTGAACATCCACTACATCGACTCGGAAGCCCTGGAAAGCGGCGACCTCACGCCGCTCGCCGGCGTGCACGCCATCCTGGTCCCGGGCGGCTTCGGCAAGCGCGGCACCGAGGGCAAGATTGCGGCGATCCGCTATGCCCGCGAGCACAAGGTCCCCTACCTGGGCATCTGCCTGGGCATGCAGCTCGCGGTCGTCGAATTCGCCCGCGACGTCGCCGGCATGGCCGGGGCGCACTCGACGGAGTTCGACGCCCAGACGCCCTATCCGGTCATCGGCCTGATCACCGAGTGGCTGGACCGCGATGGCCACGTCGAGAAGCGCGACGCCCAATCCGATCTCGGCGGCACCATGCGTCTGGGCGGCCAGGTCTGCAAGCTCGACGACGCCAGCCTCGCGCGCCAGGTCTATGGCAAGGCCGAGATCGTCGAGCGCCACCGCCACCGCTACGAAGTCAACAACACCCTGCTCGCCGATCTCGTGGCCAAGGGCCTGACCGTGGCCGGGCGTTCCCCGGGCACCGGGCTGTGCGAGATGGTCGAGCTGCCGCAGGCGATGCATCCCTGGTTCGTCGGCTGCCAGTTCCACCCCGAGTTCACCTCCAACCCGCGCGACGGCCATCCGCTGTTCAAGGCCTTCGTCGAGGCGGCGCTGGCCTACAAGGAAAGCAAATGAGCCCGGGTGGCTTTGACGTCGGCCCCGACCAGCCACCGCCACAGATTGCCGGATTGTCAGGGGAGTTCGAATGAACCTGTGCGGCTTTGAAGTCGGCCTCGACCGGCCGTTGTTCCTGATCGCCGGACCCTGCGTCATCGAGTCCGAGCAACTGGCCATGGATACGGCCGGCCAGTTGAAGGAACTGTGCGCCGAGCTGGCGGTACCGTTCATCTACAAGTCTTCCTTCGACAAGGCCAACCGCTCGTCCGGCAAGTCGTTCCGCGGTCTCGGCCTGGACGAGGGCCTGCGCATCCTGGCCGAGGTCAGGGCGCGTATCGGCGTGCCGGTGCTCACCGACGTCCACACCGAGGCCGAGATCGCCCCGGTGGCGGCGGTGGTGGACGTCCTGCAGACGCCGGCCTTCCTGTGCCGGCAGACCGACTTCATCCATGCCTGCGCCACCTCGGGCAAGCCGGTCAACATCAAGAAGGGCCAGTTCCTCGCCCCCTGGGACATGAAGAACGTGGTCGACAAGGCGAAAGCCGCCAACGGCGGCGCCGACACCATCATGGTCTGCGAACGCGGCGTCTCTTTCGGCTATAACACGCTGGTATCGGACATGCGCGGTCTCGCGGTGATGCGCGAGACCGGCTGCCCGGTGGTGTTCGACGCCACCCATTCGGTGCAGCAGCCGGGTGGCCAGGGTACCGCCTCGGGCGGCCAGCGCGAGTTCGTGCCGGTCCTGGCGCGTGCCGCCGTCGCGGTCGGGGTCGCCGGGCTCTTCGCGGAGACCCACCCGGACCCGGCCAAGGCCCTGTCGGACGGCCCCAACGCCTGGCCCCTCGGGCTCATGCGCGAGCTGTTGGAGACCTTGAAAGAGATTGATGTGTTGGTGAAGCAGCGCGGCTTCGTCGAAGACAGCGTCAGGCCGTGATATCCGCGCCTCACGAGGGCGCACAACGATGAAAGTGAGAGAAAAATGAGTGCAATCGTCGATGTAGTTGGCCGTGAGATTCTCGACTCCCGCGGCAACCCCACCGTGGAAGCCGATGTCCTGCTCGAATCCGGCGTACTCGGCCGTGCCGCGGTCCCGTCCGGTGCCTCCACCGGCAGCCGCGAAGCGATCGAGATGCGCGACGGCGACAAGGCCCGCTACCTGGGCAAGGGCGTGCTCAACGCCGTCGAACACGTGAACACCGAGATCGCCGAGGCGGTCATGGGGCTCGACGTCGAGGAGCAGTCCTTCATCGACAAGACCATGATCGACCTGGACGCCACCGACAACAAGTCGCGCCTGGGCGCCAATGCCATCCTGGCGGTCTCCATGGCCTGCGCCCGCGCGGCCGCCGAAGAGGCCGGCCTGCCGCTGTACCGCTACCTGGGCGGTGCCGGTCCGATGAGCCTGCCGGTGCCGATGATGAACATCATCAACGGCGGCGCCCATGCCGACAGCGGCATCGACGTGCAGGAATTCATGGTCATCCCGGCCGGCCTGCCGACCTACCACGAGGCCCTGCGCGCCGGCGCCGAGGTGTTCCACAACCTGAAGAAGCTGCTCGCCAAGGCCGGCTACGCCACCAGCGTCGGCGACGAGGGCGGTTTCGCGCCGCACCTGAAGTGCAACGAGGACGCCCTGAAGTTCGTCGTCGAGGCCATCGAGGCGGCCGGCTACAAGCCGGGTGAGCAGGTGTTCATCGGCCTCGACTGCGCCGCCTCCGAGTTCTACAAGGACGGCAAGTACCACATCAGTGCCGAGAACCTGCAGCTGTCCTCCGCCGAGTTCGCCGACTACCTGGGCGCCTGGGTCGCCAAGTACCCGATCATCAGCATCGAGGACGGCATGGCGGAACAGGACTGGGACGGCTGGGCGGGCTTGAACGCGAAGCTGGGCAAGCAGATCCAACTGGTCGGCGACGACATCTTCGTGACCAACACCAAGATCCTCAAGGAAGGCATCCAGAAGGGCGTGGCCAACTCCATCCTGATCAAGGTCAACCAGATCGGCAGCCTGTCCGAGACCATGGCCGCCATCGAGATGGCCAAGCGCGCCGCCTGGACCTCGGTGGTCTCGCACCGTTCCGGGGAGACCGAGGACAGCTTCATCGCCGACCTCGCGGTGGCCACCAACTCCGGCCAGATCAAGACCGGGTCCCTGTCCCGTTCGGACCGTATCGCCAAGTACAACCAGCTTCTGCGCATCGAAGAGGAACTGGGTACCATGGCGGTCTATCCGGGTCTGAGCGCCTTCAACCAACAGAGGTGAGATGCGGGGCCTGAACTGGGTTTTGGCCGTATTGATCGTACTGCTGCAATACCCGCTCTGGCTGGGTAAGGGCAGCTGGCTGAAGGTTTGGGATCTGCAACGCCAGATCACCGAGCAGCGGGCGGCCAACCAGGTCCTGGCCGCCCGCAATGCCCAGTTGGCCGCCGAGGTCAACGACCTCAAGACGGGCTACGGCGCCATCGAGGCCCGGGCCCGTTATGAATTGGGCATGATCAGGAAGGACGAGATCTTCTTCCAGGTCATGGAGCCCGCTGCCAATCCGCCAATGACACGGGAGACGGAGCCTTGACCTCGTTGCACTACACCTTGATCGCCCTCGGTATCGGCCTGGTCGGGGCGGTGATGCTCTACAACTTCTGGCAGGAGCGGCGTTCGCGCAAACAGGCGGAACGCTTGTTCCAGCCGGTCGAACATGACGAGCCGGTGTCGTTGGGTGACCTGCCCCTGCACGAGGATATCCCGGAAACCCGCATCGAGCCGCGTATCCAGCTGCTCGACGACGTGCCGGCCGGCGAGCCCGTGGCGGAACCCGAGGTCGGCTGGGACATGGCGGTCGAGCCCGAACCCGTGCCGTTCGCCGCCGCGAGCGAGCCGTTGCCGGAGCCGGCCGCCGGCGAGCCGGCAGCGCCGGTGGTCGCCGAGGCGCCGGTGGCGCCCGGCGTGCAGCCGCTGGCGCCGGAGAGCCCTCTCGACGCCGAGGTCGAATACGTGGCCCGGCTGCGCTACACCCAGCCCACGACGGTGCAGTTCGCCGCGCTGCAGGACGGCCTGCGCCGGATCAGCAAGCCGATCCGCATGGTCGGCCGGCGCGAGGACGGCGGCTGGGAAGCCGTCATGGGCCACGCCGCGCGCGCCTATGACACGGTCGAGATGGGGCTGCTCCTGGCCGATCGGGCCGGGCCGGTCAGCGAGGTGCAGTTGGAAACCTTCTGCCGGCGCCTGTACGAGTTCGCCACCGAACACGGCGGCGCCATCTCCTGCCAGGACAAGGCCGAGGCGGTCGAGCGGGCCAAGGCGCTGGACGGCTTCTGCGCCGAGGTCGACATGCTGATCGGCCTCAACGTCATCCCTAGCGAAGGAGGCTTCGCCAACGACACGGTCAACGAACTGGCCGTCCAGGCCGGGCTGGAGCAAGGCGCCGACGGCACCTACGTCCTCAAGGACGCGGCGCGCCGGCCGCTGTTCACCCTGACCGACGGCGGCGCCGGCCAGGACGAGACGGCCCACGGCGTCTCGCTGCTGTTCGACGTGCCGCGCGTCGCCGACGGCCTCGCCGCCTTCGACCGCATGACCGAACTGGGCCTGGCCCTGGCCGAGCGCCTGCACGGCCACCTGGTCGACGACGGCGGCCGCCCGGTCAGCCGGGCCAGCCTTGAGCGCGACCGGCGCAGCCTGGAAGCCATCTACGCCCGCATGGCCGGGCACGGCGTGCCGGCCGGGGGCGAACGGGCCTTGCGCCTGTTCGCATGACCGCCACCGAGGCGGCCGCCCGGGCCGCGCAGCTCCGGGCCGAGATCGAACGCCACAACTACGCCTATTACGTACTCGACGACCCGACCATCCCGGATGCCGAGTACGACCGCCTGTTCCGCGAGCTGCAAGGGCTCGAGGCGGAATTTCCGGCGCTGGCGCGCGCCGACTCGCCCACCCGGCGGGTCGGCGGCAAGGCACTGGCCGCGTTCGCGCCGGTACGCCACCGGGTGGCCATGCTGTCCATCCGCACCGAGACCGACGCCACGGCGGCCGGCGCCCTGGCGTTCGACGCCCGGGTGCGCCGCGAACTCGGCCTCGCCGAGACCGATCCGCCGATCGAGTACGCCGCCGAGCTGAAGTTCGACGGCCTCGCCATGTCGCTGCGCTACGAGGACGGCGTCCTGGTCCAGGCCGCCACGCGTGGCGACGGCGAGACCGGCGAGGACGTCACCCAGAACGTGCGCACCGTGCACGCCGTCCCGCTGCGCCTGGCGACCGACGCGCCGCCGGCGGTGCTGGAAGTGCGCGGCGAGTTGTACATGCGCCGGGACGACTTCGAGCGCTACAACGCCCGGCAGCGCGCGCTCGGCCGGGCCACCCTGGTCAACCCGCGCAACGGCGCCGCCGGCAGCATCCGCCAGCTCGACCCGGCGGTGGCCGCGCAGCGGCCGCTGTCGTTCTATTGTTACGGCATCGGCGAGACCGTGGGCTGGGACCTGCCGGCCAGCCACGGCGCCCTGCTCGACGCCCTGGCCGGGCTCGGCCTGCCGGTCAGCGAGGTGCGCGCGGTCGGTCCCGGCGGCGCCACCCTGGTCGAGTTCCATCGCGCCGTCGCGGCGCAACGCGACAGCCTGCCGTTCGACATCGACGGCGTCGTCTACAAGGTCAACCGGCTCGACCTGCAGCGGCAACTCGGCTTCGTCGCCCGCGAGCCGCGCTGGGCGGTGGCGCACAAGTACCCGGCCCAGGAGGAACTGACCACCGTCGAGGCCATCGAGGTCCAGGTCGGCCGTACCGGCGCCATCACCCCGGTGGCACGCCTGGCGCCGGTCTTCGTCGGCGGCGTCACGGTCACCAACGCCACCCTGCACAACGAGGACGAGGTACGGCGCAAGGACGTCCGGGTCGGCGATACCGTGATCGTGCGCCGGGCCGGCGACGTCATCCCGGAGGTGGTCTCGGTGGTCCTGGACCGGCGCCCCATGCACGACCTGGTGACGCCCCTGCATGCGCCCTTCGAACTGCCGCACAACTGCCCGGAATGCGGTGGCCCGGTGGTGCGCATCGATGGCGAAGCGGTGGCCCGCTGCAGCAACGGCCTCAGCTGCCCGGCCCAGCGCAAGCAGGCCATCATCCACTTCGCCGGCCGCCGCGCCATGGACATCGAGGGGCTCGGCGACAAGCTGGTGGAGCAACTGGTCGACCGGGGCCTGGTGCAGAACCCGGCTGACCTGTACGACCCGGATCGCGTCAACCAGGCCAGCCTCGCCGGGCTCGAACGCATGGGCGAGAAATCCGCCGCCAACCTGGTCCAGGCCATCGCCGACAGCAAGGGCCGCGACCTGCACCGTTTCGTCTTCGCGCTCGGCATCCGCAACGTCGGCGAACAGACCGCCAAGGATCTGGCCCGCCACTTCGGCCGCCTGGACGCCCTCATGGCGGCCGACGAGGCGGCCCTGCTCGAGGTGCCGGACGTCGGCCCGGTGGTGGCGGAGTCCATCCTGGCCTTCTGCGCCGAATCGCACAACCGCGCCGTCATCGAACGCCTGCGCGGCGCGGGCGCCTGGCGCGACGGCGAGGCCAGGCGGGCCACGGCCGGCCACCTGGCCGGCAAGACCGTCGTCCTGACCGGCACCCTGCCCGGGCTGACCCGCGACGAGGCCAAGGCCATGATCGAGGCGGCGGGCGGCAAGGTGGCCGGCAGCGTGTCGAAAAAGACCGACTATGTTGTCGCCGGGGCCGATCCGGGGTCAAAATTCACCAAGGCGCAAGAATTGGGTATTACCGTGCTCGACGAGCACAGTCTGGTAATGTTGTTGCAACAAGTAGAGAGGAATTGACTTGAAATACATACAGGGAGTTTTCCATTCCAGCCACACCGCCGGCCGTTGGCCCGGTGCCAGTGGAGGTCAGCAATGAAACGCGTCACCAAGGCCGTATTCCCGGCCGCGGGTTTGGGCACCCGCTTTCTGCCCGCGACCAAGGCCACCCCCAAGGAGATGCTGCCCATCGTCGACAAGCCGCTGATCCAGTACGCGGCGGAGGAGGCGGTGGCGGCCGGCATCACCGACCTGATCTTCATCATCGGCCGCACCAAGCGGGCCATCTCGGATCACTTCGACA
Source organism: Parasulfuritortus cantonensis (assembly GCF_004337445.1). GTDB lineage: Bacteria > Pseudomonadota > Gammaproteobacteria > Burkholderiales > Thiobacillaceae > Parasulfuritortus > Parasulfuritortus cantonensis. The sequence continues at coordinate 8,321 of NZ_SJZB01000031.1, read as the reverse complement.
AGGCCTACGAACTGGAGGTGGAGCTGGAGACGCGCGGCAAGCTGCAGGCGCTCGCCGAGCTGCGCAACCTGCTGCCCAGCTACGTCAACTGCATCTACATCCGCCAGGCCGAGGCCCTGGGCCTCGGTCACGCCGTACTGTGCGCCGAGCCGGCCGTGAACGACGAGCCCTTCGCGGTCATCCTGGCCGACGACCTGATCGACGCCGAGCCGGGCGTCGTCAAGCAGATGTGCGACCAGTACGACTACTACCAGAGCTCCATCGTCGGCGTGCAGACCGTCGATCCGTCCGAGACCGGCTCCTACGGCATCGTCGCCAGCGATCCGATGTCCGAGCGCCTGTCGCGGGTGACCCGGATCGTCGAGAAGCCGAAGCCCGAGAACGCGCCCTCCAACCGTGCCGTGGTCGGTCGCTACATCCTGACTCCGCGCATCTTCCAGCACCTGCGCCAGATCGAGCGCGGCGCCGGCGGCGAGTTGCAGCTCACCGATGCGATCCAGTCCCTGCTCAAGGAGCAGCAGGTGCTCGCCTACGCCTTCGAGGGCACCCGCTACGACTGCGGTTCCAAGTTCGGCTATCTGCAGGCGACGGTCGAATACGCCATGAAGCACCCCGAGGTGGCGGACGAGTTCAGCACCTACCTGCGCGAGCGTTTCTGCGGTCCCTGCAAGCTCGTTCAGCCGTAAAGCCAGCCGTTCAGCACGGTGCGCGCGGTGCGCGCCAGTTCGCCGGCCGTGAGCCCGTTCGGGCCGCGGCCGTCGGCCACGGCGCGGTCGCCGGCGGCGCCGTGCAGGTGGGCGCCGAGCACCGCGGCGCGTTCCATATCCAGGCCTTGGGCCACCAGGGCGGCGATCATGCCGGTCAGGACGTCGCCCATGCCGGGCGCCGCCATGCCCGGGTTGCCGGTCTCGTTGCGCCAGGGTTCCCGGTCCGGGAATCCGATCAGGCTGTCCGCGCCCTTGAGCAGGACGCCGGTGTCGTAACGGTCGACCAAGGCGGCGAGGGCGCCCGGACGGTCGCCCTGGACGGCCGCCGTGGCGAGGCCGAGCAGGCGCCCGGCCTCGCCGGGATGGGGTGTCAGCAGGGTTTGCGCGGGGCGGCCGCGCAGGCGGCCGGCCAGTTCGGCGTCGCCGGCTACGAGGTTGAGGGCATCGGCGTCGAGGAGCAGCGGCAGGTCGCTGGCCACGGCGGCCTCCAGCCACGCGTGCGCGGCCTCGCCCTGGCCGAGGCCGGGGCCGACCGCCAGGCAGGCCGGCAGGGCCAGGCGGAGCAGCCGCTCGGGCGCGGCCAGCATCAGTTCGGGAACCAGCGGATCGACCGCCAGGCGTTCGTCGAGCAGGCCGACGTGGACCCGCCCGGCACCCAGCCAGAGGGCCGCGCGCCCGGCCAGGAGCGCGGCGCCGGCCATGCCCGGGGCGCCGCCCAGGATGCCGACGTCGCCGAAGTCGCCCTTGTGGCAATCGCGCGGGCGCGGCGGCAGCCAGGTCCGGATGTGTTCGCGACGGATGACTTGGGGCATGTGCGTACGGGCCGGTTCGTTGCTACAGTTGAACGGTAGCACAGGTAACGCCTCGAACCCTCCAACCCGCCCGCGAGCATGGACGCGCCCACCTCGGTACACGAATTATCCCTGTTGCTGGTCGAGCCTTCGGCGATCCAGGCCAGGATCATCGCCGGCCACCTGAACGGCTTCGGCGTCGCCGGCGTGGCGACCGTCCAGAGCGGCCGGGAGGCCCTGGCGGCCATGGCGGCCGAGCCGCCCGACCTGGTGCTGAGTTCCATGTACCTGCCCGACATGACCGGCACCGACCTGATCCTGGCGATGCGCGCCGACCCGCGTTTGGCCGACCTGCCGTTCATCCTGATCTCCAGCGAGGAGCGCCCGCAGCTGCTCGATCCGGTACGCCAGTCGGGCGCCTGCGCCATCCTGCCGAAGCCGTTCGGGCTCGACAAGCTGGCGGCCGCCCTGCGGGCCACGCTGGACTGGCTGAATCCCGACGACAGCCTGGAAGCGGGCGGCCTGGCGCTCGACGAGCTGCGCATCCTGGTGGTCGACGACAGCCCGATGGCACGCCGCTACATCCGGCACGTGCTGGAAAACCTGGGCGCCCGTCATTTCATCGAGGCCGGAGGCGGGGCCGAGGCGGCGGCGTTGCTGGCGGAGCACGCGGTCGACCTGGTGGTGACCGACTACAACATGCCCGAGATGGACGGCAAGGCGCTGATCGAGTACGTCCGCGCCGGCTGGCAGAAATCGGTACCCATTCTGATGGTCACCAGCGAGACCGACCAGGGCCGCCTGGCGGCCGTGCACAACCTCGGCGTCGTGGGCGTCTGTGACAAGCCGTTCGAGCCGGCCACCGTGAAGGCGCTGCTGCGCCAGTTGCTGGCCACGTGAGCGCCCGGTACTACGCCCAGCGCCGCCTGAACCCTTACCGTGGTGTGGTCCAGTACGTCGAGGTCGGCGACGGCGAGGCACGCAGCTTGGACGGGGTGACCTGGCACTTGCGCGCCGACGACGGTCAGGGCTGGGTACGGCCGGTCGGCGTCTGGGTCGAGGGCCGCGGCCTGGTGGCCGGGGTCGGCGCCCGCCACCCCGAACTGCTCGCCGCCCTGCAAGGCCGCCCGGCGTTGCCCTTCCCGCTCATCGACAGCGTCGAACTCTGGCTGCTCGACAAGGAATCCGGCCGGCCCCTGGCGCTGCTCGACGCCCAGGCGCCGAGCCGGCATCACCACGGCCTGGCTGAGCTGGCCTGGCTGCCGTTCGCGCTCACCTATCGCGGCTACCACTCCGCGGCCCTGGCGGAGCGGTTGCCGGCCGGGGCCGGGGCGCCGCGCCATCGCGACTTCCTGGAACGCCAGGTCAACGGCCGGGCCCGACCCTATGCCGGAGCGCAGTGGTTCCGGCGCCGCCCGGACGGCGCCGGCGAAGGCCTGACCGGCTACCGCCTGGCGCCCGCCTGGCAGGGCCGGCACCTGGGCGGCGCGGAGTTTCCCGAGCTGCTGGTGACCGACGCCTGGAATAGTCGACTGGAAAAGTCGGCTATTCACGATTATCATGCGTGGCTGTCGCCCTTCTTGCTTTGCTGGCCCGGTTTGACCGATGCTACCCGGGCCGAGTTGGAGCTTGCCGCCTGGCGGCGGCCACGCTGGCTGGCCCAGGTGTACCGCCTGTTGCCCAAGGTGATCGACCGGGCTGGCCTGAACGCCGCCCTGGTGGCGGCACGCCTGCAGGAGGCCGCCAATGCCGAGGAAGACGGCTTCGGCTGAGGCTGGGCAGATCGATTTCGTCGTCCCCGTCTGGACGGGGGCACAGTTTGCAAGGCCGCGCTGCGGCACCGGACAACGCGAGGAATAGAACAGCATGCGCCCATCGCATATCGAGACCATCCTGGACCGCGAATTCGCCAGTTGCGCCGACGGTCAGCACACCCCCGTCATGCTCTGGGGGCCGCCCGGCGTCGGCAAGTCGCAGATCATCGCCGGCATCGCCAAGAAGCACGGCGTGCCGCTGATCGACATCCGCCTGTCCCAGATGGAGCCCACCGACCTGCGCGGCATCCCGTTCCGCAAGGGCGACAACGTCGAGTGGTCGGTGCCGGCCATGTTGCCGGACGCCCGGCGCCACGGCGAGCAGGGCATCCTGTTCCTGGACGAGATCAATGCCGCGCCGCCGACGGTGTCGGCCGCCGCCTACCAGCTCATCCTCGACCGCCGCCTGGGCGAGTACACCATCCCGGACGGCTGGGCGATCTTCGCCGCCGGCAACCGCCAGGGCGACCGCGGCGTCACCTACGCCATGCCGGCGCCCCTGGCGAACCGCTTCACCCACTTCGACGTCGAGGCCAACCTGGACGACTGGATCGGCTGGGCGCTCGACCACGGCATCGACGAGCGCATCCTCGGCTTCCTGCGCTTTCGGCCGGACATGCTGTTCAACTACGACGCCGCCCACAACCCGGTGGCCTTCCCGAGCCCGCGTTCCTGGGAATACGCCCACCGTGCCCTGCACAAGTTCGCCGACCGCCACGACCTCCTGGGCGACGCCCTGCAGGCCTGCGTCGGCCAGGCCTGCGGCGTCGAGCTGAAGGCCTTCATCGACAACCTGGAGAACCTGCCCGACATCGACGCCATCCTGGCCGGCCAGGACGTCGGCGTGCCCAAGAGCATCGACCTCCAGTACGGCGTCGCCGCCGCCCTGGTCCGGCGGGCCAAGGAGTCGGCCGGCGATCCCGCCAAGCTGGGCAACGTGCTGAAGTACGCCAAGACCTTCCCGCAGCGCGAGATGGGCGTCATGCTGGTCACCGACCTGCACCGCGCCGTCGGCCAGCCGCTCTTCCGGGTGCCCGAGTTCGTCGCCTGGGCCAACAGCGTGGCGGAGCTGATGCTGTACGACTTCAAGCCGGCCATCTGAGCCCGCCATGGCGCAGGACATCAAGGCCATCGAGACCAAGCTCGCGGCGGCGCGCACGCGGCTGATCCTGGACAAGCCCTTCCTGGGTTCCCTGGTCATGCACCTGCCGCTCAAGGCGGCCGACCCGAAGTGGTGCGAGACCACGGCCACCGATGCCCGTTTCTTCTACTTCAACCCCGACTACATCGCCCGCCTGACCCTGGACCAGACCCAGTTCGTCCTCGCCCACGAGGCCATGCACTGCGCCCTGTCCCATTTCAACCGCCGCAACCATCGCCAGAAGCATCGCTGGGACGTGGCCTGCGACTACGCGGTCAACATGATCCTCGACGACGAGCGCATGCCGCCGCCCGACGCGGCGCTCATGAACGCCCAGTACCGCGGCCTGTCGGCCGAGGAGATCTACCCGCTCCTGCATGAGGATCCGCCCGAGCAGACCATGGACCAGCACCTGTTCGACGACAGCGGCAGCGGCCAGGGCGGCGAGGGCGAACCCGAGGACGAGGACCGGGACGACGATTCCCAGGGCGGCGACCAGGGCGAGGGCGAGGAGGAGGGCGGGGCCGGCGAGCAGGGCGACGCGTCCGAGGCGAGCCAGGCCGAGGCCGGGGAACAGGACGCGCCGCCCCAGCCGCCCATGGACCTGGACCAGCTCGACGAACAGTGGCAGGGCCGCCTGGCGGCGGCGGCCACCGCGGCCCGCCAGGCCGGCAAGCTGTCCAGCTCGATGATGCGCCTGGTCGATGACCTGCTCGCCCCCAAGCTGCCCTGGCGCGCCCTGCTGGCGCGCTACATGATGAATGCGGCGCGCGACGACTACAGCTTCCAGCGCACCTCGCGGCGCGAAGGCGAGGCCATGATGCCGCGCCTGTACAGCCAGAGCGTCAAGGTGGCCGTGGTGCTCGACACCAGCGGCTCGATCGGCGACGACGAATTGCGCGAGTTCCTGGCCGAGATCGACGCCCTCAAGGCCCAGGTGCGTGCCGACGTCGTCCTGCACGCCTGCGACGACAAGCTGGCCGAGGGCGGCCCCTGGCGCTATGCGATGTGGGAGGCGATGAACCTCCCGGACGGCTTGCTGGGCGGGGGCGGCACGGACTTCCGGCCGGTCTTCGAGTGGCTCGACCGCGACCGCCTCGACCCCGACCTGCTGGTCTATTTCACCGATGCCGAGGGGCGCTTCCCGGCGGCCGAGCCGCGCTTCCCGGTGGTCTGGCTGGTCAAGGGCAAGGCGCCGGTACCGTTCGGCGTGCGCATCCAGCTCAACTGACGAGAAGGCGCCCTAGACGGGGCGGCAGCCGGAGCCGCCGCGCCCGGTCACTGCCAGCGGTCGATGGTGAAGCTCACCGGCTTGCTCTGGCCGCCGCGCGAGCCGGTCTCGCTCAGGGCGATCACGCGCACCCAGTACTGCCCGGGTTCCGGCGTCGCCAGGCGGGTGTGGGTGACTTCCTCGCGGTGGTTGAAGAGCGGCACCTCGAAGTTGGCGTCGCGCGCGAATTCCAGCCGGTAGGCCGGCGCGTTGCCCTGCCAGGTGATCGAGAGCACGCCGATGCTGACGTTGACCCGGATGTCGCCGGGCGCTTCCGGGGGCATGACCAGTGCCGCCGGCCGGCTCCAGGGCCCGGCCTGGCCGTCGGCCTCGAGGGCGCGGATGCGCCAGTGGTAGCGGCCCGGTTTGAGGCTGGCGGCCGCCTTGGTTTCGGTCACGTGCAGCTTGCCTTCGAGGCTGGCGAAGTCGGCGCGTCGGGCGATCTCGACGTCGTAGCTGGCGGCCGCGCCGGCCGCCGACCAAGCGAACTCGGCCTGGCCGTTCTCGGTCCGGGTGTCCGCCTTGGGCGGGTTCGGCAGCGGCTGCACGCGGACGCCGCGGGCGGCACCCCAGCCGTGCGCCTGGCCGCTTTCGTCCAGGCTGGCGAGACGCCACTCGTATTGCCCGGGCGCCAGCTTCTCGGTGGCGCTGAGGACGGCCTCCAGACGCCGCTCGACGGTCTGGCCGGGGGCGAAATCGCCGTTCGGGGCGATCTGCAGCACGTAGCCCTGGGCCTCCGGCGCGGCCGCCCAGCTAAAGGTGACCTGTTCCTGGTAGCTGCGTTCGTCGGCCTTGGGCGCGAGGGCCTGGGGCGGCAGCGGGCGGGCGTCGAGATCGAACGCCAGGTCGGTGTTGAGACCCTCCAGCCCGGCGGTGTCGACGGCGCGGATGCGCAGGAAGTAATGGCCGTCAGGCGGTGCCGCTTCCCATTGCGCGCTCGGCTGGCTGCCTTCGCTGTCGAGCAGTATCTTCTGGAAGCCGGGGTCGGCGGCGACCTGGGCACGCCAGCCCTTGGCGTCCGGCATGCCCGGCCAGGCGAAGTTGAGGGGCAGGGCGACCAGATGGGTGGGGATGCCCTGGGCGGAGGGCGCCGGCAGCAGTGGCCGCGGCGCTTCCGGCGCCTTGCCCTGCTCGGTTACCGTGCCCTCGGCGGCCTTGACCTGGACCTCCCGGTCCTGGGCGTCGATGCCGACGATGCCTTCGAGGACCTCGTTGCGCAGCACCTTGCCGTCGTCGCTGACGTTGAGCCGGAAGGCGGTTCCGCGCAGGCCGGCCACCGCCACCGGCGTACGGACCTTGAAGCCGCCGGCGGGGCCGATCTGCTTGCTGGCGCCGGCCTCGATGCGGCCGTTTTCCAGGTCCAGCTCGGTGGCGACCATGCCCGTCTTGCCGTAGGCGGCGAGGCGGCCGAAGCTCAGCTTGGAGGAGGCCTGCTGGGTCAGCTTGCTGCCGTCGGCGAGGACGAAGCCGGCGAAGCTGCGCGGCCCGGTCAGCACGGTTTCGCCGCCGGTCAGCTTGTCGCCCACCGCCAGGGGCCGGAAGGTGCCGCCGTCCGGCTTGACCCGGACGTTGCCCTCGACGTGGCTGACGGTGACCGGGGCCGGCGTCACCTTGAGCAGTTCGACCGGAATGCGGATGCGCGTGTGGACCGGCAGCACGTACTCGTTCTTGACCTTGTTGAGCTTGAGCACCTTGTCCCAGTCGGACGGCTTGTTCAGGTAGTCGCGGCCGATCTTGAGCGGCGTGTCGCCCGGATAGGTCAGGTACAGCCAGTCCTCGGCGGGCGCGGCCTGGGCGCACAGTAGCAGGACCAAAGGGAGCATGCGGCGCATGGTTCTATCCTTCCTGGGGATGGCCGGAACCCCGGTCATTCCGATATGCTTGTGTTCGGTAGGCCACATTCTATGTGGCATGCGCGAACGAGAGGAGTGGTAAATGCAAATTGGGACTCCGTTGACCGCCTCGGCGACCCGGGTGATGTTGCTGGGGGCCGGTGAACTGGGCAAGGAAGTCATCATCGCCCTGCAGCGGCTGGGCGTCGAAGTGACCGCCGTCGATCGCTATGAAGGCGCCCCGGGGCATCAGGTGGCGCATGCCACGCAGTGCATCGACATGACCAACGGCAACGTCCTGGCGCGTCTGATCGACTCGGAAAAGCCCCACCTCGTGGTGCCCGAGATCGAGGCCATCGCCACCGAGACGTTGATGCAGCTGGAAGCGGACGGCCTGTGCAAGGTCATCCCGACTGCGCGCGCGGTCAACCTGACCATGAACCGCGAAGGCATCCGGCGGCTCGCCGCGGAAGTGCTCAAACTGCCGACTTCGCCGTACGCCTTTGCCGACTCCTACGAGCAACTCAAGCGGGCGGTCGATGCCGGCATCGGCTACCCCTGCCTGGTCAAGCCGGTGATGTCGTCGTCCGGCAAGGGCCAGAGCAAGGTCGACGGCGCCGACGAGCTGCGGGCGGCCTGGGACTACGCCAAGGAAGCCGGCCGGGTCAACCGCGGCCGGGTCATCGTCGAGGGCTTCGTCGACTTCGACTACGAGATCACCCAGCTCACCGTGCGCGCGCTCGGCGCGGACGGCAAGCCGCATACC
>NZ_SJZB01000052.1 GCF_004337445.1 Parasulfuritortus cantonensis | reverse complement strand
GCGGCCGTGCGCGCGCATCGCCAGCCTGGCCGCCATCGCCCCGGCGGTATCGCGTAAACTGGCCTGGTTCGCGGCCGCCGGCTTCGCCCTGTTCGGCGCGCTGGCCACCTACATGATCTGGCAGTCCAGACTGATCCTCCTAGAAGGCTGACATGTTCCGTACCCTGCTCGCCCTGTTCGCCGCCCTCCTGCTCGCCGCCTGCGGCGACGGCAACGCCCCCAAGCTCAACACCGGCATGCCGGCGCCGGCCTTCGCGACCGTGCGCCTCGACGGCAGCCCGGTGCGCTATCCGGACGACTTCAAGGGCAAGCCGGTGGTGATCCGCTTCTGGGCCGACTGGTGCCCGTACTGCGAAGGCGAGATGCAGGACATCGACAAGGTCTACCCGCCCCTGCACGCCAAGGGCCTGGAAGTGCTGGCGGTCAACGTCGGCCAGGACCACGCCACCGCGAGCGCCTTCATCACCCGGCTCGCCATCCACTACCCGGCCCTGCTCGACGAACAGGCCGAGATCACCCGGCGCTACGGCGTCATCGGCCTGCCGACCACCTATTTCGTCGGCGCCGACGGCGTCATCAAGGCCAAGGCGGTGGGCGAGGCGGACGCCGCCACCTTCAGCCGCCTGGCCGGTGCCCTATTGCAATGAGCGACGAGCGCGCCTGCGACCTGTGCGGACTGGACGTCGGCGCGCGTCCGTTTTGCCTGCAGGCCGGCGGCAAGACGCTAAAATTCTGTTGTGACGGCTGCCTGGGCATCTACCGCATGCTGCACGAATCCGAGCTGCGGGAGGCGCCCGGCGATTCCGCGCCGGCCGACGAACCACCGAACAAGACGGCCTGAGCGCCGCCCACGAGATCGAGTCCCACACCTTTGCCAAGGAGCAAAACATGAACGGAATGATGGACGAGGCCATGAAGAACATGCCCAACATGATGGGCCAGGGCCAGCCGATGGGCCCCGCCCAGGGCATGATGATGGCGGCCACCGGCTACGTCGCCGGGCGCGGCCTGCTGGGCGGCCTGTTCCGCCATCCGCTGGTCATGCTGGCGGCCGGCATCGCCGCCGGCTACTACATCCACAAGCACCAGGACGAACTCGTCCAGATGCTCTCCAAGGCCAGCGGCATGGGCAAGGACTTCCTGCTCCAGCAGAAGGAGAACCTGGCCGACCTGGTCGAGGAGGCCAAGGAGAAGGAAGCCCAGCCGGGCGGCGACGCCCAGGGCTGAGTATCCGGGACCCACCTAGGAGAGCGGCCAGATGACTGAGCTCCCGAGTCCGGACAGCCTCGCCCGCCAGGTCGTCGTGCGCTACCGGGGCGACGGCCACGTGCGCTTCGGTCTGCCCGCGGCGCTGTGCGAGGAACCCCACGCCACCGCCATCGAGGACGGCCTGCGCGGCCTGGACGGCGTCTATCGCGTCACCCTGTACCGGCGCCAGGCCAAGCTGTCGGTGTTCTACGACCGCCACGCCTGCGACCTGGGCGACGTCGCCCGCGCCCTGCACGGCCTGCTCGGCGGCCTGGCCGGCGCGGCGCCCGGCAAGCCCGGCGTGGCCGGCCGCCTGCGCGCCGCCGATCCGCGCCCCTGGCTCAAGCGCCAGTCCGAGCGCGCGAAGACCTGGCTGGCGGAATGGCGCTTCAAGGCCAGGCTGATGAAGGACGTCATCGCCTACCACCCGCAGATGCAGGGCATCTTCTCCGAGCGCGCCATCCTCGGCTTCATGAACGACCTGGTGACCTTCTACCTGATCAAGGTGCATTGGGACCTGATCACCCAGAAGTGGCTCAAGTCGCCGATCAAGTACCGGAACGCCTGGCTGAGCACCTTCTACCTGGTCTTCCTGCTGGTGCGCTCGCGCAAGCAGGCCGCCAAGAAGCAATGACCGACGCGCCGGCCCGCTTCGAGGTGGCGCATCGGCTGCGCCGGCGCCTGCGCATCGTCTCGCCCATCCTGGCCAAGGACCAGGAGGCCTGCTACCTGCTCGAAATCCTGCTCAGGAAGCGGCCCGAGATCAAGGCCGTGCGCTCGGTGGCGCCGATCGGCTCGGTCGCGGTGCACTACGACCCGGCGAAACTGCCGGAAGCCCGTCTGCTCGCCACCCTCGATCTCCTGCTCGGCCACCTGGCGGCCAAGACCAGGACGGCCCCGGGCGCCGCCGAACCCGCCGGCCAGGCGGACCTCCCGGCCGGGCAATGCGACGTCGCCGTCGAGGGCATGACCTGCGCCTCCTGCGCCCTGCTCATCGAGATGAAGCTGAACCGCGACCCGCGCGTCGGCAAGGCCACGGTCAACTTCGCCGCCGGCACCGCCAGCGTGACCGGCCGCCTGGGCCGCGACGAGGTCGCCGCCGTGGTCGCCGGGCTCGGCTACACGGCGCGCGCCATGGACACCCTGGCGCAGCGCCGCCTGGTCGTGGAGCGGGAACGGGAACAGCTGGCCCTGGCCAAGCGCCGGGTGCGCGACGCCGCCCTGCTGGCCGTGCCGGTGGCCGCCCTGGGCATGCTCATGCACCGCTCGCCGCTCCTGCGCGCGGTCGAGTTCGCCCTCACCACGGCGGTCCTGGCCGGGCCCGGCGCCGAGATTTTCAAGAAGGCCTGGCGGCTGGCCGGGCAGCGCGCCGCCAACATGGACAGCCTGATCGCCCTGGGCGCCGGCTCGGCCTACCTGTACAGCGTCCCCGGCCTGTTCCGGCTGCGCAACTACGTCTACTTCGAGGCCGCGGCCAGCATCCTGGCCTTCGTCCTGCTCGGCCGCTACTGGGAAGAAAAGGCCAAGGGCAAGGCCAGCGAGGCCATCCGCAAGCTGATCGAACTGCAGCCGGACACCGCCACCCTCATTCGTGACGGGCGCGAAGTCACCGTCGCCATCGACGACGTGCAGGTGGGCGACCTGCTGCGCGTGCGCCCGGGCGAGCGCATCCCGACCGACGGCGAGCTGGTGGACGGCCGCTCCGCCGTGGACGAGGCCCTGGTCACCGGCGAATCCCTGCCGGTGGCCAAGGCCCCCGGCGACCGGCTGATCGGCGGCTGCCTGAACGGCATGGGCAGCTTCACCCTGCGCGTCACGGCCACCGGCCCGGACACCGTGCTGGCCGGCATCGTCCACATGGTGGACCACGCCCAGGGTGCCAAGCTGCCGGTGCAGAAGCTGGCCGACCGCATCTCGGCCCGCTTCGTGCCCGCCGTGGCCGGCACCGCCGCCCTCACCTTCGCCGGCTGGCGCCTGGCCGGGCATCCGCTCGCCTGCGCCTTCACCAACGCGGTCGCCGTACTCCTGATCGCCTGCCCCTGCGCCCTCGGCCTCGCCACCCCGACCGCCATCATGGTGGGCACCGGTCAGGCCGCCCGGCGCGGCGTCTACATCCGCAACGGCGAGGCCCTGGAGACGGCGGCCAAGCTCACCACCGTGGTGTTCGACAAGACCGGCACCATCACCGAGGGCAAGCCCGCGGTCACCGATTTCGTCAACCAGTCCGACCTCGCCGACCCCGAGCTGCTGGCCCTGGTGGGCGCCGCCGAACGCGGCTCCGAGCACTTCCTGGCCCGCGCCATCGCCGCCTATGCGCGCGAGCGCGGCGCCGCCAACGCCGTTGGCACCGACGACTTCGAGGCCGTGGCCGGGCGCGGCGTGCGCGCCCGCTGCGCCGGCCAGGCCGTGCTGATCGGCAACCAGGAGTGGCTGAAGGAGAACGGCGTCGGCGCCGGCCATTTGGCCGAGACGGCCGAAACCTATGCCGGCCAGGGCAAGACGCCGGTGTTCGTCGCCCTGGCCGGCCGTGCGGTGGCCCTGCTGGCCGTCGCCGACCGTCCGCGCGCGGGGGCGCGCGAAGCCATCGCCCTGCTGCACGAACTCGGCATCACCACGGTGATGGCCACCGGCGACGTCGAGGCGGCCGCCCATCACATCGCCGACCTGGTCGGCATCGAACGCGTCGCCGCCCGCGCCACCCCGGCCGACAAGCTGGCCATCGTGCGCGACCTGCAGGCGCAGGGCGAACTGGTGGGTATGATCGGCGACGGCATCAACGACGCCCCGGCCCTGGCCGCCGCCGACGTCGGCTTCGCCATCGGCAGCGGTGCGGACATCGCCCTGGAGACCGCCGACGTCACCCTGGTGGGCGGCGACATCGCGCGCGTCGCCGCCGCCGTCGAGCTGTCGCGCCGGACCATGGCCGTCATCCGCCAGAACCTGTTCTGGGCCCTGGGCTACAACGTCGTCGCCATCCCGTTCGCCGCCGCCGGCCGCCTCACCCCCATGATCGCCTCGGCGGCCATGGCCATGAGCTCGGTGTCGGTGGTCACGAACTCGCTGCGCCTGCAGCGCGACTGAGGCGGGATGGAGGCGGCCGGGCCCAACTCGTACTACTGGCTGGCCTTCATGACCGGCATCCTGGGCAGCGGCCACTGCCTGGGCATGTGCGGCAGCCTGGTATCCAGCTTCTTCATGCGCCTGGGCGCGCACGGCTACCGGCCCTATATCGCCTATCACCTGGGCCGCATCATGGTCTACGCGACCATCGGCCTGATCGCCGCCAGCCTGGGCACGGTGCTGGCCCAGTCCGGCCTGTTCGGCAAGATCCAGGGCCTGTTGCAGATCGCCGCCGGCCTGCTGGTCATCCTGCTCGGCCTCGACCTGATCGGCCTGTCGCCCATCCGCAATACCTTCGCCTTCGCCCCGGTCGCCTGGATCGGCCGCCAGTTCGCCGGCGCCAGCAAGCGCGGCCCGGTGCTCGGGGCCGCCATCGGCGGTGCCCTGAACGGCCTCATGCCCTGTTCCATGACCATGGCCATGGCGGTCCAGGCCACCACGGCGGCCACGCCGCTGCACGGCGGCCTGCTCATGCTCGCCTTCGGGCCGGCACCCTGCCCTCCATGCTCAGCGCCAGCTACCTGTTCGGCCGCCTGGGCGCAAAAGCGCGCGGCTGGCTGCTGCGCGGCGCCGCCGTGTTCGTCATCGCCCTCGGGATTTCCACCCTCTGGCAGGGCATCCGTTTCTACGACGTCATGCGCAACCTGGCCAACTGGTAACGCCGAGCCCTGCCGGAAGGCCGGCGCCAGTGCGGCCACGAGTATCGCCTGGGCGCACCCGACATCGGCATTCAGCCCCCACAAGCCAATCTCCCCGGCTTCCTCCCGAAGCGCAGGCCGGCCGCTTGTCGCGACAACGGGCAAGTGCCAGAATGGCCGAAAACGTACAAGGGCACCTCGAAAATCCGGCCGTTCCCGTGCAGGCGGGAAGCCAGCCCGTCGATCCAACCCGGCCTTCCACCGGGACAAGGCGGCGAAACGAAGGCTTTCGAGGCAAGCGCAGAGACAGGGAAACCGCATGACCTCCGAACCGCCACCGGGCCGGCCGATACATCTGGCCCGCGTCAGCAAGAAGCTCGCTCCCGGCCAACCCGGCACCAAGCGCTACCTGCGCCAGTTCGCCGACGCCCTGGTCTGCGTCCGTTACCGGTTGCACCCGGAAACCGCCATGCGTTACACCACCGTCGAAATCATCGTCGACGAGAGACATCTGCCGGCCCTGCCGACACCGGGCGGGACCGCGGACGACACAACGGTGGCACTGACGGTCGCCTACGGGGAAACGGAGCTTCGACAGCGCGTCAAACAGGCCGGCGCCAAGTGGGACCAAGACCGGAAGGTGTGGCTCCTTCCCTACGCCACCGCCCGACAACTCGGCCTGCACGGCCGGATCAGGAAGATACGGAAATGACATATCCAGATATGGCAATGCCTATATTTACCCATGTCCATATTTGGCAACTTCATGCATAGATGTAGCCATAACCGCCCATATTTGGAAATGTTCCTAGATATGGAAGTGGTGTCTACTACACGTTGGGCGTCAGAGAACCATCGTGGCTGCTGATCTTTATCTTGCATCCTCATACGAAGCGCTTGATGCAAAGCGTCTCCCCATTGAACTTTCGCTTCAAAGCGATGGCTACTACTGGTTCTTATACCGATACTTTGAGAGTGCGAATATAGATCGTCGTCATGAGCTAATTGATCTATACGGTGGCGCCGAAATCAGCGGTTACCAGCTCGAACGACTTGAAGATGAACTTCATATGGCACTTCTTGATATTCAAGCACGCCCGGCGTCATGGCCCGTGTTGGTCGGCTGGTCGTCCACAACAATATGTCGGGAGACCGAGGATAAAAGAGTAATAGAAAAAGGCAAGCTGGTTGCCTTAATCGAAAACCTACTCGGGCTTATAAAGCGTGCTCGGGAAGAAAAGCTCAAACTTGTCTATGTCGGTGACTAATCTTTATCTGAACATTACGCCCAACCAGGCGTTCGAGTGGGACGCTCCAACAGCCGGCTTCGCCGCCTGTTTCCGCGCCCCTCAACTTCGACGTTAGAAGTCACCATGGCCAAGAAACGTTACTGGCGTGTCATAGGGTATGACAGCACAAATCAAATCTATGAAAGGCAGTTCCCTCTAGGCATCATGCCTCAGAATCAAATGGCGGCAGCCCTTCGCTCTCTGGTAGCTAGCGCTGGGCTTACGTTTGACGAGATATTGGATTGCCACACAAGAAAAACGCAAAGATACATCGCGAACTCTTGGAGGTTCGAACAGAATCCCAACCACATTTTTCAATGACTTGTGGCTTAAACCCACACTTTATTGCTTCAGTGGTGGAGAAATGACTTCTAACCCTGCGCTCAAGCGGGACCGTCCGCCTGCGGCGTCCGGCCCCTTAGCTCCACGTTAGAGCGGAGCGCGAGTAGAGAAACCGGGAGGCCGAATCAAAATGCAAACGACATTGCCCTGTTTCGCCGTTGCAAGCCCTCGTTCGGGCAGTCGGGCGTCGGTGGCCTTCGTGGCGGTGACTGAATCTTCAAAGGTGCCGCGCGGGCGAACAAAAGTGGCCCGAGTGAAAGCCGAGTGCGCCGCGCGGCGTGCGCCTTCGTTCCAGGTTGTTGAAGGCAAGTGTCGTGCCTTCGGCCACCGAGTTGAGGTTGAAGCTCCCAAGGTCGGTGGCCTTGGCGAGCGTGGTTGTGTTGGGGTGCAGGCGTCCGCACTCTGCCCGGGCGTCTCAGCCCTAACATTCCGCTCAAGCGGGACGCCTGCCGGCAAGCCGGCAG
Source organism: Parasulfuritortus cantonensis (assembly GCF_004337445.1). GTDB lineage: Bacteria > Pseudomonadota > Gammaproteobacteria > Burkholderiales > Thiobacillaceae > Parasulfuritortus > Parasulfuritortus cantonensis. The sequence goes on along the minus strand of NZ_SJZB01000052.1, from coordinate 45,465 downwards.
GCGCCCCTTAGCTGGCACGTTATGCGTAACCTCCTCTTGACCATTGCTGTCAGTGTTTTTAGCCCCATTGTGCTGGCCGAGGAATGCCCAACGTCCGATCTTGGTGTGTTTCTCGACCATGAAAATCCCCGAGCAATGGCATTCATTAAATCGCTTGAGGGTAAGGAGCCCGGGTTCAAAAGCGATGGATTTCGTCTTTGTGATGGGAGCATCCTGTTTGGGGGGTGGAGCTACCTTGGAAAAACCAAGAATCTCAAACAAGGCCAACACGTTTACATCTTCAGGCATGGAAAGGCTTATCGTGCAGTGGCTTGGGTTGAAAACAAAGGTATTCCATTGCCTATCCCAAGCTGCCCCAAACACATTGATTGCTCTGCCGAGGGACAGTACGCGCTGTCCTATGACGTTTATACATTCAAGGCAATCCAACCAGGTGATGGGCCAATCATTCTTTACTACCCATGGAAAAGCTGGCTACCCGCATAACCAGGCGTTCAACCCGGACGCCCAAAACGCCGCTTCGCGTCGTCTTGGTCGCCGGTTAACTCCACGTTAGAAATCATGCCAAACGCCGCTGTCATCACTATCGCTTTGGCCGTCGCTGGCGGTCTGTCAGTCATCGCCTTCAAAACACCAAAAATATTTCTGCGCCTTACGCTACCGCTTATCGGACTTCTGGCCGTAGGCCAACTATTAACCCTGGCGTGGGATGTCGTGTTTCGGTTGGCGCACTCAGCCTTTTCCGAGTTCATCTCAGTTGATAAGGCCGCAGCAGCAGAAGCGGTCCTTGCAAAACACCTTGTTCCATCCTGGTTCTCTTTCATGAGTTTTGCTGGTGTCATACTCATATTCTTTCTTTGGTGGTTATCCAACCAAGTAATAAATCACATGGACAATCACCCACCACACCAAAAATTGAATGATGAATAGCTTTGTAAGTGGCCTAGCCAAGCGTCTCGCGAGCATGATTTCTAACCCTGCATTCAACGCTGACGCCCTACAGCAGGCTTCGCCTGCTTTCGGTCGCCGGTTAATTCCACGTTGGGGGTCTCCAGATTCCCCTCTCTCTGTTTGCATTCACTTACAGGCACCATGAAAAGGAGGTAATACCATGATCTACTGCCGATCCTGCGGCAAACAACTGCACGAATCCGCCCGCTTCTGCCCCCAGTGCGGTTTCAACTTCCAACCTGTTGAAGCACCCAGCCCCTCAATCTGGATGGCCGTCACCGCCCTCGTGCTTTCCATCCTCACGTTATTGCTGCTTCTAGCCACATTCGGCGACATGGATACGCTCAACACCTTGAGCCAGCTCGAATCCGCCTTCGGTAGCCACTCGCTCAAGAAGAAGCTCGCCGAAGATGCAGCAAACAGCGCGGCGGGCGGCCTCGTCTTCGGCCTGCCGGCAGGGGTGCTCGGCATCGTCAGCCTCATGCAGAAACGCGGCGGGCGCGGCATGGGGATTGCCAGCCTTGTCATCGGCGGCATCAACCTCTTGCTCATCCTCGGTCTGTTTGGTCTCTCACTTGAATAAGGAGAATTACTTATGGAACTCGTCTTTTGCATGCAATGCGGCCAGAAAATCCCCACATCCGCTCAAAACTGTCCCCATTGCGGCGCGCAGCAAACTCTGGCTGCCGCTAGCACATCCGTCCCACCCCAAGCGGCAAGCCTGTCTGCTAGCGCCTTGCCAGAAGGTATCAAGGGTTGGTCATGGGGCGCTTTCTGGCTTTCCTGGGTATGGGCTATCTTCAACAAAACTTGGATCGGACTGCTGGCCCTGATTCCCCTGGTCAATCTCGTCATGATGGTGATCCTCGGCCTCAAGGGGCGCGAGTGGGCTTGGAGAAACAAGGCATGGCCCAGCGTTGAGCACTTCAACCGTGTGCAGAAAAAATGGAGCCTCGCTGGCTGGATCATCATGGTTGCGAGTCTTATTTTGGGCATCGCCATCGGTGTGATCGAAGACCGGATGAAGCAAGGCAGCAATAGTGAGCTTGATACCAGCTGGTCACTCGAAGAGAACGCAGGCCAACAAACACCAGCCGCCCAGCTGGAACCTGCGAATGCACCAGCAGTCGCCCCCTATCCCATGCCCAGCGTGAGTTTTGGTAAGGTCGACCTACTCGGTGCTATGAAGCGCGCAGGAATGGAGCAACACTGGATTACACACTTCACCAATTACCTGAGCGATCCGATTAGTTTCTGGGATGAGTGTGTAACCTCGGAAGCAGGTAGGGCACAGCACTTTGGCAACATGAATCAGATGGAGGCACAAGCATATGGCGAAAGCACTTGCAAATCGCTTACCCAACAGCACTACGCCTGCCTCAACGGCAATAACTTAGATGATGCCGTCCTGTGCTTGCAAACGCATATCAACAACGTGGCTGAGAACGGCGAATAACCCCCAACATGCCGCTCAAACGGGACGCCCGGACAGCTGGCTTCGATAGGTGGTCAGTCAATCCAACCGCCCTGCCTTCGGCCACCCGCGTCGAGTCCGGGCGCCCCTTAGCTTTACGTTGGGCATAACTAAAGGAAGGAAATATGGAACACGAAATTGAATGGAAGGATTCTTTTTATTTGCGCAAGCCCGTACTGGAACTGATGCTTCCTGCGAGGAGGTGGCAAGTAACGCCCGATGGGAAGCGTATATCAATTGATACTCCGCTAAATGGGTTGAGCACGCATGAACGGCACATTGTTGAATTTGCGCTCAACCCGTATATGACGGCCGAAAACATCTTTTCTGGGCTAAGCCAGCCAATAGCGCAAGCCCTAGCAAAGGCATTCAATCAGCTCTTTGGTCCTGGTGGCTTCTACGCGAAATAGGCCCAACAATCGCTTCGAGTGGGACGCTACAACAGCCAGCTTCGCTGCCTGTTTCCGCGCCCCTCAAGCTAAACGTTAGCAACTGTGTTGAAAGTCAATAGAAGGATTCCAGGGAGAGTGATGTTTCAGCATGGAATTCATGATCACGAGCAGTTTGCGCATGCACGCGGTGAGGGCGACCTTGGCGGGTTTGCCCTGGTCACGCAGATGCCGATAGAACGCCCGGATCACCGGATTGCAGCGCATTGCGCAGACAGCCGCCATGTAGAGGGCGCGCCGGACTTGGGCACGTCCACCCCAGATGACCCGCTCGCCCCGATGTTTTCCGCTGTCCCGGTTGAATGGGGCCACACCCGCCAGGGCGGCGATCTCCTTGCTGCCCAGCGTGCCCAACTCGGGCAGCAGGGCCAGCAGGGTGGCCCGCGTCACCGCACCGATGCCGGGAATGGCCTGGAGCAGATCGTCTTTCTCGCACCACGCCCCCGAGGTTCTCAAGGCATGGGTCAGGTCGATATCCAGGCGGGCAATCCGTTCGTCGAGCCAGGCAATGTGTTCCTTGAGGCTGGCGCGTTGGAAGGCCGAGGCGCGACCCAGGCGCAGTTTCTCCTGGACGCGGATATCGATGAGCTGGCGCCGACGCGCGAGCAGGTCGCCCAAGGCGCGGGTTTCCTCGTCGGGCAGGGGGCGCACTTGGGGCCGGATGGCGGCGGCGAAGGCGGCCAGCATCAGGGCATCGATGCGGTCGGTCTTGGCCAGCCGGCCGCAGGCCTTGGCGTAGTCCCGTGCCTGGCGCGGGTTGACCACCGCCACCGGCAACCCGGCTGCCGCCAGCGCACTGGCAAGATCGGTTTCCAGCCCACCGGTCGCTTCCATCACGATCAAGGTGGGCGACTCGGCGCGCAGCCGCTCGCACAGGCCGGCAATGGCGGCTTCGCTATGGTCAATCCGCTGGCTGTGGCCGCCGGGATGCCAGCCCAGGTCGAGCCAGTCTTGCGCGATGTCGATGCCGATAAACAATTCATGGTTGCTCATTCCGGTACCCTGCCTTGCAAAAATCCGGGCTTGCAATGGCCCGATCAACTGTCCGGGTTACAAGAACATGCGACACGACGCCCCGCGCTAACGTACGGGCTGGACCGCCCAAGGCTTCAACGGGCTGTCGTGTCGCCAACCACAGGGGCTCTACGCCCCCGCTCAACGGCCGATTCTTCTACGGAATCGGTAGGCTGAACATACAAGGCCTAGTGTGCCGCTGTTATTCCACACTGATGAACTGTTTTTACCAACATCCCATCGATAGAACATGATCTCAGTCTCTGCTCCAGTGAAATATGCACTTATCGTTTCCGTCATAATCTTAGTTGGCTGTGCTGATAAGCCTGAGCATGCCCGTGCCAAAGAGCTTTTGGGGCAGTTCTCGTGTCCTACGGCCAATGGCGTTTGGGCCAATTTCATGAAGGACAATCGGGACAAGGCGCATAAGTATATGGAGAACTATGAAAAAGGACTGCAGCTCATAAATCAACCGATTGATGAAGTCATTCAAATTCAATTGAACGAGTTCAAGGACGCCTGCGACTCGTCTAATAAGAATAAGCCATTCCCCTGAATTGCAATCCATGACTTCTCTTCAAAAACCCTGGAACCCAGTTCAAGCCCGTTTGGCTCTGGATAGTTCTCCACTGCTTACTTTCATAGTGGCACCTCGAATAACCCACGATTTTCAATGAACCCGGCGGATGAGCAATGCTTCTGACCGAATCCGGCTCAAATTCCTCAATAGATTGCTACTTTTCCGAGCAGCGCGGCCCCGTTTTCACCCCGAATGGCCGTGGGCAACGGCCATTCGGCCCATTTCGGGCGCTATGCGGGCACGATCTTCGCCCTCTGGAAGTACGCCAGCCGCTTCAGGTTGTAGCAAGCCGCCATCATCGTCATCGCAAAGTTCGCACGCGCCTGACCAATCGTGCGGATCAGCTTGCCGCCCATCTGCTCAATCGCCGCAAACGCGTGTTCGACCCGCGCTCGCGTCTTCGCAATGCGATGGTTGCGCCCCTGCTGGGTCTCGGACAGCGGCTTGTTCCGGTGACCTTTGCGTTGAATCCGGTTCCGGTAGCCGTTCGCTTTCAGCCAGGCTTCCCGTTCCTCGGAGGGGTAGCCCCGGTCGGCATAGACATCCCGGCTCGTGTTGGCCGGGTCCATGACGGCCTCAAAATGCTGGCTGTCGTGGGTGCTGGCGGTGTCGGTGACAATCTTGCGGATGAACTTGTGCTTCTTGTCGACGTTCACCGAGAGCTTGTAACCATGGTGGCTCTTGCCATGCTTCTTGGTCCAGGTCGCGTCCAAGTCCTTCTGGCGTCGCTTGGCCGGTTTCCAATCGGCGGGCATCGCATCTTCCTTGATCTGTGCCTTGTCGTCCTTGCTGAAGTGCTGCTTCGGCGCCGGGACCAAGGTGGCGTCGATGATCTGGCCGCCGCGGGCGATGAAACCCTTCTTGAGCAATTGCGCGGTGACGCCATCGAAAATGGCCTGGGCACCGGCTTCGCCAATCCGGTTCTCAAAGACCCATACCGTGGTCCGGTCCGGGATGTTGGTCGCTTGGGCCAAGCCACAGAAGCGCTTGTAGCTCATCCGATCCAGCAACTGGTATTCCATCTGCTCGTCGGACAGGTTGTACAGGCGCTTCAGGACCAGGATGCGCACCATGGTCTCGGTGGGAAACGGCGGACGACCGCCTTGTGGGCTGGCCGGGCGCGGCGCAATGCGGTCGACTGCCGCCGCCAGGGCGGCGAAGTCGATGCACGACTCGATCTCCGCCAGCGGGTCGCCCAGCTTGTCGAGCGTTTGCTTGTGATGCTGGTCGGCAAACAGGTCAGTCTTGATGGCGCTGCGTCGTTTCATCGGGCTCAGATTAGGAGGGGTCAGATGGATGGAATCTTACCGGTTGCTCGGACGCCGAGGTTTTTCGAGGTGCCCTTGAGACTGTTGCCGATGTATATTGCGAAACAAATACAACCCGGCAGTTTATAATACGCGCCGGGCATGCCAGGATATTTTCTCCAGAGTCACGCAATAAAAAAACACAGACTAATTGTAGTCGTTTTATCTATTCCGGCGCCTTATTTGTCATCCTGCAAAACGGAGCAAAATGACGAAGGTATGATTGTTAAAACAATTACAAAGACAGTGGGCGAAAGTCAGCCTAGCCATGAGATATGCACCTCATTTGTGCTATCCAAGGACGGTATTGTTACCTATTTCGCCGTTGCGGAAGAAGTAGATGAACATGAGTTCGACCAAGACGCAATGATTTTACTTTTTAAACACACCGAAGCCATTGAAATTCGTCCAAAATAGTTCCATTTTGAAATATCTGCGGGTGGGGTAGGGTGTCTATATAGAAATAGAGAAGTAAATAAGCAATACCTGTGCAAAAAGAACTGCTGTGAGGCCATGCCTGACCTATGTTCAACAATATAACGAACATTCCAAACCAGTCACCACACAAAGAATGAAAGATGTCAGAACGATCTGTCAAAGACATTGAACACAAAGTGGGGCATATCCAGGAAATTGAATTCAGTGACGGCCGCAAGCGAAATGTAGACTTCGCTTCATTCAGTTTTTATTGCGGCCACCACGATTATGAAAAATATCAAGAAATAGGAAAGTTACTCGAATTTGAAATCATCGAAGGAAACCTGAATTTGGGTGACCACACCATGATATTTCCGGTGGAAGACCTATATCAGAACAGGCTGATAAAGTAGATAACTGCACATAACATTCCACTCAATTCGGACACCATCCTCCCCTGCTCGTCCGGAATACCGAAGCGTCGCCGCAGAGTTGGCCCAGGCTCAGATGAAAGTCCAATCGAACTCTCTGGAGACAAATCGAGCACCCATGTTCAAGTTCTGAGAAACAGACAAGAGGTGAATTTCCAGACCTGTTTTTTCCGCCTCTCACCCTCAACATTGAGTTTGCTGGAGTCATGCCATGAACATCCCCGGCCTCGGCGAAGTAACCAAAGTCCCGCGTTTTGGCTGGTACGAGAGCCAAGCCATTGCGCTTCCGTTGCTGGACGGCAAAGTTTGTCGCGTAATCATCCAGGACTACGACGAGGACCCGGCGAAGGACGACTTTCACACCGCGATCGCCAACCTGCTGTCCAGCCCGCGGTCGGTGTTGGCCGAGGCCGAGCCGTACGTCTTTGCCTACTACCAAGACGTCAACTCGAATTGGGACCCGTCCGACGAGGAGCACGTGGCCATGCACTCGCCGAGCGAGGTCTGGGATCACGTCCAGCTGGGTACCGAGCCGATCGTTTCGAGGCGGTCCTACGGCGATCGGGGCATCTATGTCTCCCTGGAGTGCAACTGCGACTGGGAGCCGGAGCATGGCTTGCAGATCGTCTTCAGGAACGGCAACAAGGTCTGCAAGGTGGGGCCGTACGACGGCCACCTGACGAACGCGGATGCCTACGCGGACCCGGCGCTCGAGGACGTGGTCTACCGGTAGCCCGGGATTCGCTCCGGCCGGGACACTGCAACCACCGTCCGCCGGCCGGCGCGCCCTGGCCAACCGGCACCCGGAGCGGCGAAAATAGCCGTCATCCGCGGCGCCGCCGCCGCGCTGGAATAGGAGATTGCGTTGCCCCATCCAACCCGCTACCCGAGACTTTCACTCGCCCGCCTGGCCGCCTGGCTGGTCCTCGCCATGTGGACCGCCTGCGCCGCGGCCCAGGAACCGCTGACACCGCTCATGCCCGGGGCGCGCGACCAGTGCCCGGTGTGCGGCATGCTGGTGTCGAAATACCCGAACTGGGTCGCCGCGGTGCGCTACCGCGACGGCCACGCCCATTTCTTCGACGGCGCCAAGGACATGTTCAAGTACCTGCAGGCGCTGCCCAAGTACGCGCCCGGCCACCGCGCGACGGACATCCGGGACATCCAGGTGACCGAGTTCTACGGCCTCGCCCGGATCGACGCCCGCAAGGCCTTCTACGTGATCGGCTCCGACGTGCTCGGGCCGATGGGGCACGAGTTCGTGCCCCTGGAAAGCCGCGCCGACGCCGAGGAGTTCATGCACGACCACAGGGGCAAACGGATATTGAGCTTCGATCAGGTCGTCCCGGCGATCGTGGCCGAAGTGGACGGGGGCCGCGTCAAGTAGAGGCCACGTCGGAACCCGGCCGGCAGAGCCCGCACTGTTGCCGAGGGGCGGGGCGGGCTCGGCAGGAATGCCGGCGACAAGGCGGTCATGCCCGGGGCGCGGGCATCCAGCCATAGGCCACCGGGCCCATCGGGCTGAACCTTCGATGGCATCAACCCGCCGGAGACGATGTCGAAGCGCGCCTTGACGGGCCGAGGCGGCTTCGCGAATGGCTTACCTAAAACGGACTCGTCGAACGGGAGGGTTTCCAAGTGGCAAACGTTGCGATCAACGCGCTGGCGGACTGGGGCAGCCCGATCAGCCGGCCTTTGCTGGCTGTCGCGGCCTGGCTGTTGACGGGTGCGGTGGGCTGCGACCGGCCGGCTCCTAAGGCCCAGGTCCCCGCCGCGTCGACGGTGGCGGACTCCCGGCCCGTCACGCTGTTGGTCGGACAGTCCTGGCTGGGGCTATGGCAAGCCGGGCAATTGCGGTGCCGTGCCGACGCCGTCGGCTGGCAGTTCAACGCAGTCCGGCTGTCGTCCGATGGAATGGCCGTCGAGGTGGCGGCCTATGCGACCGCGGACAAGGCCGGCGAGGACGCCACCCCAAGCGTGTTGCGCTATGAGTTGCGCACGCTCGCCCCGCTGGGTCGGCAGCCCGATCCCACCGCCGGTCGATGGCAACCCTTGCCGCCACCGGTCGGCACCGACACCGCCTTCGTGCCGCCACAGCCCGGTGCTGCGGACCTGGAAACAGGTGCACGCCTCGTCGCCGTTCAAGGCACCGGCTCGCTCGTCGCGACCCCAGCCGATGGCGGCGGCACCGTCCTGCAGGTACGCGGTGCCGACGGCAAGCCGATCGGGCCGGGCCATCTCCTGGCCGGGGCCGAATGGCGGGCCGCGCTGTCGCCCGACGGTTCCACGGCCGTCGTCTTCAGACCTGGCCGAGAAGCGGGTCAGGCCTGGCACGGCCTGGTCTGGCTTGCGGCCACGGGCCGGACGATCCCCGCACCGGGCCTCGGGATCGACGACGGCTCGGTCCGCGAGAACGGGGCTCCGCGGGCGATGGCTTGCCTGTTGCCTCAGGGCGAAGGGGCCATCTTCACCTACATCGGGGCGCCGGCAGACCGGTACTCCGAATTCCAGTCCCTCGCGCCCGGCCCGAGCCCGGCGACGAAGCTGGATACGCCCTGGGTGATGGGCTGCCTCAGCCCGGGCGGCGCAACACCGGCCGGCCGCTGATTGCCGGCAATCGAGTCTGGACCGACACCATCGATGGTTGCGAGCATCATTCAAACAGAACTCGTCAATCGGGGTCGGACCGAGGGCGCCTGGGCGGAAAAATCGGCCGGCGACCCTGTATGAGATGGCACCGGTATTCTGGACAGGTATATGGGCGAAATGCCCGCGTCGGATAGGAGCCCCCCATGAGAAGCAGAGTGCCAAGACCCGAGCTGAGGTCTCAACGCCCTGGTTGCGTGACGCGACTAGCCCTGTTGTTGTCGGCGTTGGCGATTGCTGGGCAGGTGAACGGAGCGGGTACGATCGGCGCGCCGAGACCGGCCGTCTTGCGCGATGTGGAAGGCTACGCGATAGCCAGTTGCCTCGCCCGCCAGGACCGGCCCTACCTCATGGATCAGGGCGACGCGTGGGCGTCCGTCATCGTGCAGCGCATGAAGGGGGATGTGAATGTCCTTGCCGGGCTCGCCGAACAGGTGCAGGCCGAAAGCGCGAGGGGCCGGATGGCCGTGATTCGCGACGAGGCCAACCCGGGCAAGGACAAGATGCTCCCCGTCCTCTACTGCAGCGAGATCATCGATAGGCCCACCGTACGGGCCGCGATCGAGAAGGCGGTTGCGGCGCTCGCCCCGTCCTATGGGCGGGAATAGGCCGGGCAATCACCGAGCGGCGGGACGCCCCGAGCCGTGCGAGTTCAGGCGGACGCCCCGGCGGCGACGTCCACCAGCGCGAAGCCGCCGCCCGGGGTGCGCACGTTGGTGGTCTGGCCCTGGTACAGGCGGGCCGCCATGAGCTGCACCTCGCCGCGATATACGTAGTTGCGCAGGTCGCACTTCAGGGCGACGTCCTGGCCGGCCACGCTGACCACCTGCTCGGCCGGCGGCACGTGGGCCTGGGCGACGTAGTCGGCGGCCTGGATCTCGCCCCACACCCGCTTGGTCAGCTTGTCGCCGCGGTACACGCCCTTGCTGCCGTAGCCGTTGGCCGGCTTGAAGAACCACTTCCGGCGCGTCTCCCAGAGGGCCTCGGCATTGGCCGGCGTGAGTGCCACGGTGGCCGGGATGGCGGTGGCGAGCAGTTCGGCGAGGGCCGGATCGACGCCCCAGCCGAGCAGGGTGGCACGGTCGCCCAGCAGGATCAGGTTGCGCTTGTCGGCGTAGAGGGCGTGGGCGCGCGGGTGCGGGGTCAGGACCACGGCGTCCTCCAGGTAGGCGCGGCGCAGGGCGGCGTGGCCGGAGGTGTCGAGGCCGAAGTCGGTGAGCCGGTTGTAGACCAGGTCGATGCGCCGATCGCCATGGCGGAGGGCGCCGTCGCGCCAGGCCAGCTCGGCCGGGTCGGCGATCACGGCGGCGATGCCGTGGCGCTCGAACAGGCGCTGGAAGAGCACGAACTCGGGGTACAGGAACTGCGCGGCGGGCCGCTCGTCGACGATGGCGACCGCGGCCAGCGGCCGGTCGCCGCGCTGGCTGCGCCATTCCGCCAGGAACATGGCGAGGAAGCGCGCCTCGGCGGCGGCCCGCATGCCGGCGTCCAGGTCCGGACGGGCCAGGTGCAGGAGCGCGCCGCCGGCATTGGTGTTGATCTCGATCAGGCGCGGACCGGCCGGGGTGAGGTGGAAGTCGAAGCCCAGGAAGACCCCGCTGGCGGCGCTCTCGTGCCCGGCGCTGGCCGGCGCGTGGACGAGGACGGCGGCACGGTAGGCCGGCAGGGCGACCACCGCCTCGACCGCGCGCACCACGGCGGCCATGGTCGCGGCCTCCCGGGCGGAAACCGGCACCCGGGCCCGGGCGTGGACGTTGGCCGGCAAGGCCGGGAAGTCCGTTTCCGGGGCGGGAACGGACAGGCTGGACAGGGGACCTGCCGACATCATGGCTGGGTTTCGCGGTGCCCCGGGGGCAGGGTTCAGTCGAACACCACCGTCTTGTTGCCGTACACCAGGATGCGGTTGTCGATGTGCCACTTCACGGCGCGCGAGAGCACCACCTTCTCCAGGTCGGCGCCCTTCTGGACCAGGTCCTCGAGATCGTCGCGGTGGCTGATGCGGACCACGTCCTGCTCGATGATGGGGCCGTCGTCCAACACTTCCGTCACGTAGTGGCTGGTGGCGCCGATCAGCTTGACGCCGCGCTCGAAGGCGCGCTGGTAGGGCTTGGCACCGTGGAAGGCGGGCAGGAAGGAGTGGTGGATGTTGATCACCCGGTTCTGCCAGGCGTTGATGAAGTCGGCCGAGAGGACCTGCATGTAGCGCGCCAGGACAATGAAGTCGACGTGGTGGGCGGCCATCAGGGCCTGCTGCTGGGCCTCGGCCTCGGCCTTGTTCTCCTTGGTCACGTCGATGTGCACGAAGGGGATCTTGTAGGCCTCGGCCAGCCAGTGGGTGTCGGGGTGGTTGCTGAGGATGAGCGGGATGTCGCAGTACAGCTCGCCGGCGTGGTGGCGGTAGAGCAGGTCGGCCAGGCAGTGGTCGAACTTGGACACGAAGATGGCCAGGCGCGGCTTCACCGAGGACAGGGCCAGGCGCCAGGTCATGTCGTGCTTCGCCGCCACCGGGGAGAAGGCCTCCTCGAAGCGGTGCAGGCCGAGGTCGAAGCCCTCCAGGTCCCATTCCACGCGCATCAGGAACAGGCCGGCCTCGCGGTCCTGGTGCTGGTCGGCGTGCAGGATGTTGGCGTTGTGGGCGAGCAGGAAGTCGGCGATGGCGGCGACCAGCCCCTTGCGGTCGGGGCAGGACACCAGCAGACAGGCGGTATTGCGCATTCTTCGATCGGTCTAATGAGGCATGAAGGGTCGCATTCTACGCCATCGGCACCGGCTTCCGGAGTCGTCCCCCTGCAATTTCAAGGCCTTCCGGGGCCCCGAAAAAACAGTTGACTGCACCCGATCGGACACTAGAATTAGCGCCACAATTCCCGTCCGACACTAGATTTAGTGTTCTCTAATAAACGGCGGGGGTGCCACAAAACCAGCCAGGACAACCAATAAAGCGCCGCCGTGACCCTGTTCCGCGGCGCACTGCGCGCAAAGGAGACCAAGGGATGCAGCTTTCCACCGAACACATGTCCGCCCAGCCCACCCTCCCCACCATGCCCGACGAAGGCGCTGCCGCGGCCTACGTCGGCTACCAGATCATCCGCCGCAACGGCGCCGTGGTCGGCTTCGAGCCGAACAAGATCGCGGTCGCCATGACCAAGGCCTTCATCGCCGTGAGCGGCGGCCAGGCCGCCGCCTCGGCGCGCATCCGCGAGTTGGTGGAGAACCTGACCCAGGCCGTGGTCCAGGCCCTGCTGCGCCGGCAGCCGAACGGCGGCACCTTCCACATCGAGGACATCCAGGACCAGGTCGAGCTGGCCCTGATGCGCTCGGGCGAACACGAGGTCGCCCGCGCCTACGTGCTCTACCGCGAGCGGCGCGCCGAGGAGCGCGCCCGCCTGCGCCAGGAGCAGGCCGAGGCACACACCCTGCACTGCGTCGAGAACGGCGAGCGCAAGCCCATCGACCTGGCCCGCCTGTCCGCCCTGGTCGGCGCCGCCTGCGAGGGCCTGCCGGAGGCCAACCCGCAGGCCATCCTGCAGGCCACCCTGCGCGACCTCTACGACGGCGTGCCCAGCGAGGAGGTACGCAAGTCCCTGGTCCTGTCCGCCCGTTCGCAGATCGAGAACGACCCCGACTACTCCCTGGTCACCGCCCGCCTGCTCCTGCACAGCATCCGCCGCGAAGTCCTGGGCGAGGAAGTCAACCAGGCCGAGATGGCCACCCGCTACGCCGACTACTTCCCCGAATACATCCGCAAGGGCATCGCCGCCGAGCTGCTCGACGAGCGCCTCGGCCAGTACGACCTGGAGCGCCTGGGCAAGGCGCTGGACGCCGGGCGCGACAACCAGTTCCAGTACCTCGGCCTGCAGACCCTGTACGACCGCTACTTCCTGCACATCCAGGACCGCCGCATCGAGCTGCCCCAGGTCTTCTTCATGCGCGTCGCCATGGGCCTGGCCCTCAACGAGATCGACCGCGAGGCACGCGCCATCGAGTTCTACAACGTGCTGTCCAGCTTCGACTTCATGTCCAGCACGCCCACCCTGTTCAATTCCGGCACCCGCCACAGCCAGCTGTCGAGCTGCTACCTGACCACCATCCCGGACGACCTGGATGGCATCTACCAGGGCATCAAGGAAAACGCCCTGCTGCAGAAGTACGCCGGCGGCGTCGGCAACGACTGGAGCAACGTGCGCTCCCTGGGCGCCTACATCAAGGGCACCAACGGCAAGTCGCAGGGCGTCGTGCCCTTCCTCAAGGTGGCCAACGACACCGCCGTGGCGGTCAACCAGGGCGGCAAGCGCAAGGGCGCCGTGTGCGCCTTCCTGGAAACCTGGCACATGGACATCGAGGAATTCCTCGAACTGCGCAAGAACACCGGCGACGACCGCCGCCGCACCCACGACATGAACACCTCCAACTGGGTGCCCGACCTATTCATGAAGCGGGTCATGGAAAACCAGGAGTGGACCCTGTTCTCGCCGTCCGACTGCCCGGACCTGCACGACCTGGTCGGCAAGGACTTCGAGGCGGCCTACACCCGCTACGAAGAGAAGGCCGCGCGCGGCGAGATCAAGGTGTTCAAGAAGGTCCAGGCCTTGGCCCTGTGGCGCAAGATGCTCTCGATGCTGTTCGAGACCGGCCACCCCTGGATCACCTTCAAGGACGCGTGCAACGTCCGCTACACCAACCGCCACGTCGGCGTCGTGCACAGCTCCAACCTGTGCACCGAGATCACCCTGCACACCAACGACAACGAGATCGCCGTGTGCAACCTGGGCTCGGTGAACCTGGTCAACCACCTGGGCGCCAACGGGCTGGACTTCGACAAGCTGCACCGTACGATAAAGGTGGCGATGCGCATGCTCGACAACGTCATCGACATCAACTTCTACAACGTCGGCAAGGCGCGCAACTCCAACCTGAAGCACCGTCCGGTCGGCATGGGCATCATGGGCTTCCAGGACGCCCTGCATAAGCTGCGCATCCCCTACGCCAGCGCCGAGGCGGTGGAATTCGCCGACCGCGCCATGGAGGCGGTGGCCTACAACGCCTACTGGGCGTCCACCGACCTGGCCGAGGAACGCGGCCGCTACAGCACGTTCAACGGCTCCCTGTGGTCGCAGGGCATCCTGCCCCAGGACTCCCTGAATAAGCTGGCCGAGGAGCGCGGCGGCTACCTGGAGGCCGACTATAGCGCCACCCTGGACTGGGACCTGCTGCGTAGCCGCATCCAGAGCGTCGGCATGCGCAACTCCAACTGCCTGGCCATCGCCCCCACCGCCACCATCGCCAACATCGTCGGCGTCTCCGCCAGCATCGAGCCGACCTACCAGAACCTGTTCGTGAAATCGAACCTGTCGGGCGAGTTCACGGTGGTCAACCAGTACCTGGTGCGCGACCTCAAGGCCATGAACCTGTGGGACGAGGTCATGGTCGGCGACATCAAGTACTTCGACGGCAGCCTGGCCCGCATCGACCGCATCCCGGCCGAGCTGCGCAGCCTGTACGCCACCGCCTTCGAGATCGACCCGGTGTGGCTGATCGAGGCCGGCGCCCGGCGCCAGAAGTGGATCGACCAGGCCCAAAGCCTGAACCTCTACTTCCACGGCGCCAGCGGCAAGAAGCTCGACGAGACCTACAAGCTGGCCTGGATCCGCGGCCTCAAGACCACCTACTACCTGCGCGCCCTGGGCGCCACCCACGCCGAGAAGTCCACCGGCAAGGGCGGCGAACTGAACGCAGTCAGTGCCGGCGGCGGCGCCGGCCAGCACGCCGCCGCGGCCAACCTGCCCGAGCCCGAGATCGTCGGCAAGGCCTGCACCCTGCGTCCCGGCGACCCCGGCTTCGAGGAATGCGAGGCTTGCCAGTAAAGGCCCGCGCCATGTCCGCCCACGGCCTGCCGTCGTGCCCGGAAACCCGGCCGGCAACCGGGCCGCGGGCGGCTAACATGGATAGTATCGAGGCAACGGCGGCGCACGCCCGGGAGTAGAGAGATGGTCGACCTGTTCAACTTTTCCGTGGACAACCTGTTCCCGACCTACGCCAGCCAGAACTCGCAGCGGGAGCAGTACGCCCTCAGCTACCTGGAAAAGGGCCTGACCGAATACAGCGACGGCAACTACAGCCAGGCCATCCAGACCCTCAAGCAGGCGGTGGCCATGGCGCCGACGGCCGATTCCGCCATCAGCGCCTACGACTACATCGCCACCTCCTACATGGAACTGGGCGACTACCAGTCGGCGGTCGCGATCTACAAGGACTCCATCACCGCCTCGCCGACCCGCGACGCCACCCACGTCTCGCTCGGCAACCTGTACACCACCATGGACCGCCTGGACGACGCCCGGGCGGAATACGAGAAGGCGGTCAACATCAACCCGAGTTCCGCCAACCGCTATTCGCTCGGCCAGGGCTACATGGCGGTCGGCCTCACCGACCAGGCCCTGCGCCAGTTCGAGCTGGTCCAGCAGAGCAGCCCGACCGAGCCCTACGGCAAGTACGGCATGGGCCTCGCCTACGCCAAGCTGGGCCGCTACGACGACGCCACCCGCGCCTTCGCGGACGCCATCAGCATCCAGAGCGACTACTGGGACGCCTATGCCGAACTCGGCTACACCCTGTTCGACAGCGGCGACGCCAGCGGCGCCAAGGACGTCCTCAGCACGCTGGAAAGCAACGACTCCAGCCTGGCCGACAGCCTGTCCGAATACATCTACGAGAAGTCGCAGCCCAAGATGGTGGCGGCCTACACCAGCGACATCTTCCCGCAGTTCCTCACCTCACTGAGCCCGGGCACCAAGGTCAGCACCCTGAGTTCCTACCTGAGCCAGGCGGACAGCGAGAAGGTCCTGTCCGTGACCATCATGTTCAGCAAGACCATGGACGCCGCCTCGGTCGAGAACGAGCTCAACTGGACCATCACGCGCGCCACCGGCACGGCCCCCGGCGCCGCCTACAACAACGGCATCGCGGTGCCCGACACCGAGGCGACCATCGCCCAGACCCCCTGGCGGTCTACTACAACCGCACCGACCATTCCGCGACCATCCTGTTCAAGCTGAGCCAGAACGCCGACGGCACGGCCACCATCGACCCCTCCCACATCAACTTCACCTTCAAGGGCCAGGACGACTACGGTCTGACCATGGACCCGAGCGCCGACAGCTATTCGGGCTTCTCAGGGGTTGCCTGAGCGATGCCCGCCCGACGAACCACCCGCCGACACCACGGCCATAAAACCAGACCGAAGGAGACCCTATGCTGAACTTCGAAGACGACATCCCCGCCGCCCCGCGTCCGCAGCCCGCCCTCCAGGGCTTCGACCCCGCCTTCACATCCTTCGGCGTCGGCGCGGCTGCGAACCCGAGTCCCACCCCGGTCGCCGCGCCGGCGGACCAGAAATTCCGCCGCGTGCGCGCCGAGGACAAGCGCATCATCAACGCCAGCACCGACGTCAACCAGCTGGTGCCGTTCAAATACAAATGGGCCTGGGAAAAGTACCTGGCCGCCTGCGCCAACCACTGGATGCCGCAGGAAGTGAACATGAGCCGCGACATCGCCCAATGGAAGGACGCCAACGCCCTCACCGAGGACGAGCGCCTGATCGTCAAGCGCAACCTGGGCTTCTTCGTCACCGCCGACAGCCTGGCCGCCAACAACATCGTGCTCGGCACCTACCGCCAGATCACCGCCCCGAATGCCGCCAGTACATGCTGCGCCAGGCCTTCGAGGAGGCCATCCACACCCACGCCTACCAATACATCGTCGAGAGCCTGGGCCTGGACGAGGGCGAAATCTTCAACGCCTACCACGAGATTCCGTCCATCCGCGCCAAGGACGAATTCCTGCTGCCCTTCATCGACGTCCTGGCCGACCCCGACTTCCGGACCGGCACGCCGCAGAACGACCAGACCTTCCTGAAGTCGCTGATCGCCTTCGCCTGCCTGATGGAAGGCCTGTTCTTCTACGTCGGCTTCGTGCAGATCCTGGCCATGGGCCGGCAGAACAAGATGACCGGCGCCGCCGAGCAATACCAGTACATCCTGCGCGACGAGTCCATGCACTGCAATTTCGGCATCGACATGATCAACCAGATCAAGCTGGAAAACCCCGGCCTGTGGACCAACGACTTCAAGGCCGAGCTGAAGGCCATCTTCATGAAGGCGGTGGAGCTGGAATACGCCTACGCCGAGGACACCATGCCGCGCGGCGTGCTGGGCCTGAACGCCCCGCAATTCAAGGAATACTTAAGGTTTATTGCCAACCGTCGGGCCACCCAAATCGGCCTGGATGAGCTCTTCCAGGGCGCCAACAACCCGTTCCCATGGATGGCGGAAATGATTGATTTGAAAAAGGAAAAGAACTTTTTCGAAACCCGCGTCACCGAGTACCAAACGGGGGGCGCGCTGTCCTGGGATTGACGATTTTGGGAGGATGAAGCGCGGATATTACATGCAAAAAAAGCGCTTCATCCGGCTCAAAAATGCTCATTTTTCCGTCATTTCACCAATATTTCACCAACTCGGCGAGATTCTGGGACTCAGTGGGACCCGATGGGAGCATTGGAGGGTTCAAGAGCTGCGTATTCTGGCAGTGCCCCAACATTGACTATTTCCGACGATGGAACTGGCAATCCTTGTAGATACTTAAAGGGCACCGGTCTGCTGACGACCATTGGGTAGCGAACATGAACCGCTGATGGCTCCAACTTGGTAAACCTTGCCAGCCTGTTTAGATTGCCCTGTATCCATGCCTCTCGGCGAATATGTTTGTATAAGCGGTCGCCAACATTGCCACGAAACCGCTCACAGGTCAGTGCAATCTCTGCGATGGTTCTTGAGGCCTTTAGGCGTTTGCACTCAATGGCCAATACGGCCCCATCTGGCTTCCATGCCAAAACGTCTATGAACCGCCCCGGGTTTTGAGGAGGCTTCATCTCTTGAGAGAATGAAGCCATGAAGAGCAAGAAACCCACTCCGCAGTATTCCCCTGAAGTCCGTGAGCGGGCCGTCCGCCTGGTGCAGGAACACCGTGGCGAGTATCCCTCGCTGTGGGCGGCCATCGAATCGATTGCCCCGAAGATCGGCTGCGTTCCGCAGACGTTGCACGAATGGGTCAAGAAGCACGAGATCGATACCGGCCTGCGCGATGGCGTCACAACCGATGAGCGCGAACGCCTCAAGGCCCTGGAGCGCGAGAACAAGGAGCTGCGCAAGGCCAACGAGATTCTCAAGCTGGCGAGCGCGTTTTTCGCCCAGGCGGAGCTCGACCGCCGACTCAAGTCCTGATCGACTTCATCGACCGGCACCGAGAGGTCTACGGGGTCGAGCCGATCTGCAAGGTCTTGCGGATTGCCCCGTCCGGGTATCGGCGCCATACGGCGCAGCAACGCGACCCCCGCCTGCTTTCGGCTCGGGCCCAGCGCGATGCTGAATTGATCCCCGAAATCCAGCGCGTCTGGCACGCCAACATGCAGGTCTATGGGGCCGACAAGGTCTGGCGCCAACTGAACCGCGAAGGCATCCAGGTCGCCCGCTGCACGGTCGAGCGCCTGATGAGGCGGCTGGGACTGGCAGGCGTGCGGCGCGGCAAGGTCATGCGCACCACAATTCCCGACCATGCGGCCCCGTGCCCGCTTGACCGGGTCAACCGGCAGTTCAAGGCGGACCGTCCGAATCAGCTGTGGGTATCGGACTTCACCTACGTCTCGACCTGGCAAGGCTGGTTGTATGTGGCCTTCGTCATCGATGTGTTCGCCCGACGCATCGTGGGTTGGCGGGTCAGTCATTCGATGCGCACGGACTTCGTCCTAGATGCCTTGGAGCAGGCGCTGTACGCCCGGCAACCGGAACGAGCCGATGCCTTGGTGCACCACTCCGACCGGGGCTCGCAGTACGTCTCCATTCGCTACACCGAGCGGCTCGCCGAGGCCGGGATCGAACCCTCAGTGGGTAGCCGTGGCGACAGCTACGACAACGCCCTGGCCGAGACCATCAACGGCCTGTACAAGGCGGAACTGATCCACCGTCGGGCACCCTGGAAGAGTCGGGAAGCGGTTGAACTCGCCACCCTCGAATGGGTAGCCTGGTTCAACAACCACCGGTTACTTGAATCGATCGGCTATATCCCGCCGGCCGAGGCTGAGGCAAACTACTACCGTCGGCTCGCCGACACCACCGTGGAAGCCTCTTAACTTAAACCAATCAGCCTCCACAGAACCCGGGGCGGTTCAGGTCACCGAAGCATTCCTGCCCAACAAACTCCAAGTGGTCGATGTCAGCAAAGGCCGAAGAGCGGGCAGCACGATCGATCTAGTCTGAATGAATGTTCTGAGGACAGGTAGGTTGGTGTGCTCGTTCCTTGTCAACGCAGGCACCTACCGGACCGTGTCACTCGGTCAAAGCTGTACACGTGTTCCGCGGGACACTCCTGGCAACGACCGACGAGTCGATCGGGGAACTCCCGCTTACCGTCTACAACCTCGACATGGCCGCCGCAGATGCTACAGGTGCTGGCATAGCGGACGAGTCGAAGCACTTTCGGACCGCCGCGTGACGTGCCCTGCTCCCGATGCACCTCCAACTGAACACTTCGTTCCGAGAATGCGACAAGTAGGTTTGGTGCTGTGGTAATGCCCCAGTCGAGCGCACGTACGAATGGCCTTAGCGCTGACCAACCTAGCCACAGAGCCATCCCAGCAGCCGCGATGAGCATAAACAGCGTTCTTAACGGCGTTGTGCTAGGCGAGTAGCTAATGATCAGCCAGATAAGAATCACAACCCCAGCCGTTGCAACTGCCACCAAACCGGCATAGGCCAGGAAAAGCCACAATCGCCATCCGGCCAAAGCGTAACCCCCTACCAATAACCATCTAGCCCACCAGGCTGGTTTGGGGGTCAGTTCCTGGATGTACTGAATCCTTTGGGTATCGCCAGGGGCCGGAGGAATCTGCACAAAGGGCTGCGGACCTAACGGTCGTAGTTCCAGGAAATAGTGCGATGTATTCCCCGCACCTCCGGGGCTCTTTTCCTTCGCAGGCCAGGGGTAACAGCTCAATCCGTGCTGTTCGGCAAACTGACGAAGGCCAGTTTCCCGTTCCGGTAGCTTCTCTTCAACAAGCTTGCCCCAGGATTGGCTAATCCAGCTGCTGGGGTTCTTCCCTCGATCATCCCTGCCCTCAACCTGTACCAGGATATTGAGCGCGGTGAGTCGCGGTTCCTGGCCCCTCCCCAACCGCTCAACCGTCAGGTCAGCAAGTGCGGTCAAGATTTCAAATGGCTTTCCCAGTTCGCCATGATGTTTCAAATACGCTTGCAAGCACTGAGCGGCCTGCAACAGCTCGCCACCATTGCCGTCATCCGATGAATTTCCCAACCCCATGATTCTTCTCGTGTTCTGATCAGACACAAACTGTATTTTGACAGAATCCGACTGTTAACCAGTCCCAGTCAAGCCTACGTTGGAACCCGTGTTTAACCCAATGGAGGGCGCGCCATGTCAAAAGGTAATGGGAAATTGCTTGTTTTTGCGTGTGGTCCGGACGGGAAGATAGTCCACGTCGATGAAGTACCCAATGGCATAGGCTGTGAATGCTGGTGCCCATACTGCCGGACCCCCCTGATCGCGAAGAACCATGGCAGAAGGCGGACGCATCATTTTGCCCACAGCGGGCGCTTGGAAACGTCTAGTTGTTCGGAGACAGCCCTGCACGCTGCGGCAAAGCAGTTGGTAGCCGATTCGATGTTGATCAAACTGCCAGCGCCGACCTTGTTTGATGCCATGCCTGACACATCCACCCTATCGGTGTTCAGTGAGGTGTGCGTGGAGCATCTAGTAGAGACCATCGACGGTGCACACCATATCGTTGCGGACTGCTTCGCCCAAGCGCCCGACTACACCCTCGTGGTCGAAATCGCCGTATTTCACCGTGTCCCACAAGAAAAGGCGGCCTACTTACGGGGCCTGAATCTTCCTTCCGTGGAAATCGATCTTCAGGATTGTGCCGGGAAGCACACCACCTGGGAGACACTCGCGCAGTTGGTCTTGTGTGATCCTCTTCGGCGCTCGTGGATCGTTGAGGCGGCTACTTTGCCTGCTCCACAACAGATGGACGAAATGACGCCTGAGCCTACGGTCCAATTGGATACGCCAAGCCTTAGGGGTGAGTGGACATATTTCATCGGCGACAAGACCGTTTGGGTCCGAGAATTGCCATACCGAAACATCAAGGTGTTCCACCGCCCGAGTTTGCAGACCCGGCAGATCGTCGAGCCTTTGTGCCGCGGTCGTGGATACTGGGATAAGAAATTCAACTGCTGGATCGTATTCGACCAGTTCAAACACAGCTTATTGCACGATTTGGAGGAGGCACAGGGCCTCTAGCAGGATGGTGAGAAACCCCAAGCCCTTGTCTGAGCTTGGGTTTTTGTCACACTACGGCCTGATCTCGGCATTCTAATTTCCACTCCCGATCCATGCGTGGCCAAGAATCCCTCCAAGCGTCGATGTTCAGCTATGTCAGTCTGGACGCGCGCGTGCCGTCCGACCACCCGCTGCGCCGCCTGCGCGCCCTGGTCGATGCCGTCCTCGGCAATATGAGCGGCGTGTTCGATGGTTGCTATTCGCACACCGGCCGCCCCTCCATCCCCCCTGAGCACTTGCTGCGCGCATTGCTGTTGCAGGTGCTGTTCACGATCCGCAGCGAACGGCTGCTGATGGAGCAACTCGATTACAACCTGCTGTTCCGCTGGTTCGTGGGCCTCGGCATCGACGATGCAGTCTGGGACCGCACCGTGTTCAGCATCAACCGCGACCGCCTGCTGTCGACCGAGATGGCCCGGGAGTTCTTCGAGCGGGTGCTCCGCCTGGCCGAGTGGCAGGGGCTCGTCTCCGACGAGCACTTCAGCGTCGACGGCAGCCTGATCGAGGCCTGGGCCGGCCACAAGAGCTTCGTGCGCAAGGACGGCGACGGCCCGGACCGCCCGTCCGGACGCAATCCCGAAGTCGACTTCAAGGGCGAGGCGCGCAGCAACAAGACCCATGCCAGCACCACCGACCCCGAATCCCGGTTGTACAAGAAAGGCGAGTTCACCGAGGCGAAGTTGCGCTACATGACGCACGCACTGTCCGAGAACCGCAACGGCCTGATCGTTGACGTCGAGACCACCCAGGCCAACGGTCGGGCCGAATGGGAGGCGGCGAAGAAGATGATCCGGCGCAGCGTGAAGCAAGGCGCTACGGTGGGGGCCGATAAGGGCTATGACACCGAGGAATTCGTGAGCGGTATCGAGCGCCTGGGCATCCGCGCTCACGTGGCGCGCAAGACAGTGGGCAGCGCCGTCGACGGTCGCACCGCACGTGGCAAGGGGTACGCCCTGAGCCTCCGGCGGCGCAAGATGATCGAGGAGGCCTTCGGCTGGATCAAGACCGTGGGCGGGTTGCGCAAGACACGCCACAAAGGCCTGGCGAAGCTCTCTGGCCAAGCGCTTCTGGCCTTCGCCGCCTACAACCTGACCCGGATGCTCAACCTGATGTGGCCGAAGGCAGCGTAAGGATAAGTCCGCCTGCCGTACACCCAGCGGCGGGGGAACAGGGCAAAAACGCCTGGCAATACGGGCGGCGGCGCGCTTCCGGCGCCGAAAAAAACGAGCGGAAGACAAAAATCGGGGAGGATTCACGGGTTTCTCACCATCCTGCTAGAGGGGCACCCCGAGTTCAGTAGACGCCTTCAAGCGGGTCTAAACACTGGTTGGTGGCCTCTACCGAAGCGAGAACAAAGGATTTCCTTGCGGCAATTACGCGAGGTCGTACGTAACGGGTGGATCACACCACCCGCATTCGTGTCCCGTCACCAGGTGTTTAGCCGGGACGCAGTCCTCAGCCTCAAACAGCAACTCGGCCGCAACTATGTTTTGCTCAGCGAGGCGGCGCGGAAGCTAGGACAGACGGAGGCGCAGTTCCGAAAGACATGGATCACGACGGGGATCGTTCAGTGCCATTCCTACCCTGGTCAAAAGCTCATTCACTGCCAGGATCTCGACCGCATTCGCGCCATCTGGAGCGAAGCCGGCTCGGCGTCATCGATTGGCGATGACCTCAAACGTCGTCGCTGGCTGTGTCCGAACCTGACGAAGATGGGGCAACTGTCTGAAGTGACGCAGTTGGGTACTGGACCCCAGAAGGTCCGCCTGTATCCGCGAAGCGCACCGGTGCTGCAGCACTACGCTCCAACTGGTTCTGCTCGCCCCGTCCTCACACCGTAGAAGTCGGATGCGAAAACCACTGGAACCCGGTGGTCCACCGTAAGACTCTCTAAGATTCGCCATCCACCCGGGCATGCTCCCCGGGTTTTTTGTTCCCAGGCGTCCAGCTAGACCGTCGACTTCCACAGACGGCTTCCCCAATCCGCAACCGCTGGACGTCGAAAATCATGCATGCGAATCTGGAGATAGCCAAAATGTGCAATTATCCAAATCTGGAAATAGCTTGTTCCACCGCAATATCGGCAAATCTGAGCTTAGGTGTCCGCAGCAGGGGCAAATCTGGATTCAGGCCATAAAATCATCTGGTTTATGTTGCCAAAACTGGATGCAAGCTATTGATTTTTCGATGCAAAAGATCTGGCAAAGTTGTTGCGCCTTCGACAATTCGCAGGGCTGACATCTGGCCCAGATTTTTCTGGGGGCCGACCTTCTTCGTGCCCCTTCAGACGCATGATCGAGATCATGCTAATCGTATGATCTTTCAGGAACAATCGACATGAGCAATGTACATTTCATTGGTGGTGAAAAAGGCGGCGTCGGCAAATCGCTGGTTTCCCGAGTCCTGGCCCAGTACCTGATCGACCACCAGCTCCCGTTGCTGGGGTTCGACACGGACCGCTCGCACGGTTCCATGCTGCGTTTCTATGCGGACTACACATCACCCACCGTCATCGACCGGTACGAAAGCCTGGACGACATTATCGAAAGCGCCTTCGAACAGCCCGATCGAAACATCGTGGTCGACCTCGCCGCGCAGACGCATCAGTTCCTTGCCCGCTGGATGGAAGACTCTGACCTGCTCGACTTGAGCGGCGAAACGGGCATCGGCTTGAAGTATTGGCACGTCATGGATTCCGGCCAGGACTCGGTCGACCTGCTGCGCCGGTTGCTGGACCAATTCGGCGGCCGACTCGACCTGGTCATCGTCCTCAATCATGTCCGCGGCGAGACTTTCGATCTTTTCGAGGCATCCGGCCTGCGTTCGGATGCGGCGGCCTACGATGCCAAGATGATCGATTTTCCCCGTCTTGCGGATACGACCATGCAGAAGATCGACGGTCAGAGCCTGAGCTTCTGGGCCGCGATCAACAATGCCGGCAGGGGCCCGGCGAGCCTCGGTTTGCTTGAACGCCAACGCATCAAGGTTTGGCTGAAGAAGGCGTATGGCAACCTCGATTTCGTCCTGGTCTGAATAGGATCAGCCGGCGTAGGGCGGCTTCGCGAAGCAACCGTAAATGGCAACCTTCGTGTGCGTAGTGACAACATCTGGCCCAGATTCTTTTGGTTTGGGCCAGACCGGCTTGTAGCCAAGCGCAGATTTGCCAACCCAACGGCAAGGCGTCGGAAACCTTCTCTACACCCTGCCCAACCAGACTCCGGAGCCCCTGCCGCAGGCTGCGGCGGCATCATTCCAGGTGGTCAGTCGAGCCACTCACCGAAGTATTCGCGATGTGCCTCGCAGCGGCATCTCTCGTCGCCGGGATTCGGGCAGCGGTGGATCAGTTCGATCCTCCGGTCCCCCTCGGTCTTCGAAATTGGTTCGCAGTCTTTTTCCAACTCCGGGCCGGCGAACACGTCACGGTACATCCGCAAGGAATACACGCCACAGGCCTCGCACCAGTAATAACAGTCCGTGCACTCGTCGCCGAAGATGCGGCCTGAGATGCAGGCTACCTGCTCCGCGTCGGTGAATTCCCTGCCGCATTGGCTACAACGCATCATGATCCCGCCAGTCATGGTCTTATGAAGACCAACCCGCCTCGTTGAGCCTGAGGATGAAGAAGACCAGGCTCGTGATGAATAGGCCCGCCGACAGCACGATCCCCACGACGTGGATGATGATCGGCGCCAGCGCCGGCCGCTGGAAGACGACCGCATGCTTGTCGTCCCCCTCCCGTGGCTCGCCGAGTCCCGTGATGTCGAGCGTGTACCGCCCTGGTCTCGGGATGTCGAAACTGAGCAGTTCCATCCTCACGGTGGTCATTCCACTCGACCTCAACCGCATCAGCGAGGGCCGCCCGGCGACCACAACACCTGCCGCGTCGCGCAGCTCGAAATTCGCATTGCCAAAGCGCGTCGTGAATCGCGGTCCCTCCATACTCAGTGTGACGCGACCGGGCTCGGCAAACTGGATATCCTGTCTCGATGCCAAGGGCACGCTGAAAAGGTAGGACCGCTTGACCACCGCGATCAGATCCGTGATCGTTAGCCACAACACCACTGCTGCGACCAGCAGCACCGGGATGCCGATCCAATTCCAATACCGGTAAACAGTCGTGAAAACGGATTGGCTCATCTCGTCACTCCCCTCAATCGCTTGGTCAGCGTAACAAGAGACCGCCCAGGTAACGGCCAACCACTTTCACTTGTCCACGCCCGCCGCCCGCTGCAACCCCACTTCCTCACCCGCATGATCCCGGTTCCACAACTGGAACAGCGGATATTTCAAATACGCCTTGTCGGCCACGTAGCGCAGCACGTTGGCCAGCCGGAAGAACTGCACCACCGACTCGATGCGCATGACCTCCTTGCCGTGTTCGTCGAACAGAATCAGCGTCGGCGCGTAGAACAATTCGAGATCGTGCGCCCACTTGCGTGCCGTCAGGCGCCGGCCGTCCGGGGTCAGCACCGGCGTCGCGTCGTCCCAGACGTTGAGTTGCACCACCTCGAAGGCTTGCAGGCGCTCGCGCACGAGGGGGTTTTGCAGCGGCTCGGTGTGGAGGACGTCGCAGGCGTGGCAACGCGGCTGCTCGAAGATCACCAGCAGCGGCTTGTTGGCCGCGAAACGGCTCCGGTCGAGCGCGTACGGCGGCGGGGTGAAGATCGGGTCGGGGTTCAACGCTTCGTCGGCGAACAGCGGGGGCGGATCGGCCTGTTCCAGGTACTCGGCGAAGCTCTTGGTCTTGTAGTGGCCGTCGGCGACATATTCGAGCGCCGCGCGCATCTTGTAGGGCGGGTAGTAGCCGACCAGCTTCAGGGCCAGCTTGCGGCCTTCGACGTAGAACAGCAGCGTCGGCGTGAGCTGCGCCTTCTGGGCGATCGCGAATTCGTTGATCGGCATGGTCGCGCCGTCCATGCCGGTGATCGGCTCGGTGCTGTGCGTGTTCAGCCCCACCACGTCGAAGTGGGCACGCAGGTAATGCACCAGATCGCCCTTGGACAGGTTGTCCTTCATGGCGGCCTGGCAATACGGGCAATGGCTCTGGCCGAAATAGACGATCAGGCCCTGCTTGCCGGCCGCCAGCGTATCGGCGAGATCCTCGGGCAGGTTGTTGAAACTCTGCTTGAACCAGTCCGGATGGTTGTCCTGGTAGTCGGTCGGCAGGTCGACGAACGAATAGGAATCCTCGACCGGCGTCTCCGCGGCGGCGGCGTATGGACACAGCAGCGCGGCGATCGCGATTGCGGCGGTGCGTAAGTGTAGGCCCAGTGACTGCATTGCGGTGGCGTAAGCAGTGAAGTGGCCTACAAGAATACGTGCATCGCCGAATCTTGCGCTACCGGCCGGCACTGGACCGGGCGGTAGCCTGCCCCCGCCCGGTCCATGGCTTTGAAACACGGGGCGGCCGGCATCAAAATGCCGGGGTCTTCACCGCCCGCCGCCACGCCATGAGCCTCCTCTATTCCCTGGTCGGTTCCCCCTTGGCCTGCCGCTTCCCGGACCTCTACGCGGAACTCGGGATCGAGATGGAACGCTTCGACACGGCCCGCAACCTGCACCGCGCGTTGAAGCAACGGGTCCCCGATTTCTTCGTGGGCGAGTTCGTCTACGGCTGGGGCAACAACTATGCCGGCGCGAACGTCTCCAACCTGGACGTCACCCTGCGCACCCTCCAGGCGGTGGCGCCGCGGGCGCGCCTGATCATCGTCATGCAGCCCAGCGAGGCGGCGCATGTCGACAAGCTGCTGGAACTGTTCCCGGTGCATGCCGTGCTGACCTACCCGATCGGCGAAGCGGACATGCGCGCGGCGCTGCGGGCGGCCGGATGACCCCGCCGCACGGCGGTTCGTACGCCGGGCAAGTGGCCCCGGCCGCCGTATCGCGGCTTTCCGGCCGCCGCCGGCCTCGGTAAGCTGTAATCCCCGCCCGATGCGATTGCCCCATGCCGCTGCCCTCCGCCCCGTCCGATCGCGACCCCGCGAACCCCGTTAGCGACCTGCTCGACTACCTCGACGCCAGCCCGACGCCCTGGCACGCGGTGGCGACCTCGGAAACCCGCCTGCGCGCGGCCGGCTTCCAGCGCCTGGAGGAAACGGCGCGCTGGCAACTGGCGCCCGGCGGTCGCTACTACGTCAGCCGCGGCGAGTCCTCCCTGATCGCCTTCGTGGTCGGCACCGGCGCCCTGGCCGAAGCGGGCTTCCGCATCGTCGGCGCCCACACCGATTCGCCCGGCCTACGCCTGAAGCCGCGCCCGGGCCTGGTCGGCGACGGCCTCTGGCGCCTGGCGGTGGAGGTCTATGGCGGACCGATCCTGGCCACCTTCGCCGACCGCGACCTGAGCCTGGCCGGCCGGGTGATGGTGCGCAGCGCCGACGGCGCCACGGCGCGCCTGGTGCGCTTCGAGCAAGCGCTGCTGCGCCTGCCCAACCTCGCCATCCACATGAACCGCGAGGTCAACGAACAGGGCCTGAAGTTCAACCGCCAGAACGAGTTGCCGCTGCTGCTCGGCCTGGCCGCCGAGGGGCAGGACGCCGAGGCGCGCCTGCGCGAGTTGCTGGCCGATGCCGCGCAGGCCGATGCCCGCGACATCCTCGGCTGGGACCTGGCCGCCTACGACGTGCAGAAGGCCGCGCTCTGGGGCGCGGCCGGCGAATTCATCGCCTCCGGCCGGATCGACAACCTGGCCTCCTGCCACGCCGCGCTGCAAGCCCTGTGTGCCACCGATGCGCCCGTCCCGACCTGCGTCGCGGCGCTGTTCGACCACGAGGAGGTGGGCAGCGGCAGCCCGACCGGCGCCGGCGGCAGCTTCGCCGCCGATGTCCTCAACCGCCTGTGCCTGAGCGCCGGGCTGGACGGCGAGGACCGCCACCGCGCCATGGCGGCCAGCTTCTTCGTCAGTGCCGACGCGGCGCACGCCTACCAGCCCAACTTCCCGAACGCCTACGAGCCGGGCCACAAGGTGATGGTGAACGGCGGCCCGGTGATCAAGACCCACGTCGGCCAGCGCTACACCACCCACGCCGGTACGGCCGCCCGTTTCATGGGCCTGTGCGAGCAGGCCTCTGTGCCCTGCCAGCAATATGCACACCGCTCCGACCTCGCCTGCGGCTCGACCATCGGCCCGATCCTGGCGGCCGGGCTCGGCATCCCCGGCGTCGACGTCGGCTCGGCCATGTGGGCCATGCACAGCGTGCGCGAAAGCGCCGGCGCCCACGACCAGGCCTACATGATCGGCGCCCTCCAGGCACTGTTCGGCGGCTGAGCCCGCCCCCGCCCGCCGGCCCGGCCAGGCGCGAACGCCGCGACCGGCCTAGCGTCCCCAGCGCCATTGGTCCATCTGGCGTTGCATCGACCGTTCCTCCTCCTCGATGGACTCCGCCGTGGAATCGGGCGGGCACCCTTCGGGCGGCGGCGGACGATGCTCGGGTACCGCCGGCTGGGGAGACGAGGAGGCGTTCCAGGCGAACGGGTTCTTGAACGGCGCCCGTTCGGGCAAGCAGTCCAGCACATAGCTGGGCGGCCAGCCGGTCTCATAGGGCAGGAAGGCGATGGTCTGCTCGAACACCAGCGGCTTGCCGGTCGGCGTGGGCGGCAGCGCCGGCAGGGAGCGGATCGCCTGCCAGGCCAGCTTCGACGCCGCCTCGGAGGTGGACCAGAGTTCCTCGACCCGGGCGAGCCTGCCGTCCGGCGCGATCTCGATGCGGAACCGGACCAGCCCCTGGTCGGGACCCTCGACCGCCGTCCCCATCATGCTGCGCACCTGCCGCCCCCAGGCATGCCGGTAGCGCTTGCTGTTCTTCAGCTTGTAGGTCGAGGCCAGTTGCCACTCCTCGGCGCTCGGTGCCGCTGGCGCGGCCATCGCAGCGGGCTTCCGGGCCGGGCTCGGCGGCACCGGGACGGCCTCGGCCAGGTCGGCCGGCGGCGTGGCCGGGGCTGGGGACGCCGGCACGTGCGCCGGCCGGGGCGGACGCTCGACGCCCTTTTCGCGGACCGGCTTCTTCCCGGGCGGCGGCGGCGGCACCAGCTCGACCCGCATCTCCGGCACCGTGGCCGGCGCCACCTGGACCAGCCAGGGCACCAGCACGCCGGCGTGCACGGCCAGCGACAGGACGAGCGCGACGAGGAAGGCCCGGCGCAGCGACGCCGGGCGGCCGTCCGGCTGGATGGGTTCCGGAATCACGACGCCCCGGGTCCGCCTAGCCGGCCGCCGGCAGGCGCACCAGCGACGCGCGCCAGCCCGGGTTCGGCGCGCCCTGGCCGGCCTTGGCGAGCCGCCCGACCTCGTTCTCGTACCAGCCGGTGTCGTGCTGGTTGGGCTCGGCCTCGTAGCACCACCAGGCGCCGTCGGCATCCTGGGCGAGCCAAGCGGCCCAGTCGGGCAGGTTGTCGGGGGGCGTGTTCATGCGGGGTGGGCTCCGGGCGGGGACAAAGACGCGGACATAACTTAGCTATTTCGTCGGGTATTATCCAGCCTGTCCGCGTCTCTCCGCCATTCCATCCGCCACGACCGAGGAACCGCCATGCTCCAGCCGAACACCCAGGCCCCCGACTTCACCTCGCCGAACCAGGACGGCACGCCGGTCAGCCTCGCCGATTTCCGCGCCTCCCGGAACGTGCTGCTGTACTTCTACCCCAAGGACGACACGCCGGGCTGCACCATCGAGGCCAACCAGTTCACCGCCCTGGCGGGCGACTTCGCCGCGGCCGACACCGTGGTCATCGGCGTCAGCCGGGATTCCTGCGCCAGCCACCAGGCCTTCATCGCCAAGTTCGGCCTCGCCGTCGACCTCCTCGCCGACACCGACGGCACGCTCAGCCGGCGCTATGGCGTCTGGCAGGAGAAGGAGAAGAACGGCGAGAAGAAGATGGGCATCGTGCGTTCCACCTTCCTCATCGACAAGCAGGGCCGGCTGGTCGAGGCGCTCTACGGCGTCAGCGCCGAGGGCCATGCCGCGGCCATGCTGGAACGCGTGCGCCGACTGGCCTGAGCGACGGGCGGACGCATTGCCGGGGCCGGCGGCGCCGGCATGCGCACTTGTATGAAACGATGACCGGGGTTAATCCGTTGGGTAACAAATCCGCTCTCGCCACACGCGGACGGGTCTGCCGCGGCCGCAGGGCGTTCCCAAGAGGGGCGTCCGGGCCGGACCCGGAAGGCCGCCGGGCACCCCCTCCCGACCGGCATTCAAGCGACTCAGGAGATCGACAATGATGTATGCCACGCAACCCGACCTTTCCGAAACCCACGCGCTGGCCCTGACCGGAACCAACGGCTATGCGATCCAGGGCGACCGCGTCGTCATCACCGCCTCGGAGATCGCCAACAACCGCGCGGCCGGCGACATCAGCGGCACCGTCGCCATCGAGCTGTGGGCCCTGCCCCAACCCTACCGGGGCGGCGACTTCAGCGGCGTGGCGGTGGCGGGCACCCGGATAGGCGAGTTGTTCGGGCAGCACTTCCTCGCCGACTGCCGTTACGACCTGCTCTTCGACGAACCCGGACCGGGCACCTGGTACCTCACCCTGATGCTGCGCGAATGGACCGGCGCCGGCTACGTCACGCGCGACCACGTCAACTTCTCACAGCCCGACGTGGTCAGCCGCAAACCGGTCGTCCAGGGCAAGGTGGACAACGTGATCAACGTCAGCTTCAGCGCCAAGGACAAGGCCGCACCGGAACCCCGCGCCGAGGCACCGGCGATCCAGCCCGAGCCGGCCAAGCCGGCCGCGAAGGCGAAGCCGGACAACCGGGCGGTCTCCCTCAACCAGGCCAGCCTGGGCGACATCGCCGCGCTCAAGGGCGTGTCCGTGAAGCTGGCCGAGACCATCGTCGCGTCGCGGCCGTTCGCCTCGTTCGAAGAACTGCTGAACATCAAGGGCATGGGACCCAAGCTGCTCGACAAGCTGCGCAAGTTCGTCCGCCTGTGACGCGGTAAACGGCCGTGCCGTCCGCCCCGCCCGCGCGGGGCGGACGGCACGGCTAGCCAGGCACGGACCGGCTTCGGTATATTGGACCCGATGCCGCCGCGGCCGGGATGCCCGGTCGTCCGGCAGCGGTGTCCCTGCAACCCGTCCCGACAACCCCACATCCAGCCATGCCCGTCAGCCTGGACGGCAAACTCGTCGTCGCCCTCTCGTCCCGTGCCCTGTTCGACCTCGAGGAGGAGAACGCCTTCTTCGACGCCCACGGTGACGACGCCTACGCCAGGTTCCAGCTCGACCGCCTGGAGATCCCCGCCCGACCGGGCGTGGCCTATCCCCTGGTCAAGAAGCTGCTGGCCTTCAACGGCGCGGATGCGCATCGGGTCGAGGTGGTGATCCTGTCGCGCAACGACCCCGTCTCCGGCCTGCGCGTGTTCCGGTCCGCCGAGGCCTCCGGGCTGGAGCTGGAACGCGGCGTGTTCACGCGCGGCCGGCCGCCCTTCCGCTTCCTCGAGCCGCTCGGCGCCCACCTGTTCCTGTCGGCCAACAGCGAGGACGTGCGCGACGCCCTGGCGGCCGGGTTTCCGGCCGCGCGGGTGTATTCGCAGTCGCTCGTCGATGCCGAACGCCACGCCGACGAGGTGCGCATCGCCTTCGACGGCGACGCGGTGCTGTTCTCGGACGACTCCGAACGCCTGTTCCAGTCCGACGGCCTGGCGGCCTTCCAGGCGCACGAGAAGCACCACGCCCTCAACCCGCTGCCGCCCGGGCCGTTCAAGCCGCTCCTCGCGGCCCTGCACAGCCTGCAGCAGGCGGCCGGCTCGGCCGTGCCCATGCGCATCCGCACCGCCCTGGTCACGGCGCGCAGCGCGCCGGCCCACGAGCGCGCCATCCGCACCCTGATGGCCTGGAACGTCTCGGTCGACGAGGCCATGTTCCTGGGCGGCCTGGACAAGGGCCCGTTCCTGCGCGAGTTCGAGCCCGACTTCTTCTTCGACGACCAGACGCGACACTGCGATTCCGCCGCCGCCGCGGGCCCGACCGGCCACGTGATCAGCGGCATCGCCAACAGCGAACCGCGTTGACGCCGGCGGCGGGGGGTTACCCGGCGGCCGAATTGGGTTACTGTTGGCCATCCGGCGCCGGCCCGACCGGCGGCCCCCGAGTCCTTTTCTGTCCCTGACCGCCATGAAAAAACGCCTACTCATCGCCGCCGGCCTGCTGCTCGCCCTCGCCGGCTGCAACAAGCTGACCGTGGAGAACTACGACAAGATCGCCGTCGGCATGCCCTACGACGACGTCGTCGGACTGATCGGCAAACCGAAGCAATGCGACGACCTGATGGGCCTGCGCAGCTGCACCTGGGGCGACGACAAGCGCTCCGTGCAGGTGAATTTCGCCGGCGACAAGGTCCTCCTGTTCGCCTCCAAGGGCCTCCACTAGGCGGGCGCGCCGCGGCGCGGTTTTTTGTCGTCGGCACGGGCAATTCAGGATAAAGTTCTCCCGAATTCAATTTCGCAGGAGTACTTCCATGCCCGAGTGTTGCGAGGATCAGCCCCGCCCGGACCGCTACGTCAGCTTCGAGAACATCGATTGCGACGGCAACGCGCGCCGGGTGATGGAGTGCATCCAGCGCCACGTCGCCATCCCGGAGCGCAACAACGTGTTCTGGGACTATTTCATGAAGAAGCGCGCCGGCGGTTCCGGCCCGCGCCCGGATGACCTGTTCCTGATCCACTCCAACATCAACCAGGTGCGCGAGCTGTTCGAGACCTGGGACGACGAGGAGGCCATGCGGCTCCTGGTGCAACTGGAAGAGGAATGCTGCTGAACCGGGACGGCCCGGCCATCGCCGTTCCGGTCGAGCGCGCCGCCTGGCTGCTCGCCGGCGGTGCCCTCTTCCTGGTCCTCTACCTGCATCTGCTGCCGGCCCTGCTGGCCGGCCTGCTGGTCTTCGAGCTGGTGCACCTGACCGCGCCCATGCTGGCCAGCCGCTGGTCGCACCGGCGCGCCCGCGCCATCGTCGCGGTCCTGTTCGCCAGCCTGGCGGTCGGCGGCGTGGCCATGGCCATGGCCATGGCGGTCGCCTTCTTCGGCGATTCCGGCCACCTGGCCAACCTGGCCACCAAGATGGCCGAGATCCTGGAGAATTCGCGCGAGTCGCTGCCGGACTGGCTGTTGCCCTACATACCGGGCAGCGTCGACGAGCTGAAGACCGCCGTGGTCGCCTGGCTGCGCGAACACGCGGGCGAGCTGCAGATGGTCGGCAAGGAGGCCGGCATCACCCTCGCCCACATGCTCATCGGCCTCATCATCGGCGCCATGGTGGCGGTGCAGGCGACGGTGCAGGAGGACACCGCGCGTCCGCTCGCGGCCGCCCTGGCGCGCCGCGCCGGCCGCCTGGCCGACGCCTTCCGCGACATCGTCTTCG
Organism: Parasulfuritortus cantonensis; assembly: GCF_004337445.1. Lineage (GTDB taxonomy): Bacteria > Pseudomonadota > Gammaproteobacteria > Burkholderiales > Thiobacillaceae > Parasulfuritortus > Parasulfuritortus cantonensis. The sequence goes on along the minus strand of NZ_SJZB01000052.1, from coordinate 11,427 downwards.
CCCAGGTCCGCATCTCCCTGGTCAACACCGTGTTCACCGCCCTCTACCTGGCCGCCGCCCTGCCGCTGTTCGGCGTCGACCTGCCCCTGGTCAAGACCATGATCGCACTGACTTTCGTGGCCGGCCTGCTGCCGGTGATCGGCAACCTGATCTCCAATTCCGTCATCGTCGTGGTCAGCCTAGCCCACTCGCCGCACGCGGCCCTGGCCTCGCTCGGCTTCCTGGTCGTCATCCACAAGCTGGAATATTTCCTCAACGCCCGCATCGTCGGCGGCCAGATCGCCGCCCGCGCCTGGGAACTGCTCCTCGCCATGCTGGTGATGGAGGCGGCCTTCGGCCTCCAGGGCGTCGTGGCGGCGCCGATCTTCTACGCCTACCTGAAGACCGAGCTGCGCAGCGCCGCGCTGATCTAGCCGGCGCAAAAACCCCCATTCAATCAAGTAGATATACCCAGCCCGCGGAAGCGCGCACGGGCCGGCGCGACTATCCTTCGGGGAAAGGGGACCGACACTCGGGATAACGCGAAGGAGGCAGACCATGAGGCGGCTGGCGATGTGCTTCGACGGCACCTGGAACGACGTCAAGGACCAGACCAACGTTTCCCGCATCCACGCGGCCATCGAGGCGATACCGGAGCAGCCGGGCGCCCGGCCGGCACAGCTCAAGTACTACGACGAGGGCGTCGGCACCCACTTCGGCAGCAAGATCAGCGGCGGCATGCTCGGCAACGGCCTCACCGAGAACATCCGCGAGGGCTACGCCTGGCTGATCCGCAACTGGCGCGACGAGGACCGCCTGTACCTGTTCGGCTTCAGCCGGGGCGCCTTCACGGCGCGCAGCCTGGCCGGGATGATCGGCAAGTGCGGCATCGTCGAGGAGGACGACCCCAGCCTGCCGACGCGCGAGCGCAAGGCCCGCTCGCTGGCCGCCGCCGCCCGCGTCACCGAGTTGTACAAGCGGGCCAACCTGGCGGGAGGCGACCCGATGACCGAGCTGGCCGGCCGGACGCGCGTGATCCGCATCCATTTCATCGGCGTCTGGGATACCGTGGGCGCCCTCGGGGTGCCCCTGCTCAACCTCAGCTACGCGGAGAAATTCCACGACACCAAGCTGGGCGACAAGGTCGACAACGCCTATCACGCCCTGGCCATCGACGAGCACCGCGCGGACTACCAGGCCACCTTGTGGACGGAGATCCCCGACCGGGCCCGCCAGAAGGTCGAGCAACGCTGGTTCCCGGGCGCCCACGCCAACGTCGGCGGCGGCTACCAGGACGACCTCCTGCCGGAACCGCCCCTGGCCTGGATTGCCGGCAAGGCCAGGGACTGCGGCCTCGAGATATCGGACGAACTGATCCACCTGGACGGCACCGAATACCGCTCGCCGGTGGTCGATTCCTTCGCCCAGTTCGGCTTCGGGCTGTACCGGGCCATCAAGGGCTTCCAGCCCTACCTGCGGCCGATCGGCGAAACCGTCGCGGAGACCGTGGACGACACCGCGCTGAAGAAATGGGCCGCCGAGTTCGACTACCGCCCGGTCAACCTCGCCCATGCCACCACCGCCGTGGCCCTGCCCGGCGTGGGCATCTCGCGCGGCTCCCTGACCGGCCATCCGTAACCCCCGGAGACCGCCATGAACACCTTGCTCGACGTCGTCATCGGCCTCACCCTGGTCTTCTTCCTGGCCGCCATGCTGTGCTCCGGCGTGCAGGAAATCCTGGCCCGCACCTTCTCGGCGCGCGGCCGCCTGATGCGCGACGGTCTGGTCGGCCTGATCCCGGACCGCTGGCTGTACCTGCGCCTGCTCAACCACCCCATGGTGGCCGGCCTGTACCGCGGCCGGCCCGGCAAGGGCGATCCGCCCTCCTACCTGCCGGCGCGCAACTTCGCCCTGGCCCTGGCCGACACCCTGATCCTGCGCCACCGCCTGCGCAGCGGCCAGGCCGCGGAGCTGACCCTCGACGACCTCATCGCGGCCGTCCGCGACGCCAAGGCCAAGGACCTCGGCGTCGGCCACGCCCTGCTCCCGGTGGTCGAGGCGGCGACGGACCTGGAGGCCGCCCTGGCCGGCATCGAGACCTGGTTCGACAGCGCCATGGAACGGGTCACCGGCTGGTACAAGTCGTACTCGCAGAAGCGCCTGTTCGTCATCGGCCTGGTGGTCGCGGCAGCATTCAACATCGACACCATCCAGATCGCCGCCTCGCTGTCGCGCTCCGCCGAGGTGCGCGCCCAGGCGGTCGCCCTGGCCGGGCAGCTCGCCGGCCAGGATGCCGAGGCGGCCCAGGCGAGCGTCGACGCCCGCGCCCAGCTGCGCCAGCTGGCCGCCGCCGGCCTGCCGATCGGCTACACCTGCCTGAGCCCGAAACCGGTCGACGGCAACGCCAAGGCCAAGGTCGTGCACTATCGCGACTGCCTGCAGGACACCCTCGCCGGCGAAGGCAGCCGCCTGACCCAGAAGCTGCTCGGCTGGCTGCTCACCGCCCTGGCCACCACGCTCGGGGCGCCGTTCTGGTTCGACGCCATGAAGAAGCTGGTCAACGTGCGCAACAGCGGGCCCAGCCCGGTCCGCAAGGCGGCGGCATCGGGCTGAACGGCCAAGGCGCGCGAGCGGCGCAGCGCAACTCGGTGTACCCTGACGGCCGGCGCGCGTTCGCGCGCGAACCGATGGCGGTGGACGCCCTCCAACCGCCAGGATGCCGCGTCATCGCCACGCGGCCGCCGGACGCACCGTCCGGCAGGACAAACCGAGAGAAGGAGTCATCGATGCGTACTCTTCTGCAGGCGCTGTTCGCCGCCTTTTTCGCCCTGGCGACGGCCGGCGCCGTCGCCGCCGACCCCGGCCCGGCGCGGCCCATGGTCAAGGTCGAGGCGGGCGGCCACTACCGCGTCGTCTACGACATCCACAGCGACGACATGGCGGCCGGCATTTCCAAGGGCCTGTACTATGCGCGCGGCCTCTACGAGGCCTTCCGCAAGCAGGGCGTGGCGCCCGGCCAGATCGACGCCCGCCTGGTCCTGCATGGCGACGCCGCGGTCATGCTGCTCGACGACGACACCTACCAGACCGCCACCGGCGACCCCTTCGCCGTCAACCCGAACGCCAAGATCGTCCAGGACCTGCTCGACCTCGGCGTCGGCGTCGAGATCTGCCACAGCGCCATGAAGGCGAAGGGCTGGAAGCCGGCCGACGTGCTGCCCGGCGTGACCATCGTGCACGACGGCTACACCCGCCTGGTCAAGCTGCAGAACGACGGCTACGCCTACATCGGCGGCTTCTAGCCCGGACCCGCACACCATGTTCGGCCATTACCACTACTTCGACCACGGCGCCGACGTCGGCATCGAGGCGGTCGGCAAGACCCAGGAGGCGGCCTTCGAGTACGCCGCCAGCGCCATGTTCGCGATCATGACCCACCCGTCCCTGGTCCTGCCCCTGCGCCGGGTGCACGTCGAGTTCGACGAGCCGGACCGCGAGCTGGCCCTGGTCGAATGGCTCAACCGCCTGCTCGGCCAGGCCCACCTCGCCAACCTGGTGCTGGGCAGCTTCCAACTCAGGCGCGAGGGCGACCACTACGTCGGCGAGGGCTGGGGCATGCCCTGGAAGAAGGGCGCCGAAGGCGGCGCGGAGGTCAAGGAAGCCACGCGCGCCGAACTCAAGGTCGAGCAACAGGGCAAGAAGTGGCACGCCCGCTGCGTGGTCAACATCTGAGCCGGCAGCGCACCGGCGCAGCCCGGCCGCGCTGCCCTGTTCTGGACCATGGCTGACCCGGCAACGCGTTCCGGCCCGTTACTGCCGGACCTGGTCGCCGGGCTGTCCGTCGCCGGCCTCCTGGTGCCCGAGGCCGTCGCCTATTCGGGCATCGCCGGGCTGCCGCCCGAGTACGGCGTGATCGCCCTCCTGGCCGGGCTGACCTGCTACGGCCTGGTCGGCCGCAGCCGCTTCGCCATCGTCTCGGCCACCTCCTCCTCGGCCGCCGTCCTGGCCGCCGCGACCGCCTCCCTGGCGGGCGGCGACCCCGGCCTGCGCCTGGCCCTGGCCGCCGGCCTGATCCTGCTCACCGGCCTGTTCTTCCTGGCCGCCGGCTTCGCCCGCATGGGCGCCATGTCGGACTTCATCGCCAAGCCGGTCCTGCGCGGCTTCGCCTTCGGCCTCGCCGTGGTCATCATCGTCGGCCAGTTGCCCAAGGTGCTCGGCGTGCCGGTGGCGCATACCGACATCCTGCGCCTGGCCGTGGACCTCCTGGACCAGTTGCCGCACTGGAACCCGGCCGGCCTGGCGGTGGGGACCACCGCCCTGGTCCTGCTTTTCCTGCTCAAGCCCTACCGGCGCGTCCCGTCCACCCTGCTGACCATCGTCCTCGGGGTCGCCGCCCAACTTGCCTGGGGCCTGGACCGGCACGGCGTCGCCCTGGTGGGCAGCATCGACCTGAGCCTCCCGGTACCCAGCGTGCCCGACCTGACCCGGGCCGAGTGGCTGCGCCTGGGCGAACTCGCCTTCGCCCTCCTGTTCGTCCTCTACGCCGAGTCCTACGGCAGCGTGCGGACCTTCGCCCTGAAGCACGGCGACGCCATGGCGGCCGACCGCGAGCTGCTCGGCCTCGGGCTGGCCAACCTGGCCTCCGGCCTGTTCGGCGGCATGCCGGTCGGGGCCGGCTATTCCGCGACCTCGGCCAACGAGGCGGCCGGGGCGCGCAGCAAGCGGGCCGCCTGGGTCGCCGCCCTGGTGGTCCTGGCCCTGATCCTCACCCTGCTGCCCTACGTCGAGCTCACGCCGCAGCCGGTGCTCGCCGCCATCGTCATCCACGCGGTCAGCCACAGCCTCGACCTGCCCGCCATCCGGGTCTACTTCCGCTGGCGGCGCGACCGCGTCGTCGCCCTGTCGGCGGTCGCCGCCGTGCTCGTGCTCGGCGTCATGGACGGCCTCCTGGTGGCGGTGGGCGTCAGCCTGCTGATGACCCTGCGTGGGTTGTCCGAACCCAAGGTCTCCGTGCTCGGCCGCCTGGGCCAGGGCCACGATTTCGTCAACGTCGCCGCCCATCCCGAGGCGCGGCCGGTCCCCGGCCTGCTCATCATGCGCCCGGAGGCGCCGCTGTTCTTCGCCAACGTCGACCGCATGCTGGCCCTGGTCCGGCACCAGATCGCGGCCGGACACGGCGCTGCGGGCACCCTCATCCTGAGCCTGGAGGAATCGCCGGACCTCGACGGCACCTGCGTCGAGAGCCTTGCGGAACTGGTCGCCTTCGCGCACCGGCACGGCATCGCCCTGCTCTTCGCGCGCCTGCACGACCCGGTCCGCGAGGTGCTGGCCCGGGCGGCCATCCCCCTGCTGCCACCCGCCGCGCTGACCAACTGGAGCGTCGACGACGCCGTGAGCCGGGCGCTGGACGGCGTGCCCGGCCGCTGACTCGCCGCCACCCGGGCGACGTCCACCCGTTCGGGCCATTTCGCTACCGGGGCAATCTCCCTAACCTCTGCTCAGCCGGTCGGTCGTGCCCATGGCGGCGCGCGGCGGACGGTCCGGGGATCCATAACCAAATACCATTTCCAGGGGGTATCGCATGTTCAAATTCAAGCAACTGTTGGCCGCCGCGCCTCTGGCGCTGCTCGGCCTGGCCTCTGCCCATGCGGCCACGGCCATCGTTCCCGCTTCGGTCACGGCTTCCGGGACCGTTTCCGGCGACCCCGCGACGCTGCTCACTGACGGCGACTACTCGCTGACGACCGCCTGGAACGACGACGCCAACGTATCCTGGTCCTCACAGGAAGGCCGTGACGGTGCCGTCGTCACCTACGACTTCGGCGGTCTCTACAGCGTGGCCGACGTCACCCTGAGCCACGACAACAACGACATCTACATCATCCAGGTCTCCGCCGACGGCACCGAGTGGTACACGCTGGCGACCGTCTTCAACGGCCTCGACGACGGCGGCCTGGCCGGGAGCGGCGGCCTGCTGGAGAAATCCTCCATTGCGGGCGACGCCAGCTATGCCTGGTCCATGGACTTCGCACCCACCGATGCCGCCTATGCGCGCGTCTTCGCCCGTAGCGGCGACGGCATGTACGCCCTCGGCGAAGTCCAGTTCTACGGTTCCGCTCTGCCGGTCCCGGAGCCGGAGACCTATGCCATGCTGACCGCCGGCCTCGCCCTGGTCGGTGTCGCCGGGCGCCGGCGCAAGACCGCCTGACCCTCTGGGCCAGGACTGATTGCCACCTCTTCGGCCCCGCCTCGGCGGGGCTTTTTTTCGCCCCGGCGGCCGGCCGCGGCGTCATTCCGCCAGGCAGACGTACTTCGTCTCCAGGTAGGCCTCGATGCCCTCGGCGCCGCCTTCGCGGCCCAGGCCGGATTCCTTGACGCCGCCGAACGGCGCCACCTCGGTGGACACCACGCCGGCGTTGACGCCGACCATGCCGTATTCGAGGGCCTCGGCGACGCGCCATTGGCGGGCCGCGTCACGGGCGTAGAAATAGGCGGCTAGGCCGTACTCGGTGGCGTTGGCGAGGCGGATCGCCTCGGCCTCGTCGGCGAAGCGCAGCACCGGCGCGACCGGACCGAAGGTCTCCTCGCTGCACACGCGCATGCCCGGCTCGACATCGGCGAGCACGGTCGGGGCATAGAACTGCCCACCCAGGCGGCGGCCGCCGCACACCACGCGGGCGCCGGCGGCCACGGCGTCGGCGACGCGGGCCTCGACCTTGGCGACCGCCTCGGCGCTGACCAATGGCCCCTGGACGACCCCGGCCTCGAGGCCGTTGCCCACCTTCATGGCCGACACCGCCTCGGCCAGCCTGGCGACGAAGGCATCGTAGACGGCGTCCTGGGCCATCAAACGGTTGGCGCACACGCAGGTCTGGCCGGCGTTGCGGTATTTCGAGGCCAGCGCCCCGGCCACCGCGGCGTCGAGGTCGGCATCGTCGAAGACGATGAAGGGGGCGTTGCCGCCCAGTTCCATGGACACGTTCTTGAGCGTGCCGGCACAGGCCGCCATCAGGCGCTTGCCGGTCGCCGTGGAGCCGGTGAAGGACAGCTTGCGCACGCCCGGGTTGCCGGTCAGTTCGGCGCCGATGGCCTCGGCCGGGCCGGTGACCACGTTGATGACGCCGGCCGGGAAACCAGCCTGCTCGGCGAGGGCCGCCAGGGCCAGAGCGGTGAACGGCGTCTTCGAGGCCGGCTTGGCGACCACCGTGCAGCCGGCCGCCAGGGCGGCGCCGGCCTTGCGGGTGAGCATGGCGGCCGGGAAGTTCCAGGGCGTGATGAGGGCGGCGACGCCGATCGGCTGCCTCAGCGTGAGGACGCGCCGGCCCGGCCAGGGCGACGGCACGACGCGGCCGTAGACCCGCTTGGCCTCGTCCGCGAACCAGTCCAGGAAGCCGGCCGCGTAGACGATCTCGCCGTGCGCCTCGGCGAGCGGCTTGCCCTGCTCCAGGGTGATCAGGCGGGCGAGGTCGCCGGCGTGCGCCAGCATCAGGTCGTGCCAGCGCCGCAGCAGCGCGGCCCGTTCACTGGCCAGGAGGCCGCGCCAGGCCGGCCAGGCCGCCTCGGCGGCGGCCACCGCGCGGGCCGTCTCGGCCCGGCCCATGGCGGGGACCCGGCCCAGCACGGTCCCGGTGGCCGGGTCGGCGACTGCCAGGCCGGCGCCGTCGTCGGCGTCGAGCCAGACACCGCCGACGTAGGCCTGGGTGCGGAACAGTTCGGGGTGCTGCAGACCGTGCATGGTGTCCTCCGTGGTTCGCCGACAGCGGCCAACATAGCACGCCGCCCGCCACCCCGCCCATGGCCGCCGGCGCGCACCCGGACGGAGTACACTAGGCGCCCCGACGAGGCCGCGCCATGACCCGCTACGAGACCCTGCTGATCAGCACCCTGAAGCGCTTCGACCGCCTGCTCCACCTGCTCCTGGCCACCGCCCTCGTGGTCGGCTGCGTCATGGTGGTCTGGGAATTCCTGGCCAACATCGCCCATACGGTCGAGGCGGGCCACCTGGCCGGCGGCTTCCTGAGCTCCCTCGGCACCCTGTTCCTGGTCTGGACCCTGTCCAGCCTGGTCGCGGCCGAGATACGCTACCTGCAAAGCGGTTCGGTGCGCGTCCAGGTGTTCATCGAGGTGGCCATGATCACCCTGCTCCGGCAACTCATCGTCGAGCCGCTCCAGGTCGTCACCGGCGCCGAGCCGGGCGTGGCCGACACCGCCGCGCTCTGGCACTACGGCCTGCTCCTGCTCGCCCTCCTGGCCGCCGGCATCGTGCACCGGCTGGTCGGCGACGCCGCCTTCAGCACGGCGCCGGGACACGGCCACGAGGCGGAACTGGGATGATCGACCTGGCCGCCGTCTACGACCGCTTCGCCGACACCTACGAGGCCAACCGCGGCCGTTTCGACATGGCCCCGGTGCTGGCCGATTTCGAGGCCCGCCTGCCCGCCGGCGGCGGCTTGCTCGACCTCGGCTGCGGGGCGGGCGAACCCTTCGCCGCGCATTTCGCCGCGCGCGGCTGGCAGGTCACCGGGGTGGACTTCTCGCCCCGCATGCTCGACCTCGCGGCCCGCTACGTCCCCGCCATGACGCGCATCCGGGCCGACATGAGCACGGTCGACTTCGCACCCGCCAGTTTCGACGCCGTCGTCGCCGTGTACAGCCTGTTCCACGTGCCGCGTGCCAGGCACGCGGCCCTGTTCCGGCGCATCCGCGGCTGGCTCAGGCCCGGCGGCCACTTCCTGTTCACCTACGCGACCCGCCACTACACCGGCGCCGAGCGCTTCGAGGGCGGCAAGGAGTTCCTCGGCGAGACCCTCTTCTACAGCCATCTGGGGCCCGAGGAACTGACCGCCGCCCTGGCCGACGCCGGCCTGGCGGTGGCCGATCTGGCCTACCGGGAGATCGGCGGCGAGACCTTTCTCTGGGTCACCGCCAGGGCCTGAGCCGGCCCTCTTCTCTTTTCCCGGCGCCTCACCAGAATCCGCGCCGCGTCCGGCAGCGCGGACGTCTGCGGCCGTCCCGATCGACCTCCAAGCGGAGCCCTGGGACGCCGAGGGCCAGCCGGACGAGAAATGCAGCCGGGCGCGCGCTGCCCAGGCCCTGCCCCCGCTCGACCCCGGCCGGGGCCGGCCGCTGGCGCCGCCCGAGCGGCCCTGGCCGATCGCGGCCTGAACGCGGCGGCGGGCTATACTCGGGCCATGGCCCCGGCGACCGGGGCCGCCGCCCGGAGCCCGCCATGAACGACATCGCCAGACGCATCCTCATTCCCGCCCTGTGCGCCGGCCTGGCCGGCTGCGGGGTCGAAACGGCCGGCACCGCCGCCGTCGCCGCCAAGGCCGGCCAGGAAGAGGTGGAACAAGGCAAACGCCTGGAGCAGGACCTGACCGACAAGCTGAACGCCGCCAGCGAGCAGGAACGGCAGCGGCTCGACCAGGCCGCGGAGGCCACCAAGTAGGCTACTGGGCGGTACCTTCTTGCCTAGAATGAGTAAATGAACTCAGCCGCCGCCACGCCCGACGACCTGATCCGCGACATCAGTGGCCTGGTCACCCTGCCCGACGTCTACCTGCGCGTCAACCGCCTGGTCGAGGACCCGAACAGCTCCAACGCCGACATCGCCCGCGCGGTCGGCCAGGACGCCGCCTTCACGGCCAAGCTGCTCAAGCTGGCCAACAGCGCCCTCTACAACTTTCCCGCCTCGGTGGATACGGTGGCCAAGGCGGTCACCATCATCGGCACCGCGCAAGTGCGCAACCTGGCCCTCTCGCTCTCGGTGGCGAACAGCTTCGCCGGCCTGCCCAACGACCTGGTCTCGATGCGCAACTTCTGGAAGCACAGCCTGCTCTGCGCCCTGGCGGCCCGGGAGCTGTGCAAGCTGGCCCGGCGCTGCGATCCGGACGCCCTGTTCACGGCCGGCCTGCTGCACGACATCGGCGAGCTGATCATCTTCAACCGCCTGCCCGAACAGGCGCGCGACGCCCTGCTCATGGTGCTCGACAGCCAGGAGGAGATCGGCGTACCGGAGGCCGAGGACCGCCTGCTCGGCTTCGACCACGCCCGGGTCGGCGCCGCCCTGGCCCGGCAGTGGAACCTGCCCGCCACGCTGCAGGCCTGCATCGCCTGGCACCACGCCCCGGCCCGGGCCGAGGCGCACGGCCGCGAGGTGGCGCTCATCCACATCGCCAACAGCCTGGCCCAGCTGGCCGAGGTCGACAGCATCGAACCGGCCGATGCCCCGGCCATCGACCCGGCCGCCTGGACCGCCGCCGGCCTCGACCCCGAGGTCGTCGAGGCGGTGGTGCGCAAGGCCCAGGAGGAGTTCGGCGAGATCGAGAAGATATTCCTGGGGCAATGATGGCACTCGTCAGCGGCCGTACCGACCTGCCCCCCATGCCGCCGCCCCTGCCCGGCTTCGAGCACGTCCGGCGCTCCTGGAACAACCAGTTCCAGTCCTACGCCGCGCGTATCCTGCCGGGCGAGTTCTACGTCACCCGCCAGAAGGAAGGCGTCGCCACCACCCTGGGTTCCTGCATCTCCGCCTGCATCCGCGACCGGGTCACCGGCATCGGCGGCATGAACCACTTCATGCTGCCCGCCACCGAGGTCAGCGACCTCGCCTCGATGAAGGCCGTCAACCTGTCCGACGCCACCCGGTTCGGCAACTACGCCATGGAGCACCTGATCAACGAGATCATGCGCAATGGCGGCCGGCGCCAGAACCTGGAGGTGAAGCTGTTCGGAGGCGGCCGCATCATCTCCGGCATGACCGACGTCGGCCTCGCCAACATCACCTTCGTGCGCGACTACCTGGACATCGAGAGCCTGCCCGTGGTGGCCGAGGACGTCGGCGACATCTTCCCGCGCATGGTCATGTTCTTCCCGGCCACCGGGGTCGCCAAGGTCAAGCGCCTGCGCTCGCTGCACAACAACGTCATCCTCGACGAGGAACGCCGCTACATCGACAGCATCAAGAAACAGCCCGTCTCGGGCGAAGTGGAGCTTTTCTGAACATGACCGCCGCCTTCACCTACTGCATGACCTCCAACTGCCCGCTCGCCGCCGACTGCCGGCGCTTCGAGGACGACGCCGCCCGGCACAGCCTGCAGCGCACCTACGCCGACTTCAGCGAGGAACTGGTGCGCCGGGACGGCCAAGTGAGCTGCCCGTTCTTCCTCGCCAAGACCGACGAGGCGCCATGAGCCTCGCCCTGCTCAGCCCGCTCGAGGCGCGCATCCTGGGCGTCCTGGCCGAGAAGGCCAAGACCACCCCGGACGCCTACCCGCTCACCCTGAACGGCCTGGCCGCCGGCTGCAACCAGAAGACCTCGCGCGACCCGGTCATGACCCTGGCCGAGGCGGACATCCAGGCGGCCCTGGAAGGCCTGCGCCAGCGCAGCCTGGTCATGGAGAGCTACGGCGCCTCCGGGCGCGTCCTGCGCTACGCCCACAACCTGGC
>NZ_SJZB01000034.1 GCF_004337445.1 Parasulfuritortus cantonensis | reverse complement strand
ATTGCGCGCCACCCTGCGCGAGATCGGCGAAGGCGAGGTCGCCGAGAACCGCATGGTCAGCAACGCCCGCGACCGCCTGCGCTATATCGCCAGTCTGACCGAGCAGGCCGCCAGCCAGACCCTGAACGCGGCCGAGGCGATCGGCGACCGCCTGCACGCCCAGCAGGCCGAGGCCGCCGAGCTGGCGCGGTTGACCCGGTCCGAACGGCTGCGCGCCTTCCTGGCCCGGCTCGGCGAGGAGCATGCCGCCTCGACCGGCCAGTTGACCGAGATCGTCCAGGCCCAGGCCTACCAGGACCTGGTCGGCCAGGTGATCAACAAGCTGCTGGATACCGTTCAGCGCATCGAGGACAGTCTCGCCCACCTGCTGATCGAGGAGGCGCCGGAGGGCAACCTGTCCGGCCCGCAGGTGCGCCAGGCCGAGCAGATCAGCCAGGACGACATCGACGACCTGTTCGGCTGAGGACGCCCCCGGACCGCCCCGATGGCCAGGACCTCCCCGCTCGCCGCCGCCCTGCTGTGTGCCTGCCTGGCGGCGCAGGCGGCCAGCCCGGCGGCCGGCCTGGCCGCCCACAAGGCCGAGCGCTCGGCCGCCCTCCTGCGCGCCAACGAGGCGACCGCCCGGACGCTCGCCTGGCTCGACCAGGAGATGCAGGACAAGCGCGTGCGCAACTGGCTGGGCGTGCTCGACGCCGCGCATGCCTGGCGCGAGGCGGCGCTGGAGGCCGAGGTGGCCAACCTCGAGGTCCTCTGCTGCATTGCCGGCGCCGGTTCCCACAGCGCCGTCGACGCCTGCCTGGAGCGCGACCGCGAACGCCTCCGGGCCGCCGCCGGCAAGGAAGCCGAGGCGGCCCGGATCGCCCTCGACCTGATGCGCGCGATCCCGCGCTGACGCGCCGCCCGCCCTCCTGTCGCACGGCCGCCCGTGCGGCTACGATGGGAGTGACGGCCACCGTGTTCGGAGGCGGATATGCAACGCAGCTCGCATTCGGGTCGGGTCCACGCGGGGAGTGGCAGGCGCCTGCTGGCGGATTGCCTCGCCCTGGCCTTCGCCCTGTCCGTGGCCGGCTGCGGCAACCTGCCCGCGACGCCGACCCCGACCCGCAACCCGGCCGAGACGCCTCGCCTCGACCCCGAGTCCCTGGCCGTGGTCTCGGCCCACTTCCAGCCGGCCGGCAGCAGCGGCCCGCACCTGCGCGGCAAGGGCCGCGCGGCCGCGGGCGACGCCGCGGCCGGCGCCGCCGCGGGGGCGTTCGAATCCATCTCCATGGGGGCCGGCGGCGATCCGCTGCTCACCGTCCTCATGCTACCGATCATGGTGCCGGTCGGCCTCATCGCCGGGGCCGCCAGCGGCGCCGCGTCCGGGTCGAACGCGGCGGCCATCGACGAGTCGGCGCGCGCCTGGGAACGGGCGACGCGCGCGGCCCGCCTGCAGGAACGCCTGCGCGACCACATGGTCGCCGAAGTGCGCCGGCAATCGGCGGCGCGCCAAGTCGAGGTCGACGACGCACTCGGCCCGGCCGCCCCGGACGCCCAGCCCGACTATCGCGCCAGCCGTGCCGACAAGGTCCTGGAAGTCGCCCTCATGGAGATCAAGTTCACCCCGGGCGCCAAGAAGGGCGACGACACCCCCTACGGCCTCACCCTCAGCGTGCGCGCCCGGGCGGTCGAGCCACGGACCGGGGCCGTGCTCGACGAGTTGAGGCATGACGTGCACAGCGCGCCGCAAACCGCGGCGGCCTGGCTGAAGGACGATGCGGCGCTGTTCACCGAGGCCGTCGACAAGGCCATGCAGGCGAGCGCCGAGGCCGTGGTGCTGGAATTCTTCCGTCTCTACTACCCGCCCGAGGACCAGGCGCCGGCCAAGGCCGGCCTGTTCGCCGCACCCTATTACGTCCTCCAGCCGGAATACCCGCCGCCGCCGAGGTGGCGGCGCAATGTCCAGTTGACCGGCGACCTGCAGCCCACCTTCCGCTGGGAGACCTTCCCGCGCGCCATCGACCTGCAGGCCGCCGGCGCGGCGCCGATCGGCGCCGTGTCCTACGACCTGGCGGTCTATACGGTCACCGCCAACAAGACGCCCTTCTCGGTGATCCTGCGCTGCGGCATCAGCCGCGGCCTCGATTGTCCGCAGAAGCCGCCCTTCACGCCGGGCCCGCGCATCTACCTGCGCACCGGCCTGGCAACCCCCGAACACCGCCTGGAAATGCCGTTGCAGGCCTGCGGCCAGTACGGCTGGACGGTGCGCGCCCACTTCACGCTGGACGGCCACCCGCGCATCACCGAGTGGAGCGGCAGCTACGTCATGCAGAAGCCGTGGCTGGCCCGGCGCACCTGGATCATCGGCGACAGCGAGCAAATCCAGCCCTGGAACATCAACTGGTTCCTGTTCCGCGCCCCGCCGGCGCCCGGCGAGACGGCCTGTCCCGATTGACGGGGAGCATGCAACGGTCGATCCGGTTGAGACGCGCGCGGAAGTCCGCGACATATAGAGGGAATCTCAATTGCCTTTCGGGTCAAATCGGCTGAGAATTTGCAGATTGAGCATTTGGCACATTCTTATACTATGAGGTACGCATTGCCGCTTGTGGTCGACCTGGATGGCACGTTGATCAAAACGGACCTCCTGTTCGAAACAGCGAGTAGATTTATTACGCAGCACTTCCTCGGTGTCTTTCGGCTGCTCGGTTGGCTAGCTACCGGCCGAGCCCAGTTGAAGGAACGACTGGCTGAAATCGTTGATATTGACCCTTCCACGCTTCCCTACAACGCAGAGGTCATCGACTGGCTGCGCGAACAGAAGCGTCTCGGCAGACACCTGATCCTCGCCACGGCGAGCCATCGCATCCTGGCCGAGGCCGTGGCGAAGCACCTGGGGCTGTTCGATGAAGTGGTCGCATCTGAGGGCCGGCTCAACATTAAGGGGAGGGAAAAGCGGGACATCCTCGTAAAACGCCATGGCGAACGCGGTTACGACTATGTCGGCGATTCTGCCGCTGACCTTCCGGTCTGGCAGTCGGCCAATCAGGCGTTTGTTGTCAGCGCCTCACGTGGCCTGATTAAGCGCGCGCGCGCGCAAGGTAACGTCGCAAACGTCATCTGCAACGGCCGAGCACCACGGTTGCGCTCCTTGGCCAAAGCAATGCGCCCACACCAGTGGGTCAAGAACCTGCTGGTGTTCATACCACTCATGTCGGCACACCAGTATGGCGACGCCTATGCCGTGCTGCATGCCTGCTTCGCATTCGTTGTTTTTGGCCTCACAGCGTCCAGCGTCTACATTCTCAATGACATCGTCGACATCGCTCATGACCGCCATCATCCGCGCAAACAGCGCCGCCCCTTCGCCGCCGGCGACCTGAGTTTGGCGCTCGGCTGGATGGTGTGGCCACTGCTGCTGGTAACCGCCTTCTACCTCGCTATCTTGTTCCTCCCTCTGGCTTTTGTAGGAGCGCTGGGGACCTATTTCCTGTTCACCGTGGCCTATTCGCTACGTCTAAAGCAACTCGCCGCAGTCGATGTCCTGACCCTTGCGGGCCTCTATACCTTACGAATCATCGCGGGAGCTGTCGCGATCACGGTATCACTGACGTTTTGGTTGCTATCCTTTTCGATGTTCCTATTTCTGTCCCTTGCCTTCGTCAAACGTTTCAGTGAACTGAAGGCCGCCCGGGATAATGGCAAGCACGGACGCCTACGCGGGCGTGGATATGTTCATGAAGACCTGGAAATCGTCTCAAGCATGGGGGTCGCCTCGGGCTACCTATCGGTTTTGGTTCTAGCACTCTACATTCAGGATGCCCGCACGTCGGAGCTGTATCACACCCCTCAGTTGATCTGGCTGGCCTGCCCGCTGATGTTGTTCTGGGTTTCCCGCGTATGGCTCGTTGCGCACCGAGGATGGATGCACGACGACCCGATCGTATTTGCGCTCAAGGATCGAGCGAGTTGGATTGTCGTTGCCGGCTTCGCCACCGTATTCGGGCTAGCCCGAGTGATTGCATGAAAACAGGGACGACCATCGCACTCCTCTATGCCCTATTCGCGGCCATCTCCACGGCTGCCAACCTCGGTACCCAGGCAATCGTTGTTTGGCTTTACCATGGTTTGTGGGCCATTGAAATTTCCGTATTAGCCGGGACAGCGACTGGCTTGCCCGTCAAATACATGCTGGAGAAGCGGCACATCTTCGAATTCAGTGCAGAAAACTTGGCGCACGATAGCAAACTTTTCTTCCTCTACTCATTTCTCGGCTTGTTCACCACAGCCATTTTTTGGGGAACCGAACTTGCGTTTCACCGGCTATTTGGTACGGATGCCATGCGTTACCTTGGTGGCGCCATCGGTCTAACCGCCGGATATCTCATTAAGTATCGTCTGGATAAGCGTTTCGTATTCGTTTCGAAGACTCGCGCCGCGGGGGCTACGTGATGGAGGCGCATGGCTGGGGAAGGTACCCCCGGATCAACGCGGCTGTCCTGTATCCTGCCACCCATCGCGAATGCGCGGCAGACATCGCTTCCGCATCTCCACTAATCGTACGTGGACTGGGCCGCAGCTACGGTGACAGTGCCTTGGCAGAGCGAATCCTGGACACGCGTCGCCTTGACCATTTCCTGGCATTCGACAGCAAGACGGGGCTGTTGACATGTTCTGCCGGACAAACCCTGGATCAGATATTACGGGTTTTCGTCCCGCGCGGCTGGTTCCTTCCAGTGACCCCCGGCACGCGTTACATAACTGTCGGTGGTGCAATCGCGAGCGACGTACATGGCAAAAACCACCACGCCGATGGGAGTTTCTGCAACCATGTAACCCAGGTCGAGATATTGTTGGGCAATGGCGAAAGACGCATAGCTTCACCCACGGAGCACCCCGAGTTGTTTCATGCCACCTGCGGAGGTATGGGCCTGACGGGAATGATCTTGTCCGCGACTGTGCGCCTGCTGCCGATCGCGTCCAGCCAGATAATCGAGACGACGGTCAAGCTTCGCGATCTCGAACACGTATTAACCGCCTTTGAGGAGAACAGCGCCGCGACTTATTCGGTGGCGTGGATCGATTGTCTGGCGCGCGGCAAGCACCTTGGACGTTCCCTGCTGATGCTCGGTGAACATGCCGAAACCGGGCCGCTCACGGTAAACGCGAAGCAGGCATGGCCGGTGCCGATTGATCCGCCGCCGAGCCTCCTTAACCACGGTACCGTGGCCGCGTTCAACACGCTTTATTATCAGAAGACGCAGCGAGCCCGCTCGACCCGCCACGTCGCTTTCGAGCCATTTTTCTACCCGCTGGATAGGCTAGCCAACTGGAATCGGCTGTATGGCAAACCCGGGTTTGTTCAGTACCAGTTCGTTCTGCCACACGAGAACGGCCCCCGTGGCCTACAAACCATATTGGAATATATTGCAGAGTCCGGACGTGGATCGTTCTTGGCGGTACTGAAACTTCTTGGCAAACCCAACGGCAATCTTCTGTCCTTTCCGATGATGGGCTACACGCTGGCGTTAGATTTTCGAGCCGAGCCCGCCGTATTCGAACTGCTCGCGAAACTCGACCACCTAGTACTTGAGCAAGGTGGACGCATCTATCTGGCAAAGGATGCCAGAATGAGTGAATCCATGTTCAAGACATCCTACCGCAAGTGGCAGGAATTCGAAGAGGTACGTTCCCGTTACCATGCCCACGGGAAATTCGCTTCCATCCAATCGAAACGACTAGGGCTGCAATGAACCGAGTGTTAATCATCGGCGCAACGTCCGCGATCGCCGAGGCCACCGCCCGCCTATGGGCCACCGAGGGCGCCCAACTATATCTTCTGGCACGCGACCAAGAACGACTGGCCGCCATTGCTGACGACCTCGCGGTACGCGGCGCCACCGCTGTCCAGACAGCCCCTTTCGACGCAACCGCCTTCGGGACCCATGAGGCCGCCATCGCACACGCACACGCCCAACTCGGCGCCATTGACATCGTCCTCGTAGCGCACGGCACCCTAGGCGACCAGCGGGCCTGTGAAAGCTCCTTCGAACTTGCCCATCGCGAACTGAACAACAACGCCGTCAGCGTCATCTCCGTCCTAACCCATCTTGCCAATCGCCTTGCGGCCCAAAAGCATGGGACCATCGCCGTGATCAGTTCCGTCGCAGGAGATCGGGGTCGGCAGTCCAACTACATCTATGGCGCCGCGAAGGGCGCCGTGTCGATCTTCCTCCAAGGGCTGCGCCAGCGCCTGTCCAAAGCCAACGTCCACGTCCTGACCATCAAGCCCGGTTTCGTCGATACACCCATGACGAGGCATTTCAAGAAAGGATTACTCTGGGTAGGTCCGGACGTGATTGCGAAGCACATCCATGCCAGCATCATAAAAGGTCGCTCCGAGATATATGCACCGCCTTTCTGGCGGCTAATTATGTTTATCATAACGAACATCCCAACCAAAATATTCAACAAATTATCACTGTAATAAATCCCGCCATTTACCAATCGCGCCTTGGGTGCCCCCTTCCATCATCGCAGCGCGCTTGATCGATCCAAAAATGTCAACAAGCCTACGCAATGTCTTAACCCAACAACGGCACAACGTCATTGTGTTCGCAATATTGGTCATTGCGTCTCTACTTTATTACTACTTCAAACGCAACCACCTCGGATTTCACACTAGGGATTTCCAGTACTACCTTTCCGGATATATTCTAAAGACCAGTTCAAACAACACTGGAACTATCAATATAAATCCGGAAGGCTTTAATGCTTATGGATTCTCCGGTACCGACGGCTACCCAAATATATTTTCCGACATCCATTTCTCACCAATCACATATCCCATATCCGCGCTTTATCAGTTAGGTGGCGAGCCTCTGGTCGCCACCCTGTTCGCCGGAGCCGCCGCTGCCGCGATTCTGTTGGCCTTATCACTATTCGTCCGCCACACGGACCACGCAAAAACACTAACAAGTTTTGCCACAATAATTCTGCTTCCAGGTTTTTAGAATTTGCAAATTACGATCTACGAGTATATGTTCTATTAATTAGTTTCACCCTGATATTGTTTGCTTTTATAGAATGGGAATTAAACGCTAAAGCCGTATTTTTAATCTTTCTTGCCCTCGCATGTACCCGCGAAGAGTTTATATATTTCTCTTTACTTGCCGCCCTTCACCTCCTACTCCGTGGCAGAAGACGCCTATCTGTGGCGCTTTTTTTCTCAGCTTTGCTATTTTGTGCAGGCTATCTGTTATATTTCTTCTATTTCACGACCTTCCTATACCACCCGACACTTAAAAACATCCTTCTATTTGTCGTCCCAACATCCCTTTATGTCGCATTTTACGTTACCTGCTGGCGCTACGGCGCCGTTTACCCTCGCCCCCTGTCGGACATCACCTCTCAAAAGCTCGATAATAGCTCAGTGGCGAGATATGGAATGCTTTTTCTGTATCTTTTTCCATTAGTAAAATATACATTTTTGCCACCCCACCTCCTTGTCATGCTCACGCCAAGATATTTCGGCGTTTTCTTTTAGTAATAATCGGCATGCTGATCATCTATATCCATGCCCAAAAATCCACCACCAAATTCTTCGTCCTTGGCATTCTTGGAATTCTGACTATCGCCCCCTACGTGAGAGTAGTTACAGACATTTCGAAGATGAACTTTAGCCAGGGAAGTGTCGTATTCGCGGCCGCGAAAAGCATTGACCGCCGCTCCGTGACCCTAACGAGCCTTCCGTTTCACCAAGCCTTCGCTGGTTACAATGCGTTCGTCGTCGACCGGCTTCCTGCGCAGTCCACCTCGGACAAAAGTAGGTATTGGCCGGCAAATCGCGAACGACTTAAACGCATTCTTCAGACTGCGAACGTATTAGTGTTGGACAACACCGATATGGCGAGAATTCGCCCACTGACGGCTCGGGCCTTTAACTGCACGCAGTCACGCGGAGTCAACATCTGTATCGGCCCCAATTGAGCTCGGCGTTAAGCTTTTTGTATTGGGCGCTTATTTTGAAATTGGACTTCCGTCCCCACCACGTTTCCGCTTGGCTGCCACGAACAACGTCCCGTGCGGGTAATTCACCTTCGCCCCCACACCAGCCACATTTCGTCGTGGTACAGCAGCTCAAAATGAGTAATCACGTAGTCTCCAAATTCGTCCACCAAGAAATCGCGACTCGCCACTCGCGCCGGCACCTCCGGAATCAAAATATATTTTGCTCCACCCACTACGGCGGCCGCTGGCGCGATGTTTCCATGTGAAATATTTACGCCATCGTGATACCAGAGGTAATCGCCCGATGACGGCGGCAACGCCATCAGATACGGGAATGGGTTGGAAAAATCAAACGTAACCACGCTTCCGCGGCCGAATTGGCGCTGAACCTCTTTCAGCACTTCGACACCACGTCCAACCGAATACAAATAATCCTCTTGAAATATTTCCTGGCGCGGGTTACGTCCCTTGAAATATTCCCGAAGCCCACCGATGGTTATCGAATGTTTTTTTGATAACTCATAAAATAGCGAATATCGTGCTTCACGTACAATAAAGCGACTTGAGAGCTCAGTAGGCACAGGAAACGTATACATGATCGGGTGATTTTCATTACGCCAGTAGGTACGCGTTGCCGAGATCCTATTAAGCATCTCGGGCCCGATGTAGAGCAGACTCAACAGCAGCAGAAGAGCATATGAAAGCCGTCCATCCCGCCGTTTCTCTGATTGGCCATGGGTTATTTGAGTGGCTAACACGAGAACAAAAATTTCCGGCAAAACGAATAATTGACGTTGGTAGTTACCAATGTAAATTAAAACACTCCCGAAAAATATCGCGACGGAAACCACCAGAGGAATCAGGCGCCCAACTGTGGACTCGGCGTCATTACGCGCCACGATCCACGCACTGCCCACCACCACGCTAAGATAAATATAATTGTTCCCGACAACTTTCCAGAACCTCCCAACAACATCAACGCTACCGGCCTTAGCGATCGCCGACTCCCCGATATCCTTCCAATATGCGAAATAGAATTCTGGAACACTCCAAAACATCACCAAACAAATTCCAAAGAGTAGCAACAATGAAATAAAAATCGCGCGACGCAACTCAGGCCGTGACATAAACAGCAGCAGGATTATTCCACCCCACGCCGCGAAATAGCTTACCTTAAGATGGAGCAACAAAAAACCAGAAATAATAAAATATACAATATCTATCTTTACGTCACACTCTCCAATAGTTTTTTTGAAATATCCGATCAGCAATATCAAGAATGCGTAGCCAATTCGATTATAAAACATCGCAAAGGTTACTTCGTCCCCACCCGCCTGTATCGTCGCTGGAGCGGCGAGCATTAAAACAACGTAGGTGACATACAAGAATCCGACAACACCATCCAAACGCGTAACCGCGATGCGAACCGCCATCAAAGCAAAAAGGATTGTTAGCAGCGCCAGTCCGTGCTGGATTGTCGGACCAAAACTCGGAATATTTCCCGCAATTATCGGCAGGTAATAACAAAACGCGCCTAACGGCGTATGGTAATCTAGATGCGGAATTTGTCCCAATGAAACACGATATATTCCGTCCTGAAAAATAAATACGTCCTGCAACATGGTATCCAGGTAGATTCGTGGGTGCGATATCAAAACACGAACCATGTACCACACAAGAAAGAGCGAATACACATACAAAAAATATTTAGTCTTTGCCCCCGCATTAATTCTTTGAATATATCCAAACGAACAAACCATAGTTACCACCGAATATTTATTTTAATAAAGCGTACAAATCGATTTATATGTATAACAGAGCCAGCGCTATACACACCCGTAGCGGGCATCCGAAGACAGGAGCGTGGGAAGCCGTAAGCCGCAGACGGCCTTCCTAAACAACCGGACCCGTTGTCTAGCGGTTGGAAAAATCGGGCGCTCCTGCATTTTGTTTTTCTTATTTCGTAGACGAAGTCAGTTGTTCCACTGCCTCATGGTTTCGGACTAGTTTCCACTGGCCCATCCGTCCGAATCACTGCCGCGGATAGACCGAGCGTCGGCGGTGTAACCCGTGCACAGCACGAAAACAGGGCACGCCGTCGTTCTTGGTCAGTCTGCGCCTCGTCGGCATGTCTTTGCAACGGTCTGAAGAGGCGCAAGCGCCCTACCTTCCGCTTGCGCACGCGGCAACGCGCCTCTGTGTTGTGTAGGGCGTAGCGCCGAGGCCATCGATATCGGTAACGTTTGCCTAAGGAAATGGTCTGGGGGTCGTTTCACCCGTCGGTGGGTTCGCAAAATCCTGGAGGTCCGAAGGGGGTTTAGCAGGCCGTGCCGGTGCGCCGTCGGGACCGCGGCGCATGCCGGCCTGGCAACCCCCGAACACCGCCTGGAAATGCCGTTGCAGGCCTGCGGCCAGTACGGCTGGACGGTGCGCGCCCACTTCACGCTGGACGGCCACCCGCGCATCACCGAGTGGAGCGGCAGCTACGTCATGCAGAAGCCGTGGCTGGCCCGGCGCACCTGGATCATCGGCGACAGCGAGCAAATCCAGCCCTGGAACATCAACTGGTTCCTGTTCCGCGCCCCGCCGGCGCCCGGCGAGACGGCCTGTCCCGATTGACGGCGCCCGCTCAACCGGTCGCCTGCGCCAGGGGACGCTCGCCCTCGCTGCGGGCGATCACCACGGCGCCGCAGGAGTCGCTGAACATGTTGACGCTGGTGCGGCACATGTCGAGGACCCGGTCGGTGGCCAGGATCAGGCCGATCGCCTCGGCCGGCAAGCCGAAATGGCCCAGGATCAGGGTGATGGCGACCAGGCTGGCGGCCGGGATGCCGGCCACGCCGATCGAGGTCAGGAGGGCGAGCAGGACCACCGTCAATTGCTGGGCGAAGGACAGGTCGACGCCGTAGGCCTGGGCGATGAACAGCACCGCCACGCATTCGTACAGCGCCGTGCCGTCCATGTTGACGGTGGCGCCCAGGGGCAGGACGAAGGAGCTGACCCGCTCGGACACGCCGGCCCGCTTCTCCACGCAGTCCATGGTCAGCGGCAGGGTCGCCGAGGACGAGGCGGTCGAGAAGGCGGTCAGCATGGCCGGGCTCATGGCGCGGAAATGCCGCCACGGGCTGGCCCGGCCGAACACCCGCACCAGCACCGGCAGGACCACGAACATGTGGATCGCCAGGGCGGCCAGGACGGTGAAGAAGAACTCGGCCAGGGACCGGAAGCTGTCGAGGCCGGAACCGGCGACCACCTTGGCGACCAGGCCGAACACGCCGATGGGCGCGAAGCGCATCACCAGCTCGGTGAACTTGAGCATAGCCTGGGCCGCGCCCTCCCAGAAACGCCGCTGGGTGCCGGCCAGGTCGGCGGGCAGGCGGGTGACGAAGTAGCCGAACAGCAGGCTGAAGACGATCAGGCCGAGCATCTCGCCCTCGGCGGCCGCGGCGACGATGTTGGGCGGCACCATGCGCAGGAAGATCTCCACCAGGTCGCCGGCGTCGCGGTCGGCCACCTTGGCGAGGGCCGCGCCGGTGCCGGCGTCGAGGCCCAGGCTGCGGGCCGCGGGGACGCCGTCCAGCACGCCCGGCTGGACCAGGTTGACCATGGCCAGGCCGACCAAAACCGCGAGCAGGGTGGTGGTCAGGTAATAGGCCAGGGTCTTGCCGCCCAGCCGGCCCAGCCCCTCGGCGGCGCCGCTGCCGCTGACCCCGGCGATGATCGAGGTAACGATCAGCGGCACGATCAGCATCTTCAGGGCGTTCAGGAACAGGCTGCCCAGGAAACCATAGATCGCCAGGACGGAGACGCCGAACAGCCGGCTGTCCGGCGTCGTCGCCAGTCCGGCCAGGAGCGCGAGGGCAAGGGCGATGACCACCTGCCAGTGCAGTGCGAGTCGGGACATGGGGTACCTCGTCGGTTGCAGACGGGGCAAAGTCTACGGCAGCCGGCCGGGCCGCGAAAACCCGGGTCCGGACGGGCGCCGGTCAGTTCAGTTCGACTTCGACCCCTTCGACGCGGAAGATGACTTGTTCCGCGATGTTGGTGGCGCGGTCGCCGCAACGCTCCAGGTTGTGGGCGATCCAGAGCATGCGCGAGCCGTTGTGGACGTGGGCCGGATTGGCGCGCATGGCATCCATCAGGGCGCCGCTCAGGTGGTGCAGCAAGGCGTCCAGCTCGTCATCGTCGGCACCGACGCGGCGCGCCAGGGCGGCGTCGTTCTCGCGGTGTGCGCGCATGGCGTGGCTGAGCATGTCCTGGCACAGGCCGGACATGCGCTGGACGTCGAGCAGGCCGAGCGCCGACAGGTCGTCGCCATCCATCTCGAGCACGCTGGCCGCGATGTCGGCGGCGTAGTCGCCCATGCGCTCCAGCTCGGAGGTGATGCGCATGTCGGCGATGATGTCGCGCAGGTCGTGCGCCACGGGCTGCTGCGAGGCGATCGCGACCAGGCAGTCCTGCTCCAGCAGGCGACGCTTCTCGTTCAGGTTGACGTCGTTGCGGATGAGCGCCTCGCACACGCCCTGATCCTTCTTCACCAGGCAGCGGATGGCCGCGTCGATGGCATTGCCGACCTCGTCGAAGAGGGCGGCCAGGTTGACCTCGATCTGGTGTTTCTTGGCTTCGAGCATGTAGCGGGTGTCCATTTGCACGTATTCCAGGGGCAATTTCGGTAGATGGCGAACATACCAGTCCGGCGCGCCAGCAATATTTCAGTAATGTTAAATCGCGCGCCGCCGGCTCAGGCCCGCCGCCGGTCGAGCGCCATCTGCAGGGCCGGCGCCGAGCCGTCCTTGGCCTGGCCGGGATACACGGTCAGGTGCGGGAAGGGGATCTCGATGCCACGCTCGTCGAAGGCCCGCTTGAGACGGCGCAGGAACTCGCGCCGCACCCCCCACTGCTCGAGCGGCTGGACCTTGAAGCGGCAGCGGATCACCACCGCCGAGTCGGCCCACTTGTCGACCCCGGCCATCTCCAGGTCGTCCAGGATGCGCCGTGCCATGTCCGGGTCCTGGCGCAGCGCGGCGCCGACCGTGCGCATCACCGCCATGACCTCGTCGAGGTCCTCGCGGTAGGCGACGCCGACGTCGATCACCGAATAGGAATGGCCGCGGCTCATGTTGGTGACCGTGCTGACGGCGCCGTTGGGGACGTAGTGGACGTTGCCCTCGTAGTCGCGCAGCTTGATGTAGCGCAGGGTCACCTCCTCGACCAGGCCGCCCTTGCCGGCCACCTCGACCACGTCGCCCTGGCGCAACTGGTCCTCGAGGAGCAGGAAGAAGCCGGAGAAGTAGTCCTTGACCAGGCTCTGGGCGCCGAAGCCGACCGCGATGCCGAGCACCCCGGCGGTGGCCAGGACGGGCGCGATCGAGATGCCCAGCGCGCTCAGCACCAGCATGGCGGCGACCAGGACGATGGCCACCGAGGCCAGGTAGCGGAACACGCGGCCGAGGGTGTCGATGCGTTTGACCTCGTCCGGGTCGTCGCCGGCCTGGGTCATCAGGAAGGCCTTCAGGGCGCGGATGGCGCGCCCCGAGTAGCGCAGCGCCAACCAGGCCAGGAGCAGGATGACGGCGATGTGCAGGCCGGCCTCGTAGAGGCGGGCCAGGCCCTCGACGGAATGTCCGCCGAGGCGGCTCAGTATGGCTTCCATATCGGTCTCCCCAGTGTGCGGTCCTGCAAGTCCGACGCCGACCGGGCGACCGGGTTCCCGACGATTTCGGCGCGGCAAACGCGCGCCGCTCTGCTATGATCGCCGCCGCGGCACCCGAACCAGTCTCCCTGCCGCGCCTATTGGTGGCTCGTATCCCCTACCCGCATCCGCCCCTGACTGGCACCCGCCCCGCGACTGCAACGTCGCCGTGGTGACCGGCCGATGTAATTTCCGGAGTTCCCATGAAGTTTTCCGATCTCGGCCTGGCCGAGGAAATCGTCCGTGCCGTCACCGAGCACGGCTACGTCACCCCGACGCCGATCCAGGCCCAGGCGATTCCGGCCGTGCTCTCCGGCGGCGACCTGCTGGCCGGCGCGCAGACCGGCACCGGCAAGACCGCCGGCTTCGTCCTGCCCATCCTGCAGCGCTTGTCCGACAAGACGGCCAAGGGCCCGGCCGCGGGCCGGGCGCCGGTGCGCGCACTCATCCTGACGCCGACCCGCGAACTGGCCGCCCAGGTCGAGGAGTCGGTACGCATCTACGGCAAGCACACCCGGCTCGCCTCCATGGTCATGTTCGGCGGCGTCAGCATCAACCCGCAGATCCAGCGCCTGCGCAGCCGGGTCGACATCCTGGTCGCCACCCCGGGCCGCCTGCTCGACCACGTCGAGCAGAAGACGCTGGACCTCTCGCAGGTCCAGATCCTGGTCCTCGACGAAGCCGACCGCATGCTCGACATGGGCTTCATCCGCGACATCCGGAAGGTCCTCGCCCTGCTCCCGAAGCAGCGCCAGAACCTGCTCTTCTCGGCCACCTTCTCGGACGACATCAAGGCCCTCGCCGACAGCCTGCTCGACCGTCCGGCGCTGATCGAGGTGGCGCGCCGCAACGCCACCGCCGACACCGTCGCCCAGACCGTCTACTCGGTCGACCGCGACAAGAAGCGCCAGCTCCTGTCGCACCTGATCCAGACCCGGCAGTGGTACCAGGTCCTGGTCTTCACGCGCACCAAGCACGGCGCCAACCGCCTGGCCGAGCAGCTCGGCAAGGACGGCATCCCGGCCCTGGCCATCCACGGCAACAAGAGCCAGGCGGCCCGCACGCGCGCCCTGAGCGAGTTCAAGAGCGGCAAGCTGCAGGTCCTGGTGGCCACCGACATCGCGGCGCGCGGCATCGACATCAACGAGTTGCCGCACGTCGTCAACTACGAGTTGCCCAACATCCCCGAGGACTACGTCCACCGCATCGGCCGTACCGGCCGGGCCGGCGCCGAAGGCGAGGCGCTCTCCCTGGTCTGCGTCGACGAACTGGACTACCTGAAGGGCATCGAGCGCCTCATCAAGCGGCAACTGCCCAGGCAGGTGGTGGCCGGCTTCGAGCCCGACCCGAACGCCAAGCCGGAACCGATCCAGCTGCGCAGCCCGGACCACCAGCGCGGCCAGCCCGGCCGCCGTCCGGCCGCCGCCAAGCCGGCGGGTAGCAAGCCGGCCGGGGCCAAGCCCGCTCCCGCCAAGCCGGCCGCCGGCAAACCCGCCGGGGCCAAGGCGGGCGGCGCCCCGCGCCCCAAGGCGCGGCCGGGCGGCGAGGTCAAGGGCGGCCGGGCCACCGGCGCCAACCACCACTCGGGCGGCCGCGGCCGCTGAGCCGGACCCCCGACCGCGGCCGGCCGGGCGGGCACGCTCCCGGCGGCCGCGCCGCCGGCACCGTGATGTACCGGCCGTCCCGCTGACGCGGCGGCGGCCGGCCCCCTCCTGATACACCCGTACTACCACCAAAGACTCGATCCGCCTACCTCCACGGACGGATCGAGTGTCGCCGCGCCCCGGCCGATTACCCGGATGTCGGCCGGGACGTCCCATCGCGGCCCGACGACACCCCGGGCGCCGCGGCGGCCGGACGGCGATAGCACACAAACCAAGGAGGACACCATGAAATTACTGCCGGACCTGATCCTGAACGGCGGCCTGATCGCCCTGACCATCGACGTGGCCGGCCTGTTCGGCGAGATCATCACCTCGCTGTTGGGCAAGGTCGCCCTCGCCCTGGCGTTCGGCAGTTGAGCCAGCCGGCGGATTTCAGTGCCGAAAGATGGAAATTCCCTATTGGCAGTCTCAGGAATCGCCGTTGTCTGCCGATGATGTCGGCAGGGCCGGCAGCGGCCGTCCGGTGGCATCGCCCCGGAGGCGGACAGACATAGCAATGACCAGACGAGACCCCTACGAGTGGCTGCGCAGATATCTGCCGACGATACTCATCGTCGTCGGCGTCGCGGCCTTGTCCATCGACCTGGCGCTCGACTACGGCTACTGGTTCGTCAAGCTGTACGCCCAGACCATGCACGCCCTCCGGGCCGCAACCGGCAAGTAGGACGGCCGCTCAGCGGCCCAGCGCGACGACCAGTGCGGCAACACCGGCGAGCAGGGCCGCCAGGGTCAGCCAGGCCACGCCGACCAGGCGTCGGCGGTTGAGTTCGATGCGCTCGACCAGGCTGGCATTCTGCTCCGCCAGTTCCTTGATCAACTCGCCGGAGGCGAGCAGTTGCCGGCGCAGCGCGGCCGTCTCGGCCTCCAGGGCGGCGACCCGGGCCGGGACGGCATCGGCCGGCGCGGGGGCGGCGGACGCCTCGACCGGCACCGCCGCGTCGCCGGAACGACCCCGGCCCATCGCCTGCCAGAGCCGCTTGGCGCCGTCGGCGACCTTGGGCGCGTTGTTGATGACATCGGACCAGGGCACGCTGGTCAACACCGTCAGCCAGGGGATGGCCATGAAACTACCTCGCTCGCTCGCATCGACAGGGCGATTTTGGCATCCGTCCGGGGCAAAAACGAAATCCCGCCTGTCCGGCGCATCCGCACGGCCCCCGGAAATTGTCCCGGGCGCGACAAGGCGGATAGCGCCGGGCCACCGCCGGCGGCCACCCCGGCCGGGCGGCCGGGGCCGTCCTGGCGGGCGGCCAGGCCTTTGATTCGACAGGATTCCCGCCCGGGCGGTAAGGACGAAGGCCGAATCGGCCAATACCTCCGTCGCCTGGCCAGGGACCGTGGCACCCGGCTTGCTTCCCCTCTATTCATGAAAACCCATCTGGACTGGTCCGCCTACGATACCTACGGCGCCGGCGACGCCTACGCCGGCATCCCGGCCACCGGCGGCAACTACGCCAAGGCGGTGGCGGTGTGCATGAACAACCGGCAATGCCAGCGCGACGGCAAGGGCGTCATGTGCCCGAGCTACCGGGTCACCGGCGACCCGGCCCATTCCACCCAGGCCCGCGTCGCCGCCTTCAAGGCCGCCCTGAACGGCGAACTGGGCGACGACCCGTTCGCCCACCCGGCCCTGGCCGAGGCCATGGAGTTGTGCGTCTCCTGCAAGGCCTGCAAGAAGGAATGCCCGTCCGCGGTCGACATGACCCTGATCAAGACCGAATACCTGGCCCAGCGCAACGAGCGCCTGGGCGCACCGCTGCGCAGCCGCCTGCTGGCCGGCCTGCCGGCCTGGCTGCACCGGCGCCGGCGGGCCCTGGCCACGGCCCTGCGCTGGCGCGCCCGCTCGCCGCTGCTCGCCCGCCTGGCCGAGAAACTGCTCGGCATCGCCGCCCGCCGGCCGTTGCCGGCGCCGGCCCCGCAGCCCTTCGCCGCCATCGCCCCGGAACCGGCCGCCGAGGCCCCGCGCGGTACCGTGATCCTGTTCGTCGACACCTTCAGCCACCATTTCGAGCCCGAGGTCGCCGAAGACGCCCGGGCGGTGCTCGAGGCCGCCGGCTACCGGGTCCGGGTGGCCCGGCCCGCGCCCGACGACGCCGAGCCCGAGCGGCCGCTCTGCTGCGGCCGCACCTACCTCTCGGCCGGCCTGGTCGAGCAGGCCCGGCACGAGGCCAGGCGCACCCTCGCCGCCCTCGCCCCGGCCCTGGCCGAGGGCGTGCCGGTGGTCGGCCTGGAGCCGTCCTGCCTGCTCGCCCTGCGCGACGAGTTCTACTGCCTTGGCCTGGGCCCGGACGTAGCCCCCCTGGCCAAGCAGGCCTGGCTGTTCGAGGAATTCCTCCTGCACGAATACAACAAGGGCCTGCGCCTGCCGCTCAAGCCGATCACCCCGGGCCGGGCGCTGGTGCACGGCCATTGCCACCAGAAGGCGTTCGGCGCCATGAAATCGGTGCGCAAGGTGCTGGGCTGGATACCGGGGTTCGAGTTCGAGCTGATCGAGTCCAGCTGCTGCGGCATGGCCGGCGCCTTCGGCCTCGAGGCCGAGCACTACGACATCTCCATGCAGATGGCCGAACAGGCCTTGCTGCCCGCCGTGCGCGCGGCCGGCGACGCCGTCATCGTCGCCGACGGCTTCTCCTGCCGGCACCAGATCGAGGACGGCAGCGGCCGCAAGCCCATCCACGTCGCCACCCTACTCCACCTATCCATGACCGGAACCCAGCCATGAGCCAGTTCAAACCCTGCGCGGGCAAGACCGCCTGCCGCGACGACAACGTCAACTGCCTGGTCTGCGGGCGCAGCCTGCAGGCCATCGAAGCTACCCGCAAGCTGATCGACGGCCTCACCGAGCTGGCCATGGCCGAGGACTACGACAACGTCGACGAGTTCGCCGCCTACGTCGCCGCCAAGGTGGTCAAGAAGGTGCGCCACCGGCGCGAAGGAAGCACTTCTACCGACTAGCCAGGCCTGGCGTTTTCCGTTACAAGTCTCCTGACGCGCAGTCCCGCGCGCGTTCAATCCAGCCAAAATGAGGAGACAAAACAAATGGAACAATCGAGCAACTGGATCCTGCAGGAGGGGGTGCAGATGGACCCCAAGGTCGCCGAGGACGTCGCCCGCATGGCCTGCGCCCTGAAGAGCCTGGACATCTTCTTCTCCATGCTGCGCGAGGAGGAGGAGACTCCCGACGACCTGCGCCAAACCGTGCAGGATGGCCTCGACGCCATGGCCCGCCTGTTCCGATGAGCCGTTCCGCCTCCGGCCACGACCTCACCCCACCCAGCGCCGAGGCAAAGGCGGCGCTGGCGGCCGGGCTGAGCGAAGAGGAACGCCGGGTCATCCTTTACCAGGGCACCGAGCCGCCCTTCTGCGGCGGCCTGCTCAAGGAGAAACGCCCGGGCACCTTCGTGTGCCGGTTGTGCGGTCTGCCGTTGTTCCGCGCCGAGACCAAGTTCGAGTCCGGCACCGGCTGGCCCAGCTTCTACCAACCCTGCGATCCCGAACACATCCGCGAGCTGCGCGACACCAGCCACGGCATGATCCGCACCGAGATACGCTGCGCCCGCTGCGACGGCCACCTCGGCCACGTCTTCCCGGACGGCCCGGCGCCGACCCGGCTGCGCTACTGCCTCAACTCGGTGTCGCTCGGCTTCGTCGCCGACCCCTAGAACCGCCCCGGCGCACGCCGGCTCCCCGGCCATCCGCGCCGCCGGGCGTCCAGTCCGGCCGGCCCCGGGACAACGCTATGCCGGTGGCTCGGCGGCGCCCCGCGAGACGCCCTCCCCGGCGGCCGGCCTGACCGCCGGTGCCGCCGGCGCCGGACACCCGGCCGCCTGGCCCAGGCCCTTCAGGTAGGCGCGCCGGACGATGCCTGCGGCGATCGCCGCCGACACCTCCTTGGAATGCCGCTCCGCCCCGGACAGTTTGCGTATCCAGGAACGGAACGGCAGGATGCCCGCCGCGGCATGGCGCGCCGTGTCCACCGCGGTCTCGCCGATGAAGTCGGCACCCCGCTCGACCAGGCCCTCGTCGGTATCCTTCCTGGAACGGTCGAGGTCCGGTCCGAGCACCTCGTCGAGTGCCTTGACCTGCTCCGCCAGGGCCGTGCAGCCGCCGTCGGCCGGCGCGCCGTAGGGCGACTTGCGCGCCGCCGTCAGCACGTCCGGGATCTTGGTCCGGACCAGGTTGAGATCGCTCAGGGGGGTCGCCGCGATGTCCTTGATCTGCTTGCCGTCGGCGCCGGCGTCCGGCTTGTCGGCCGGTTCCGGCGTGGCCGACGTCGCGCAGGCGGCCAGCAGCGGGACGAACATCAGGAAAGTGCGCTTATCCATTTCGCCATGCCTCCGCTTTCGGAACCACGTCCCGCCGTCAGGGTGACGCCGGCAGGACGACCAAGTAGGCATTTCCATCGTAGCAGCGCAACCAGACCACCGCCTGGCCGACCCGGCCGCTGGCCTGGACGGCGCGCCCCGGGGTGGCCGCCGGGGCCACCCAGCCGGGGAAATCGAGACCGGCCGGGAGGCGCCAGACGGCCTCGGCGAGCGCCGGCACGGGCGCCGGCACCAGGCCGGTCGAGGTGGCCAGCGCACGGCAGGCGGCGGCGTCGAGGCGGCGCTGCAGGTAGTAGCCCATGGGCCTGGCGTCCGGATCCGGCTGCCAGGCGGCCAGGCGGGCGCCACCGGCCAAGGCCCGGCCGTCCGGGCCGAGCAAGCGCCGAAGTTCCCCGGCCGGGCCATGCTGCCACTGGATGAAACCGGCCAGGCCGACCGCGACGGCCAGCGCAACGACCGCGGCGATGCCGCGCGGCCCCATCAGGCCGCCCCCCGCGCCGGGCTTTCCCAACCCGGCCGCCGGCCGACCTCCACGTCCCCATCGCGCACCATGCTGTCTCCTTGCCGATCCGATAGCGCGAGACTAGGCCGGTTGCGGCGGTCGCGCCAGTGCCTTCGGCCTGGTCGCGGCATGGTCTTTACTCACCGGCGCGTTCCGGGATAATCGGGCCGATCCCGCCCCATCGGAACCATACGAAGGACAACCACCCCGATGCCACCGGCGCACGCCCCCTCGGGCCACTGGTTCAACCGCTTCCTGACCCGGCTCTACTATCACCGGGTCAGCGTCCTCCATCCGGAACGCCTGCCCGGGGCCGGCCCGGTTCTCTATCTCGGCCTGCATCGCAACGGCGCCGTCGACGGCTTCGTCTACGCCGCCGCGCTGCCGCGCGCGGTGTTCATGATCTCCACCCAGCTGCGCCGCAGCGCGATCGGCCGGATGTTCTTCCGCGGCATCGAGGTGGCGCGCGCCAAGGACGCCGAGCGCGGCATGGCGGTGGACAACCTGGCCGCCCTCGGTGCCTGCGTGAACCAGGTCGCGGCGGGCGGCGCCCTGTTCGTCCTGCCCGAGGGCAGCAGCGACCTCGGTCCCCGCCACCTGCCCTTCCAGAAGGGCGCGGCGCGCATCCTGTACCGCCTCCTGGCCGAGGGCACGCGGCCCGCCGTGGTGCCGCTCGGCATCCACTACGAGGCGGCACCGGACTGGCAAAGCGACGTCGAGCTGGTGGTCGGCGAGGCGGTCGACACCACCCTGCCGGAGGGATTGACCGAAGCCGAGGCCGTGCGCCTGCTGCACCGGCGCATCACCGAGGCCATGGAGGCGGTCGGCGTGAACGCGCCCGACGCCGACACCTGGGCCGACTGGCAGCGCCTGGCCTATGCCGCCAGCCTGGGTACCGGACGCTCCTACTTCGCCGCCCTCAAGGCCCTCGAACGCGGCACGCCGGACCTGGCCGCCGTCGCCGCCGAGATGCGCGCCGAGGTCGAGGCCAGCCGGCCGCGCCTGCACCAGGGCGTGCCCCTGATGCCGATCCGGCATGCCTGGGCCTACGCCGTCCTGGCCGCCCTGCTGGCGGCGCCGGTGGCCACCGCCCTGGTCCTCAACCTGCCGGCCGTCCTGGCCGCGCGTTGGGCCGGCCGGCGCTTCGCCGATGCGCCCAACACCGTCGCGCTCTGGCGCCTGCTGGTCGGGGTGCCCGGCCTCGCCCTTTGGGCCGGCCTGCTCCTGGCCGCCGCCCTGGCCTCGGGCCACGGCCTGCTCTGGCCGGCCTACGCGGCACTGTCCTGGCTCGGCCTGCGTTCCCTGTACCGGCTGCGCAAGCTGGCCGTGAGCCTGGCCAACCTGGCCCGGGGCGGCGGCCTGCGCGCCCGCCTGCTCGAATGGCACACCGCCATCGACCGCGCCATGACCGGGGCGGGCGTCTGAATGGCGCGCCTGCTGCCGCACGAATGGCTGTTCGGCGCCTACCTGGCCCTGACCTGGCTGCGCCTGGTCGCGGCCCAGGGCGTGCTGGGCGGCGACGCCCTGATCTACCTGGCCGGCCTCGGCCTCGCCGCCGGCCTGGCGGTCTGGGGGGAACGGCGCGCCACCGCGACGGCGTGGCGCTGGCGCCTGCTCTACTACCCGGTCGCCATGAACCTGTATTTCCAGGAGATGCGCAACGCCATCCCGGCGCTCACCGCCTACCGCTTCGACGCCGACCTGCGCGCCATCGACCGCATCCTCCTGCCCGACTCGCCGGCCTTCCTGCTGCAGCCCTACGCCAATCCTGCCCTGACCGAGCTGTTCAGCCTGGCCTATCTGCTGTTCTTCCCCTACCTGCTGTTCAGCCTGATCTACTACTTCGTCGGCGAGCTGCCCCGGCTCAAGGCCTTCGTGGCCGGCCTCTTCTCGCTCTACGGCATCGGCTTCCTCGGCTACACCCTGGTGCCGGCCGCCGGCCCCTATCTCGCCTACGACTTCGCCGCGCCGCTGGCAGGCGGGCAGCTGACCGCGTGGAACGCCGAACTGGTGCGCCAGGGCAGCATCGGCGTCGACGTCTTCCCCAGCCTGCACGTCGCCGTGTCAGGCTACCTGCTCGGCTTCGATTTCCGCCACAAGCGCCGGCGCTTCTGGGCCTACCTGGGACCGTGCGTCCTGCTCTGGCTGTCCACCCAATACCTCCGCTACCACTACTTCATCGACGTGCTGGCCGGCGTCGCCCTGGCGCTGTTCGCGCTCCGGGTCGCCGAACGGCAATACCGCCTCGAAAGGATAGACTCGTGACCTGGACCTTCGCCTTCTCCGCCCCGGCGGCCGTCGAAACCGAACTGGTGGGCGGCAAGGGCGCCAACCTGGCCATCCTGACCCAGCGCGGCTTCCCGGTGCCGCCCGGCTTCGTGGTCGGCGCCGACGCCTACCGTGCCTTCGTGCGGGCGGCCGGCGACCTCCTGGACCGGGTCGAGTCGTTCAGCTTCGACGACCCCACCGCCCTGGTCGCCGAGGCCGCCGAACTGCGCGCGCAACTGCACCGGGTCGCACTGCCCGCCGAGGTGGCGGCGGCGATCCGCGCCGGCCTGGCCGGGTTCCCGGCGGAGGCCGCCTTCTCGGTGCGTTCCTCGTCCACCTTCGAGGACCTCGCCTCGGCCGCCTTCGCCGGCCAGCACGATACCTTCCTCAACGTCATCGGCGCCGACGCCATACTCGACCGGGTACGCGACTGCTTCGCCTCCCTGTGGCAGGACCGGGCCATCGCCTACCGCCGGCGCCAGGGCTTCGGCCAGCGCGAGGCCACCATGGCCGTGGTGGTGCAGAGCATGGTGCGCTGCGAAGTGGCCGGGGTCGGCTTCACGGTCAACCCGGTCAGCGGCGCGCTCGACGAGATGCTGGTCAACGCCAACTATGGCCTGGGCGAGTCGGTGGTCAGCGGCGAGGGCGAGGTCGACCAATACGTCCTGGCCAAGGACGGCACCCTCCTGTCCAGCCGGATCGGCCGCAAGACCCGCCGGGTGCGCTGCGCCGAACAGGGTTCCGAGGAGGTGGAGATCGACGACGCCGAGAGCGCCCTGCCCTGCCTGACCGAGGCGCGCCTGGGCGAACTGGCCGACCTGATGCGCCGGGTCGAGGCCGCCTACCAGTTCCCCCAGGACATCGAATGGGGCTTCGACGCCGCCGGCCTGCACCTGCTGCAGTCGCGCCCGGTCACCAGCATCCCGGCGCGCTGGACCCGGGACGAATCGGCCGAACGCTTTCCCAACGCCATCACGCCGCTGGCCTGGGACATGGTGGAGGAAGGCTTCCATCGCTCGCTCAACCACTCCTTCCGCCTCATGGGCTACCCGCCCTTCGCCGGCAAGTGGTTCGGCATCCACGGCCACTACATCTACGGCAACCAGAACGCGGTCGAGCTGTACGGCGCCCGCGCGCCCTTCAAGATCACGTCGCTGGCCGACCTGGAGGCGCAGCTGCCGACCATCCGGGAACGCTTCGCCTGGGTCCAGAGCCTGCCCATGGAATGGTCGCGCGACCTCGACCGCTATCTCCTGGGCATCGGCGAGTTCATGGCCGAGCCGCTCGCCGACAAGGACCTGCGCGGCGTCTGGGACTACGTGCTCAAGGTCAACCGGCTGGGCAGCGACTACTTCCTGCCCAACATCGCCATCTCCATCACCCAGCGCACCCTGTACAAGGTCCTGCTCGGCCTGCTGTCCATGCTCGCCGGCGGCGCCGAGGCCGGCGCGCAGCTGTTCGATGATTTAATGGCCCACTGCGAGACCAAGACCGGGGTGATCAACAAGGAACTCTACGGCCTGGCCCGCGACATCCGCGCCGACGCCGCCCTGCACGCCCTGGTCGACGCCCGGCCGTCGCGGGAACTGTCAAGCGGGGACGGCCTGGCCGGGCATCCTCGCTTCGCCGCCCGGTTCGAGAAGTTCCTGGCCGACCACGGCCACCGGGAGACGGACTTCGATCCCTACCACCCCACCTGGCGCGAGGCCCCCTGGGTGGTCCTCGACAACCTGCGCCTGATGGCCGCGGCGCCGCCCGCCGAGGAGCCGGAGGACAAGGAACACGCCCTGCGCCGACGCCAGCTGCAGGCCGAGATCGCCCTGTTCGCCAAGCTGCCGGCCGCGCTGCACTTCTTCATGCACGAGCTGCTGCGCCTGGCGCGCGCCTACACCACCCTGGACGACGTCGAGCATTACCAGACCACCCGCCTCACCCTGCCCCTGCGCCGGGGCCTGGCCGAGCTGGGCCACCGCCTGGCCCGGCGCGACGTGGTGGCCGAGCCCATGGACGTGTTCTTCTGCCGCTACGAGGCGCTCGACGCGGCCATCCGCGCCGACGACGCGGCGCGCTGGGACCGCCTGGCCGAGGCGGTGCGCGCCGAGAAGGCCGCCTACCTGGCCGACCGCGCCGCGCCACCGGCCTGGGTGCTGGGCGAAGCGGCCGCCACCGAGGCCGGCGCTGGCGACCTCACCGGCCTGCCCGGCAGCCCCGGCCAGGCCGAGGGCGAAGTCTACCTTGTCCACTCGCCGGACGACTTCGCCAACTTCCCCAAGGGCGCCGTCCTGGTCGCCCGCACCACCAACCCGGCCTGGACGCCGCTGTTCTATTCCGCCTGCGCGGTGGTCACCGAGAGCGGCGGCCCGCTCTCGCACGGCGCCGTGACGGCGCGCGAGATGGGCATCCCGGCGGTGATGGCGGTGCACGGCATCCTGGCCGCGGTCAGCAACGGCCAGCGGCTGCGGGTGGACGGCCGGGCCGGGCGGGTGACCGTGATCGACTGAGGCGCCGCCGGGACCGGGCCAGCGGCGAGGCCGGGCCGCCGGGGGAACCCGATACCCGCCGGCCGGGGTGGCACGCCTTCCGCCCGGTTGGGCGGCGCGGTGTATTAACCGAGCAAATATTGGAAATTAAAATAATTACATTGTTACATCATTGAAAATATATATAGTGCGCCGCGCAATAGTTCACCGAAGCGCCTTGCTTCCCGAGCGACCGGTTCGGCGTCGAGGGAGCGGACCCTGGCCACGACGACCGACGTGATCCAGCGCCCGCGCCCGGCTCGATCGATTGCTCGCGCTTGTGCAGGTGCGACGCCGCGCGGCGCACCGTTGACCCTGTCCCAATCCCACCAAGGAGACCTAAAGATGGCTGCCGTAACCTTCCTGAACAACCCCGTCAACCTGGCCGGCAATGTGCCCGCCGTCGGTTCCACCGCCCCCGACTTCAAGCTCGCCGACAAGGATCTGAACGACGTCACCCTGGCCACCTATGCCGGCAAGCGCAAGGTGCTCAACATCGTGCCGAGCCTGGACACCCCGACCTGCGCCGCGTCCACCCGCCGCTTCAACAGCGAGGCCAGCAGCCTGGCCAACACCGTGGTGCTGGTGATTTCCGCCGACCTGCCGTTCGCCCAGGCCCGCTTCTGCGGCGCCGAAGGCCTGAGCAACGTGGTCACCCTGTCGACCATGCGCGCCGGCTCGTTCATGGAAGACTACGGCGTGCGCATCGCCGACACCGGTCTGGTCGGCCTGACGGCCCGTGCCGTGGTCATCCTCGACGAGCAGAACCGGGTCATCTACACCCAGTTGGTGCCCGAGATCGCCAACGAGCCCGACTACGACGCCGCGCTCGCCGCCCTGAAGTAAGCCGTTATCGCCGGTTTCCGGGCACCGCCTTCAGGTTCCGGTCTGCCTGCGCAGGCCTGAACCCGGAGGGCCTTTCCCGGCCGGCCACCGTCCCCGGCCCGAGCGCGGCAACGCGTGAACGGCGGCCAGGCGACGGTCCACGAATGCCATGCGGCGCCGACCGTTCAACACCCGGCGATCGCCCGGTCGGAAAGCCATCCAGCCAGCTCAGCCGCCGTTCCGCGCCGCCGCCACGGCCGCCTGCGCCCCGGAGCGCCTGGCCGCCGCGGCCACTTCCGCGGTCACGACGGTCTTGCCGATGGGCGCCAAGGCAATCCCGGCCAGCTTGAGGTGCTGGATGCCGAACGGGATGCCGATGATGGTGATGAAGCAGGCCAGCGCCGAGGCGATGTGGCCGATGGCCAGCCAGACGCCCAGGAAGACGAACCAGAGGACGTTGCCGACGATGCCGAGGGCGCCGGTGCCGATGTCGTCCCGGCCGCTCAGCTCCTTGCGGCTCACGGCCTCGCGACCGAACGGGAAGAAGGTGAACTGGCCGATGACGAAGCAGGCCCGCCCCCAGGGGATGCCGACGAGGGTGACGAAGGCGATCAGGCCGGCGAACCACCAGGCCAGGCCCATGAACACCCCGCCCAGGATGAACCAGAGGAAATTGCCGATTGCGCGCATCGTGTCTCGCTATCTTCAGTTGGCGGGCGCTACCGGCGACGCCCGCCGGATCAGTTCGGCCCGGCCGTCCCGGGCAGCGTTCCGGCCACCGCCTCCACCCGCATCCGGCTGCGCGCCCATAGGCTGGCGGCCGGCTGCAGGACGACCCGGAACACCGGCACCGGCGTGGCGTCCCCGAGCAGCGCCTCGGGCGCAATGGGGTTGTGCGCCACCGCCACCAGCTGGCCATCCGCCAGGGCGGCCCGGCCCAGGCGGGCGTGGTCGGCGAAGATGGCCTTGGCCCGGCGCAGCATGAGGCCGTAGCCGGGCCGGCGCGCCAGCTCGGCATCGACCAGGAAACGGATCGGCCGCTCGCAGGCCGCCATCACCGCCACCAGGTCGCGCGGCCGGATCTTCTCCGGGCTCTCCAGTACCAGCACGGCACCGTCGTGGGGCGGCAGCCGTTCCATGCCCTCGGCCTCGATGCGGCCGGTCAGGCGCAGGGCCAGCCAGACCACGAAGCGGATCAGGAATTCGGGCACCATCAGATAGATGTACAGGGCGACGACGGCATTCATCACCGCCGCCACGGCGAACAGGTCCGGAATGCTCAGGCCGGCCGCCAGCAGGCCGGTCGCGGCCAGGGCACCGGCGACCATGAACAGGGCGTTCATGATGTTGTTGGCGGCGATCACCCGGGCGCGCGCCTCGGGCCGGCTGCGCTGCTGCACCAGGGCGTACAGCGGCACGATGAAAAAGCCGCCGAACAGGCCGATCAGGGCCAGGTCGGCGAGGACGCGGACGCTGCCCGGCTGGCCGAGCAGTTCGGCCAGGGCGAGCGGCGCCCCGCCCGGCAGGAGCGCGGGGGAATGCAGGGCGAGGTCGAGGGCGAACAGGGTCAGGCCGATGGAGCCGAACGGTACCAGGCCCAGCTCGATGCGCCGGCCGGACAGCCGTTCGCAGGCCAGGGAACCGAGCCCGACGCCGACCGTGAAGGTGGCCAGGAGCAGGGTCACGGCGGTCTCTCCGCCACCCAGGACGTTCTTGGCGTAGGCCGGGAACTGGGCCAGGAACAGGGCCCCGAACAGCCAGAACCAGGACACCCCCAGGATGGACTGGAACACCGCGTTGTTCTCGCGCGCGTAGCCGATGCAGCGCCAGGTCTCGGCCAGCGGGTTGGGATGGACCACCAGGTCGGGGGCCGGCGCCGGCGCCGTCGGGATGGCCCGGCTGGCCAGGTAGCCGGCCGCGGCGACCAGGAGGCCGACCGCGGCGATGGCCAGGGGCGCGCCGGCCCCGGCCAGGAGGCCGCCGGCCAGGGTGCCGAGCAGGATGGAGACGAAGGTGCCGGCCTCGACCAGGGCATTGCCGCCGAGCAGCTCGTCCGGGTGCAGGTGCTGGGGCAGCAAGGCGTACTTGATCGGCCCGAACAGGGTGGAATGCAGGCCGAGCATGAACAGGGCGACGAACAGCCAGGTCAGGCTGGTGAGCCAGAAGCCCACGCCGGCCACCGCCATGATGGCCATCTCCAGGACCTTGACCAGGCGGGCAAGGCGGGCCTTGTCGTACTTGTCCGCCAGCTGCCCGGCGGTGGCCGAGAACAGGAAGAAGGGCAGGATGAACACCCCGGCCGCCAGGTTGGCGAGGATGCCGGCCGGCAGGCTGGTCCAGCGCGCCGCCTGGAAGGTGAGCAGGACCACCAGGGCGTTCTTGAACACGTTGTCGTTGAAGGCGCCCAGGAACTGGGTGACGAACAGGGGCAGGAAACGCCGGGTGGCGAGCAGGTGGGATTGGCCGCTCATGCCGCCTCCGCCATGGCCTGGAGGGTGACGTAGTCGGTCTTGCCGGTGCCCAGGAGCGGCAGCGCTTCGATGCGGACGATCTTGCGCGGCACCGCCAGTTCCGCCGTGCCCAACTCGCGCGCCTTGGCCTGCAAGGCCTCGCGGCTCAGGCCCGGGTCGGTGGTGTACAAGACCAGGGCCTCGCCCTTCTGGGCGTCCGGCTGGGTGGTGGCGGCGTGGGCGGCATCCGGCGCGGCGGCGTAGGCCAGCTTCTCGACCGCCTCCAGGGAGACCATCTCGCCGGCGATCTTGGCGAAGCGCTTGACCCGGCCGACGATGCGCACGAAGCCCTCGCCATCCACCTCGACGATGTCGCCGGTGGCGTACCAGCCGTCGCCGGCCTCGGAGGCGGGCGGCTCCAGGGTGCCCGGATGCTCGACCCGGTAGTAGCCGGCCATGACATTGGGGCCGCGCACGTGCAGCAGGCCGCCCCGAGCTATGCCGGGCACCGGCACCAGGCGGTGCTCGACGCCGGGCAGGAACTGGCCGACGCTGCCGCTGCGGTAGGCCATGGGCGTGTTCACCGCCAGCACCGGCGCGGTCTCGGTGGCGCCGTAGCCCTCGAATATGCGCAGGCCAAACTTCTCGAACCACAGCTCGCGCACCGGCGCGGCCAGCTTCTCGGCCCCGGCCACGACGTAGCGCAGGCGGTAGAAGTCGTAGGGGTGGGCATTCTTGGCGTAGTTGGCGAGGAAGGTGCTGGTGCCGAACAGGACGGTGCAGCCGCGGTCATAGGCGATCTCCGGGATGACCCGGTAGTGCAGCGGGCTCGGGTACAGGAACAGGTTGCAGCCGGTCAGCACCGGCAGCAGGGTGCCGGCGGTGAGGCCGAAGGAGTGGAACACCGGCAGGGCGTTGAGGAATTTGTCGTCGACCGAGAAATCCACCACGGCGCGGATCTGGGCGATGTTGGCGAGGATGGCCCGGTGCGGCAGGACGACGCCCTTGGGCTTGCCCTCTGAACCGGAGGTGAACAGCACCACGGCCGGGTCCTCCGGGCTGCCCGGATGTTCGAACCAGCGCGGCACGCGCAGGGCCCAGGCGACCAGCCAGAGCTTGTCGAGTAGGCCGATGCCGGCGCGCAGGTCCTCCAGGTAGAGCAGGCGCACGCCGGTGAGGCCGGCCAGGGTGTCGGCCAGGCGGGCCTGGGCGACGAAGGCGCGCGAGGTGACCACCACCTCGACCTCGGCCGCCGTGCAGGCGGTGCGCAAGGCGTCGGCGCCGGCGCTGTAGTTGAGCATGGCTGGCGCCCGGCGGCGCGCGCCGAGGCCCAGGATGAGGGCGATGGTGGGGGCCAGGTTGGGCAGCAGCAGGCCGATGCGGCCACCCTCGCCGCCCGGCCCGGCGGCGCGCAGCACCAGCCGGGTCAGCATCAGGGTCATCTTGAGCAGGTCGTTGTAGGAATACTCGATCTGGCGCATGTCCTCGACCAGACGGCGCCTGCGGCCGTGAATGGCCATGGCGTCGCAGAACGCCCCGTACAGGGTCTGACGCGGCCGCGAGGCGAACAGCATGTCCTGCATCAGTCGGCGCATGGCCTCGCCGGCCGCGCGCCGGCGCATGCGCGCCGGTCCGCCCGCCGCCACCTCGATGCGCCGGGGCGGCAGGATGGACAGGGTGACCCGGGGTAGCAGGCGACGCGGATAGTGGCCGGACAGGCGCGAGAAATAGCTGCGCGCCGGGCCGTCCAGGCGTACCGGGACGATTGTGGCGCGGCTGCGCGCGGCGACGAAGGCGGGGCCGTCGTAGACCTTCATCAAGCTGCCGGTGACCGTGATGCGCCCTTCCGGGAAGATCACCACCGGGCGGCCGCTCTCCAGCAGCTTGACCACGCGTTTCATGGCCATGGGACTGGTGGGGTCCACGGCCAGGTAGTCGACCGCCGCCAGCAGGAGCCGGAACCACGGGTTGGCGACGATGCCGGTGTGCACCACGAAGACCGGATCGATGGGCAGGAACAGGCCGAGCAGGAGGCCGTCCAGGAAGGATTCGTGGTTGGCGACGATGAGCAGCGGGCCGGCGCCGAAGACCTCGAGGTCGCCCTGGACGCGGACCCGGAACAGGACCCGGGCGAGCGGGCGCAGCAGGGCTCGGAGCAGTTCGCGCATGCGGGACCTCCCTGGTCGGTGGGCGCGGGATTACGGGTTGAGCGCGGGCGCCGGCGAGGCCGGCAGCACGTTATCGAGATGCGGCTCGTCGACCGGCTTGATGTCGACCACGAAGTATTCGGTCTCGCCGTAGCAGGACACCGGGATGAACTTGTGCTGCTGGTAGCTCAACACCACCCGGCGGCCGGCCAGGTCGTTGATACGCTTGGCCACGGCGTCGTCCTTGACGGTGAACTCGAACTTCTCGGGGATGGCGCCGGGCATGGTGACCAGGGCGATCTCGCCTTCCCAGGTCTTGCACAGCCAGCCCTTCTTGGAAAACTTCTGCACGTAGCCGGCCCGTTCGCCTTCGGAATAGCTCCAGTGCAGGGTGAGCCAGGTCCAGCCGGCGGCGGCGAGAAGCAGGCCGACCAGCAGCAGGACCAGGGTGCGGATGACGAGGTTGGCCACGGCGGGACTCCCGGTTGGTTTTGGCCGCAAGTCTATACGATACCGACGCCGGCCGGCGCGCGGCCGAGCGACCTTGACCCAGGTCAAGGTCGGCGTCCGACGGCGCCGTGCCCGGGCCGCGGATGCGCTAACCTGACCGCAATGCCTTCCATGCGGGTCCCGTCATGCGCGTTTCCGTGCCTCTCGCCGCCGCCCTGTTCGCCGGCGCCGCGGTCCCGGCCCCGGCGGCCGATCCGCCGGCCGGCGGCGACCCGACCCGGGGCGCGGTGGTCATGGCGGCGCGCTGCGCCGGCTGCCACGGCACCGACGGCAACAGCCGGACCCGCGGCATACCCAACCTGGCCGGCCAGCAACCGGAATACCTGGTCCGGGAACTGAACGGCTTCAAGGAGGATGGCCGCGAGAGCGCGCCGATGCAGGCGATCGCCCAGGACCTGTCCGACCAGGACATGGCCGACCTGGCCGCCTTCCTGGCCGGGCAGGCGCCCGTGCGCGGCAAGGTGACCAAGCCCGCCCTCCTGGCCCTCGGCAAGCGGATCTACCTGAACGGCAACCCCGCCGGCGGGGTGCCGGCCTGCGACGGCTGCCACGAGACCCGGGGCGAGGGCTCGGACCGTTTCCCGCGCGTGGCCGGCCAGGACGTCGACTACACGGTGGCGCAGTTCCGCCTGTATGTCGCCGGCAAACGACCGTACGCCCGCAAGGTCATGCTCACGGTCGCCGAACGCCTGTCCGAGAAGGAGGCGCGCGCGGTCGCCGAATATCTGGCCAGCCTGCCCTGAGCGAGGAGAACCACGCCGATGACACGCCCCCTGCTTGCCACCCTGCTGTTCGGCCTGGCCCTGGCGGCCCCCCCACTCGACGCCGCCGGGCCGGCGGCCGCGGAACGGGACGCCGCCCTGGCCATGGCGGGCGACCCGGTCAAGGGCAAGGCCGCCTACCGGGTCTGCCGCGGCTGCCACCAGGCGGACGGGGCGGGGCGCGCCGATGCCGGCTATCCGCAGCTGGCCGGCCAGCAGGCCACGGTCCTGGTCAAGCAGATGGCCGACGTGCGCTCCGGGCGCCGGCAGAGCCCGGCCATGCACCCGTTCATCAATCCGGACGAGGTGAGTACCCGGGACTTGGCCGACATCGCCGCCTACCTGGCCGGGCTGCCGGTGCCGGCCGGCAACGGCAAAGGCGACGGCCGCCACCTGGCGCGCGGCCGGACCCTCTACGAACGCGACTGCGCGACCTGCCACGGCCGCGCCGGCGAGGGCGACGGCGCCCGCTTCGTGCCCCGCCTGGCCGGCCAGCACTACCGCTACCTGGTGCGCGAGAGCACGGCCATCCGGGCCCAGGCGGGCGCCCGGCGCGACGCCGATGCCGACATGGTTCGGGCGATCGCCCCCTATACCGCCGGCGACATCGCCGCGGTGAGCGACTACCTCGCCCGGTTCAGGTCGGCGCGCTGAACCTCGACCCGGTTGCGCCCGCCCGCCTTGGCCGCATAGAGGGCCTGGTCGGCACGGGCGATCAGGTCGTCGAGCGACTCGTTGGCGCGATATTCCGCGACGCCGATGCTGGCCGTGATCCGGATGCCGGGGCCCAGGTCGGCCGACTCGATCAGGCCGCGCAGCTTCTCGGCCAGTTGCGCCGCACTGTCCAGGCCGATGTGCGGCGCGACGATGAGGAACTCCTCGCCGCCCCAACGGCCGACGATGTCGGCGGCGCGCACGTTGTCGCGCAGGATGGCGACGAAGCGTTTCAGCACCTGGTCCCCGGCCGGATGGCCGTGGCGGTCGTTGACCTCCTTGAAGTGGTCGAGGTCGAGCAGCATGACCGACAGCACCAGCTTGAAACGCTGCGCGCTGCTGGCCAGTTCGTTCAGGCGCGCCATCAGGCCGAGCCGGTTGCTCGCCCCGGTCAGGGCATCGGTGACCGACAACTCGGCCAGCTCGCGGTTCTGGCTCACGATACGCTGCTGCTGGGCGGCGATCCGGTAGGTGAAGAAGGCGATCAGGCCATAGATGCCGGACAGCACCAGGAAGGTGACCAGGGTGAGCAGGTTGGCCATCCGGTCCGCACTCGCCAGGGTCTCGTCGAGCGGCGCCCGGATCGAGATCAGGGCGCGGATGCCGTTCGGGTCCTCGTGGAAGCCGGCCCGGTCCCCGTACATGGCCACCAGCTCGGCCGGGGCGTCGCGCGGGTCGCCATGGCATTTCATGCAGCCGGGCGTGGAGCGCTCGATCGGCACGGCCAGGTAGAGGAAATGGCGGCCGTCCAGTTCGACCGCCTGCTGGTACTCCTGCAGGCCCTCGCGGTTCATGCGCCGCAGCAGGTCGGCTTCGAGGTCGTCGGCCTGGTTGATCGGGTTGCGCGGGTTCAGGCTGGCCAGCTTGAAGTAGATTGGCTCCATGCCGTGCTGCTCGCGCTGCTCGTTGAGCCGGTCCTTGACGTTGCGGGAGATGAAGGTGAAGGACATCACCATGGGCGAGAAGTACTCCCGGTACAGCCGGCCGGTGTCCTTCAGGCGGTAGATCTCGGGGCGTTGCACCTGGGTGACGTAGGCGTGGATGGCCCGGTGCACCAGGAGGGCGTTCAGGGCCTGCTTCTTGGCCTCGCCGATCGCGTACTCCTCGGACTTCTGGTGGAACAGCACCACCATGCCGGCAAACACCAGACCGAACAGGCCCAGCAACAGGGCCAGCAACGTGCGGTAGCGCG
Organism: Parasulfuritortus cantonensis; assembly: GCF_004337445.1. Lineage (GTDB taxonomy): Bacteria > Pseudomonadota > Gammaproteobacteria > Burkholderiales > Thiobacillaceae > Parasulfuritortus > Parasulfuritortus cantonensis. The sequence goes on along the minus strand of NZ_SJZB01000034.1, from coordinate 17,716 downwards.
GCAAGGCGTTCATGTCGACAAGCCTATATCGTTCGATATACGACCCGATTATAGATGGCCTTGCCCAACGTGCCGGCCGGCGCCGGCGGGGCCTTACTTGGGTATGTAGGGATTCACCTTCTCGACCGCCGGCCGCTTGTTGGCCTTGTAGGCCACCACCTCGAAGCGGTAGGTGTCGTGGCAACCCGAGCAGTAGGTCATGATCTCGGCCAGGCGGTCGTCGACCGCATGCCCGTCGCGCTGGACGCTGGCCGCCCGGTTGAGGGAGACGAAGGCCTCCTGCATGGCGATGCTCATCTGCTGGAAGCCCTCCGGCATGCGCTCGCGCACGTTGCCCGGGATGCGGTTGAAGGCGTCGCCCATGGGTTGGGTCTCGAGCGCCACCGCCTTGAGGTCGTCGCGCGCCAGGGCCTGGTGGATGTTGTGCAGGCCGTGCAGGAACTCACGCATCTCGTACAGGATCTGGTTGCGTTCCCGGGACGTCACCTCGATGGGGAACCGGTGGTCGTTGGCGGTGAACAGGCTGTCCGCCGACCAGGCGGCACCGGTGACGCACAGCAACAGGCTTATGACCAGGCGCTTCATCGGGAATCTCCTCTTATGTTTTCCCTATTAGATTACCGTCGAATCGGCGGTGGCAACAAATACTAAGCTACCGGGGTCCGGAAATCCTAGAATTCACACCTGACGAAACCGCCTCGACGCGAAATGCTGAGTTATCGCCACGCCTTCCACGCCGGCAACCACGCCGACGTCCTCAAGCACGGCCTCCTGGTCGCCATGCTGCGCCACCTGAACCTGAAGGACAAACCCTGGTGGTACGTCGACAGTCACGCGGGGGCCGGCATCTACGACCTGGAGGCCGACTATGCGCGCAAGAACGCCGAGGCCGAAACCGGGATCGCCCGCCTGTGGACGCGCACCGACCTGCCCGAGCTGCTGGCCGACTACGTCGGCCTGGTGCGCGCGCTGAACCCGGACGGCCGCCTGCGCCTGTACCCCGGCTCGCCCTGGCTGGCCGGCCAGCTGATGCGGGCCGACGACCAGTTGCGCCTGTTCGAACTGCATTCCACCGATGCCCAGTTGCTGCGCCGGACGTTCAACGGCGGCGGCCGCCACATCAAGATCGAGGCCAGCGACGGTTTCGCCGCCCTGAAGTCGGTACTGCCGCCGCAACCGCGCCGCGGCCTGGTCCTGATCGACCCTTCCTACGAGGTCAAGGACGACTACCGGCGCGTCGTGGTCGCCCTCAAGGACAGCCTGGCCCGCTTCGCCACCGGCACCTACGCGGTCTGGTACCCCCTCCTGCAGCGCCCGGAGCCGGCCCAGATGCTGGACAAGCTCAAGCGCCTGCCGGTCACCGCCTGGCTGCACGCCAGCCTGACCGTGCAGGCGCCGGCACCGGACGGCTTCGGCATGCACGGCAGCGGCATGTTCATCGTCAACCCGCCCTGGCCGCTGGCCGCCGCGCTGGCCGGCCTGCTGCCCTGGCTGGCCGAGGCGCTCGGGCGCGACGCCGGGGCGACCTGGCAGCTGGAGCACGTCGATGCCTGAACTCGGCCACCTGGCCGCCATCGCCCTGGCCTGGGCCGCCTACGGCATCCTCCACTCCTGGCTGGCCGGCAACGGCCTGAAGGACTGGGTGGCGCGCCGCCGGCCCGGCCTGGCGCCGGCCTACCGGCTCGTTTTCAACGGCCTCGCGCTGGTCCTGCTGGTGCCGCCGCTGGGGCTCACTTGGGCCTATCCCGGCGCCGCCCTGTGGCACTGGCCGGCCTGGATCGCCTGGCCGGCGCTGCTCGCCACCGTGGCCGGTTACCTGTGGAGCCTGCGCTGGTACGACAGCATGGATTTCATCGGCCTGCGCCAGTGGCGCGCCCGCGGTGCCCCGGACGGCTGGCACGACAGCTTCGTCCTGTCGCCGCTGCACCGCTACGTGCGCCACCCCTGGTACAGCCTGGGCCTGCTCTACCTCTGGACGCGCGACCTCAACGCCGGCTGGCTGGTCGCCAGCCTGACGGTCACCGTCTACCTGGTGGTGGGCAGCCGCCTGGAGGAGGCCAAGCTGATCGCCGTGTTCGGCGACGCCTACCGGCGCTACCGCGACCGGGTCCCCGGCCTGGTCCCCCTGCCCTGGCGCTACCTGCGCGCCGAGGACGCCCCGGACCTGCTCGGCCCGGACCGCGCTCAGGCCTCGAAGGAATCGTCCTCGTAGCGGGCGCGAATCTCCAGGACCTCATCCCAGGCGGCCAGGAATGCCTCGACGCAGCGGGCGTCGAAGTGGCTGCCGGCCTGCGCGGACAGGAAGTCGCGCGCGGCGTCGAGTTCCCAGGCCACCTTGTAGGGCCGCGCCGAAGTCAGGGCATCGAAGACGTCGGCGACCGCGACGATGCGCCCCATGAGCGGGATGGCCTCGCCGGCCAGGCCCTGCGGATAGCCGCTGCCGTCCACCTTCTCGTGGTGGCTCAGGGCGATCTCGGCGGCGGCGCTGAACAAGGCGTTCTCGAACGGCGCCGAGGTCAGGATTTCCCAGCCGATGCGGGCATGCTGGCGCATGACGGCCATCTCCCCGGCGTCCAGGCGGCCGGGCTTGAGCAGGATGTGGTCGGGGATGCCGACCTTGCCGATGTCGTGCATGGGCGCGGCGTCGAACAGCATGGCGACCGCGTCGTCGGCCAGGCCCAGGCGCTGGCCGATCAGTTTGCAGTAGTGGGCCATGCGCAGGATGTGGGCGCCGGTCTCCGGATCGCGGTACTCCGCCACCTTGGAGAGCAGGAAGATCGCGCCGCGCTCCCGTTCGACGATGTCGGCGGTCGCCTTGCGCACTTCCTGGGCCAGCCAGTCGGCGCGGTCGGCGAGCAGCTTGCGACTCTGGCGCAGGGCCAGCATGTTGCGCATCCGGGCCAGGAACTCGGTCTTGTCGACCGGCTTGGTGAGGAAGTCGTTGGCGCCCAGTTCGAGGGCGCGGTAACGGACCTCCAGCTCGTTGTCGGCGGTGATCATGATCACCGGAATCTCTTCCTTGCCGGGCAGGGCCCGGAAGCGGGCGAGGAACTGGAAGCCGTCGATGTCCGGCATCATGTAGTCGAGCAGGACCAGGTCGGGGTCGTGGCCGGCGCACCAGGCCAGGGCCTCGGCCGGCAGGTTGAAGGTGTACACCTCATTGCCGTCCAGCTTGCCGGACAGGGCCTTGAGCACGACCAGATTCGTGTTGTTGTCGTCGACGATCAGGATCTTCATTGTCCGGGTCCTCAGGTCGGCCGGCCCAGCCAGGCCTCCAGATACTGGCGCACGCGGGAATACGCTTTTTCAAGGTAGTGTAGATCTACTTGGGCGTCATCCCAGTCGCCACGCCGGACATCCTGCTCGATCTTGCCGGCCAGGCCGGCCATCTCCTCGGCCGCGACGTTGCCGCTGCCGCCCTTGACCGAATGGGCCAGGCGCGCGGCGTCGGCGCGCTGCTCGATCAGCGCGCTGCGCAACTCGGCCAGGAGGCTGCGCATGTCGTCCAGGAACACGGTCAGGACCATGCGCGCGTCGTCTTCGCCGAGGTCGTCGACCAGGCGCTTCAGATTCAGCGGTGCCAGGCCGCCGGCCCTGGCCACCGGCTCCGGCGCCGACGCCGGCACGGGTTCCACGCGCGGGGCACGGCGCGACCAGCGTTCGAGGACGGCGCGCAACTTCTCCCCGCTCACGGGCTTGCTGACGTAGTCGTCCATGCCGGCGGCCAGGCAGCTCTCCCGGTCGCCCTGCATGGCGTTCGCCGTCAGGGCGATCACCGGCATGCGCGCCAGGCCCTGCTCGCGCTCGATCCTGCGCAGCTTGCGGGTGGCCTCGAAACCATCCATCACCGGCATCTGGCAATCCATCAGGACCAGGGCGTACGGCAGGGTGGCCACGGTGTCGAGCACGGCCTGGCCGTTGTCGACGATGTGGCAGGCATAGCCCAGCTTGCGCAGGATCAACTGGGCGACCTTCTGGTTGGTCGGGTTGTCCTCGGCGAGCAGGACCAGGCGGTTCTCGCGCAGCGCGGACTGGTATTCGTCCCGGCCCACGGGTTCCGTTGCCGCCGCCAACAGGGCGCTGGCGGCCCCGGCGATGGCGTCGGCGACCGCGTCCAGGAGCAGCGACTGGCGCACCGGCTTGGACAGGCTGGCGTCGAAACCGACCTTGAGGGCCAGGTCCTGGCCCTGGCGGCGGTCGCGCTCCGTGAGCAGGACCAGCTTGAGGCCGGCCAGCCCGGCGTCGGCGCGGATGGCCCGCGCGACGGCCGGGCCATCCATGTCCGGCAGCAGCATCTCGATGATCGCCAGGTCGAACGGCCGGCCCTCGCGTTGCGCCTCGCGCAGCGCCGACAGGGCCCCGGCGCCGGTGTCGGCGAGCGTCACCGCCATGCCCCAGGCCTGGCAGTAGCGCTGGACGATCTCGCGGCTGAACGACTGGTCGTCGACCACCAGCAGGCGGCGGCCGGCCAGGCCGGCCGCCTGCTCCAGGGCATCCGCGGCCACGCTGCCGTCGCCGAGCGGCAGCGCGAAGGCGAAGGTGGAGCCCAGCCCCGGCGTGCTGGCCAGTTCCATGCCGCCGCCCATCAGCTCGACCAGGCTCTTGGAGATGGCCAGGCCGAGACCGGTGCCGCCGTAACGCCGGGTGGTCGAACTGTCGGCCTGGGTGAAGGATTGGAACAGGCGCTCCCGTACCTCCGGGGCGATGCCGATGCCGGTGTCGCGCACCTCGAAGCGGACCCGGCCGCCATGGGCCACGGTGACCCGGACCACGACCTCGCCGCGCTCGGTGAACTTGACCGCGTTGCCGATCAGGTTGGTGAGCACCTGGCGCAGCCGGGTGGGATCCCCCACCACCTGCTCGGGCAGTTCCGGGTCGATGAAGGTCATCATCGCCAGGCCCTTGGCCCGCGCCTTCTCGGCGAGCAGTTCGGCAACCCCCTCGACGACGTTGACGAGGGAGAATTCGGTCGCCTCGATCTGGATCTTGCCGGCCTCGATCTTGGAGAAGTCGAGTATGTCGTTGATGATGGTCAGGAGCGCCCCGGCGGAGTCCTTGACCACGCTGGCGAAGTCCTTCTGCTCGGGCGTCAGGGGCGTGTCCATGAGCAGGTCGGTCATGCCGATGATGCCGTTCATCGGGGTGCGGATCTCGTGGCTCATGGTGGCCAGGAATTCCGACTTCAGGCGCGAGGCCTCCAGGGCCTGGTCGCGCGCCCGGCGGATCTCCGACTCGGCCTGCTTGCGCTGGCCGATGTCGGAGAGCAAGGCGATCAGGTGCGAGATGCCCTCGCCGGCCACGCGCACCGGGGCGATGCGCCATTCCAGTTCCACCGGGCTGCCGTCGGCACGCCGGTTGACGACGTCGGCATTGAAGCCCTGGCCGGTCAACACGGTCTCCATGACCCTGGGCATCAGCGATTGCTCGGCCGTCGCGCCCTCCAGCCGGCGCAGCGGCATGCCGAGCACCGCCTCGGCCGGGTGGCCGGTCAGGCGGCTGAAGCCGAGGTTGGCGTATTCGATGCGCGGGCCCTCGCCGGACAGTTCGGCGTCGGTGATGACGACGCCCTGGTCGGCGTTCTGGATCGCCGTCTCGACCAGTTGCAGCCGGGTCCTGATCTTCGCCTCCTCGGTGATGTCGCGCTTGATCGCCACGTAGTGGGTGACCCGGCCCTCCTCGACCAGCGGCGTCAGGGTCATCTGCTCGGGATAGATGCGGCCGTCCTTGCACTTGTTGAGCAGTTCGCCCTCCCAGACGCGGCCGCTCTGGATGGTCTCCCACATGCGCCGGTAGAAGGTCCGGTCCTGCTGGCCGGACTGGAGTATCCGGGTGTGGCGGCCGAGCACCTCCTCGTAGGTGTAGCCGGTGGTCGCCGTGAAGGCCCGGTTGACGTACTGGATGACGCCGTCCGCGTCGGTGATGAGGACCATGTTCGCCGCCGCATCCAGGGCGGCGTTGCGCAGGCGCAGCAGGGACTCGTTCTTCAGGCGCGTGGAGATGTCCCGAAACGACACCAGGGAGCCGATCACGGCGCCGTCCTGCCGGAGCGGCCCGGCCCGGTAGGAGATCGGGATGAAGCGGCCGTCGCGGTGGATGAACCACTCCTCGCCGGCGTTGGCCGGCTGGCCGGTCCGGAACACGCTGCCGAGCGGGCAGTCGTCGACCGGGTAGTCGCGGCCGTCCGGGCGCCGGCCATGCACCATGGCGTGGATGGGCTTGCCGAGCAACTCGTGTTCGCGCCAGCCCAGTATCTGTTCGCCGGACTGGTTCATGAAGGTCAGCCGGCCCTCGGTGTCGGTGGCGTAGACACCGTCGCTCAGGGTGTTGAGCATGGTCCGGGTCAGCTCGGCGTTCTGGTGCCGGAGGCGGTCGTTCAGCTCGCGCAGTTCACGCGAGTTCACCTCGATGGCGTTCTCCAGCAGGGCGCGTTCCTGCTCGGCATCCTCGTACTGGCTGCTCACCGCCGCCAGCAATGCCGCCAACTCCGGCGTCAGAGTGACGCCGTCGCCCAGGTAACGCTTCAGCTGGCGTTGCAGCAGCTTGTGCACGGAGCGGACTCAGTGGTCCTCGAGGTGCGTGAAGGTATCCTCTGCCAGTTCGCCGGTATCGGGGTCCACCCAGCTGGTGATGCCCAGTTCGTCCTCGGCCTCCTCGAGCGATTCGGCCGGTTCGAAGTCGGAGTCTTCCTGGTATTCCATGTCCAGGGCCGCCTCGGCCAGGGTCGCGAACGGCCCGTAGGCCTCGCCGGTCGTGCTGTCGGTCCAATAGAAACCGTCCGGACGCTCGACGATGCGGGTGGCGTCGAATTTCACCGGAGTTTCGGGAATGGGTTTGCTCATGCTCGTCTCTCCTTTATATCTAGTCAGGGCATCTGCCCGTTTATGGCGCGCAGGAATTCGCTGCGCGCTTGCGCGTCATCCCGGAAGCAACCCGAGAAGGCCTGTGTTACCACGCGCTCGTCGCCGCGCCGGTCCTCGCCCAGGAGCAGGCACAGCTGCTCGGCCTCGATCACGCAGGCGGCGCCCCTGGCGCGGCCGTGGCTGATGAGGGCTTCGGCGATGTCGCGAGTCATCCATTCCTGGTAGGTGAAACGGTGACCGATGGCGTCGACCATGCGGGCGATGCGGCCGAAGCCGTGCAGGCGGCCGCCCGGAATGTAGGCGACGTGGGCGACGCCGCGAAACGGCACCAAGTGGTGCGGACAGACGCCGTGGATGGCGATGCCGCGCACCACGACCATGTCGTCGCGGCAGTCCTCGAAACCATCCCCCAGGGCCTCGCCCGGGTCCATGTCGTAGCCGCCCAGCAGGCGGCGTTCCCACAGCTCGCGCACCCGGCGCGCGGTGCGCCCGGTATGGTTGCTGTCGGGTTCGATGCCGCAGGCCAGCAGGAGGTCGGTCACCGCCCGCTCGAACGCCTCGCCGTCGAAGCGCCGCACCTGCGGGATACCCAGATGGCCGGGCCGGTAGGGCGGCTGGCAGTCGTGATCGCAAGAGTCGGACATGGCAGCACGGGGTAAGATGGTCGGAACTCAGTGTATCCCAATTTGCCATGACGCATCCCTACTCGGCGCTCACGCCGGATACCGTGCTCGACGCCATCGAGAGCACCGGCCTGCGCGCCGACGGCCGCCTGCTGGCCCTGAACAGCTATGAGAACCGGGTCTACCAGGTCTGGCTCGACGAGGCCGCCCCGGTGGTGGCCAAGTTCTACCGGCCGGGGCGCTGGAGCGACGCCGCCATTTTGGAGGAACACGCCTACACGACCGAGTTGGCGGCACGCGAAATCCCGGTCGTGGCGCCGACGCCGGTGGCCGGCCGCAGCCTGTTCGAGCACGCCGGCTTCCGCTTCGCCGTCTACCCGCGCCAGGGCGGCCGGGTGCCCGAGCTGTCCGACCCGGCCACCCTGGAATGGCTGGGCCGCTTCATCGGCCGCATCCACGCGGTCGGTGCCCTGGCCGCCTATGGCGAGCGCCCGGCCCTGGACGTCGCCGGCTTCGGCGACGCCTCGCGTGCCTACCTGCTCGAACACGACAGCGTGCCGCCCGACCTGCGCGCGGTCTGGGCGGGCGTCTCGGCCCAGGCCCTGGACGGTGTCCGCCTGGCCTTCGAGCGCGCCGGGCCTTATCCCGCCATCCGCCTGCATGGCGACTGCCACATGGGCAACGTGCTGTGGACCGACGACGGCCCCCATTTCGTCGACTTCGACGACAGCCGCATGGGCCCGGCCGTACAGGACCTCTGGATGCTGCTCTCGGGCGACCGCCCGGCCCGCGTCCGCCAACTGGCCGACGTCCTGGCCGGCTACGAGGACTTCATGGACTTCGACCCCCGCCAGCTGCACCTGATCGAGGCCCTGCGCACCCTGCGCCTGCTCCACTACTCCGCCTGGCTGGCCCGGCGCTGGGACGATCCGGCCTTCCCGGCCGCCTTCCCCTGGTTCGCCAGCCCGCGCTACTGGGAGGAACGCATCCTGGAACTGCGCGAACAGATCGCGCTCATGGACGAGGAGCCGCTATGGCCGGCCTGATGGCGTTGGAACGCATCCTGCAATCGCAGGGCTTCGGCACCCGCAAGGCCTGCCGGGCCCTGGTGCGGGCCGGCCGGGTCGCGGTCGCCGGCGTGGCGGCCGCCGACCCGTTCGCCGAATTCGCCGTCGACGGCTTGGTCTTCCAGGTCGACGGCGGCGACTGGCAATACCGCGAGAAGGCCTACGTCATGCTCAACAAGCCGGCCGGCTACGAGTGCTCGCGCTCGCCCAAGCACCACCCCTCGGTGCTGGAACTGCTGCCCGAGCCGCTGCGCAACCGCGACGTGCAGCCGGTCGGCCGCCTGGACGAGGACACCACGGGCCTGCTCCTGTTCTCCGACGACGGCCAGTTCGTACACCGGCTGATCTCGCCCCGGCACAAGGTGGCCAAGGTGTACGAGGTCACGGCCAAGCACGTCGTCGGCGCCGACCAGGTCGCCGCCCTGCTCGCCGGCGTGCAACTGCACGACGAACCGGGGCCGATCGCCGCGGCCGCCTGCACCGTGGTCGCCGAACGGGTCGTCCACCTGACCCTGACCGAGGGCAAGTACCACCAAGTCAAGCGCATGCTGGCCGCGGTCGGAAACCGGGTCGAGGCGCTGCGGCGCATCGCGGTCGGTCCGCTGCAGTTGCCGGAGGACCTCGCCGAAGGCGCCTGGCGCTGGCTGGAAGAGGCCGACCTGGCAGGCTTGTAACCCCTTCCGGGGTATGAATGTGCGTCGGACCGGATGGATAATTCCCCTATCATTAAGGTCACCCAGAACCCCGCGAGGAGAAACGAGATGCGCATCCTGACCCTGCTTGCCCTCTGCCTGACCATCCTGCTGAGCCCGCTCGCGACGACGCCCGCGTTCGCCGCGACCCCGGCCGAGATCGCCACGCAGGTCCGCACCAACTGGGCCAACGCCAAGAGTGCCTACCTGAACGCGGTGAAACCCTATGCGGCCAACAACGCCACCCTGATCTCGCAGTACAGCGCCGCGCTGGACAAGGCCGGCGGTTCGCTGGAAAACTTCCTCACCCTCAAGCAGCAGTCCCCGGCGCCGTCGTCGACCACCATGACCGCCGCGGTCGACCAGTTGGCCAAGGATCTGCTGACCCTGCGCGGGCTGACCGGCAAGGCGACCGGTGGCCTGGCGACGGCCTTGAGCAGCGCGCTCACGCAGCAGAACCAGGTCGCCCAGACCGCGCTCGCCAACATGCGCTGACGTGCGTCCGTCCTCCGGTACCCCCGCGCGGGCGGGGGTGTCGAATCGAGCGGCCCTGACGGGCCGTCGTCACAATGAAGTGGGAGTTGCCACCATGCGTTACCTTGCCCTGTTCATGCTCTGCCTGCTCGGCTTCGCCGCCCATGCGGAAACCGTATCGGGCAACGCCACGCTGATCGACCTGCAGGGCAAGGTCGAATACCGCACCGGCGCCGCCGCCACCTGGCAGGCCGCGACGGCGAACCAGAAGCTCCAGCCCGGCCAGGGCATCCGCACCGGCCGGAATGCCCGCGCCGCCCTGCTGCTCAGCGACCGCACCCAGATCCGCATGAACGAGAACACGGTCATCGACATCGTCGCGGTCGGCGCCGCCCCGCGCAGCGCCGGCCAGAGCAAGTTCCGCCAGATGGCCGGGCGCGCCTGGGTGCAGTCGAAGACGCCGCCCAAGTCGCTGGAATGGCAGACCCCCACGGCCATCGCAGGCATCCGCGGCACCGATTGGGAAATGGCCGTGGCCGAGGACGGCAAGTCCACCCTCTCGGTGTTCAGCGGCGAGATCGCCTTCGGCAACGAACACGGCCAGGTCAGCGTCGCCGCCGACGAGCAGGCCATTGCCGAACAGGGCAAGGCGCCGGTCAAGCTGACCGTGCGCAACCTCAAGGACCGCATCCAGTGGGTGACCGCCTACCGCATGGCGCCGTGGCGCTTCGTCGCCCTCGACGGCGCCGGCCTGCCCGACCTGCGCCAACGTCTGGCAACCAGCGACGACCCGGTGGCGCGCGGCCGCATCCTGGCCGACCTCGGCCGCTGGGCCGACGCCGAGCATGCCTTCGCCGCCGCCGGCGACCGCCCCGAGGCCGCCCTCGGCCTGGCCTGGTGCAAGCTGCGCCAGGGCGACGCCGGCGCGGCGGGTGCCTTGCTGGAGCGCGCCGGCAGCCTCAAGGACAGCGCGGCCTGGGCCTATGCCGACGCCGCCCGCCTGATCGAGGCCGGCGAGCTGGATGCCGCGCGCAGCGCACTCGACACCCTGGCCGGCCGGGCCGACCTCGGCCAGCCGGCGCCCTGGCTCATGCTCTCCGACATCGACCTCTACCAGGGCCGCGGCGACCAGGCCCTGGCCGCGGTGGATGCCGGCCTGCAGCGCTTCCCGGAGCATGCCGGCCTGCTCGCGCGCAAGGCCGAGATACTGCTCCTGGGCGACCGTGCCGATGCCGCCCTGGCCGCCGCCGATGCCGCCACCAGCGCCGACCTGGCCAGCTACGAAGGCTGGCTGGTGCGCGCCGAGATCGCCCGCCGCCAGGGCGACGCCAATGCCACCCTGGCCGCCTACGACCTGGCCATCGCCCTGAAGCCGGACGACGACCGGGCCTGGTTCGGCCGCGGCGGCGCGCTCGCCGAACGTGACTACGTCGATGCCGCGCGCGGCGACCTGAAGCAGGCCATCGCCCTGGACCCGCAGGGCCTGGGCTACCAAGGCGAACTGGGCAGCCTGGAAAGCAACGCCGCCGAGTGGCCGGCCGCCGAAGCCGCCTACCGCGCCGCCCTGGCCGCCAACCCGTCCGACTACGTCGCCCTCACCGGCCTGGGGGTGCTCGACCTCAAGCTGGGCCGCACCCAGGCCGCGCTCGACAATCTGCTCAAGGCCGGGGTCATGGAACCGCGCTACGCCCGCGTCCACGTCTACACCGCCGTCGCCTACTGGCAGCTGGGCGACCGCAAGCAGGCGCGCGAGGAACTCGGCCGGGCCAGCCAGCTCGACGACAAGGACCCCCTGCCCTACTTCATGGCCGCCATGATGGCCTCCGACCTGCTCGAGCCGGCGGCCGCCGTCGACGCCGCCCGCCAGGCCATGGCGCGGCTGCCCTACCTGAAGTCGCTCAACCAGCTGGCCAACGACCAGCAGGGCAGCGCCAACCTCGGCCAGGCCTTCGCCTTCATGGGCATGGAAGACTGGGCGCGCACCTATGCCCAGGCCTCCTACTCGCCGCTCTGGGCCGGCAGCCACCTGTTCCTGGCCGACCGCTACCAGGGCCTGTACACCAAGAACTCGGAGCTGTTCCAGGGCCTGATCGCCGACCCCACGGTGTTCGGCGCCGGCAACCGCTTCAAGAGCCTGGTCCAGGCCCCGGCCACCAACGTGGACCTGTCGTTGCGCTATACCAAGTCGGACAGCGTCCAGGGCTTCAGCCCGCAGGTCCAGTTCAGCGGCTACCGGCCCGAGGACAAGCCCAAGGCCTGGTACCTGGCCTATGAGAACGTCGACTGGACCCTCGCCGACCGTCCCTACGACCTCGACGTCCTGACCGCCGCCTTCGGCATCAAGCCGAGCGAGTCCACCGGGGTATTCGTGTTCGCCGACAAGAGCCGCCAGGACAGCCAGCCGACCGGCAGCCTGGCCGGCTTCGGCAACTACGACGTGCACGACAAGCTGGACACCGGGCGCATGGACGTCGGTTTCAACTACAAGGTCGACCCCACCTCGCAGGTCTGGGTCAAGGCCGGCTACTTCGCCTCCGACGAAAGTACGGCCGGTACCCTGACCACGTTCATGCCCTTCGCGGTGACGGCCGACACCAACGTGCACCTGCCGGAGTTCGGCTTCCGGCACAGCTTCATCCATGCCGACAAGCACCAGATGTCCTGGGGCGCCGACCTGGCGGACCGGAACACCGACGCGCGCCTGGATACCGACGACGGCTGGGGCTTCCTGACCCGCGACGACTACCGGATCAGCGAGCGCAGCCTCGACCTGTTCCTGTCCGACGTATACCAGGCCTCGGCCACCCTGTCGTTGCAGGGCGACCTGGTCTACCAGGGCCAGCACCGGCGTGCCAGCGACCAGCCCTGGTACGACTTCTTCGGTTCCGGGTACTACGCCGGTTCCAAGGTCTCCGAGTCCCACGACGTCAGCCGCCTCAATCCGCGCCTCGGCGCCGTCTGGCACCCGGACGACCGGGTCTGGTGGCGCCTGGCCTGGCAGGATTGGCTGCGCCCGGCCGGCATGAGTTCGCTCGGCCCGGTCGCCACGGCCGGGATTCCGCTCGACGACCGCCTGGTGATGCGCGGCGGCGAACTCAACCGGGTCCGCCTGCAGGGCGACTTCGAGGCGACGCCCGCCACCTTCCTGACCGGCTACCTGGACTACAAGGACATCGACAACAACCGCTTCGACATCCGGCCGTTCGCGGTCAGCGAGCTGGAGAGCCTGGGCAAGTTGCGGCCGCGCGACTACGGCCAGCTGATGCGCGAGGACCTGTACGAGTTCGTCGACACGCCCGACTATGCCGGCGGCACCATCCGGCAGGCGGGGGCGACGGTCAACCACATGCTGGGCAAGCGCTGGGGCGTGATGGCGCAATACCAGTACAACGACGCCGACAACAAGCTGGGCAGCGGCTATGCCGTGCCCTACCTGGCGCGTCACACCTTCGCGGTCGGCGCCACCTGGATCAGCCCGGACGGCTGGTACCTGGCCGGACGCCTGGTGCACCGGGGCAGCCGCTACGCCGACGAGGCCAAGCTGACCGAACTGGATGCCGGCTTCACCGGCGACCTCGACGTCTTCTGGCAATCGCCCGACAAGCGCTGGCTGCTGCGCTTCTCGGCCAACGACCTGTTCGACGAGAATCTCGACAGCCAGTACACCGCCGAGGTGAACTACCGCTTCTGAGCCGGCCGGCTCAGACCGCCTCGGCGATATGGCTGGGCGGGTCCTCCGTGCGGCGGGCCTGCTTGCGCCGCTCCTCGCCGCTGCGGGTATCGAGCATGACCGGCACGTGGTAGAGGCGCCGGCACATCCGGCGGCGGTCGTTCTCGGCCCGTTCGTAGAATTCGCGCGGTAGCGCCTCGGCGGCGGCGCTGCCGCCGCCTTGCGGCAACGGGCCGCCCGGGCCGGTACCGATGCGCGGCACCGGCTTCACCGCGGCCTTGGCGGTCACCTCGGTGGCGTCGACGGCCGCCGGCGGGGGAGGAACACTGTCGCTCGGGAAACGCATGGCTGGCTCGGATGCAATCCTTACGCCTTCATTATGGCGTACCCGGCGGCGCCAGCAGGTAGGTCGGCGCGACCCCGCCGACACGGCGCCGATCCCCGGTGAGGACGCCGGGCACCAGGGCCGAGTCGATGCCGAACCGGGTGGCGCCGACGATGTCGGTGTCCAGCTGGTCGCCGACCATCACCACGTTGCGCGTCCCGGCCAGGCGCACCGCCTCCGCGAACAAGCCCGGGTACGGCTTGCCGAGCCGGGCGAACGAAGGCGCCGGGCGCTCCGGGTAGCGTTGCCGCAGGGCCGCCTCGAGCATCACGGCCATGGCACCCGAGGTGATGCCGCAGCCGCGCCCGGTCGGGTAGATCAGGTCCGGGTTGGGCAGCACCATGGCCACGTCCTGGCCGGCATCGAACCTGTCGATCAGGACGCTCAGCACCTCGTCGACGCCGTCCAGGAACGGGAAACCGGCCTGGTCGGCCAGGACCAGGACATCGAACTCTTCGCCCGCCCCGACCAGGCGGCCGCCGGCCCGCTCGGCGTAGACCGCGCTGTCCTCGGGGCCGAGGACGCGGACCCGCTGCCCGGCCAGGCCGTGCTCGGCGAAATACGGCACGAGGAGCATGCCGGAACTGAGTATGCGTTCCGCCGGAATGGCCAGGCCGAAGCCCTGGTAACGCCGGGCCGCCGACTCCGGCAGCCGGGCGGCGGTGTTGCTGACCAGCCAGTACGGCTTGTCGAGGCGGTTGAGGGTGTCGATCCAGGCGGCCGCACCGGGCAGGGCGCCGGCCAGATCGACCAGGACCCCGTAGGCGTCGAGCAGGACGGCATCATAGCGGTGCAGCAGATCGGCAAAGCTGGCGGCGATGGACTCGGCCATGGTGACGGGTGATCTATTTGTCATGTCGGCGGCCTATGTTAGCCTGAAACGCATGTGGTCCAGAAACCGACTCTTCACCTTCGCGCCGGCAGTCGTGGCCTTGTGCCTGGCGGCAGCCGGTGCGGACGCGGAGGACGCCGCCGGCGCGGCGGCGCCCCCCTCCGGCGTGCCCGCGCCCGGCACGCCGGAGGTGGACCAAGCGGCGCGCTTCCAGGCCTGGCTGGACGAGTTCCGCCGCCAGGCCGCGGCGCAGGGCATTTCCCAGGCCACCCTCGACGCCGCCCTGACCGGGCTGCAGCCGCTCGATCGCGTCCTGGAACGCGACCAGAGCCAGCCCGAGTTCGTGCAGACCTTCCTCGACTACCTCAACAAGCGGGTCAGCGACCGGCGCGTCGAGAAGGGCGGCGAGGCCCTGGCCGGACAGGCCGAGCGCCTGGGCGAGGCGGAGCGCCGCTATGGCGTCCCGGCCCGCTACCTGGTGGCCTTCTGGGGCCTGGAGACCAACTACGGCGGCTACCTGGGCGACGTCCCGGTGGTGGCGGCCCTGGCCACCCTGGCCTACGATGCCCGCCGCCCCGAGTTCTTCCGCAGCCAGTTGCTCGACGCCTTGCGCATCATCGACCGCGGCGACGTCGGGGCGGGCGACCTGGTCGGTTCCTGGGCGGGCGCCATCGGCCACATGCAGTTCATTCCCTCCACCTACCTGGCCTACGCGGTGGACGGCGACGGCGACGGCCGCGTCGACCTGCGCAACTCCTTGCCCGACGCCATCGAGTCGGCCGCCAACTACCTGCACGAGGCCGGCTGGCGGAGCGACCAGGAGTGGGGCCTGGAGGTACGCCTGCCGGACGGCTTCGACGCCTCGCTGGCCGGCCTGGAGCGGCGCCAGCCCCGCGCCGCCTGGGCCGCGCTCGGGCTGCGCCGGGCCGACGGCAGCCCGCTGGCGGACGCCGACGAGGCCGATTCCCTCGTCCTGCCCCAGGGCATCAGCGGGCCGGCCTTCCTGGTATCCGACAATTTCCGCGTAATCCTGCGCTGGAACCGCTCGCTCAACTACGCCATCGCCGTCGGCCACCTGGCGGATCGCCTGGCCGGCGGGGCGCCGCTCGCCACCGGCCTGCAGGCCGACAACCGGCCGCTCAGCCGCGACCAGATGGAAACCGTGCAGAAGTGCCTGGCGGCACTCGGCTACGACCCGGGGACGCCCGACGGCATCCCGGGCAGCCGTACGCGCACCGCCATCCGCGCCTATCAGAAGGCCGCCGGCCTGCCGGCCGACGGCTACCCGTCGCTCAGCCTGCTCGAACACCTCGAGGACACCCTGTTGGAACAGGAGCAGCCTCTGCCCGACGGCACCATGATCTCATCGGACAAAGGACCGGCATGAACGCGGCCGAACTGCATTGCTGGAAATGCGGCACCAACCTCAAGGAAGTGCCCCTGCCCTACGGCCGCCGCACCGAGTGCCCGGTCTGCCGGGCCGAGTTGCACGTCTGCACCATGTGCCGGCACTACGCGCCGGGCAAGGGCCGGCCCTGCCTGGAGCCGATGGCAGAGGAAGTGAAGGACAAGACGCACGGCAACTTCTGCGACTGGTTCCAGGCCGCCCCCTCGCACAACCACCCGACCGCCGCGCCCGACCTCGCCGCCCTGGCGGCGCTGTTCGACGACGACGACGACGTCAGCGCCGGACCGCCACCGCCCAAGACCCTGGACGACCTGTTCGAATAGGGCCTGCGGCTGGGTATTAATACCCAGTTTTACCAATGGGTTTGAGCCCGATCATTGGTTTTCATAATGACAATGATTGGCTTATCATGCCCCGACCATCGATTTCTCGGATGGCATCACATACAAAAGGATGGAGAAGACCCATGGCACACGTAGTCATCATCGGCGCCAGCACCGGCGGCCTGCCCGCCGCCTACGACATCAAGTCGGAACTGGGCAGCGGTCACAAGGTCACCGTGGTTTCGGCCGGTCCCGACTTTCATTTCGTCCCCTCCAACCCTTGGGTGGCGGTGGGCTGGCGTACCCGGGCCGACATCAGCTTCCCGCTCGAGGAACCGCTGAAGAAGAAGGGCATCGACTTCATCGCCCAGCTGGTCACCGAGATCAAGCCGAACGACAACCAGATCGTCCTCAAGGACGGCACCACCCTGGACTATGACTACCTGGTCATCGCCACCGGGCCCAAGCTGGCCTTCGACGAGGTCGAGGGCCTCGGCCCCAACGGCCACACCGTCTCCGTGTGCACCGTCGGCCACGCCGAGGAAGCCAACGTGAAGTGGCAGGAGTTCGTGGCCAACCCGGGTCCCATCGTGGTCGGTGCCGCCGCCGGCGCGTCCTGCTTCGGCCCGGCCTACGAGTTCGCCATGATCATGGACACCGACCTGCGCCGCCGGCGCCTACGCGACAAGGTGCCGATGACCTACGTCACCTCCGAGCCCTACATCGGCCACCTCGGCCTGGGCGGCGTCGGCGACTCCAAGGGGCTCCTGGAATCCGAGATGCGTCAGCGCCACATCAAGTGGATCTGCAACGCCAAGGTCACCAAGGTCGAGGCCGGCAAGATGCACGTCGCCGAGCACAACGACAAGGGCGAGCTGGTCAAGGAGCACGAACTGCCGTTCAAGTACTCCATGATCCTGCCGGCGTTCAAGGGCGTCGACGCGGTCGCCGCGGTCGGCGAGGACCTGTGCAACCCGCGCGGTTTCGTCAAGGTCGACCAGTTCCAGCGCAACCCGAAGTGGAACAACATCTACTCGGTCGGCGTCTGCATCGCCATCCCGCCGGTCGAGGCCACCCCGGTGCCGACCGGCACGCCCAAGACCGGCTACATGATCGAGTCGATGGTCTCCGCCACGGCGCACAACATCAAGCACGCCCTCAATGGCGAGGCGCCCGAGAAGGTGGCCACCTGGAACGCCTTCTGTCTGGCGGACATGGGCGACACCGGCGCCGCCTTCCTGGCCCTGCCGCAGATTCCGCCGCGCAACGTCACCTGGGCCAAGCAGGGCAAGTGGGTGCACTGGGCCAAGGCGGCCTTCGAGAAGTACTTCATCTGGAACATGAAGCGCGGCGCCACCGAGCCCCTGTACCAGAAGCTGGCG
>NZ_SJZB01000035.1 GCF_004337445.1 Parasulfuritortus cantonensis | reverse complement strand
CCCTTTTCCTGGCCGCCTGTGTCAATGTCAGTTCCGAACGACAGGCTCAGTACACCACCGAGGCCCGTGCCACCGCCGGGGAATTCGCAAAGACGCTGGGCGGAGAACTCAAAGCGGCGATGAAGGGCGTCGGCCCGGAAGGCGCGATAACGGTGTGCAAGGACCGGGCACCCGCGATTGCGGCCGAGGTGGCCCAGGAGCATGGCGTCGGACTCCGCCGGGTGACCTTCAAGAGCCGCAATCCGGCCAGCGTCCCGGACCCCTGGGAAACCCGGGTACTGCACGACTTCGAACGGCGCCTGGCGCGTGGCGAGAGCGCCGCCAATCTCGAGTACAGCGAAGTGATCCGCGAAGGCGACACCAAGACCTTCCGTTACATGAAAGGTCTGGTGGTACAGGAGATCTGCATGACCTGCCACGGCACCCCGGAGACCATCCCAGACGGCGTCAAGGCCAAGCTGGCTGCGGAATATCCGACCGACCAGGCGACTGGCTACCTGCCCAACATGCTGCGTGGGGCGATTTCGGTGAAGAAACCCCTGTAGTCGATTCTGTTCCAGGCCTTTCGGTAGAGCGAGATCATGAGCGATCAGCACGCCTCCAGACTGCAGAATTTCCCGGTCACCTGGTTCGCCACGGTCATGGGGCTCAGCGGCCTCACCATCGCCTGGCACCGGGCCGAGGCGATTCTCCAGTTGCCGATACACCTGAGCCAGTGGCTGCTGGTCCTGTGCACCCTGTTGTTCATCGTCCTGACCGCGTTCTATGCGGCCAAGGCACTGAAGTACCGCGACGCGACGCTCAAGGAATGGGCACACCCGGTCAAGATGAACTTCGTGCCGAGCATCTCGATCAGCCTGATCCTCCTCTCGATTGCCTGGCTGCCGGTGAATCCGGCCTATTCACAGCTGCTCTGGCTGGTCGGGACCGTCGGCCACCTGCTTCTGACGCTCTACATCATCACCCAGTGGATACACCACTCGAAGTTCGACATCGTGCACATGAACCCCGCCTGGTTCATCCCGGTGGTCGGCAACATCCTGGTTCCCATCTCCGGCGTCGACCATGCCCCGGCCGAGGTGTCCTGGTTCTTCTTCGGCATCGGCCTCACCTTCTGGCCGATCCTGCTGACCATCATCTTCTATCGGGTGATCTTTCACGGCAGCCTGCCGGAACGCCTGATGCCGACCATGTTCATCCTGATCGCCCCGCCGGCGGTCGGCTTCCTGTCCTACGTCAGGCTGACCGGGGGCGTCGATGCGTTCGCGCACGTCCTGTACGGCAGCGCCCTATTCTTCACCCTGCTGCTGTTCTTCCAGGCCAGGTGGTTCGCCCGCTTGAAGTTCTTCCTGTCCTGGTGGGCCTATTCGTTTCCGCTGGCGGCCATCGCCGTCGCCACCCTGGTGATGTTCCAGCACACCGGCAGCGTCCTCTATCTGCGCCTGTCCGGCATCCTGTTGGGAATCGTCACGGTGGTCATCGCGGGATTGGTGATGCGGACCGCCCTGGCGGTCAAGAACTGCGCGATCTGCGTCGAGGAGTGACTGCAGGACCCGCCGTTGCGGGCGGCTCCGCTTTGGCGGAGGCGGTGAGATTCGAACTCACGAACGGTTGCCCGTTGCCGGTTTTCAAGACCGGTGCAATCGACCACTCTGCCACACCTCCTGGCTGCCGGGTCCGATTCTAACCGAGCCGGTCAATCTCGCCCATGCCGGCCAGGCTCTCCCGAGCCGGCGTAACCGCACCACCACATCCGGACCTGGCCCGGCATTCAGCGGCGGCAGGCCGAGGCGGCACCGTCCGGGAAACGCGGCGGCTCAGTTGTAGCGCGCCGGCGGCTCCAGTTCGATACCGCAGCGCGCCGCCCGGTGATAGAACTCGAGCAGGTTGCCGGTACGCAATTTTTTGTTGATGCGCAGGCGGTGGTTCTCGACCGTGCGCTGGCTCAGGCCGAGTTGCTGGGCGATACCCTTGCTGGACTGTCCCGAGATCGCCATGCTGAGAATTTCACGTTCGCGGTCGGTAAGTTCATTCAGCCGGGCACGGAGTTCGTCACTTTCCTGGTTGAGGTCCTTCAGATGCTCGGCCTTGTCGACCACGGCACGGACCTTGCCGATCAGCACGCTGGACTCGGTCGGCTTGGTCAGGAAGTCCTCGGCACCGGCCTTCATGGCATCGACCGTGGTGGGAATGTCACCGACCCCGCTCAGGAAGATGATCGGCAGATGCACACCCCGTCGGGTCAACTCGGCCTGGACCTCCAGACCGCCCATGCCCGGCATGCGCAGATCGAGGATGACGCAACCCTGGCTGCCATGGTCGAACGCCGCCAGGAAGTCCTCGCCGCTCTTGTGGGTCTGAACCGAATAGCCTTCCGTTTCGAGCAGCATGCCAAGGCTGTAACGAATTGCAGCGTCGTCGTCGACGACAAATACAGTTGGGCGATTCATATTACGTAAGACACCTTGAAGTTGGACATCATGCCCCGGGACCGGCGACGCTTACGTCGGCCGACGCCACACCGGGACCGTCAACGCCGGCCATCCCGCCGCAACGGCGGCGACAGAGAATGGCATGACGAATAATACTCAGAAACGAGATGATTTTATCGATTATTTCAAATTATCACTAGTACACATTTCCCATCCCCGGATAGGGTGTGGCTGCCTAGTGCTGTCGATCAGTGTTGAACGTGGTGTTTTGCGCTGCGCGCCGAGGCGGAAAGGAAAATCGCCGGCGACCGAGTGATTTTTCGTGCAGCGCACGGTGATTGTCTAAACTTTACGAAACTCTTACCGTAAATATGCTGGCATATATACTCAAATACACCCGCCGTCACCAGAGCTAACCGCCCGAGCCGACCTTTAGATGAATGCGTTCGCTCAAACCAATCCAAGCGGCCTCCATATCCTGTTGGCCGACGATTCGACGGCAACGGCACTCATCGTCGTCGCCTACCTCAAACGCGATGGGCATCGGGTGACCCACGTCACCGACGGGCAACAAGCCGTCGAGGCGTTCAAATCGGATCCCCCCGACCTGGTCCTGATGGACGTCATGATGCCGGTCATGGACGGCATCGAGGCGACGCGCCGGATCAAGGCAATGTGTACCGATCACTGGGTGCCGTTGATCATGATCACCGGGCTGAGCGAGAAGAAGGACCTGATCGCCGGCCTGCGGGCCGGTGCGGACGACTACCTGACCAAGCCGGTCGACCCGCACGAGTTGGACGCCCGGATCAACTCGATGCTGCGCATCATCAACATCCAACGGCGCCTGCACGGCATCCTCGACCACGCCTTCGACGGCATCATCGGCACCGACGAAGCCGGTCTCATCCAATCCTTCAATCTGGCCGCGCAGCATCTGTTCGGTTTCGCCGATGCCGAAATCATCGGCCAAAACATCGCCGTGCTGGTGGCCGACGTGGATGGCGGCGAGGCCGCCTTCCGGCCCGCCGATGTCCTTGACCGGCAGGACAGCTCCGAAACCGCCGACGGCTACAAGGCCATTGGCTGTCGAAAGGATGGCAGCCGCTTCCTCCTGCGCCTGGCGGTTACAGCCATCCACCAGCCGGACGGCATCCAGTTCATCTGTCTCGTCCGTGACGTGTCGCAAGAGGAAGCGGCCCACCAGCGTGTCGAATTCCTGGCTCACCATGATCAGTTGACCGGGCTGCCCAATCGGGCCAGCTTCTCGGAACGCCTCGACGCAACCTGCAGACGAGGCCATGGCCATACCAGCGCGTTGCTGTTCATCGATCTCGACGACTTCAAGCCGATCAACGACCAGTATGGACATGACATCGGCGACGCGGCCCTGCAGGTCGTCGCCCGGCGCCTGCGCGGTTCGCTCGACGGCCGCGATTTCGTTGCCCGTCTCGGGGGTGACGAGTTCGTCGCCCTGCTGACCGACGTCACCGACAGCGAACGGGCCAAGGCGATCGGCGAACGCCTGATCAAGGCCATCAGCCACCCCATGGAGTTGCTGGGTAGAACCTGCCAGGTAGGTGCCAGCATCGGCGTGGCCATGATCGACGGTACCGCCGTGGCGCCCGACCTGGTCCTTTCCGCCGCCGACGACGGCATGTACTCGGCCAAACGCGCGGGCAAGAACCGCGTTGCCGTGTCGGCCCGGGATAGCCAACCATGAGTGCTGTCGACCCGGGCAGGCTGCGGAAGATCGACTGGTCCAGCCTGATGACCGGCGAGGCCTCGCACGCCGAATCGCCCCTCTGCGCGGCCTTGGCGCTGACCCACGAGGCGGTCCAGATATGGGATTCCGCCGGCAGGCTGGTCATGGAGAACCCGGCGTCGGAGGCCATATTCGGCCCGGCCGAGGCGCACACCACCCTGCACCAGCAGTTGTACTGCGATTGCCTGCAGGAGAACGGCTGCGCGTTCGAGCCGGAGCAACTCCCGGTCGGCCGCGTCCTTGCCACCCATGCGCCGGTCAATGATCTGATCATGACCATCCGGCCCGGCGAGGACGATACCCGTTGGCTGAAGGTCGGCGGCGAGCCGATCACCAACGCCGAAAACGACCTCATCGGCGTGGTGATCACGGCGACCGACATCACCGATTTCATCGAACACAGGCAGCGCCTCGAACACCTGGCCAGCTATGACCCGCTGACCCAGTTGCCGAACCGGCTCCTGCTCGCCGAGCGCATGAGGATCAGCCTCGCCCGTGCACGCCGGTCACAGGAGATGGTCGCCTTCTGCATGCTCGATCTGGACGGCTTCAAGGCAGTCAACGACAGCCTTGGCCACCATGCCGGCGACGAACTGTTGCGCGAGGTGGCCATCCGTCTGGAGGAGTCGATCCGTGGCGACGACACCGTTGCCCGCATCGGCGGCGACGAGTTCGCCATGCTCCTGGGCAGCCTGCACAAGGTATCGGAATGCGAACAGACCTTGACCCGCGTGCTGACGCGTCTTGGCCAGCCCTATCAGATCGCCGGGCAGACGGTACGCATCGGCGCCAGCGCCGGGGTGGCCCTGTTCCCGAGCGACGGCAACCAGCCGGACCAGTTGCTCGATCATGCCGATACCGCGCTGTACCAGGCCAAACAGGCGGGCAAGGGACGTTTCCAGTTCTTCGACCGCAAGTTGGACATGCGCTTGCAGGCCAACCGCGGGCTGCTGCGCAAGATCGAGACGGCCATCCGGGAGCGGCAATTCGTGCTCCACTACCAGCCCATCGTCGATTGCGAACACGGCGTCGTCGAGGGCGCGGAGGCGCTGATCCGTTGGCATCATCCCATCCTGGGCGTCCTGGCGCCGCTCGAATTCCTTCCTCTGATCGACCAGGACGATCTCAGCATCGACGTCGGCCAATGGGTGTTCGGCGAAGCCCTGCGCCAACTCGCGGCGTGGCACGCCGCGGGCTTGAAGCTGCGCCTCAGCGTCAACGTATTCTCCCGTCACCTCAGCCAACCGGGGTTCACCGACTGGCTGGCCGGGCAACTGGCCGCCTACCCGCCTGAACTCACCGGATGGTTCGTCCTGGAGATTGCCGAAGCGGCGGTCATGGCGGACATCACCGCCTGCGCCGAAACCCTGCACGAATGCCAGCGGCTCGGGGTCAGGGTCACCCTCGACAACTTCGGTATCGGCTACGCCTCGCTGCCGCATCTCAAGCGCCTGACGAGCGACAACCTGAAGATCGACCAGAGCCTAGTGCAGAACATGCTGGCGGCGGCCGACGACCTCGCCATCGTGGGCGGGATCATCGGCTTCGCCGCGCCGTTCGGCTGCCAGGTCGCGGCCGAAGGGGCCGAAACCATCGAACACCTGCTGACCTTGCTGGAACTCGGCTGCCCGCACATCCAGGGTTACAGCCTGGCGCGGCCCATGCCGCCGGAGAAATTCGAGGCGTGGCTCCACGCATTCCAGCCGGACCCGCTCTGGCGCCTGTCGACCATGTCCAGGCCGACCCGCGATCACTTCGAACTGCTGATCGCAGAGGCGAATTTCCGCGCCTGGATCAGCCGCGCCATTCAACTATGCAAGCAGAGCCGCTACGTCGACAGCCTGTCGGACGACCGGGAATGCCCGTTCGGTGCCTGGCTCCACCACCCGGGTACCTTGCGTTTCCGGAAATACGACGAGTTCCTGGAAATCGAACGGCGGCACCCGCGCATCCATCAGTTGGTCAGCCAACTCGGTGCCGACTGCCTCGCCGAACGCGTCGCCCAGGCGACGACCGACGAGGAACAACTGCTTGAAGAGCAATTCCACATGCTCAAGCTATTGAAGGAGATGCGCGCACGCCTCAATCGCGCGCCGCGCCCTCGCCTCATTCCTGCCATGAAGGAGAAGAATCCATGATCGGGCACGGACCAATCGAATGGAATGACAGTTTCGCCACCGGCGTGAGAGAGATCGACGAACAGCACCGTATCCTGGTCAATACCTTGAACGAGGCCAATGCCAAGCTGACGGACGACGTCAGCATCGATTTCGTCGAGCAGATCACCCAGGACCTGCTCAGCTATGCCCTATACCACTTCGAAACCGAAGAGGAGTTGATGCAGGAATACGGCTATGCCGACGCCTGCGGCGAAGACTCCGATCGGCACCTGCAGCAACACCGCAGCTTTTCCAGCAAGGTGGTCGCCGTGCGCGACAACCTGCGCGCAGGCATCCCGATCGGTCGGGACGACCTGATCGGGTTCCTGAACAACTGGTTGGTCAACCACATACTCCACACGGACAAGAAGCTCGGGGCCTACATCCTGGCCAAGCGCGGCGCAGCCGCCTGACCTGAGGTCGTCACTTCGACAAGGAGCCGAACACCTTCTTGAGCAGGTCGGTGGTACGCGCGACCGGGTTGGCTCGGATGTTCTTCTCTTCCTCGGCCACCATCTTGAACAGGCCGTCGAGCGACTTCTGGGTCACGTAGCCATCGAGATCCTCGTTGCCCGCCCCCAGCAGGCCGGCCCACGAGCCCGCCTTCTTGACCATCTTCTTGTAGGCGTAGGTGACACCGGCCTGGTCGGTCGCCTGGCTGACGATCGGCTTGAAGCGCTCCGCCAGCTTGGCCTCGCTCTTCTTGCGGAAATACTGGGTGGCGGCGTCATCCGGACCCTTCAGGATCGCTTGGGCGTCTTCCAGAGTCATGTCGCGGATCGCATCCGAAAGGATGCCGGCAGCCTCGGGCACGGCTTTCTCCGCCGCCTGGTTCATGGCCACGACGAACTGGTCGGCGTATTTTCCCTGACCGAGGGAACGCAACGCCTTGTCGATGGTTGCCATGCTGTCCGGCATGGGAATCTTGACCCCGGCGTTGTTGAGAAAGCCGCCGTCCTTGCCGAGGCTGGCGACGGCATCCTTGGCGCCCTTGGCCAGGGCCTCCTTGAGCCCGGCGACGACGTCGGTCTGACTCAGCGTCGTGGTCGCCGCCACCGAGGTGGCGGTCGGGGTCGACGCGGTCGCCGTGCTCGACGAACCCGTGTTCGCTTCCAGCACGCTCTTCAGCACATCCGTCAAATCGGCCCGTGCCGGCCCACTTACGGCCATCGTGGTAGCCAGCAGGAGCATCGCCTTGAAGTGGTTCATCGCCTGTCCCTCGTGTCGAAAAGCATATTATGGCAACGGGAACCGTCCCCAGCCATGGCATGTTGATGCCATGGCTGGGACGCCCAAACCGGCCAAGAAAAAAGGCCTGTGGCGTTAACCGAAAGCTGGCCATAAATCAGGCAATTACTGGCCGTTTCGCGCCCTCCAGGCCACTCCGTCTCTACCTCATTCAAGCGTATCTTGGCCTATCGCGACGAAGTTAAGCATAAGCTGACCGACAGAATTTTCGGCCGCGAATTGCTTTAATTCGGACGCCGGTTCGATTCCCGTATTCTGCAATCGAACGCATCCACCACGATATCTCCTATTGCTGCGTTGTCTTCTGCCCCTCACTAACGGGCAGTATCCGATACCCCATCGCCCGATATCCTCGTTGCCTCTTGTCCCACATCCGCAGCAAGGCTGGATGACCGGCATCCACGATATCAATAATGCGTACGTCGGTCTTGCCGGCATGTTCCCGGTGCAATCGTCCAGCATACTGCTGCAAGGTTCCCTTCCACGAAATCGGCATAGCAAGCAGGAGGGTGTCCAACGGAGGATGGTCAAACCCCTCGCCAACCAGCTTCCCGGTCGCGAGCAGGATTCGTGGGGCCTCTGGGGGCAATTCATCCAGTTGCATGGTCAAGGCCGCTCGTTGTTTCCGAGACATTCGTCCGTGCAACACGAAAAGGTTGCCAATACTGCCTTCCAGGCCTTCCCGGATGGCATCAAGATGGTCGGTACGCTCCGTCAAAACAAGCACCTTACGCCCTTGGGCAAAAGCAGCCTTCGCCTCTTCCACGATAAGGGCCGTACGTTCGCTGTCTTCGGCCAGAGAACGAAAGACGTCCTGGATGCCCGCTTCTGCCGGCAGCGTGATGGTGGCTTCGCGTAGCTTCGGCACAACCTCCAGATCGTGCGGGGCGCTCTCAGGCCTCTTGGCGGTATAACGAACGGGACCGCACTGCATGAAGATGATGGGCTGCTGACCATCGCGCCGAATGGGCGTCGCTGTCAGGCCCAGTACGTATTTCGCGCGCACGCGCTTCAGGATGGCGTCGAACGAGGCCGCACCAACATGGTGGCACTCGTCGATGATGACCTGTCCATAATTCTCCACGAGATCATTCACCTCGCCCTGGCGGGACAGCGACTGCATCACGGCAATGTCTAGGCGGCCGTTCGGTTTGGCCTTGCCGCCACCGATGGTGCCGACCTCCGCCTTATTGAGCGCGAGGAAGGCCTGCAAACGCTCACGCCACTGATTCAGCAGTTCGGTCCGATGCACGAGGACCAGGGTATTCACCCCGCGGCGAGCGATGATGGCGGCCGCCGTCACCGTCTTGCCAAAGGCGGTCGGCGCACACAATACCCCAGTGTCATGTTCAAGCATGGCTGAGACGGCCATCTCCTGGTCAATGCGTAGCGTGCCCGCGAAGCTCATTTCCAGAGGAGTGCCGGCGTTCCGCTCATCACTGAGCTCGCACCGTATGTCGTTGTCACGCAAGAGGCCTTGCGCTGCCTCCAGACAACCGCGTGGCAAGGCGATATGACGTGGGTAGTTTTCGGCGCAGCCGATGACCCGCGCCTTATCCCAGGCCGGTAGGCGCATGGCTTGGGCCTTGTAGAACTCGGGATTCTGGAACGCGGCAAGCCGTATCAGGCGGTTGGCCATCGGCTGCGGTAGCTCAGGCTTCTCGAAGTAGACCAGATTGGCCAGTGTCACCTTCAAGGTTGCCGGCATTGGGCCGCTCAGTTTCCTGAGCAATGGCGGCGGTCGTTTCCAGGGCTCACTCAAGTCCTCGTCGTCGATAAAGGTTGAACCGCCCCGGGTTCTGTGGAGGCTGATTGGTTTAAGTTAAGAGGCTTCCACGGTGGTGTCGGCGAGCCGACGGTAGTAGTTTGCCTCAGCCTCGGCCGGCGGGATATAGCCGATCGATTCAAGTAACCGGTGGTTGTTGAACCAGGCTACCCATTCGAGGGTGGCGAGTTCAACCGCTTCCCGACTCTTCCAGGGTGCCCGACGGTGGATCAGTTCCGCCTTGTACAGGCCGTTGATGGTCTCGGCCAGGGCGTTGTCGTAGCTGTCGCCACGGCTACCCACTGAGGGTTCGATCCCGGCCTCGGCGAGCCGCTCGGTGTAGCGAATGGAGACGTACTGCGAGCCCCGGTCGGAGTGGTGCACCAAGGCATCGGCTCGTTCCGGTTGCCGGGCGTACAGCGCCTGCTCCAAGGCATCTAGGACGAAGTCCGTGCGCATCGAATGACTGACCCGCCAACCCACGATGCGTCGGGCGAACACATCGATGACGAAGGCCACATACAACCAGCCTTGCCAGGTCGAGACGTAGGTGAAGTCCGATACCCACAGCTGATTCGGACGGTCCGCCTTGAACTGCCGGTTGACCCGGTCAAGCGGGCACGGGGCCGCATGGTCGGGAATTGTGGTGCGCATGACCTTGCCGCGCCGCACGCCTGCCAGTCCCAGCCGCCTCATCAGGCGCTCGACCGTGCAGCGGGCGACCTGGATGCCTTCGCGGTTCAGTTGGCGCCAGACCTTGTCGGCCCCATAGACCTGCATGTTGGCGTGCCAGACGCGCTGGATTTCGGGGATCAATTCAGCATCGCGCTGGGCCCGAGCCGAAAGCAGGCGGGGGTCGCGTTGCTGCGCCGTATGGCGCCGATACCCGGACGGGGCAATCCGCAAGACCTTGCAGATCGGCTCGACCCCGTAGACCTCTCGGTGCCGGTCGATGAAGTCGATCAGGACTTGAGTCGGCGGTCGAGCTCCGCCTGGGCGAAAAACGCGCTCGCCAGCTTGAGAATCTCGTTGGCCTTGCGCAGCTCCTTGTTCTCGCGCTCCAGGGCCTTGAGGCGTTCGCGCTCATCGGTTGTGACGCCATCGCGCAGGCCGGTATCGATCTCGTGCTTCTTGACCCATTCGTGCAACGTCTGCGGAACGCAGCCGATCTTCGGGGCAATCGATTCGATGGCCGCCCACAGCGAGGGATACTCGCCACGGTGTTCCTGCACCAGGCGGACGGCCCGCTCACGGACTTCAGGGGAATACTGCGGAGTGGGTTTCTTGCTCTTCATGGCTTCATTCTCTCAAGAGATGAAGCCTCCTCAAAACCCGGGGCGGTTCAGTCTGCCTGCCGCGTGCCTACACGAGGACATCTCTGAAGACCTGGCCGAACCGATGACCTCGGCGTTCTCAGACACCAGCTATCCCGAA
This sequence comes from Parasulfuritortus cantonensis, assembly GCF_004337445.1. GTDB lineage: Bacteria > Pseudomonadota > Gammaproteobacteria > Burkholderiales > Thiobacillaceae > Parasulfuritortus > Parasulfuritortus cantonensis. The sequence goes on along the minus strand of NZ_SJZB01000035.1, from coordinate 40,895 downwards.
TTCGACACATTCTGACCCTTAGGAGCCTCTCGTGAATACCTTTCCCATCAAGGCCGTCCCGGCCGACCCTCTCGCCAACCTGCGCATCCGCCATGCCCGCCTGGGCGGCCTGATGTCAGACATCAACAGCCTGCTCGACCCGGATGGCGACATCCTGGCCATCATGGGTCCGGCTGGCGTCGGCAAATCGGTCCTCGGTCATTACCTCGTCGAGAATGCCATTCGCAATCACGAAACCGAAATGGCAGCCAACGCCGGGTTCACACCGGCAATCCGGGTCGAAGCCGTGGCATCGGGCGAGGCCGAGTTCTCCTGGCGTCTGTTCTACATGGGCATCATTGAAGAGTTGGGCGAAGACCTGACGATGCCGCGCCAGGATTTTGACATCGACCCCGTTACCGGACGCATGAGGCGCAGTCGCCGGACGCCCATGAACACCCTGGCGGGCCTGCGTACGGCGGTGGAACGCTCCCTGGTCGCTCGCAAGCTACGGACCGTCGTCGTTGATGAAGCGGCGCACATCTTCCGTCAATGCAGCCCCAGGAAGCTCCTCATCCAGCTGGATACCCTGAAATCACTGTCCAACACGACTGGCGTACAGTTGGTGCTTATCGGTTCCTATGACCTATATGAGCTCCTGTTTCTGAGCGGCCAACTGGCCCGTCGAATCCAGGTCGTTCATTTCCCGCGCTACCGCCAGGACAATGAGGCCGATGTCCGCGCGTTCAAAGCCTGTGTCCAGCAATTCCAGAACACCCGCAAAGACCTTTGGGGCGATGGCCTGATGCCCTATGCCGACGCGCTGATGGAGAACACACTGGGCTGCGTCGGCACCCTCAAGGCCGTACTCAAGCGCGCGGCGAAGTTTGCCCAGGGGCGTGGCGACTGGTCGGTTGATGCCCTGGAGGCCGCCTTGCTTACCGATACCCAGCGCGAGCAAATCCTCCGCGAAATCCTCGAGGGCGAGCAGCGCATCGCTCCCGGTATCTCGCGTCACCTGTCCTCCGGCAGCAAGACGCCCAAGCTCCGCAGGGAGGCCGCATGAAACCCATTTCCCGTTCGTTCCTTCACGCCCAGGAGGCCATCGGGGTTGGAACTCCGGAGGTCGAGAGCCTGCTGTCGTACTTCTGCCGCCTTGCCGTCTCGCACGCGGTCAGCACGGCCGACCTGGCCCGTCTGGTGGTCAAACACATCGACCATGACATTCGGCAGGACTTCGAGTGGCAGCAGCGCAACCTGTCCGGGATATCGGAATCCGCCCGGAACTGGGCGGCCTGGTTGGCCGCTGCCACGGGCGTGGAACGACTCGACCTGCTCACCCTGACCAACTGGTCGAGCTTCCTGCCTGCCAAAGGGCTGTCGCCAAGGCGTTCCCACTGGTGCCCACATTGCCTGGCCGAGGACCGCAAGGCTGGGAATCAACCCTACTTCAGGCTGAGCTGGGAGATTGGTCCGGTTGAAGCCTGCCATCGCCATAAGGTGCAACTGGTCGACACCTGCCCGCATTGTGGCAGGCGACATGTCCGGCACGATGCCGGCATCGTCCTGCCCGGATGGTGTACCCAGTGTGGCGGCTTCCTGGGCGACGCGGATGCGCCATCTGCCACTCCTGGCCAGCTTTGGGTGGCTAGACAGGTGGGGCAATGGATTGCCAGTCAGACGCCGGCAGCGGATTTCGCTGATAGCGTTTCGGTCACAGAAACTCTGAACACGCTTATCTTGGGTCTGGATGGCGGGCAACCTAGCCGCTTTGCCAAACGCATCGGATTGGCGAAGAGTACGGTGCATGGCTGGCTCAGGGACGGTAATTTGCCCACCATCCAGGCTTACCTGGCCATGGCAGCGCATTCTGGTCTGAGCCTGAATCAGGTCATGCGTGGCGAACTCACGACCTGGGCGCCGAACACGCCCGATGCCCAGATTGCCCTGCCGTTTGATTTGAGCCGAAAAGCGGCCAAGGCGGCACCCAGGCAACTCGACTGGGATGCCATCAAGCGGGAACTCGAAACGATGCTGAAATTGCCCGAGCCAATCAGTGTGGCGGAGGCCGGTCGACGGCTGGACATCGATGACCGTCATCTCTATCTCCGGGCCAACGCCCTAGCCAGAGCGCTCGGTGAAAAGTGGAAGCGGTTTCAGGACAGTCAGAAGGCCATCCATCGGGACGCACTACGTACTCACCTTCAAGATGCCTTGCCCGAACTGATGGAAGCCGGACTCCCTTTCAACCTGACACAACTGCGTCATGCCGTACCAGCCAAGGTCCTCAACGCGGTCGAAGGGGCATTTGACGTCATCCGCGAGGTCAGGGATGAACTCGATGTAGCCTGAATTCAGGCAATTCCCCAAGAAGCCGGCCTGTGAGCCGGCCTTTTTGTGCCTGGAAAATCAAGCATAAAATGGCCTATCGGCCATACCACAGGTTACCTGGTAAACCAAAATGTGGCCGAACGTGAAATAAAGCATATCGTGGCCATTTGGCCACTTTATGCTTTACGTCACAAGGCCAACCGAGCGGTTGGCCTCAATGAGATGGTGGAGCCGGGGGGAATCGAACCCCCGTCCGCAAGCCCTCTACAGCAAGATCTACATACTTAGTCCGGTCGTTTGGCTTTAACCCGTTCCCCGCCGGCCGGACAGGCTGGGTTCAGGCGAGCCGCCTAGATTTAACGCCGGACCAAGCGGCCCGATCCGACGCGATCCCGTGTGAATGACTCCTCAGCTGGTTGCCCAGCCCGGCCCACGGGCCTGCCGGTGAGGAGTCCGGCCATTAGGCGGCCAGAGCGTAAGTTTCGTCGTTGGCGACTATTTAGTTCCAGTAGATTTACGAGGGAACTGGTCCTCGGTATGCACCTGTCTGCTTTGCAACCCACGTCGAAGCCAGGTCGGCCCCATGTGTAGCGTTGAGACGCCCGCCAGCGAACAAAGTTCGCGGCGGTTATTGAGGCTACGGGGCCAGGCCCGGATAGTCAAGCAGATCGACCGGACGACGCAGATAGCCGTCACCGCCCCAGGTCTCCGGGCGGTCCGTCGCGGCAAGATAACCATACAGGGCGACGAGCGCCGGCACGCCCGCCGCGCGCGCCGCCTGGACATCGCGCTCGGCGTCGCCGACATACAGGCACTGGCCGGGTTCGGCGGCCAGCGTACGGCAGGCATACAGGATCGGTTCCGGTGCCGGCTTGGCTCGGGCACAGGTATCGCCGCAGACCACGCAGGCGGCTCGCCGGGAAAGGCCGAGCCAGTCGAGCAGGGGCTCGGCGTAGCGCGTCAGCTTGTTGGTGACCACCCCCCAGGCGATACCCTGATCCTCGAAGGCGTCCAGCAACTCGTCGATGCCGGGAAACAGCGTGGAGCGCTCGGTCAGGTGCTCCGCGTAGATGGCCAGGAACTCCTGGCGCAACGCGGCGTAACCGTCCGCCTGCTCGCCGAGGCCGAAGGCCAGGCCGATTAGACCACGGGCACCGTGGGAGGCCTGCTCGCGTATCGCGGCGAGCGGCAGCGCCGGCTGACCGTATCGCCCCCGCAGCAGATTGAGGGCGGTACCGAGATCCGGTGCCGTGTCAACCAGGGTACCGTCGAGGTCGAACAGGACCGCACGAACCATGTCAGGCCGGCTTGCGGCAGGCGATGAGGTAGTTGACGTCGGTATCGCGCCCCAGGCTGTAGACCTTGCTGAACGGGTTGTAGCTCATCCCGGTGATCTCGACCATGTCCAGGCCCGCCTGGCGGGTGAAACGCGTCAACTCGGCCGGCTTGAGGAAACGGGCCCACTCATGGGTGCCGCGCGGCAGCAGCTTGAGCACGTACTCGGCGCCGATGACGGCAAACAGGTAACTCTTGGGGTTGCGGTTGATGGTCGAGAAAAACAGCCACCCGCCCGGCTTGCACAGGTGCGCGCAGGCCGCGATGGTACTGGCCGGGTTGGGGACGTGCTCGAGCATCTCCATGCAGGTGACCACGTCGTAAGCAGCGGGACGCTGCTCGGCGAGCTGCTCGGCCGCGATGGCCAGATATTCCACGGCCTTGCCGGATTCCAGCAGATGCAGTTTGGCAACCTTGAGGGCCTTGTCCGCGAGGTCGATACCGGTGACCTGGGCCCCCTTTTCCGACATGGCCTCGGCCAGGATGCCGCCGCCGCAACCGACATCGACCACCTTCTTGCCGGCGATATCGGCCAGGCCGTCGATCCATTCCAGGCGCAGCGGGTTGATTTCGTGCAGCGGTCGGAATTCCGATTGCGGATCCCACCAGCGGTGCGCCAAGGCGCTGAATTTGTCGAGTTCGGCTTGATCGGCGTTGGTCATGTCGTCTGATCCTGTTTGGCCTGCACGTGCAGGTCGTAATGGTGCTTGAACAGGGCCTCCAGCTCGTCGATCACCTCGGCAGCCGGGTGTTTGTGGACGACGTGCTTCGTCAGCAAGGCGGAGGTTTCGTTCAGCAGCTTGTCCCGTTCCAGCATCGGATAGTTGTGACGCAGGCGCTTGATCGCCTTGATCACCGATTCTTCAACCGGACGGGGAATGGCCAGCGGGGTCTCCGACACACTGGCCTCGGGCGCATTATCCCGCGCCGCGAGGAAGTCCGCATAGTCCAGCAGACTGGCCCGGGCACGTTCCGAGAGGGCGCGGTAGAGCTTCAGCAGCCGCTTCTCGTCGCTGGTCATCGGCTCAGAGAACGAGGTTGTTCTGATCCCGGATCAGGGAGCTGGATTCGATGAAGTCCAGGAAGGCCTGGAGCAGCTTGCTGCGGAACTTCTCCTGGGGATAGACCAGGGACAACTGGCGCCGCAGGGGCGGATCGAGCGGGACGGCGGACAGCTCGCCGAGCTGGAGCTCCTTGGCCACCGTGGTCACCGAGACGATGGCCCCGCCCAGGCCGGCGCTCACCGCCCCCTTGATGGCCTCGCGGCTGCCCAGCTCCATCACCAGGTTGAGCTCGTCCAGGTTGACGCCATTGAGGCGGAAATAGTCGTCGATGCACTCCCGCGTGCCGGACCCCGACTCGCGGCTGATGTAGGGATGCGAGGCGACCTGCGCCGGAGTCACCAGATTGAGACGGGCGAGTTCGCTGTGCGGCGCACAGATCATGACCAGCTCGTCCTCGCAGCAGACCTTGGTCACCAGATTCGGGTTATGCGAGGGGGACTCGATGAGGCCGAGATCGAGTGTATGGTCCGCGACCTTGTGCTCGATGGTCTCGGAGTTCGCCACCGTCAGGCGTGCCTGGGTCTCGGGATGCTTGCGTTTGAAGTCGCCCAGCAGCCTGGGCAGCATGTATTCGGCAATGGTGGTCGAGGCGCCGATCAGCAACGGCCCGCTAACCTGGCCGGTCAGCTCGGAGATGCGCGCCTCCATCTCGGCGGTCATGTTCAGGATGCGCTCGGCGTAATCGAGCGCCAGTTCGCCGGCCGGAGTGAGGGTGATCTTGCCGTGCGACCGCTCGAACAAACGGGTATTGAAGTGCTCTTCCAGCTGTTTGACCTGGAAGGTGACGGCCGGCTGCGTCATGAAAAGCAGCTCCGCCGCCTTGGTAAAAGACAACTGCTTGGCGACGGTGAAGAATACCTGCAGGCGGCGGTCAGCCATAAGCAAACCCAAATATCCAATAAATTTTATTGAATCATAATCTGCTAATTTAGGCCAGCGCTTTCCGCCCCGAAACGCCCCGCCGCGCCATGCAACCGATTCCCGATGGCAGACCGTCAAGTGGCATGTTATAACCCCACCTCGACATCTTTTTCTCTATTCAATGGATCGCGGCTTTTACATCATCATGGCAGCGCAATTCTTTTCTGCGCTGGCTGATAATGCCCTCCTCATCACCGCGATCGCCATGCTCAGGGAAATTCAGGCGCCGGCGGAATATGAACCGCTCCTGAAATTGTTTTTCACTTTTTCATACGTTGCCCTGGCCGCCTTCGTCGGTGCCTTCGCCGACTCGATGCCCAAGGGTCGGGTCATGCTGATCAGCAACGCCATCAAGGTCGTCGGCTGCCTGATGATGATCGGCGGCACCAATCCGCTCTACGCCTATGCGGTGGTCGGCCTCGGCGCCGCCGCCTATTCGCCCGCGAAGTACGGCATCCTGACGGAATACCTGCCCCACTCGAAACTCGTGGTCGCCAACAGCTGGATCGAAGGGCTTACGGTCGGCGCCATCATCGTCGGCACCATGATGGGCGGCTGGCTGATCAGCCCGTTCGTCCAGGAGGCGTTCCATTCGGTCGACAAGTTCCTGTTCGGCGAACTGGCCGGCAGCCTGCTCGACTACAGCATGGGCGCCATCGCCGGCCTGTACATGGTTGCCGCCCTGTTCAACCTGTGGGTACCCGATACCGGCGTCGACCATCGGGTGCTGCACAGCAACCCCTGGTTCCTGCTGCACGACTTCGCCCACTGCGTGAAGCTGCTTTGGCTCGACAAGCTGGGCCAGATCACCCTGGCCGTCACCACGTTGTTCTGGGGCGCCGGCGCGACCCTGCAGTACATCATGTTGCGCTGGGCCGAAGCGGCGCTGAACATCCCGCTGCACGAAGCCACCTATCTCCAGGGCATCTTCGCCGCCGGCGTCGCCATCGGCGCGGTCCTCGCCGGCAAGCTGATCCCGATCGACAAGTCGGTCCGGGTGATCTCCGTGGGCATCGCCATGGGTTTTGCCGCCCTGCTCATGATCCCCATCCACAGCCTGGCGCCGGCCGCCGTATTGATGGTCGCCGTAGGGGCCATGGCCGGCTTCTTCGTGGTACCGATGAACGCCCTGCTCCAGCACCGCGGCCATATCCTGATGGGTGCCGGCCATTCGATCGCGGTGCAGAACTTCAACGAAAACCTGGGCATCCTTATCATGCTGGCGCTCTACACGCTGATGGTTGCCGCCGAGTTGTCGGTTTCGGTGGTCATCGCGCTGTTCGGCGCCTTCATCATCGTCAGCATGTATCTGGTACGGCGCTGGCACCTGTACAACATGCGCGAGCACGAAGATGAATTGGAGCGCCTGTTGGCGACCGCCGCTGCGGCACACCTGCCGCTGCACGCAGGCCATGGCCAGACCACGGGACAGGCGTTGAAAAGCCAGTTGCCGCAACCGCGCGCCGTCGTCAGGAACACGGTCCAGTTCATCCGCGGCCCCGGCCGGCGCAATCGGCGCCGCTGATCAGGCCGCCGGGCCGGAGGCTCAGTCGAGCACGGCCGGGCGATCGGGCAATTCGTTGCGGCCACGCGCGCTCCCGGGATAGAGCTCGCTGAGGACCCTGCCGATGCGCCCCAAGCCGGTGGCGAGCGCTTGTTCCGCCTGGCCGGCACGAAATAGCGCCTCCATCTCCTGGCACATGCTCTCCCAGTCTTCCTGGCCGACCCGGCGGGCGACGCCGCGGTCGGCGACGATCTCGACATCGCGGTCGGCGAGCAGGACATAGAGCAGGACACCGTTGTTCTCCTCGGTATCCCAGACGCGCAGATTGGCGAACACCGACAGCGCCCGCTCCCGTGCCGTGACCCCGCGCAACAGGGAATGAAGATCGAGGCAGGATTCCACCGCCACCCGAATCTCGCCGCCATGTCCCTGCTCGGCGGCGGCAACCAGGGCCTGCAGCCTCAGCAACGCGGCTTCCGGGAGAGGCCGACGCCACCACCAGTCGGGAAAGGCCAAGTGTCTGACCATACGCGCGAACATCATGCCCCCTCACCAGCGGCCGGAGGCGCCGCCGCCACCGAAACCACCGCCGCCGCCGGAAAAACCGCCACCACCCGAGAATCCGCCGCTGCCGCCGCCGAAACCGCCGCCGCCGGACACGCCGACCAAGGTCAGAAAGAACACCACCACGGCGGCGATCAGGCCTGCCACCAGGGCACCGGCCATCAACCACCCGCCGAAAAACGCGACCGTCCCGGCCACCGTCGCCCCGAGCAATGGGCCGAAGACGGCGCGCAACAGGCCGCCGAGGACGAACACGAACAGCATGACCATGGGGATGAGCCGCTCGAACGCCGATCCGGAATCCTTGGCCGAACGGCCGGCCGGAACGGGCAGCGGCTCGCCGTCGACCAACTTGACGAGGCTGTCGACGCCGGCGGCGATGCCGCCGGCATAATCACCGGCCCTGAAACGCGGCACCATGACGTCCTCGATCACCCGCTTCGCCAGAACGTCGGGAACCACGCCTTCCAGGCCGTAGCCAACCTCGATGCGGACGGCGCGGTCGGCCTTTGCCACCAGCATCAGGATGCCGTCGTCTACGCCCTTGCGACCGAGTTTCCAGGCTTCCGCGACGCGGATGCCGTACTGCTCGATGGTCTCCTCTCCCGTCGTGTCGAGCATGAGCACCGCGATCTGGCTGCCCTTGCGCTGCTCCAGGTCGGCCAGACGCGATTCGATGGCCGAACGGGCATCGGCCGGCAAGGTTGCCGTCAGGTCGGTCACCCGCTCCTTCAGCGGCGGCACGGCGACCGGTTCCGCCCACGCGGGCACCAGGCACGCCCACATCAGCCATAGCCAGACGAACCACCGGGCCGTCATGACGGCACCTCCGCCCGACGGACCTGGCGCAGGCGCTCGAACAGGCAGACCGCGGCGGCGGCCGCCACGTTGAGCGACTCCACGGCACCGGCCATGGGGATCGAGAAGGGCCGGCTCTCGCGGAGCAGGGCCGGGCTCAGCCCGGCGCCTTCATTGCCGAAGGCGAAGGCCACGGGCCCGGCCAGGTCGAGGGCGTACAGGTCGCGCTCGGCGCCCAGCGCGGCAGCGTACACGCCCCTGGCCGGGCACGCGCGACGGCGACCAGATCGGCCGCCTCATGGATACGCAGGTGGAACTGCCCGCCCTGACCGCCCCGTAACGCCTTTGGGGACCAGACCTCGGCGCAGCCTTTGGACAGGTAGGCGTCGTCGATGCCCGCCGCCGCCGCGGTGCGCAGCAACGCCCCGAGGTTACCGGGGTCCTGGACGTCGTCCAGCAATACGGCACTGCCGTCGCCCGCGGCAACCGACGTGGCCGGGACGGCGATCACGGCCAGGATACCGGTCGGCGCGGCGACTGGCGACAGACTGGCGAACAAGGCCGACGGCAGACTGGTCATCGGCACCTGCGGCAACCGCGCCTGCCAGGTAGCCATGGCCGGGGCCTCCGCATCGACGACGAGGTGCTCCGGCATGACGCCGGCCTGCAGTGCCTCGGCCAGAAGATGTTCGCCGTCGAGCAGGGTGCGCCCGAGTTCGCGCCGGCTATGCCGGCTGTCCGCCAGGGCACGCCAAATCTTGAACTGGGAGTTTTCCCGGGAGGAGATGTGCTTTACTGGCATGACCCCAAGGAGGCTGGCGCACATACCCGTCCGTCCGGCCAAGTGCTCTGCTGCAAAGAGGTAGCGTCCATCCGCACCCCTTCCAGGCGCGCGTCCGTCAATACGGCGAAGTCGAGGTCGGCCCCGCTGATGTCCGCACCGGTGAGGTCCGCCTGCCTGAGCGATGCCCCGCGCAAGACCGCGTTGCGCAGATTGGCGCCACGCAGGTCGGCCCCATTCATGTTGGCGTAGGAGAGATCGGCCCCGGACAGGTCGGCGCGTTCGAGCCCGACCTTGGCCAGGTTCGCATTTCGAAGCACCGCGCCCGCCAGTTGGCTGTCGTTCTTCACGCACCCGGCCCAAGCCACGCCCTCGCCGGGCGGCTGGGCACAATCGCGCACCTTGGTCGCCAGCGAAGTCTGGATGCCGCTTTCGCGGGACTGTCCCATCCAGACGCCGATCCCGACCAGGAGGAGGATCAGTACCGAGGCCAAGCCGGCCGCGAAAGCCGGCCGCTTGTTGCGCTCGGCCATCAGCATGGAACGGATCTCCGCCTCGTGACGGCGCAGTTTGTCATCCACGCCAGCGTCCGGCGGCGCGCTGGTCGCCCGATCCTCGACGCTGTCGTTCAACCAGCGCAGGCGCGCCTTCTCCCGCTCCTGGCGCCAGTCCTCGTCGGTTTCCGCGCTCGCCGCCTTGCCCGGCCTTACCTCGAGCAGACCTGCATCCATCAGGCTCAGCCAATGCTCGCCGTCCAGGCTCACCGCGTCGCGCAGGTCCAATTCGCCGACGCTGAACGCCTGCCGGATCTGCGGCGCCGGGAAGGGCCCGCTCACCGTGCCCTTGCTGCGGACGTACCAGAGGTGTTGAGTCATGGGCCTGGGGGACCAATTTGACGACGGCGACCATTCTACAGGCTGGCGGCATAAAAAAAGCCCGGTAGGGATACCGGGCTTGAAAATCCACCAAAGGAGGAGGATGGAGGAGACAACACTGATAACGCTAAGGGAGAGCGTCGACATCAGTGTTATTAGAATTGTCTAATATTTCGATACGCTTTTCAAGTGATATTTATGGTGACCGCCGCCGCGCCCGTCCATGTTGCAGATCAGCAACGCGACAGGCTTCCCAAGAAAAAGTTCAATACATTGATTTATAAAAACAAAACCACACGACGAATGTAGTCATAGCGAACGACCTGCAAATTTCGTCGCCATTTCAAATAAAAAAAACTAATGGAATGCTGAACCAGGACTTAATGCAGATAGTGCACGACGACGTTCTCGGGCCGCAGCCAGTCACGCAGATCGGCCATCAAGGCATCTTCCAGCCGGACCCGCCAGGCCGCCCCAGACTGATCTCGCACTCCTGCCCGGCCGTGCGGTAGGTCATGGTCACCGGGCATCCGTCCTGGGCGGCCAGGTAGGGTGTCAGGATATGGCCGAGCTTCTGGCTGTTGGCCTGACCATTGAGACGGATGCAAAGGCGGCTGGCGTAGCGGTTTCTCGCCTCCTCGAGGCCGTATATCTCGTCCGCACTGACGCGTAGCCCGCCGGTGTAGTCGTCGTGGCTGACCCTGCCCACGACGACCAGCAGATTGTCTTCCTTGAGCAGGCTGCGATACGTCTCGAGAACCTCGTTGTAGACCACCACGTCGAGCCGGGCGCTGCCATCGTCGAGCTGTACGAACGCCATCTTGCCGCGCCGGCCCATCTGCGTACGCACCTCCATCACCACGCCCGCCATCAGTTGCGGACGTTGCTGCGGCGCGACCTGGGCCAGGGTGTGATCGACGATCCCGACCAACTCGTCCTGATAGGCACTGAACGGATGGCCGCTGAAATAGAACCCGAGCGCCCCCTTCTCGTAAGCCAACAGTTCCTTGATCGACCAGGCCGGCGTTTTCACCAGTTCCAGTTCGGGCTCGCTCAGTTCACCCCCGAACAGGCTGTCCTGGACGGCATTGGCCTGGGCATTCTCGGCCCACTCCATGGCCACCCCCACCGAGTTGGCGACGGCAGCACGGTTCTCGTGCAGGCTGTCGAATGCACCCGCCCGGGCCATCGCCTCGATGGCCCGGCGATTGACGATGCGCCGATCGACCCGACGACAGAAGTCGTACAGATCCTGGAACGGGCCGTCCTGCTCGCGCGCGGCCAGGATGTTCCTGATGGCCGCCTCACCCGTCCCCTTGATGGCGCCGAGGCCGTAGCGGATCGTCTTGCGATCGACCGGATAGAAGCGGTATTCGGACAGGTTGACGTCCGGGCCGGCGACGACGAGGCCATTCTTGAGGGAGTCCTCGATGAATACCCGTACGCTGTCGGTGTCGTCCATATCCGACGACAGGGTGGCCGCCAGGAAGGCCGCGGTGTGATGGGCCTTGAGCCACGCCGTCTGATAGGTGATCACCGCATAGGCGGCGGTATGCGACTTGTTGAAACCGTATTCGGCGAACTTCTCCATCAAGTCGAACAGGCGCATGGCCAGATCGGGGTCGTAGCCCTTGTCCTTGGCCCCCTTGCTGAATATCTCCCGGTGCTTGGCCATCTCCTCGGCCTTCTTCTTGCCCATCGCGCGGCGCAACAGGTCGGCGCCGCCAAGGGTGTAGCCGCCGATGATCTGGGAGATCTGCATCACCTGTTCCTGGTAGACGATGACGCCGTAGGTGGGCGACAGGCAGGCCTTCAGGTCGGGGTGGAAGTAATCGATCGCCTGCTTGCCTTTCTTGCGCAGGATGAAGTCGTCCACCATGCCGGAGCCGAGCGGGCCGGGCCGGTACAGGGCGAGCACGGCGATGATGTCCTCGAAGCGGTCCGGCTCCAGCTTGGCCAGGAGCTTCTTCATACCCTCCGACTCGACCTGGAAGATCGCCGTCGTGTTGGCCTTCCTGAGGATGTCGTAAGCGGCGGGGTCGTCGAATGCGAGCGCGTTCAGGTCCACCGTATCGGCCGGATTCAGGCGCGCGATGTACTTCACCGCCAGCTCGATGATGGTGAGGTTGCGCAAGCCGAGGAAGTCGAACTTGACCAAGCCGATCTTCTCGACATCGTCCTTGTCGAGCTGGGACACCACCGAGTCGGAGCCTTCGGCGCAATAGAGGGGGCAGAAATCGGTCAGCTTGCCCGGCGCGATGAGGACGCCGCCGGCGTGCATGCCGACGTTGCGCGTCAGCCCCTCCAGCTTGAGCGCGAGGTCGATCAACTCGCGCACCTCCTCCTCCGACTCGTAGCGTTCCTTCAGCTCCGGGACCTCGTCGAGGGCCTGGCTCAGGGAGACGTTCTTGCCCGGCGCCGAAGGGATCATCTTCGACAGCTGATCGCAGAAGTTGTACGGGAGGTCGAGCACCCGGCCGACGTCGCGCACCACCGCGCGTGCCGCCATGGTACCGAAGGTGGCGATCTGGCTGACCGCGTCGGCGCCGTACTTATCGCGTACGTATTCGATCACCCGGTAGCGATTGTCCTGGCAGAAATCGATGTCGAAGTCGGGCATCGATACCCGTTCCGGGTTGAGGAAGCGCTCGAACAGCAAGGCATACTTGAGCGGATCGAGGTCGGTGATGCCGATCGCGTAGGCGACCAGGGAGCCGGCACCCGACCCGCGCCCCGGCCCAACCGGTACGCCGTTGTTCTTACCCCAGTTGATGAAGTCGGCGACGATCAGGAAGTAGCCCGGGAAACCCATCTGCACGATGGTGCCGAGTTCCAGTTCCAGACGGTCGCGGTATTCCGGCGCGCGTGCCTCGCGCTCGACCGGATCCGGGTACAGCGTGGCCAGACGCAGGTCCAACCCGTCGCGCGCGCGCTGGCGTAGATAGTCGTCAAGGCTCATGCCCTCTGGGGTCGGGAACAGCGGCAGCTTGCTCTTGCCCAGTTCCAGGACCAGATTGCAACGCCGGGCGATCTCGACACTGTTGCGCAGGGCATCGGGCAGGTCGGCGAAAAGCTCCGCCATCTCGGACTGGCTCTTGAAATAGTCGTCCCGTTGAAAGCTCTGCGGCCGCCGACGGTCCGCCAGGACATAGCCCTCGGCAATGCAGACGCGAGCCTCATGGGCCTTGAAGTCCTCGGCGCCGACGAACTGCACGGGATGCGTCGCGACAACGGGGAGGCCCAGTTCGGCCGCCAGGGCAACGGCCTGGACAAGATGGCTCTCGGATTCCACGCGGCCGTTGCGCTGGATTTCCAGGTAGTAGCGGCCAGGGAACAGACCCGCCCAGTCCTGGGCCATGGTCTTGGCCGAGTCCCAGGCATCGTTGAGCAGTGCCAGGCCAACATCGCCCCACTGCGCGCCGGACAGGGCGATGAGTCCATCGGTACCCAGCGTGTCGAACCACTCATGGCGAATCATCGCCCGGCCGCGGTGCAGATTGTTCCGGTAGGCCAGGGTCAGGAGGTCGCACAGACGATGGTAGCCAGCCCGGTTCTGCACCAGCAGCAGCATACGGGTCGGCTTGTCCGCCTGGTCGCGGCCGGCCACCCAGACGTCACAGCCGATGACGGGTTTGAGGCCTTTCTTGCGCGCGCCGCTGTAGAACTTGACCAGGCCGAACAGATTGGCCAGATCGGTCAGCGCGAGGGCGGGCATACCGTCCTCCACGGCGCGGGCGATTGCCCGATCTATGGTCAGGATGCTGTCCTGGACCGAGAATTCGCTGTGCAGGCGGAGGTGGATGAAGGTGGGATCGGCCATGTGCCCGGCCATTATACCGGCCCGGAGGTCACGAAAAAAAAGCCGCGCCAAGGCGCGGCCTTTTCAGGTGGATCGACGGTTCACTGGCCGCGCACGCGCATCTCGACACGGCGGTTGCGGGCCTGCCCTTCTTCCGTGGTGTTGTCGGCGATGGGCTGCGTCTCGCCGTAGCCGACCGCGTAGATGCGGTCCGCCGCGACGCCCTTCGAGACCAAGTAGTCCATCACGACCTTGGCGCGCGCCTCGGACAGATGCTGGTTGAAGGTGTAGGTGTTGTTGTAATCGGTATGGCCGGCCACTTCCACCTGGATTTCCGGGTTCTCCAGCATCCGGGCAGCCGCCTGGTCCAGCACCGGATAGGAATCCGGGCGCAGCGTCGTCTTGTTGTAGTCGAAGTGGACCCCCTTCAGTTCGACGATTTCCTTGAACGGGCAGCCGTCCTTGTCGACCTTGGTCCCCTTCGGGGTGTCCGGGCACTTGTCCTTGTCGTCGGGCACGCCGTCGCCATCCTGGTCACCGATCGGCTTCGGCAGCGGCGGCGGTGCCACGTTCGCCATGGCCTCGGCGAACAGCTTGTCCTTGTCGACCGCATTGGTGGACGGCGGGGTCGGCGGGCAGACGGTATCCGGATCGAACTCGGCCTTCTCATCGCCGTTCGCCAGTCCATCCGTGTTCAGGCGTTGCAGGCCCATGGCGCCGAGCAGTTCGCCCATGCCGGCCTGGGTACGGCCCATGGCGTAGACATAGTCGTAATGCCCGTTCTGGTAGGCGCGCTTGGCCTGATACAGTTCGTTCTCCGTATCCAACAGGTCGAGCAAGGTACGCTGACCGATGTCGAACTGCTTGCGGTAAGCGTCACGAGCCATCTCGGTCGACAGTTGGTGCTGCTCGAGGTAGCCCAGTTGCTCCTTCAGGCGACCGACGTCGTTGTAGGCGATGTACAAGGTCTGCCGGATGTCGCGGCATACCTTGTCGCGTTGATCCTTGGCGACATTGACCTGCTCCCAATATTGCCGTTCGGCGGCCTGGTCCGAACCGCCGTTGTAGAAGTTGTAGTTGAGGAGCAGTTCCACGTAGCTGAGGCTGTGCGAACCCATATAGCCGTCGAGATTGCGGCCGACGTCCTGGCGCGCGCGCAGGTCGACGCGCGGCAAGAAGGCAGCATGCCGCACCTTGGCGTCGTTCTGTGCCGAAACGATGTTTTCCTGTGCGGCCAGCAGGGCCGGATGCTGGCCGTAAGCCGCGCGCAGCGCCTTTTCGGAGGTACCCGGGATATTGCTGTTGAACAGCGGCGGTTCGGCCATCAACTCGGGCGGCAGGTCGCCCACGATACGTTGGTAGCGTGCGGTGACGTCGTGCAGATTGCTGGACTCGGTGAGCAGGTTGGATTCGGCGAGGGCGAGACGACCGGCCGCCTGTTCCAGGTCGACACCGCGCCCGACACCCGACTTGACCCGTTCCTCGATCTGCTCGAAGACCATGCGATGGCGTACGTAGTTTTCCTGCGCCAACTGATACAGCTTGCGGTAACGCAGAACGTCGACATAGGCACGCATCGCTTCCAGCGCGGCGCTTTCGGACGTGTCCAGGAGTTCGTTGTAGCGGACCCGCTGCGCATAGTTGAACTTCGCGACCTCGTTGCGGGTGGCGAAACCGTCGAACAACATCTGGTTCAGGATGAGGGAGACGTTATTGCGGTTGTAGGAGTCCTTGATCGTCGGTGTGTCCCGGCGTTCGAGCCCTGCCGCCGCGCTCAAGTCCACGCTCGGCAGGTAGCGCCCCTTGATGACATCGATGTTCTCGGTCGCGGCCTTGTACGCATGCCAGCGCGCCAGCACCTCGGGGTTGTTCAGGACGGCCTGCTGAGCAGCGTCCTTGAGCGTCCATTCGCCAGCGGAAACGCCTGTGGCCATCGCCAGCGCGCCGACCAGTACCAGTAAACGCGCCTTGTTGCTGCTGTTGTGCTTCATCGATGCTCCCTACCTGCTCCGGATGTTCAAGCGAACGACGCATGTACGAACACCTGCGGCCCCTGATGCGTCCCAAAAACGAAAAAATTCCACATACCACCGTGGAATTACTCTTTTTGGCATTTTAACGACTTAATTGATTTTCTAGCAACCGCCAATCGCGCCCGGCCGTCCGTGCCGCGTCGCCTGGCACGCTCGGCCACGTGATCGTCGTGCCGCAAAAAAGACAAAGCCGCGGGAAACGCGGCTTTGTCGGTCGGGATGCTGAACCTGCTTACTGGTTCAGGATACGCATCTCGACACGGCGGTTCTTGGCCTTGCCTTCCGGCGTGCCGTTGTCGGCGACCGGTTGCGACTCGCCGTAGCCCTTGGCAGCCAGGCGATCCTTGGCAATACCCTTGGACACCATGTAGGCGACGACCGCTTCGGTACGCCGGGTCGAAAGGCTGAGGTTGTAGGCTTCGGAGCCGTCCGAATCCGTGTGCCCGGCCACCTCGACCTTGATCTCCGGATGAGCCTTCATGAGCGCGACACCCTCGTCGAGGGCCGGCATCGAGTCCTTCCGGACCACGGCCTTGTCGTAGTCGAAGTTGACACCCTTCAACTCGATGATCGCCTTGTACGGGCAACCCTTTTCATCCACCTTGGTGCCCTTGGGCGTATTGGGACACTGGTCCTTGGCATCGACGACGCCATCGGCGTCCTGGTCCGCTTCACCGGCCGCCGCCATCTTGCCGCCAGCCGCTCCGCTCCCGGCCGGGACCAGCGGCACCACGACGGGCGCGGATGCCATCGCCTCGGCGAACACCTTGTCCTTGTCGATGCTGTTTTGCTTGGGCGCCTCGGGCGGGCAGATGGTGTCGGGATCGAACGCCGCCTTTTCATCCGCGTCGGCAAGCTTGGGGGTATCCAAATGCTGAAGGCCCATCACCTGCAGGAGGTCACCCATCCCGGCATGGGTCCGCCCCATGGAGTAGAGGTGATCGTAATACGCGTTCTGATAAGCACGCTTGGCCTCGAACAGTTCGTTCTCGGTATCCAACAAGTCGAGCAGCGTACGCTGGCCGATGTCGAACTGCTTGTGGTAGGCATCGCGGGCCTTCTCGGTCGACAACTGGTGCTGTTCCAAGTAACCCAGTTGCTCCTTCAGGCGCTTGACATCGTTGTAGGCGATGTTGAGCGTCTGGCGGACATCCCGGCAAACCTTGTCGCGTTCATCCTTGGCGACGTTGACCTGTTCCCAGTACTGGCGTTCGGCGGCCTTGTCGGAGCCGCCGTTGTACAGGTTGTAGTTGAGCAACAGCTCGATGTAGGAAAGTTCGTGCCGGCCCTGGTAGCCGTCGAGATTGTGGCCGAGGTCCTGGCGCGCGCGCAGGTCGACGCGCGGCATGAAGGCGGCGTGACGAATCTTGGCATCGCTCTGGGCGGCGACGATGTTTTCCTGCGCGGCTTGCAGCGCGGGATGCTGGGCATAGGCCGCGCGCAGAGCCAGGTCGGCGCCGGTCGGGATGCCGGCATCCAGAGACGGCAGGTCGGCCATTTCCTCCGGCGGGAGGCTGCCGACGACACGTTGGTAACGGGCACTGACGTCGTGCAGGTTGCTCGCTTCCGTCAGCAGATTGGACTCGGCCAGGGCCAGGCGGCCGGCGGCCTGTTCCAGGTCGACGCCGCGGCCGACACCGGACTGCACGCGCTGCTGAATCTGGTCGAACACGACGCGGTGCTGGACGTAGTTTTCCTGGGCCAGCTGATAAAGCTTCCGATAGCGCTGCACGTCGGTGTAGGCGCGCATCGCCTCCAGCGCGGTGTTTTCCGAAGCATCCAGCAATTCGTTGTAACGCACGCGCTGGGCATAGCTGTACTTGGCCACCTCGTTACGGGTGGCAAAGCCGTCGAACAGCATCTGGTCGAGCAACAACGACACGTTGTTGCGGGTGTAGGAATCGTTGATGATCCCCGGTGTCTTCCGGTGTTCCCGGCCAACCGCCGCGGTCAGGTCCAGCTGCGGCAGGTAGTTGCCCTTGGCGACGTCGATCTCTTCGGTCGCGGCCTTGTAGGCATCCCAGCGGGCCAGGACTTCCGGATTCTTTGACACGGCTTCCTGGGCAGCTTCCTTCAACGTGATGCCGGCCGCCTGGGAAGCCACGCTGAACATGGCAACTGCAAGCGCCACGGCCAGCTTGTGCGGTTTTGCGGGAGAATGATTCAGTTTCATCGATGACCCCTGTCTGCACACCTATTCGAAATCTCGGAATCCACACCGGCGATCGCCAGCCAATGAAGATTTTCTTTATCGGCGGATTAATATAAACATATCCGCACGCTCAACTTTTCCGGCATTTAAGGCCAATCCCAGGAATCTTGCAAGCTTAGGACCCCTCTCGCGATACCCACATGGGCCGAAACCGCATCCACCACGCAACACTTAGAGTGTTTTCACTCTCGGCGCTCTTCGCCTGTGCGTTCGGTGCGCTCGCGCTGCTCGCCACGGCATTCGACTTCGATGCCTTCGTGCAGTTGGCGGCCCGTCGCTACGGCGCGCGCACCGAGCAGGTCGCCGGCCAGTGGCGCAACCTGCTGACGGCGAGCCGCACGCTGCCGGAGGTCGAAAGGGTCCGCAAGGTGAACGACTTCTTCAATCGCCAGATCACCTATAAGGAAGACTCCGAGGTCTGGGGCCAAAGCGACTACTGGGCAACGCCGCTGGAAACGATGGGCCGTGGTGCCGGCGACTGCGAAGACTTCGCCATCGCAAAATATTTCAGCCTGTTGCTGGCCGGGCTGCCCGCAGACCGCCTCCGCCTCACCTATGTCAAGGCGAAGATAGGCGGCCGCTACAGCAACATCTCCATCGCCCACATGGTGCTCGGCTACTATCCGGAGACGAATGACGAGCCGCTGATTCTCGACAATCTGCTCGCCGACATCCGTCCCGCCTCGCAACGCCCGGACCTCACGCCGGTGTTCAGCTTCAATACCGAAGGTCTCTGGGTCGGCAACGCACCCGGAGGAACGTCCGCCGGCAGTTCCACATCCCGCCTGTCGCGTTGGCGCGACCTGTTGAGCCGGATGAAAGCGGAAGGTTTCGAATAGTATTTCAGGATATCCAGGGGCTACAGGAGAACGACATGTCCATATACAGGCAATTCTGGCTGGCCATCATCGGGCTTACGGTGCTGGCCTTCGCGGGCAGCTTCGTAGTCAGCCTGTTCACCGCGCGCAACTATATCGAGCAACAGCTCTATATGAAGAACGTCGACAACGCGGCGTCGCTCGCCCTGGTCCTGTCCCAACTCCCGGACAAGGATCCGGTCATGGTCGAACTGATGATCTCGTCGCAATTCGACACCGGCCACTACCAGGAAATCGTCCTCACCGATCCCAAGCATCAGGTGCTGGTCGAACGCCATTACGCCGGCGACGCCAGTGGCGCACCGGCCTGGTTCGTGCGCATGTTCCCGATCAATGCGGCCCCTGGGACCGCCCTGGTCCAGGATGGCTGGAAGCAGTACGGCAGCATCCGACTGGTCAGCCATAGCCGCTTCGCCTACCAGGCCCTTTGGCACGGTGTCGAACGCCTGGCGGCGTGGTTCCTGCTCGCCGGCGGCCTGGCCGGTCTGCTCGGCACGGCGGTGCTGCGTTTCGTGTTCAAGCCCTTGCACGGCGTGGTCCAGCAGGCCGAGGCCATTCAGGAGCGTCGCTTCATCACCGTCGGCGAACCGCGTACCCCGGAATTGCGCTCGGTGGTCGTCGCCATGAATGCCATGGTCAGCCGCCTCAAGGCCATCTTTGCCGAGGAGGCCGCGCGTTTGGACGAGTTGCGCCGCCAGATCAACCACGATGCTTTGACCGATCTCGCCAACCGCGAATTTTTCATGACCCAGTTGCGCGAGCAACTCACCGCCGCGGAGGCCGCCGCAGAGGGCAATCTGGCCCTGGTCCGGATCAGCCACCTGGACAAGATCAACGCGGACATGGGTCACCAACTGACCGACCGCCTCATCCAGCATATGGCGGATGTCCTGAAGCGCTTCGCCGAGGGCTGCGACAACGGCGTACCGGCACGCCTGAACGGTGCCGACTTCGTACTCCTGGCCACCGGCGAACACGACCCGCGCCGATTCGGCGAAACCCTGCGTCAGGCCCTGGAGGAGGACCTCGTGCCGGCCTGGCCGCAGCTTGAGGAGATGTTCCATATCGGGGTGGTTGCCTTCCGACGCGGCGACGAAATGCGCGACCTGCTGTCCGGGGTGGACAAGGCACTGGCAATGGCGGAAAGCAAGGGCATGAACGCCCTCCACGTGCTTTCCGAGGAACAGTCGATGACCGGCAGCCGCAGTGCGGAATCCTGGCGTCATGAGTTGTCCGAGGCGATCCACGATGGCCGCATCCGGCTGGAACGCTACCCGGTGCTGGCGGCGTCGAACCAGCCCCTGCACCAGGAAAGCGCCGCCCGCATGCAGCTGGACCCGCACGGCCCATGGCTCACCGCCGGCGACTTCATGCCGATGGCGCTGCGCCTCAAGCTGTCGAGTGCCGTGGACATGGACGTCGTCCAGATCGCCCTCGACCATCTCGACCAGGCCGTGCAGGAGATCGCCGTCAACCTGTCCGCCGAAACCATTGCCGACTGGCGTTTCAACGAAGACCTGGCGGCCTTGCTGAGCCACAACCCGGACAAGGCCAAGCGCCTGTGGATAGAAGTGCCAGAGTACGGGGCTTTCCGCAACTTCGACGCCTTCCGGAGCTTCTGCCACCACTTGGCCCGGCATGGCTGCAAGCTCGGCATCGAACATTTCGGCCATCATTTCGGCGAGATCGCCCGTCTGGCCGAATTGGGTCTGGACTACCTCAAGATCGACAGCAATTACGTTCGCGACATCGACAGCCACACTGGGAACCAGGAATTCCTGCGCGGCCTATGCCGCATTGCCCATAACGTCGGCATGCTGGTAATTGCGGAGGGAGTCAGCTCGGCGGCCGAGCTAGCCACCCTGATCGAGCTCGGCTTCGACGGCGCCACCGGACAGGAGATCACCCGCCGGGTGCAGGACTGAACGACCGGGGGTACGGCCGCCGACATCGGCGGCCGCGCCCTGTGGCGTTCCGGATCAGATGACGCCGTCGTCGTCCTTCATCACGACCAGCGGATGCAGGGCCCGGCGCAGGGAACGCCGATTCAGGAGCTTCTCCTGTGCCGCCGCCGGCAGGTCCGTGAAGCACAGCACGTTCTTGTCGATCAGCAGGTCGATCAAGTCTTCCACCACGCGGATCACGGCCAGGTCGGATTCGCCCAGCGCCCGTACCGCGTTGGCGTCGCCCGCCGCCCCGGAGGCCATACCGCGCAGCCAAGCCTCCAACTCGGGGCTGTCCTCGGCCAACCACTCCCGGACCGAGCCAGATTCCTGCGCCGCCATGGCGACGATCTTCCCTGCCTCATCCCGCTCCACGTACGGCATCTCCGGCCTCCAAAAAAAGAACCTGGGGGATTATCCGCCAGGTTCGCCAGTATAGAGAATCGAACGCTGCCCCGGGGACCGGCCCGGCGGGCCGGCCCCCGTGCCGAGCTTACGGCGCCAGGGTCACGCTGACTTGGTTGCCACCGTCCTCAACCAGCAACTTCACGGTCGCGCCACCATAGGTGGCCTCGTAGACCTGGAAGTTGCCCGTCGCGTCGTAGCCCGTGTTGGTCCAGGTCCCCGCCGCGTCACCGGACAGGTCCACCTTGTCGCCATCGTTGCCGTTGACGTACAGGACATGCTCGCTGTCGGTCATGTTGAAGACGTCGGCGGCATTCAGGTACACCGTTGTACCCTTGTCGGAAGCCGACGCCGTGTCGTCGGTGATCAACAGGGCCTCGATGTTGCTGACGCTGGTCACACCGCGGAGATCGACGATCCCTTCCGTCGCCGACGGGTTCTGCCACAGATACAAGGCGCCACCATCCAGACGCAGGGTGTCGAACCCGGCGCCGCCGTCGATGACGGTATCGGCCGAATCGTAGACCAACAGGTCGTTGCCGCCATTACCGTAGACCTTATCGGCACCGCCGCCGCCGTTCAGGAAGTCCATCCCGTCGCCGCCGTTCAGCGTATCGACACCGTTTCCGCCCCAGAGGTAGTTCACCGCGGTGGAGGACGGATCGCCAAGCGTATTCGACGCATTGTCGCCGTCGGTCGACGCCGTGACAGCCTGGGTGAGCGACCCCTGCGGGATGATCTCGGCGGTAAAGGCATAAGGCTTGCCGGCGGCCGACGAGTCCATCTGCTGGTTACCGGTTCCGACGATCTGCACCCCTTCGAGGCTGAAGTCGGTGACGATCTCCTTCGTACCCTGGTCGGCCACCGCCTCCAGCGACACCGCGTACTTGGCGGTGGTGTCGATGTTGAAGCCGGTATCCGTGTTCACCAAGCCTTGCTGGCCTTGCGCATTGAGCGAGAACAACTTCGCGTAGGAATTCTGCGGCGTCGTCTCGTCCACGAAGGTCAGCACCAGGCTCTGGTCGACCACGTTGGTGTTGGTGACCAGGGTGCCGTTCAGGATATTCGGCGGCGAACCGATGAAGGCCGTGTCGCTGGTATCCAGATACTCGTAGTTGCCACCCGTATAGGAGGAGATGCTCACCTCGATGGTCGCGCCGGACGGGACGTTGTAGGTCATGCTGCCCGTCGTCTGATTGGCCAGGATCGTGATGGTCCCCAGCGTCGCGTGCGTCGCGTCGTTGACGATCGTCAGCGTCAGGTTGGTTTCCGGCACGTAGTCCACCGTCGCCGTGATCGTGGTCAGCGTGCTGCCCTCGCTCGCGGAGGTACCCTCCAGGGTAACCGTGGTGGTATCGATGGTGTCGGTAACGTAGGAGATCGCCGAGGCCGGGCTGAGCAGCAGGCTCTCGAACGTCGCGCCCGCCACGCTCGCACCCGTCACGGATACCGTCACCGAACCCGGGTCCACGTAGACGTCGTCACCCTGCGCCGGCACCGTGTAGGTCGCCTCGGTCGCACCCGCCGCGATCGTCACCAAGTCACCGGTAGACAGCGTCACCGTCAGGTCGCGGTCCAGCGCCTGGCTCACCGTCACCGTGAACACGCTCGGCGCGTTCTCAAGCACGTCGCTCGTCGTGATCCCCACCGTCACCGTGTTGATCGTGTCGGTGATGTTCGACGTCGCCGAATCCGGACTGATCACCAGGTTCTCGAACGTCGCACCCGATACGCTCGCACCGCTCACGCCCAGCGTCACGGAGCCCGGGTCCACATAGACGTCGTCGCCTTGCGCCGCCACCGTGTACGTCACCGAGGTGTCACCCTCCGCAATCGTCACCGTCGCGCCGTTCGACAGCGTCACCGTCAGGTCGCGATCCAGCGCCTGGCTCACCGTCACCGTGAACACGCTCGGCGCGTTCTCAAGCACGTCGCTCGTCGTGATCCCCACCGTCACCGTGTTGATCGTGTCGGTGATGTTCGACGTCGCCGAATCCGGGCTGATCACCAGGTTCTCGAACGTCGCACCCGATACGCTCGCACCGCTCACGCCCAGCGTCACCAAGCCCGGGTCCACATAGACGTCGTCGCCTTGCGCCGCCACCGTGTACGTCACCGAGGTGTCACCCTCCGCAATCGTCACCGTCGCGCCGTTCGACAGCGTCACCGTCAGGTCGCGATCCAGCGCCTGGCTCACCGTCACCGTGAACACGCTCGGCGCGTTCTCGAGCACGTCGCTCGTCGTGATCCCCACCGTCACCGTGTTGATCGTGTCGGTGATGTTCGACGTCGCCGAAGCCGGGCTGATCACCAGGTTCTCGAACGTCGCACCCGATACGCTCGCACCGCTCACGCCCAGCGTCACCAAGCCCGGGTCCACATAGACGTCGTCGCCTTGCGCCGCCACCGTGTACGTCACCGAGGTGTCACCCTCCGCAATCGTCACCGTCGCGCCGTTCGACAGCGTCACCGTCAGGTCGCGATCCAGCGCCTGGCTCACCGTCACCGTGAACACGCTCGGCGCGTTCTCGAGCACGTCGCTCGTCGTGATCCCCACCGTCACCGTGTTGATCGTGTCGGTGATGTTCGACGTCGCCGAAGCCGGGCTGATCACCAGGTTCTCGAACGTCGCACCCGATACGCTCGCACCGCTCACGCCCAGCGTCACCAAGCCCGGGTCCACATAGACGTCGTCGCCTTGCGCCGCCACCGTGTACGTCACCGAGGTGTCACCCTCCGCAATCGTCACCGTCGCGCCGTTCGACAGCGTCACCGTCAGGTCGCGATCCAGCGCCTGGCTCACCGTCACCGTGAACACGCTCGGCGCGTTCTCGAGCACGTCGCTCGTCGTGATCCCCACCGTCACCGTGTTGATCGTGTCGGTGATGTTCGACGTCGCCGAAGCCGGGCTGATCACCAGGTTCTCGAACGTCGCACCCGATACGCTCGCACCGCTCACGCCCAGCGTCACCAAGCCCGGGTCCACATAGACGTCGTCGCCTTGCGCCGCCACCGTGTACGTCACCGAGGTGTCACCCTCCGCAATCGTCACCGTCGCGCCGTTCGACAGCGTCACCGTCAGGTCGCGATCCAGCGCCTGGCTCACCGTCACCGTGAACACGCTCGGCGCGTTCTCGAGCACGTCGCTCGTCGTGATCCCCACCGTCACCGTGTTGATCGTGTCGGTGATGTTCGACGTCGCCGAAGCCGGGCTGATCACCAGGTTCTCGAACGTCGCACCCGATACGCTCGCACCGCTCACGCCCAGCGTCACCAAGCCCGGGTCCACATAGACGTCGTCGCCTTGCGCCGCCACCGTGTACGTCACCGAGGTGTCACCCTCCGCAATCGTCACCGTCGCGCCGTTCGACAGCGTCACCGTCAGGTCGCGATCCAGCGCCTGGCTCACCGTCACCGTGAACACGCTCGGCGCGTTCTCGAGCACGTCGCTCGTCGTGATCCCCACCGTCACCGTGTTGATCGTGTCGGTGATGTTCGACGTCGCCGAAGCCGGGCTGATCACCAGGTTCTCGAACGTCGCACCCGATACGCTCGCACCGCTCACGCCCAGCGTCACCAAGCCCGGGTCCACATAGACGTCGTCGCCTTGCGCCGCCACCGTGTACGTCACCGAGGTGTCACCCTCCGCAATCGTCACCGTCGCGCCGTTCGACAGCGTCACCGTCAGGTCGCGATCCAGCGCCTGGCTCACCGTCACCGTGAACACGCTCGGCGCGTTCTCGAGCACGTCGCTCGTCGTGATCCCCACCGTCACCGTGTTGATCGTGTCGGTGATGTTCGACGTCGCCGAAGCCGGGCTGATCACCAGGTTCTCGAACGTCGCACCCGATACGCTCGCACCGCTCACGCCCAGCGTCACCAAGCCCGGGTCCACATAGAC
Organism: Parasulfuritortus cantonensis; assembly: GCF_004337445.1. GTDB lineage: Bacteria > Pseudomonadota > Gammaproteobacteria > Burkholderiales > Thiobacillaceae > Parasulfuritortus > Parasulfuritortus cantonensis. The sequence continues at coordinate 15,572 of NZ_SJZB01000035.1, read as the reverse complement.
GTCGTCGCCTTGCGCCGCCACCGTGTACGTCACCGAGGTGTCACCCTCCGCAATCGTCACCGTCGCGCCGTTCGACAGCGTCACCGTCAGGTCGCGATCCAGCGCCTGGCTCACCGTCACCGTGAACACGCTCGGCGCGTTCTCGAGCACGTCGCTCGTCGTGATCCCCACCGTCACCGTGTTGATCGTGTCGGTGATGTTCGACGTCGCCGAAGCCGGGCTGATCACCAGGTTCTCGAACGTCGCACCCGATACGCTCGCACCGCTCACGCCCAGCGTCACCAAGCCCGGGTCCACATAGACGTCGTCGCCTTGCGCCGCCACCGTGTACGTCACCGAGGTGTCACCCTCCGCAATCGTCACCGTCGCGCCGTTCGACAGCGTCACCGTCAGGTCGCGATCCAGCGCCTGGCTCACCGTCACCGTGAACACGCTCGGCGCGTTCTCGAGCACGTCGCTCGTCGTGATCCCCACCGTCACCGTGTTGATCGTGTCGGTGATGTTCGACGTCGCCGAAGCCGGGCTGATCACCAGGTTCTCGAACGTCGCACCCGATACGCTCGCACCGCTCACGCCCAGCGTCACCAAGCCCGGGTCCACATAGACGTCGTCGCCTTGCGCCGCCACCGTGTACGTCACCGAGGTGTCACCCTCCGCAATCGTCACCGTCGCGCCGTTCGACAGCGTCACCGTCAGGTCGCGATCCAGCGCCTGGCTCACCGTCACCGTGAACACGCTCGGCGCGTTCTCGAGCACGTCGCTCGTCGTGATCCCCACCGTCACCGTGTTGATCGTGTCGGTGATGTTCGACGTCGCCGAAGCCGGGCTGATCACCAGGTTCTCGAACGTCGCACCCGATACGCTCGCACCGCTCACGCCCAGCGTCACCAAGCCCGGGTCCACATAGACGTCGTCGCCTTGCGCCGCCACCGTGTACGTCACCGAGGTGTCACCCTCCGCAATCGTCACCGTCGCGCCGTTCGACAGCGTCACCGTCAGGTCGCGATCCAGCGCCTGGCTCACCGTCACCGTGAACACGCTCGGCGCGTTCTCGAGCACGTCGCTCGTCGTGATCCCCACCGTCACCGTGTTGATCGTGTCGGTGATGTTCGACGTCGCCGAAGCCGGGCTGATCACCAGGTTCTCGAACGTCGCACCCGATACGCTCGCACCGCTCACGCCCAGCGTCACGAAGCCCGGGTCCACATAGACGTCGTCGCCTTGCGCCGCCACCGTGTACGTCACCGAGGTGTCACCCTCCGCAATCGTCACCGTCGCGCCGTTCGACAGCGTCACCGTCAGGTCGCGATCCAGCGCCTGGCTCACCGTCACCGTGAACACGCTCGGCGCGTTCTCGAGCACGTCGCTCGTCGTGATCCCCACCGTCACCGTGTTGATCGTGTCGGTGATGTTCGACGTCGCCGAAGCCGGGCTGATCACCAGGTTCTCGAACGTCGCACCCGATACGCTCGCACCGCTCACGCCCAGCGTCACGAAGCCCGGGTCCACATAGACGTCGTCGCCTTGCGCCGCCACCGTGTACGTCACCGAGGTGTCACCCTCCGCAATCGTCACCGTCGCGCCGTTCGACAGCGTCACCGTCAGGTCGCGATCCAGCGCCTGGCTCACCGTCACCGTGAACACGCTCGGCGCGTTCTCGAGCACGTCGCTCGTCGTGATCCCCACCGTCACCGTGTTGATCGTGTCGGTGATGTTCGACGTCGCCGAAGCCGGGCTGATCACCAGGTTCTCGAACGTCGCACCCGATACGCTCGCACCGCTCACGCCCAGCGTCACGAAGCCCGGGTCCACATAGACGTCGTCGCCTTGCGCCGCCACCGTGTACGTCACCGAGGTGTCACCCTCCGCAATCGTCACCGTCGCGCCGTTCGACAGCGTCACCGTCAGGTCGCGATCCAGCGCCTGGCTCACCGTCACCGTGAACACGCTCGGCGCGTTCTCAAGCACGTCGCTCGTCGTGATCCCCACCGTCACCGTGTTGATCGTGTCGGTGATGTTCGACGTCGCCGAAGCCGGGCTGATCACCAGGTTCTCGAACGTCGCACCCGATACGCTCGCACCGCTCACGCCCAGCGTCACGAAGCCCGGGTCCACATAGACGTCGTCGCCTTGCGCCGCCACCGTGTACGTCACCGAGGTGTCACCCTCCGCAATCGTCACCGTCGCGCCGTTCGACAGCGTCACCGTCAGGTCGCGATCCAGCGCCTGGCTCACCGTCACCGTGAACACGCTCGGCGCGTTCTCGAGCACGTCGCTCGTCGTGATCCCCACCGTCACCGTGTTGATCGTGTCGGTGATGTTCGACGTCGCCGAAGCCGGGCTGATCACCAGGTTCTCGAACGTCGCACCCGATACGCTCGCACCGCTCACGCCCAGCGTCACGAAGCCCGGGTCCACATAGACGTCGTCGCCTTGCGCCGCCACCGTGTACGTCACCGAGGTGTCACCCTCCGCAATCGTCACCGTCGCGCCGTTCGACAGCGTCACCGTCAGGTCGCGATCCAGCGCCTGGCTCACCGTCACCGTGAACACGCTCGGCGCGTTCTCGAGCACGTCGCTCGTCGTGATCCCCACCGTCACCGTGTTGATCGTGTCCTGTACCGCGGTAACGGCCTGGGTTTCATCCACGGTCAGCGTATCGAAACCGCCGCCGACCACGCTGCTGATCATGGCAGTGACGGTTTCCGGGTCGACGTAGACGTCGTCACCCTGGACCGGGGCCACCACGAAGCCGCTCACCGCACCCTGGGCGATATTGATGATCAGGCCGTTGGACAGCGTGACGGTCATGTCGCTCAAGGCCGGGGTGGACAGAATCGCGGTATAGGTGATGCCATCGCTACCTTCATAGACCGGGTTCTCTGCAACCAGCGTGATCGTCCCGTTGACCGGCTGATCGGTCGGGTACACCGTGCCCTCGGGCTCGTAGAGCACGCCTTCGGTGGTCGGCGTGAACTGATAGTCGAGCGGAGTCACGCTTTCGGAAATGCGCAGCAGGCGGACGAACGAATTGCCGCTGTTCTCGCCACCGACGCCGGCGGCGATGCCCGCCGCGGTTTCTTCCAGCATGTTGTTGAGATCACCGCCCTGGGCGATGGTCTGGATAACCTTGTCGATCTCGGCGGTGCCGACCGCGGCCTGGTTCATGTCGGGCTGGAAGTCGTGGGCGACCTCGGGAGCCATGTAGAAGGACTCGTTCGGGAGGATGGTGGCTTGATGGCCATCTTGGAACGCCAGCACGACCTCGGCACCGTGGCCGGTCACCAACGTTTCGCCGACGTAGATCATATCGCCGGCCTTCAGCAGCCGCATGGAACCGTCGGCGGCACGTGCGAAGGCTTCGCCCTTTACGGAAACGACATGGGCAATGGCTTGATTGGATTGGATAGCGGCCATGATTGCGTCCTTTGGTAGATGAGCCAATTCATTGGGAATATTGCTTGCCCTCTATATAGAGCCGATGGCAAGCAATTAATATTGGACCTTGGTACAGGGGTATCGCCCGGACACGCCCGGCGGCCCCCGACGGCGTCCCGAAACTCCGCTCGGAAACGCCCTGCCGGGAAGGCTTTACCGCTTAATTCTCGGCCGCCTTGCCGTTGATGAGCAACGCCAGCTGCATGCGGTCGCGCACACCCATGCGCTCGAATATCTCGGTAAGGTGCGCCTTCACCGTCCGTTCGGTGATCCCCATGTCGCGGGCGATCTCCTTGTTCGCCGCGCCGGCGGAAACCGCCAAGGCCACCTCCCGCTCGCGCGGGCTCAGGGCCGCCAGCTTGGCCTCGATCATGCGCAACTGTTGCGGTTGCAGACGGGACAGCGCGGTGCGCAGGCGGGCCATCAGGTCGGGGCCCACCCAGAGGCCGCCGTTTTCCACCACCATGGCGATCTGCCGCAGGACGGCCGGGTTGGACAGTGCGCTGGTATACCCGGAGGCCCCCGCCTCCAGGCAAAGCAGGCCTTCCTCCTGGGTGACGTAGTTACTCAGCGCGACGACCGCGCAACTGGGGGCGATGTGCACCGCCAGGTTGACCAGTTCGGCGGAGTTCGCGTCGCGGCGCCGTTCCACCGGCCCGGACTGGCTGCCGGCGGCATCCGGCAACGGGGCCCCGGCCTCGGTCGGCAGGTGCAGCCAGATCATGGCCTCACCCGGGCTGCCGACCAGGATGGTGCCGATATCCGAGTACGACACCACCTCCGCGTCCGGGAATGCCTCGCGCCAGCGCGCGACCTCATGGGCCCGGCGGGTCAGGAAAATATGCCGCTTCACCACCGTTACCTCTCTGTCAAAGCGTGAGCGTGTGCTCTCAGGATAGGCTTAAGCAGATATGAAAGCACAGTCTTCTTGCCCGTCATGATGTCCACCTCGGCCACCATGCCCGGCAATATGGGCAGGTTCTTGCCCAGACTGGATTTCAGGGTATGTACCCGGACAATATAGAACGAATTGCCTTTATCGTCCGTGATGGTGTCGGCGCCGATCTGGTCGACCACCGCGTCCATGCTGCCGTAGATGGAGAAGTCGTAGGCCGTGAAGCGCACCGTCGCCTTCAGGCCGGGGCGCAGGAAGGCGATATCCCGGGGCAGTATCTTGACCTCCAGCAACAGGACGTCCTCCAGGGGCACCACCTCGACGATATCGGCGCCGGGCTGGACGACGCCGCCCACGGTATTGACCAGAAGCCGCTTGACCGTGCCCTTGACCGGGGAGCGTACCGAGGAGTGTTTGACCCGGTCGGACAGGGCCGTGCTGCTTTCGGACAGGCTGTTGATCTTTGCCGTGGTGTCGGCCAGATCGATGCGGGCCTGGTTGCGGAAGTTGAGGTCGACCTCCTGAATCTTGCGTTGCGCCTCCGCGATCGCCGACTGGATGCGCGAAATCTGCGCCGCCGCCTGGTCGCGGTCACCCTGGAAGCGGCCAAGGTCGCGCTGCAGGCGCAGCAACTCGACCTCGGACACCGCCCCCGAGCCGGCCAGCGGCTTGGTGACGGACAACTCCTTGGCGGTCAGGTCGTAGGCCTGGGCCGCCTGGTCCCGGCGTGCCTTGACCTCGACCAGTTCCTGATTGCGTTGGGCCAGTTGCTGGCGGGCAATGGCGATCTGGGCATCGAGTTCGGAACGCCGGGACAGATATAAGGAACGTTCCTGCTCGGCCAGATCGGGGGCCTCCTTGGCGACCTCCGGCGGCACCACGAAACTCGTGCCGTCGGAAATGGCCTTCAGGCGCGCCGCCTTGGCCAGGTAGGCAAGGTATTGCGCGCGGTTCTCGCCCAGGGAGGAGACGAACCGGGTCGGGTCGATCTTGAGCAACTGCTGCCCGGCCTCGACCACCTGGCCCTCGCGCACGTTGATCTCGGACACCACGCCGCCGTCCACGGCCTGCATGACCTGAAGCTGGCGCGACGGGATGACCTTGGCCTGGCCGCGGGTGATCTCGTCGATCGGCGCGAAGGCGGCCCAGAGCAGCAGCACCGCCAGGATGATGCCGAACCAGCGCAGGACGAAGCGCGCGCGCAGCGGTTCCTGCTGGATGCGGGCCCAGTCGGCGTCGCTGACCCAGTCGAGTTCCTCCTTGTTCTCCTTGGGAATCCAGCGCGACAGCAGCCGGTCCAGGCCGTTGCGCGGCCGGTCCATCCAGTCGGGCAGCGGGATCGAGTCCGGCAGCGGGCCCTGCGGCTTCTTGCCGCCCTGGATCTCGATCTTCGGGGTCTTCTTCTTTTCGTCGTTCATTTCGCCCTCTCGATGCGGCCTTGCTTGAGCGCCTCGATGACGGCCGCCTTGGGACCGTCGGCCATGACCCTGCCATGGTCGATGACGATGATGCGGTCGACCAGGTCCAGCAGCGAAGTCCGGTGCGTGACCAGCACCATCGTGCGGCCGGCCGCGTAGCTGCGCAGCTTCTGCTTCACTTCGTCCTCACTGCTGAAGTCCATCGAGCCGGTCGGTTCGTCGAGCAGCAGGACGGGCGGCGCGGTGACGACCGCCCGGGCGATGGCGACCCCCTGGCGCTGGCCGCCGGACAGGGATTCGCCGCGCTCCCCGACCACCATGTCGAAACCGCGCGGATGCCGGTTCACCATGTCCAGCAGGCCGCCCACGTCGGCCGCCGCGAGCAGGGCCGAGTCGTCGACGTCGGGCGACGCCAGGACGATGTTCTCGCGCAAGGTGCCGAAGAACAGGGTCGGGTCCTGCGGGACGTAGCCGACGCTGCGCCGCAACTCGGCGGGATCGAGCTGGCGGATGTCGACGCCGTCGATGCGTACCGAGCCCGAAGTCGCGCGGTACAAGCCGAGAATGAGCTTTTGCAGCGTGGTCTTGCCGGAGCCGACCCGGCCGATCAGGGCCACGTGCTCGCCCGGCTTGATGTGGAAGGAGACGTGCCGGAGGGCGTCGCGTTCCTCGTTCGGATAGGCGAAGCTGACGTCGTTGAACTCGATGGCACCCTCGAAGTGGCTGCGCGACACGAAGCTGGCGTCGGCCGGGCGCTCCACCTCGTTGGCCATGATCTGGTCGAGCGACTTCAACGCCGTCGCGGCATTGTGGTACTGGGTGAGCAGACCGGCCACCTGGCCGAACGGCGCCATGGCGCGCGAGGTCAGGATGGAACAGGCGATCAGGCCGCCCATGGTCAGCTCGGCGGCGCCGATCTGGTAGACCCCGAGCACGATGACCGTCAGGTAGACCAGTTGCGACACGCCCATGGCGCCGTTGATGGTCGTTGCCGCCAGCAGGCGCAGCTGGGTGGTGGTCCGGGCCAGGAAGGTGGCGCTCTGCTCCCATTTCCGCTGCATGACGCTCTCGGCGCCGATCGCCTTGACGGTCTCCAGCCCGACCAGACTCTCGACCAGGTTGGCGTTGCGCATGGCGCTGGCCCGGTAGGTGGTCTCGGCCAGCTCGTGCATGCGGCTCTGCACCAGGACGGAATAGCCGATCACCAGCACCATGCCGGCCAGCAGGGGCAGGATCATCACCCAGTTCACCCAGGCGATCGCGAACACGAACAGGAAGGCGAACGGCAGGTCGATCAGGGTGGTCACCGAGGCCGAGGCGATGAAATCGCGTACCGTCTCGAAGGAACGCAGGTTGGCCGCGAAGGCGCCGGCCGAGACCGGGCGGCTTTCCATGCGGATGCCGAGCACGCGCTCCATGATCCGCGCCGAGAGGTCGACGTCGACCCGGCTGCCGGCGCGGTCGATCAGGTAGCCGCGCATCAGGCGCAGGGTGATGTCGGCCGCCATCACGATGGCCAGGCCGACGGCCAATACCCACATGGTCTCGGTCGCCTGGTTGGGCACCACCCGGTCGTACACGTTCATCGTGAACATGGGCAGGGCGATGGCGAAGCTGTTGATCAGGAAGGCCGCGAACAGGATGTCCTTGTAGACCGGCAGGTTCTCCAGGATCGCGCCCCAGAACCAGTGCCGGTGGGGCACCTGGCGCACCTCCGGCGCGCGCTTGTCGAAGCGGAAGCGGGGCCGGCAGAAGATCGCGCTGCCCAGGTAGCGCGCCTCCAGTTCCTGCCGGGACAGGACGGTGGCGGCGTCGCCCAGTTCGGGGAGCATCACCCGAGCCGCGCCGTTGGCCTCCCAGCCGACCAGCAGGCAGGCGGTACGATCCTTGAGCAACAGGATGACCGGCAGCAGGGCCCCGGTCAGCGACGCCAGACTGCGCTGGGCGATCTTGCTGCTGAGTCCGGCCCGGCTCGCCGCGCGGCCGAATATCGATGGGGTCAGCTGGCGGTCGACCAGGGGCAGACCGGCAACCAGGGCGTCGCGGGTATGCGGCACGCCGTGCAGGCGGGCCAGGGTCATCAAACACTCCAACAGGGGGTCATGCGTGCGCCCGGCCTCGCGTGGGACATCCCAGGCGGGCGCTTGAGTCTTCGTTTCTTGTGTCATGCGTCTCTCTTAAGGTACTTCACTCGACCATGGAGCAGACTGTCAGCGCACACCCAGCACGCGCTTGAACTTCACGGACAACGGCTTACCCTTCCGGGCCCGTTTGCCGGCGTAATTATCGACGGTTTCGCTGCAGACTTGATAGTCCACGGGACGATCGCCCCGACCGATGCCGAACACGGTCACGCAATCGGCGCAGGCCTTGGCCCCGAGCAGCTTCTCGGCGCCGTCCAGGGCGATCAGGATGACCCCCTTGCCGCCCGAAAGCTCCTTCATCTCCTCGATCGGGAACACCAGCAGGCGCGGCTCGTCGGCCAGGGCGGCAACGAACCGGGCCGATTCCGGGACCGGGCTGGGCGGCAGCAGTTCGGCGCCCTCGTCGACCGCCATGTAGGCCTTGCCGGCGCGCAGGCGCGACACCATGTCGGCGATCCGGCCGATGAAGCCGACCCCGGCCGTGGTGGTCATGAGAACGCGGGTCTCCGGCGCGGCCGACAGCATGGCCCTGACCCCGCCGCCCTGCAGCTCAACCAGGGACGACACCGGCACGCCGTCGCCCTTGCCGCCCGGCAGGTCGATGGGCCGTACCGTGTAGGCCCGGCCGGCGCCGTCGAGCAGGATGACCGGGTGCACGGTGCGGGTCTCGATCACCGCCAGTTCGCCGTCGCCGTCCTTCCAGGTCAGCAACGCGCGGTCGACCCCGTGGCCGGCGCGGCTGCGGATGAAGCCGTTCCTGGACAGGATCACGGTGACCGGCTCGTCGGCCACCGTGTCGACCATGGCGGCGGTGACCTTCTCGGCCGCTTCGATCAGGGTGCGCCGGGCGTCGCCGTACTTCTTCATGTCCTCGCGGATCTCCCGGACGATCAGCCGGCGCCGGGCGCCCTCGCTGTCCAGGAGTTGCTGTAGGCTGTCGCGTTCCTCCTGCAGGTCCTTGAGCTCGCGCTCGATCTTGATGCCCTCCAGGCGGGCCAGTTGGCGCAGGCGTATCTCAAGGATGTCCTCGGCCTGCACCTCGGTCAGGCCGAACACCGCCATCAGTTCGGCCTTGGGCGCGTCCGCCTCGCGGATCACCCTGATGACCTCCTCGATGCGCAGGAAGGCGACCATGCGGCCTTCCAGGATGTGGATGCGGCGCGCCACCTCGTCGAAGCGGAAGCGCAGGCGCCGTTCCACCACTTCCATGCGGAACTCGCACCATTCGCGCAGGGCCTGGGGCAGGTTCTTCTGCTGCGGCCGGCCGTCGCGCCCGATCATGGTCATGTTCAGGCTGGCGTTGCCCTCCAGGGAGGTGTTGGCCAGCAGCAGGGTCATCATGTCGTCCGCCGTCACCGTCCGGCTGCGCGGTTCCAGGACGATGCGCACCGGATGGGCCTTGTCGGAGTCGTCGCGGAAGGTGTCGAGCACGGCCAGGACGGCATTCTTCAGGTTCTGCTGTTCCGCCGAGAGCGACTTCTTGCCGGTCTTGGGCTTGGGATTGATCAGCTCCTCGATCTCGGACAGGACCTTGGCGGTCGAGGTGCCGGGCGGCAGCTCGGTGATGGCGATGCGGTACTGGCCGCGGGCCAGGGGCTCCACCGCCCAGCGGGCGCGCACGCGCAGGCTGCCGCGGCCGCTCTCGTAGGCCTTGCGGATGTCCTCCGGGGCCGAGATGATCTGGCCGCCGCCCGGGAAGTCCGGGCCCGGTATGGCGCCGTAGACCGCCTCGTCCTTGCCGCCCTGGATGAGCGCGATGCAGGCCTCGGCCACCTCCTTGAGGTTGTGCGGGGCGATCTCGGTAGCCATGCCGACGGCGATGCCGGAGACGCCGTTGAGCAGCAGCACCGGCAGGCGCGCCGGCAACAGGGCCGGCTCCTTGAGGGTGCCGTCGTAGTTCTCCCGGAAGTCGACCGTGCCGCGCTCGATCTCGGCCAGGAGGACGTCCTCGGCGAATTTCGACAGCCGTACCTCGGTGTAGCGCATGGCGGCCGGCGAATCGCCGTCGCGGGAACCGAAGTTGCCCTGGCCCTCGATGAGCGGATAGCGCAGGGTGAAATCCTGGGCCATGCGCACCGCCGCCTCGTAGACCGCGGAATCGCCGTGCGGATGGAACTTGCCGATGACATCGCCGACGATGCGGGCCGACTTCTTGAACGGCGCGTCGGAGCGGTTGCCCAGCTCGCGCATGGCGTAGAGGATGCGCCGCTGGACCGGCTTCTGGCCGTCCTCGACGAAGGGCAGCGCCCGGTCGAGCACGGTGGACATGGCATAGGTGAGGTAGGCGCGTTCGGCGAACAGGTGCAGGGGCACGCCGCCGTCGCCGTCGACGCTGTACAGGGGCCCGCCGTCCGCCGGCGGCTCGGGCGGCTGTTCGCCGGCCGGCTCGGGGGCCGGCGGCAGGTCGGCGAACAGGTCCAGGGAATCGTCGTCGTGGTTCATGATCAGATGTCCGCCTCGACCAGATTGCCGTTCTGTTCCATCCAGGCCCGGCGGCCGGCCGCCTCGCCCTTGCCCATGAGCAGGGTGAACATGCGCTTCACCTCGTCCAGCTCGCTGCGCGGCAGGGTCACCGGCAACAGGCGCCGGGTGTCCGGATGCATGGTGGTCTCGCGCAGTTCCTCCGGGTTCATCTCGCCCAGGCCCTTGAAGCGGCCGACATGGATGTTCGCCTCGCGCACGCCGTCCTCGGCCAGGCGCGCGAGTATCTGGTCGCGCTCGTCCTCGTCCAGGGCGTACAGCCGGCGCTCGGGCCGGCTCTTGCCCTGGCCCGCCACCTTTATCGAGTACAGCGGCGGCTGGGCGATGTAGACGTGGCCGAGTTCGATCAGGCGCGGGAAATGGCGGAAGAACAGCGTCAGCAACAGGGTCTGGATGTGGCTGCCGTCGACGTCGGCGTCGGCCATGACGATGATCTTGCCGTAGCGCAGGTTGTCCAGGACGCTGTCGGGGGCGTCCGGATCGTGCGGATCGAGGCCGAGCGCGACGGCGATGTCGTGCACCTCGTTGTTGGCGAAGATCTCGCCCCGGGCCACCTCCCAGGTGTTCAGCACCTTGCCGCGCAGGGGCAGGATGGCCTGGTACTCGCGGTCGCGGCCCTGCTTGGCGGAGCCGCCGGCGGAATCGCCCTCGACCAGGAAGATCTCGTTGCGGGCGATGTCCTCCGACTCGCAGTCGGTCAGCTTGCCGGGCAGCACGGCGGCACCCGACTGCTTCTTCTTCTCCACCACCTTGCCGGCCTTTTGCCGGGCGAGAGCGGTCTTGATGGCCAGTTCGGCGATCTTCTTGCCGGCGTCGATGTGGCCGTTCAGCCAGGCGTCGAGCGGATCCTTGACCCGGGTGGCGACCAGGCGCATGGCGTCCCGGCTGGTCAGCTTGTCCTTGGTCTGGCCCTGGAACTGGGGATCGAGCACCCGGCCGGAGAGGACGTAGCGGACGTGCTTCCAGACGTCGTCGGCCTGCAGGTTGACCTTGCCGGGCAGGAGGCCGTGGTGGCTGACGAACTCCTTGACCGAGTCGAACACGCCGTTGCGCAGGCCGGCCTCGTGGGTACCGCCCAACGGGGTCGGGATCAGGTTGACGTAGGACTCGCCCGCCCCGCCCGCCTCGCACCAGGCCAGGGCCCAGGCGGCGCCCTCGCCCTCCGCGAAGCCGGCGGCGTCGTCGGCGCCGGCGTAGCGCTCGCCGGCGAACACCGGGCTGACGTAGCTGCCCTCGCCCGCCTCGGGCAGGGTCTCGTTCAGGTAGGAGACCAGGCCGTCGGCGTACTGCCAGACCTTCTCCTCGCCCGATTCCTCGTCCTTGAGGATCACCTTGACGCCCGGCAGCAGCACCGCCTTGGCGCGCAGCAGGCGTTCCAGCTCGTTGCGCTTGATCTTCGGGCTGTCGAAATACTTGCCGTTCGGCCAGGCGCGCACCACGGTGCCGGTGGTGCGGGCGCCGACGCTGCCGGCCACCGCAAGCGGCTCGATCACGTTGCCGTCGCCGAACACCATGCGGTGCAACTGGCCCTCGCGCTTGACGAACACCTCCAGGCGCGACGACAGCGCGTTGGTCACCGAGACGCCGACGCCGTGCAGGCCGCCGGAGAACGCGTAGGCGCCGCCGGACTTCTTGTCGAACTTGCCGCCCGCATGCAGACGGGTGAAGACCACCTCCACGGTCGGCACGCCCTCGGCCGGGTGGATGCCGACCGGGATGCCGCGGCCGTCGTCTTCGACCGACACCGAACCATCCGCGTGCAGGGTCACCGCGATCTTGCCGGCAAAGCCCGCCAGGGCCTCGTCGGCGGCGTTGTCGATGACTTCCTGGATGATGTGGGTGGGCGAGTCGGTCCGGGTGTACATGCCCGGACGTTCCTTGACCGGCTCCAGGCCCTTGAGGACGCGGATGGAGGATTCGGAATAAGCCATGCGGCGGCGGGTGTCCATGAAAACCCGCGCATTGTATGCGCGTTCGCGCCCCCGCCCTATCCCCGGCCGGGCGCCGACCGGACTACAGCACCTCCGGATGGGCGGCCTTGCTGCCCGGCCGGGCCACCGGCTGCACGACCGGGGGCTGGAACTGGAACACCCAGTCGCGATAGCTCTCGGCCTGGGCGAAGCCGTCCAGGCCGGCCGGGAAGCCCGTCGTCTTGAACGGCTTCGCGTCGGACCGGCTGTACACCCCGGCGATGCCGCCGTCGGCGTCGCGGACCAGGCCCCAGTCCTGGCCGTTGTTCATCGGGTCCGGGTAGAGCCGGCGCAGGTGCCGGACGGTGGTCGGAAAACGGGGGTCGCGCAGCAGTTCCCGGAGTTCCCGGGGCAGGCGCTGCTGGCCGGGAACGGCCTGCCAGAAGCTGGCGATGGCGCGCCGGTACTCGAGGCCGGCAAAGAGCAGCTCCTTTTCCTTCTCGCGCTGGGCGGCGGTGTGCCAGACGGTGCCCAGCGCGGCCAGGCCGACCCCCATGCCGGCGACCAGGAAGAGCAGCCAGAGCAGGGTGAAGCCGCGCTCACCAGCCGGCGTACGCCGTACCATCCCTGGCCTCGCCCGGCGCGCCGCTGTGGACGTCGTAGATCCCCTCGCCGCCATCCGGTGGCGGCACCGTGGTCCAGGTCTCGGTGCTGTCGGTCACCGGGTCGACCGGGACGGCCCGCACGTAGCGCGACTCGGCGAGGCCGGCCAGCGTGGCCGGCCAGCGCCCGGTATCGGCGTGGTACTGGTCGATGGCGTCCCGCAGCGTCGCCAGGTTTTCCCGCAGCACCGCCTCCTTGGATCGCTCGACGTGCTGGAAATAGCGCGGCGCCGCCAGGGCCAGCAGCGTCGCGATGATGGCCAGCACCACCAGCAGCTCGATCAGGGTGAAACCGCGCCGGCGCATGGTCACCAGGCCCGGTACGGCACGCCGTTCAGACCGCTCGCCGTGGACAGGGAGTAGACGTCGTAGACGTCGTCGCCTTCCTGGGGCGCGTCCGGCGGACTGGCGTAGCTGCGTTTGCCCCAGGTCTCGCGCGCCGGCACGTCGGCGGCCGGATACATGGGGTCGCGCGGCAGCCGGCGCAGGAAGTAGATCGGCTGGCGGTCCGGCCGGGTGATGTCGGGCACCCCGTTGGCGAGCACGTCGAGCTCGGGCGGGTAGCCCGAGGCGTCGGCCGGCACCTCGACGCGCTTGTCCAACACGGCCTGGTGGTAGGCGTCGATGGCCTGGCGGATCTGGCGCAGGGCGTCGCGCAGCTCGGTCTCCTTGCGGCGCTGCATGGTCACCTCGAGCAGGGGCGTCGCCAGCACCGCCAGGACGCCGACGATGGCGACGGCGACGACCAGCTCGATCAGGGTGAAACCGCGCGTGCCGCGGCCGGGCAGCCTCATTCGGGCGCCTTGTCGGCCGGGGCGTTGCCTTCCTCGGCGGGCGCCGGCGCCTCCTCGGCCCCGGCGTCGGACGCGGCCGGCGTCCGGACCAGCACGGAATCGGGGATAGCCGGACCGGCCGGCTGGCCGCCGACGCCACCCAGGACACCGGTGCGGCGCAGGCGGATGGGCTGGTCGGCGGCCATGCTCTCGGTGCCTGCGTAGAACTCCTCCTCGGCCAGTTCCGGACGCACCACGTTGCGCAGGATGTGCGGCGTGATCAGGAGGACGATCTCGGTCTTGCTGTTGTTGTCGCTGTGCGAGGAGAACAGCCGGCCGAGCAGCGGGATGTCGCCCAGGCCGGGCACCTTGGCGGCGCTGGTACGCTCCTCGTCCGAGATCAGGCCCGCCAGGACCTGGGTCTCGCCGTCCTTCAGGCGCAGCACGGTGGTGGCGTTGCGGCTGCCGAGCTGGTAGGTGAGCGTGCCGGTACTGCTCTTCACCTGCTGGACGATGTTGGACACCTCGAGGCCGACCTTCATGGCGACGTCGCCGTCCAGGTACACCTGCGGCTCGACGTCCAGCTTGAGGCCGACGTCGAGGTAGGACACCGACTCCGAGGTGACCCCGGTGGAGGTGACGTTGGAGGTGATCACCGGCACCTTGTCGCCGATGTGGATCTTGGCCTTTTCCTTGTTGCGGACCCGGATGCGCGGGTTGGCGAGCAGGTTGACGTCGGAATCGGTCTTGCCGGCGTTGAGCGTCGGGGCCGAGTTCATCAGGGTGGTATCGCTGCTCAGGTGGCGCAGCAGGCTGAGGGTCAGGGGCACGTCGTTGTAGCTGGTCGCTGTACACGGAGGTGCTCGTGGTCGTCGTCGACGCGACCTTCTCCTTGCTCAGGACGCTCAACGCCGTCGGCCATTGGACACCCAGGTCCATCAGCTTCGAGCGCTTCACCTCCAGCACCTCGACGTCGAGCATCACCTCCGGCTCGGGCTGGTCGGCCATGCGGATCAGCTTTTCGGCCAGGCGCACGGACTCGGGGTTGTCGCGCACCACCACCATGTTGAGCTTCTCGTCGACATGGACGTCGCGGATCCGCGCCATGCTGCGCAGCATGGTCATGGTCTGCTTGGGATCGGCGTTGGCCAGGAAGAAGCCGCGCACGACGACGTCCTGGTAGTCCTTCTGCTTGGCCGGCGTATTCGGGTAGATCAGCAGGGTGTTGCCGTTCAGCACCTTCTTGGCCAGCTGGCTGGACGACAGCAGCATGTCGAGCACGTCGGCGAGCGGCGTGTCGCGCGCGAACAGGGTGGAGCGCTGATCGGCGCGCACGTCGCGGTCGAAGACGAAGTTCAGGCCGCCCTGCTGGGCGACGCTGTCGAACAGCATCTTGAGCGGCACGTCGCGGAACTCGAGGGTGACCGGCTTGCGGAACGCCGCCGCCAGCTGCGGGAACTCGATGCCGCGGTCGCGGCCGTCCTTCTGCTGGATCTCCCGGCGCAGCGCGGCCGCCTCGGCGAAGTCCGGCTCGCGTACCAGGATGGAGTGCAACAGGTTGCCCGCCACCTCGTTGTCGCCGCGCCGGTAGGCCGCCTGGGCCTCGCCGAACAGGACGCGGTTGCGGCGCAGCGTGTCCAGGCCGGCCAGGCCGGCCAGGGCGCGCGGGTTCTCCGGGTGCTGGCCGAGCACGGCCCGGTAATGGCGTTCCGCGCCATCGAACTGGCCGTCCTTGACGGCGGCGTCGCCGGCGCCCAGCTCGCGCAGGATGTACTGTTCGCGCGCACGGATGAGCGCCGTCCGGTAATCCCCCTTCTCCGGATGCTCGCGCACGGCCTGCGCCAGAACCTG
>NZ_SJZB01000036.1 GCF_004337445.1 Parasulfuritortus cantonensis | reverse complement strand
AGTACGACGCCATGCGCATGGGCGGCATGGGCGGAATGTCCGGAATGCCGCCGCCCCCGCCGCCGTCGGACTCGGAGGATAGCGGCGACCAGGGCTACACCCTGGAAGAGCTGCAGGCGCAACTGGACGAGATCGGCAGCTCGGACAGCCAGCGTTCGGCGCTGATCTCGGAGATCGTCGACAACTTCGCCTCCGCCGACGCGAACTCGGACGGCAAGGTGACCTTCGCCGAGGCCATGGCCTACGACCAGTCGGTCAACGGCTCCGCGTCCGCCACGGCGGCCACCACCAGCACCGCGACGAGCGACACCTCCAGCGCCTCAAGCGGTGGTCTGGATGCCCGCGACCTCGGGCTGGTGCGGATGGTCATGGAGTTGATGCGCGCCTACGGCAGCGACGCCTACGCCGCGACGACCGCCGGCTTCTCGGCCTCGGCCTGAACGGGCTCAGTCGCCGACGATGAGGGCCGCGGCGACCAGGCGGCCCTCCGTCGCCAGGATGTTGTAGGTCCGGCAGGCGGCGCCGGTGTCCATGTGCTCGACGCCGATGCCGGCCTCGATCAGTTCGCGGTAGCAGTCGGGGCGCGGAAACCGGTGTCGCCTGCCGGTGCCGAGCAGCACCAGGCTGGGCTTGAAGGGGAGCAGCCCGGACAGGGCGGCCGGCGTCAGTCCCTCGAAGTCGGCCACCGGCCAATCGGCCAGGTGCTCGGGCAGCAGGATGAGGCTGCCCGCATGGCGGTTGCGGTTGACCTCGACGAAGCCGTCGCCGTGTGCGGTGACCAGGTTGATGCCGGTAGTGAGGGACAGGTGCAGCTTCATGGCGCGTGAGACTGGGCTGGCGATGCCGACACGATAACCGGCCGGCGGCCCGGCCGGGAGGGGTGGGGGCGGAAAAAACGGCCGCCGCGCGGGGCGGGCGTCCCGGTTTGCCGGCAAAACGGGCGGTCGGGTAACATTACATACTTTCACACTACGGCTCCCCCGCCCCATGGACAACTATCCTCGCCGCGCCGCTCCGTCCGCCCAGAGGGGTGGCCGCGAGTGAGCGAAATCGACACCAGAGCACTGCACATGCGTCCGCTCAAGAAATCCGCCAAGCTGGCGAACGTCTGCTATGACATCCGCGGTCCGGTCATGGCCCGCTCCAAGCAGCTCGAGGAGGAGGGGCACCGCATCCTCAAGCTGAACATCGGCAACCTGGCCTCGTTCGGCTTTGACGCCCCCGAGGAGATCGTCCAGGACGTCATCCGCAACCTGCCGGACGCAGCCGGCTACTGCGATTCCAAGGGCCTGTTCGCCGCCCGCAAGGCGATCATGCACGAGACCCAGCGGATCGGCGTCAAGGGCGTCCGGATGGAGGACATCTACGTCGGCAACGGGGTGTCCGAGCTGATCGTGATGACCATGCAGGCCCTGCTCGACACCGGCGACGAGGTCCTCCTGCCGGCGCCCGACTACCCGCTCTGGACCGCCGGGGTCACCCTGGCCGGCGGCACGCCGCGCCACTACCTGTGCGACGAAGGGGCCGGCTGGCTGCCCGACCTGGACGACATCCGCGCCAAGATCACCCCGCATACCAAGGCCATCGTGGTGATCAACCCGAACAATCCGACCGGTGCGCTGTATCCGGAGGACCTGCTCAAGGAGTTGATCGAGATCGCCCGCCAGCACCAGCTGGTGGTCTGCGCCGACGAGATCTACGACAAGACCCTGTACGACGGCAACAAGCACATCTCCATGGCCTCGCTGGCCGACGACGTCATGTTCCTGACCTACAACGGCCTGTCCAAGAACTACCGTTCCTGCGGCTACCGGGCCGGCTGGGTGTCGCTGTCCGGCGAGCGGCGCCATGCCGGCGACTTCGTCGAAGGCCTGACCATGCTCGCCTCGATGCGCCTGTGCGCCAACGTCCCGGCCCAGTACGCCATCCAGACCGCCCTGGGCGGCTACCAGAGCATCAACGAGCTGATCGCCCCGGATGGCCGCCTGACCCGCCAGCGCGACATCGCCTGGGAGATGCTCAACGCCATCCCCGGGTATCCTGCGTGAAACCCAAGGCGGCCCTGTACCAGTTCCCGCGCCTCGACCCCAAGGTGTACCCGATCCAGAACGACCAGCACTTCATCCTCGAACTGCTGGAAGCGGAGAAGGTCCTGGTGGTCCAGGGCACCGGCTTCAACTGGCCGAATCCGGACCACTTCCGGGTGGTCTTCCTGCCGCACGAGGAGGTGTTGCGCGAGGCCATGCAGCGCCTGGAGCGCTTCCTGCACGGCTACCGCAAACGCCACTCGACCTGACAGAATCGAACGAATCCGCACCATGAAACCCATCAATGTAGGCCTGCTCGGCATCGGTACCGTCGGCGGCGGTACCTGGACCGTCCTGAATCGCAACGAGGAGGAGATCAGCCGGCGCGCCGGTCGTCCCATCCGCATCACCCATGTCGCCGACCGCAACGTGGACCATGCCCGCAGCTTTACCGGCGGCCGGGCGGCGGTGACCGACGACGCCTTCGCGGTGGTCAACGATCCGGACGTCGACATCGTCGTCGAGTTGATCGGCGGCTACACGGTGGCCAAGGACCTGGTCATGCAGGCGATCGCCAACGGCAAGCACGTGGTCACCGCCAACAAGGCCCTGCTCGCGGTGCACGGCAACGAGATCTTCGCCGCCGCCCAGGCCAAGGGCGTCATGGTCGCCTTCGAGGCCGCCGTGGCGGGTGGCATCCCGATCATCAAGGCCCTGCGCGAGGGGCTGTCGGCCAACCGCATCCAGTGGCTGGCCGGCATCATCAACGGCACCACCAACTTCATCCTGTCCGAGATGCGCGACAAGGGCCTGCCCTTCGCCGACGTGCTCGCGGAGGCGCAGCGCCTGGGCTATGCCGAGGCCGACCCGACCTTCGACATCGAAGGCGTCGATGCCGCCCACAAGGCCACGCTGATGGCGTCCATCGCCTTCGGCATCCCGGTCCAGTTCGAGCGTTGCCACATCGAGGGCATTTCCAAGCTGGATGCGGCGGACATCCGATATGCCGAGGAACTCGGCTACCGCATCAAGCTGCTGGGCATCGCCAAGCGCAAGGAGGCCGGCATCGAACTGCGCGTGCATCCGACCCTGATCCCGGCCAAGCGCCTGATCGCCAACGTGGAAGGCGCCATGAACGCGGTCGTGGTCTGGGGCGACGCCGTCGGCGCCACCCTCTACTACGGCAAGGGTGCCGGCGCCGAGCCGACCGCCAGCGCGGTGATCGCCGACCTGGTCGACGTCACCCGCCTGCATACCGCCGATCCGAAGAACCGGGTGCCGCACCTGGCCTTCCAGCCCGACCGCATGTCCGACCTGGCCATCCTGCCCCTGGCCGAGGTCGAGACCGCCTATTACCTGCGCCTCACCGCCGCCGACCAGCCCGGCGTGCTGGCCGACATCACCCGCATCCTGGCCGACCTGTCGATCTCCATCGACGCCATGATCCAGAAGGAACCGGCGGAAGGCGAGGCGCAGACCGATGTCGTCATCCTGACCCATGTCGCGAAGGAGAAGGACGTCGACACCGCGATCGCCCGGATCGAGAGCCTGGCCAGCATCAAGGGCCGGGTCACCCGCATCCGCATGGAAGAACTGAACGGCTGACGCCTCGGCCCCGGGGCGCAGGCGCGGCGGCTGCCGCGCCGGGCCGGACCAGCGCGGGCAGGCCCGCGCCCAGCTTGTACGAGGTCATATATGAACTACATCAGCACCCGCGGCCAGGCGCCCGCGCAAACCTTCTCCCAGATCCTGCTCGGCGGCCTGGCCCCGGACGGCGGCCTCTACGTGCCGGAGGTCTATCCGCATTTCGGCCACGACGATCTCGCCGTGATGCGCACCATGGACTACCGCGAGCTGGCCCTGACCGTACTCGCGCGACTCGCCGACGACATCCCGGTGGCCGATCTCAAGGACCTGGTCGACCGCACCTACACCGCCGCGACCTACAGCCACGGCCGCGCCGATTCCGACTTCAGCCAGATCACCCCGGTGCGCAGGCTGGAGGACGGCCTCTACCTGCTGGAACTGTCGAACGGCCCGACCCTGGCCTTCAAGGACATGGCCATGCAGCTGCTCGGCAACCTGTTCGAGTACGCCCTCGACAAGGCCGGCCTGGACATCAACATCCTGGGCGCCACCTCCGGCGACACCGGTTCGGCGGCCGAGTACGCCATGCGCGGCAAGCACAACGTCCGGGTGTTCATGCTTTCGCCCCTGGAAGGCATGACCCGCTTCCAGCAGGCCCAGATGTACAGCCTGCAGGACGCCAACATCCACAACCTGGTCGTGCGCGGGGTGTTCGACGATTGCCAGGACATCGTCAAGGCCGTGTCCAACGACCTCGAGTTCAAGACCTACCACCGCATCGGCGCGGTGAACTCCATCAACTGGGCGCGCGTGGCGGCCCAGTGCATCTACTATTTCAAGGCCTACTTCGCGGTCACCGGGTCGGACGACCAGCCGGTCTCCTTCTCGGTGCCGTCGGGCAACTTCGGCGACGTCTGCGCCGGCCATATCGCCCGCCAGATGGGCCTGCCCATCGCCAAGCTGGTGGTCGCCACGAACGAGAACGACGTCCTCGACGAGTTCTTCCGCACCGGCGTCTACCGGCCGCGCACCTCGGCCGAGACGCTGCACACGTCGAGCCCGTCCATGGACATCTCCAAAGCCTCCAACTTCGAGCGCTTCATCTTCGACGTGGCCGGCGGCGACGGCGACAAGGTGCGCGAGCTGTGGCGCGCGGTCGACCGGGGCAGCGCCTTCGACCTGAAGGCGCACGGCCTGTTCGACCGGGTGGCCGACTACGGCTTCGAGTCCGGCAAGAGCAGCCATGCCGACCGCATCGCCACCATCCGCATGGCGGCCGAGCGCTACGGCACCGTGATCGACCCGCACACCGCCGATGGCCTCAAGGTCGGCCTGGCCCACCGCGAGCCGGGCATTCCCATGATCTGCCTGGAGACGGCCCTGCCGGCCAAGTTCGAGGACGCCATCGTCGAGGCCCTGGGCCGCGCGCCGGAGCGCCCGGCCGGCCTGGCCGAACTGGAATCCCTGCCGCAGCGCTACGAGGTGCTCGACCCCGAGGTCGAGGCGATCAAGGCGGTGATCGTCGCCCACGCCAACGACTGATGGCCGGCCCCCTGCGCCTGTTCCTGGCGGTCCTGCTGGGCCTCCTGGCCTGGAGCGGCGCGCAGGCGTTCTGGGCCCAGCCCAAGGGCTACGACCTCCAGGTGGCCCACGTCATGGGCCTGCCGCCCGAGGCCCGGCAGACCCTGGCCCTGATCAAGCGCGGCGGCCCCTTTCCCTACGCCCGCGACGGCATCGAGTTCAAGAACCGGGAAAACCGCCTGCCCGCCCGGCCACGCCTGTACTACCGGGAATACACGGTGCCGACCCCGGGCCGGCGCGACCGCGGCCCGCGCCGGCTCATCGCCGGGCAGGGCGGCGAGTTCTACTACACCCAGGACCATTACCAAACCTTCTGGAGGCTCAAGGAATGAGCGGCCTGGCCATCGCCGACGTACTCGGGCATCCGCAGCACAACGGCATCTACCGGCTGGCGCCGGGAGCCACGCTGCCGGCCGGCCTGATCCATCTGGCCGGGCGCCGGCTGACCGGCAAGCCGGCCATGCTCGAGGCGGTCGCCGAGGCATTCGCCTGCCCGGACTACTTCGGCGCCAATTGGGATGCCCTCGAAGACAGCCTGGGCGACCTGTCCTGGCTGGCCGGGCCCATCGGCCTGGTGATCGAGGCGGCCGACCTGCCGGCGGCCGCGGCACCCGACTCCTGGCCGGTGCTGCTCGACATCCTCGGCGACGTCTCCCGCTCCTGGCGCGGTGCCGGGCGGCCGTTCGCGGTCTTCCTGCGCGGCGGCCACGACGCCTACCCGCTGATCGCCGGCTGAGCCGCCTGGCCCGGGCGGCGGGTTCGGCTATAACGAAGCATTCATGCCGCTCTCAGGGGTGGGCCAATGGCTTGGCCGGACTGGTTGGACCCGAGAAAGAGTTTCCGCCTGCGCCTAGTACTGGTGGTGATCGTCTTGGTCGTGGTCCTGTTCCAGGGCGCGGCCTACTTCAACCGCAATGCCTTCGTGGAGCAGGTGCGCACCGACAAGGGCCTCCTCCTGGCCGAGATCGCCCACCAGATGGCCGGCGAGATGGACAAGGGCGTCGCCGACCGCCTGCGCGAGATCGGCATCATGGCCAGCCTGCCGATCCTGAGCGACCCGGGCACGCCGCTGGCCGACAAGCAGGCCATGCTCGATGCCCTGCAGGCCAGCTACCGCAACTATGCCTGGATCGGCTTCACCGACGCCGAGGGCAACATCCTGGCCGGCACCGGCGGCCTGCTGGTGGGCAAGAACGTCGCCAAGCGGGCCTGGTTCATCGAGGGGGCGCGCGGCCCGGCGGTGGGCGACGTGCACGACGCCTTCCTGTTGGCCAAGATACTGCCCAAGCCGGAACACGACTTCCTGCCCCTGCGCCTGCTCGACGTCTCGGCGCCGATCCGCGACCGCTCCGGCCACCTGCTCGGCGTCATGTGCGGGCACCTGTCGTGGGACTGGTCGTACCAGGTCAAGAATGCCCTCCTGGCGCCGTTGCAGAGCCATGCCAAGGTGGACGTCCTGATCGTCGGCCGCCAGGGCCAGCTGCTGCTCGGCACGCCGGCCCTGCACCGCCTGGCCGAACGCTTCGATCTTGCCAGCCTGCGCGCCGCGCGGGCCGGCCGGAGCGGCTTCCTGGCCGAAGCCTGGCCGGACGGCGAGACCTACCTGACCGGCTATGCCCCGAGCACCGGGCACGGCACCTACCGCGGCCTCGGCTGGACGGTGCTGGTGCGCCAGCCGGCCGGCCAGGCCTTCGCCGTCGCCGATACGCTGCAGCGCCGCGGCATCGTGACCAGCATCGTCTTCGCCGTCGCCTTCGCGGTCGTGCTCTGGTACTCGGCCGGCCGCCTGGTCGAGCCCATGCGCCGGATCGCCGCGGCGGCGGTGCGCATCCGGGAGCGCGGCGGGGAAGGCGGCATTCCCGTGCTGCCCGGCGCGGACGAACTCGCCGTGCTGTCGCGTTCCCTGGCCGACATGGTCGGCACCCTGGAGGCGCAGAAGGGCGAGTTGGCCGACAAGAACCAGCAGCTCCAGCTGTCGGCCCAGGTGTTCTCGTCGAGTACCGAGGGGATCATCATCACCGATGCCGAGGAGCGCATCCTGTCGATCAACCAGGCCTACTCGGAAATCACCGGCTACCGGCTCGAGGAGGTGATCGGCAAGACCCCGCGCCTGCTCGCTTCGGGACGCCAGGACAAGGGCTTCTACGCGGCCATGTGGGGTGAGCTGCAGCGGCACGGCCGCTGGCAGGGCGAGGTCTGGAACCGGCGCAAGGACGGCGAGGTGTATCCGGAGTGGCTGATCATCAGCCGGGTGTGCGACGCGGCCGGCGCGGTCAGCCACTACATCGGCATCTTCACCGACATCACCGAGCGCAAGCGGGCCGAGGAGCGCATCCTGCACCTGGCCAACCACGACGTCCTCACCGACCTGCCCAACCGCCTGCTCTACCTGGAGCAGCTCAATGCCGCCCTGATCCACGCGCGCCGGCAACATGGCGCGCTGGCGGTGCTGTTCGTCGACCTCGACCGCTTCAAGAACGTCAACGACTCGCTCGGCCACCACATCGGCGACCTGCTCCTGCTCCAGGTCGCCAAGCGCCTGGCCGGCACCCTGGACGCCGGCGGCTTCGTCGCCCGCTGGGGCGGCGACGAGTTCGTCGTCTTCATCCCCGACCTCCGGGACACCGCGGTCGCCGCCCGCCTGGCCGAGCGCATCAACGCGCTGATCGCGACGCCGTTCCAGATCGGCGACAGCCTCAACCTGAGCATCACCTCGAGCGTCGGCATCGCCATCTACCCGGACGACGGCACCGACGTGGTCACCCTGACCAAGAACGCCGATGCGGCCATGTACTACGCCAAGGAGAACGGGCGCGACAACTACCAGTTCTTCACCCGCGAGATCAACCAGCAGGTCAACGAACGCCTGCTCATGGAAAACGCCTTGCGCCAGGCCCTCGCCCAGGGCCAGCTGGAGGTCTACTACCAGCCCCAGGTGGCGCTGCCGGGCCTGGCCATCGTCGGCGTGGAGGCCCTCCTGCGCTGGCACCACCCGGAATGGGGCATGGTTTCGCCGGGCCGCTTCATCCCGGTCGCCGAGGAAACCGGCCTCATCGTGCCGATCGGCGAATGGGTGCTGCGCGAGGCCTGCGCCCAGCAGCTGCGCTGGCGCGACGAGGGCTTGGCGGTGCGCATGGCGGTCAACCTGTCCAGCGTGCAGTTCCAGCACGGCGACCTGGCCGGGTTGATCACCGGCATCGTCACCGGCATGGGGGCGGTGCCCGAGAACATCGAACTCGAGATCACCGAAAGCGTGGTGCTGGATTGCGCGGACTGCGCGCGCGATACCCTCACCCGGCTGCACGAGCTGGGTTTCAGCATCGCCATGGATGATTTCGGCACCGGCTATTCCAGCCTGTCCTACATCAACCAGCTGCCGCTCGACCGGATCAAGATCGACCAGTCCTTCGTGCGCGACATCACCAGCAACCCGCAGAGCTCGGCCATCGCCTCGGCCGTGGTGGCCATGGCGCGCAGCCTCGACCTGCAGGTGATCGCCGAAGGCGTCGAGACGGCCGAACAGCTCGAATACCTGCGCCTGCTCGAGTGCGAGGAACTGCAGGGCTACCTGTTCGGGCGGCCGCAACCGGCCGACGCGATCGGCCGCCTGTTGCGCGGCGACCCGCCGGGCTGAGCCGGCTCAGCCCGCGGGCGGGGCCGGCTCCGCCTGCCGGGGCGGGACCGGGGCCAGGTAGCCGGCCCCCAGGACCAGCAGGCCGACGCCGAGCAGCGACAGCACCCGCAAGAGGCCGGCGACGTTGGCGAGGTCGACCACGGCGAGCTTGGCACAGACCAGGAGCAGGAGGCCGAGGCCGGCGAACCAGAGCGGCCGTATCTGCCGGCGCGACGCCGCGACCATGGCGAACAGGGCGAAGGCGGTCCAGCCGAGCGAAAGCAGGGCCTGGAGCAGGGCCGAGTGCCAGAGCGGGCCGGCCAGGAAGGGCACGCCGGCCCAATGGTGCACGGTCCGGGCCAGCATCTGGCTGAACCAGAACAGCGCGGCCAGCCCGAACAGGGCCGGGTAGGCGAGGCGCGGGCCGAACCGGGCCGCCGCCAGCCAGTGCCCGTACAAGGCCCAGAGCAGCAGCGCGGCGGCCGCCTCGAGCGGGTTGACCAGAGGCAGGTAGGGCAGGGCCCAGGCCCCGGTCAGCCCGGTCGGCATGGCGAACAGCCACAGCCAGCCGAGCAGGGCGGGTAGTGCCAGGGCCGTGTCCAGGTAGAGCGGCCGCAACGCGCCGGCGAACGGCCACACGGTGGCGCCCCGGCAGACCAGCAGCAGGGTGCCGGCCAGGACCGCGGCGCGTGCCGCCTCGGCCGTCGAGGCGCCGAACGCCGGCTCGGCCAGCCAGGCGGCTTCCCAGGCCAGGGCCCAGGCGGCCAGCCAGTAGGCCGCGACGTGGCGCTCGCGCAGCCACCAGGTCAGGCCGTCGCCCGCCTGCCGGTACAGGCCTCGGTAATGCACGGCGAGGGCCGCAGCCCCGACCAGCCAGAGGCCGTGCGCGAGGGGATGCCCGGTGACCAGGTAGGCGTTGGCCAGGGCGAGGGCCAGGACCGGCAGCAGGAGCAGGGCGGCGCGGCGCAGGTCGGCGAGGCCGTGGCGGCGGCCCAGCCACTCGAGGCCGGCGCTGCTGAGCGTTGCCAGTGCCGCCATGGCCACCCAGGTGCGGGCCGGATCGAACAGGCGCTCGAATTCGGCCAGGAAGGCACCGAACCACCAGACCAGGGCCCAGACCAGGAAGGCGCGGTGGCGGAACGCCTGGGCGCGCACGGCGTAGGCGCTCAGGGCACCGGCGGCGACCAGGAGCAGGCTGGCGTGGAACAGGCTGTCGCGGAACGGCAGGCCGTCCGGGCCCTGCCACCAGAGGTCGAGCAGGAGCAGGCCGGACAGGGCCTGCAGCAGGCTCCCGGCGAGCAGCGGCAGGCGGGTGCCGGAGCGGCTGGCGTACCAGACCACGCCGGCCCCTTCCAGGGCCCAGAACACGCCGGCGACGTTCTGGCTGAAGGCCAGCCAGGGGGCCAGGGACAGGAAGGCGAGGGCAAGCCCGGCCTGGGCCTGGCGGACCAGCATGGCGCCGGTCGGCCGGGTCAGACGCTGCAGCAGGGCGTACCAGAGTCCGGCCCCCAGGCTGCTCAGGGCCAGGAAATCCAGGTCGCCGTAATAGAGTGCCGATTGCGTCGCCGCCGCCGCCGCCGGCGGCCCGAACAGCAGGACGCCCGATTGCCAGCCCCACTGCGGCGGCGGGCCGCGCCGGGCGGCCAGCCATGGCGTCGCGCTGTAGAGGAGGAACAGGACCAGCACGAACGACTCGACGTCCACGCGCAGGGCCGCGGCATAGTTGAGGTCGGCCCAGGCGTAGCCGACGCCGACGCTGAACGCCAGGCTGGTGACGATGACCAGACGCCAGGCCCGGTGCAGGCTGAGCGCCAGGATGTAGAGGTCGAGCAGGGCCAGGTAGGCGAACAGGATGCGGGGCTCGCCCTGGCCGGGGACCAGCAGGGGTGCCAGGAAGCCGCCCAGGACGCCGAGCAGGGCGAAGCTCTGGCTGTCCTGGCGTGCCGCCATGGCCAGGCAGGCGGCGCCCAGGCCGGCGAAGATGAGGAAGGCGGTCGCGGTGCCCAGGTAGCCGAACTGGGCCAGGGCGAACCAGGTGGCGATGTACAGGATGCCGAAGCCGCCGCCCTCGAGGGCGAAGCCGAAGCCCCGGCGCGCCTGTTCCGACTCTGGCGCGAAGCGGTACAGCCAGGCCGGCCGGAAGGCCTGGCCGGTGGCGGGCGCGGCACCGGCCCAGAGCGAGGCCAGACCGGCCAGCGCGGCCGCGAGCAGGCGCAGGTAGGGCGGCAGCATGCCGTAGTCGGCGGCCAGCTTGAGGGCCGAGGCGATGCCGAAGAAGAGCAGCACCATGCCCAGCTTGGCGAGGATGTTGCCGGACAGCAGGCGGCCGAGCAGTTCGGTCGGCATGGCGAGGCGGGGCGGCGCGCCGAGCCAGGGCGGCGTGCTCCGGTCGGGCGCCGGTGCGATGCCGGGAACCGTGACGGTCGCCGGCACCGGCGCGGGGTCCGGGACGGCCGCGGCCGGGGCAATCGCGGCCGGCGCCTCGACGGCCGGGCTGCTGGCACGGACGGCGGGGACGTCCCCGCGCCCGGCTTCGAGGCTGCGCAGGCGCGCCTCCAGGCGGTTGACGCGGCCGAGCAGGTAGCCGAGCAGGCCGCCCAGGAGCGCCCCCGCGAGGCCGCCGGAGGTCTCCCCGAGCAGCAGGCCGATCAGCGCGAACAACAGCCACATGGTTCCCCCTTTTCGTTCGCCGCAATGCGCCCGTCCGGGCATGCCAAGTATACGGGCCGCGCCGGCCGGCGGCGGCCATCGGTTGTCGCCGGGCTTGCGCCCGGCCGCCGGCGTCAGCCGGCCGAGGCGGCTCCCGCCCGCCCGGCATCGAGCCAGGTGAGCAGCGTCGCATAAAGTTGGTCGGGGTCCACCGGCTTGGCGATGAAGTCGTTCATGCCGGCCGCGAAGCAGACCGCCTTGTCCTCGGCGAAGGCGTTCGCGGTCATGGCCAGGATGGGGGTGCCGGCATGGCGCGGCAGGCACCGGATGCGCCGGGTGGCCTCGAGGCCGTCCAGCCTGGGCATCTGCACGTCCATCAGGATGAGGGCGTAGTCGTTCGCCTCGGCCATCGCCACCGCCTCGGCGCCGTCGGCCGCGGCATCGGCCTTGAGGCCGACGTCGTCGAGGAGCAGCACCGTGATCTCGCGGTTGATCGGCTCGTCCTCGGCCAGGAGGAGGCGTGCGCCGCGGTGGTCGCGGAGCAGGCGCGCCTCGGCGTCGGACTGCGCGACGGCATGGGCGTCGCCGCCGGCGCCGGCGCGCCGTTCCAGGCGGGCCGTGAACCAGAAGGTGCTGCCGGCGCCGGGGCGGCTTTCCGCCCCGGCACCGCCACCCATCAGCTCGGCCAGGCGGCGCGTCACGGCGAGGCCCAGGCCGGTGCCGCCGTACTTGCGCGTGGTGCTGTTGTCGGCCTGTTCGAAGGCGGTGAACAGCTTGGCCAGGGTGTCGGGTGCGAGGCCGATGCCGGTATCCGTCACCTCGAAGCGCAGCAGGACCGCCTCGGGTGCCTCCTCGACGGCGTGCACGCGCAAGGTGACGCTGCCGGCCTCGGTGAACTTGACGGCGTTGCCGGCGTAGTTGAGCAGGGCCTGCTGCAGGCGGGTCGGGTCGCCGTACAGCACGCCCGGCACCGGCGCCACCTCGGTGGCCAGGCGCAGTCGCTTGGCCTGGGCGCCGGCCTGGATCATGGTCACGACGTTGCCGACCAGGTCGTTCACGTCGACCGGCACGTGTTCGAGCTGGAACTTGCCGGCCTCGATCTTGGACAGTTCCAGGATGGCGTTGATGATGTTGAGTAGGTGGGCCCCCGCCGCCTCCAGCTTGGCCAGCTGGTCGTCCTGCTTGTCGGTCAGGCCGCCGCGCCGGATCAGGTGGGCCATGCCGGTGATGGCGTTCAGCGGAGTCCGAATCTCGTGGCTCATGTTGGCGAGGAAGGCGCTCTTGGCGACGTTGGCCGCCTCGGCCGCCTCCTTGGCATGCGACAGTTCCGCGGTGCGCACCTCGACCAGTTGTTCCAGGTTCTCGCGGTGGCGTTGCAGCTCTTCGGCGGTGCGCTTCGCTTCGGTGATGTCCTCCGACATGCCGAGCAGGAATTCCGCCTCGCCCTGCGCGTTGCGCAGGGCCAGCTTGCGGGTGTGCAGGATGCGCCGGCCGCCCTGGCGGGTGTCGACGGCCTCCTCCGGGATGTCGACGACGCCCGCCGTGGCCAGGGCCTCGCGGTCCCTGGCGGTGAGGGCGTCGGCCTGCTCGGCCGGGAACAGGTCGTATTCGGTCCGGCCCAGCAGTTCCTGGCGCGCGTGGCCGAGCAGTCGCTCGCCGGCCCGGTTGAACAGGACGAAGCGCAGGTCGTCGGCGCGCTTGAGGAAGATCATGTTGGGGATGTTCTCGACGATGGAGTCGAGCAGGCGGTTGGCGGCACCGATCTCCGCCTCGTTGCGCTGGTGCACGGCCAGGAGGGCGCCCAGCTTGGCGGTCATGGAGTTGATGCCGGCCTGGAGTTCGCCCAGTTCGTCGGAATAGGTGACCGGGATGCGGGCCGCGACGTCGCCTTCCTCCACCTCCTTCAGGACGCCCAGCGAGACGTCCACGCGCCGGGTGAGGAGGCGCTGGGCCAGGAACACGATGCTGGTGGAGCTGAGCAGGACGAAGAAGGCCGAACCGAGCACGCCCCAGAGCAGGATGGAGCGCTTCTGGTCGTTCAGCTCGGCGGTGCTGATGGTGATCACCGTGACGTAGATGGGCCGCCCGCCGTCCGGGGCATCGATGTGCCTGATCGCGGTCAGGGTGTCGGGCCCGGCCACGAACAATTCCTCGTGCGGCCCGGTTTCCGCGAGCCATCGGGAATCGAAGCCCTTGGTTTCGCGGACCTGCTGGCCCAGTTTGCCGGGGTCGGTGGCGACGATGATGCGGCCGTTGCCGCCGATCACCATGCCGTCCAGGTAGGGGGCGCCGAGCATCTCGCTGATCAGTTGCTGGCGGGCGATGGCATGCACGGCGAGTTCGTCGCTGGCGATCATGTCGCCGACCAGTTGCAGGCGCGAGCGGGTGCGTTCGTCCAAGGCACCGCTGAAGCGGTCGACATAGAACCAGCCGATCAGGCTGAAGGCGACGACCTCGACGCAACCGACCAACAGGGCGATGCGGGCGACGAGGCCGAAGCGGGAGAGTTTCATGGCGCGTAGTGGGGCGTCTCGGACAGCGGTTCCAGCCGGGTGCCGCGTTCCGGTTCATAGCGGACCTGGTCGGGTGCGACGTGGGCGAGGATCTCCATGCCCAGTTCCGGACGCCGGGCACGCGGGTTCCAGCGCGCGATGTAGATGCTTTGCTGGACGTGGTGGCTGACCGGGTCCATGTAGGCGTCGTCGTCCTGCATGCCGTCCCTGGCGCTGCGGCGATAGCCCTCGAGCTGCTCGATGACCGCGTGGTTGTTGGTGCTGCCGGCCCGGGCGATGGCCTCCAGCAGGGCCTTGGTGGCCAGGTAGGCGGCGTGGGTGACGTCGCCGGGGTAGTCGAGTTTGGTGTGGCCGTAACGTCTGCGGTAGCGGGCGACGAACTCGGCCGTGCCCGGCGTTGCCAGGTTCCACGCCCAGGTGGTTCCGAACAGCGGGCGCGGCGTGCCCGGCGCCGGATAGAGTTCCTCCCAGTCCACCTCGCCGACGACCCAGGCCTGGCGGTCGAGGACCTTGGGGTCGATCTGGGCGAACAGCTTGATCTGGTTGTCGCCGCTGATGTTGGTGACGACCACGTCGGCCGGCACGGCTGCCACCTGGCGGAGGGTGCGGCCCGGATCCGGCAACGTCTCCGGCGCCATGACCTCGCCCACCACCGTGCCGCCGTATTCGGCGACGTACTGGCGCGCGGCGGTCGCGTTGCTGTGGCCCCAGACGTTGTCCTCGGTGAGCAGGAGGACGCGCTTGCCGGCCTGCCCGGACAGTGCATACCGGATCAGGGCACGGCCGAAGTTCGCGCCGTTGGCGTCGAACACGAACTTGGTCCGGTGCGCGTTCTCGACCGATTCGGTGGGCGCCGAGGAGTTGGTGTTGATGAACAGCACGCCGTGTCGCTGGGCTACCGCCGACATGCTGGCGGCGACCCCCGAACTGATGGCGCCGACCAGGAAACCCACATGGGTGCGGCTGATCAACTCCTCGGCCACCTCGGCGGCGCGCTTGGCGTCCAGGGTCGGGTCGCGCGAGACCAGGACGATCTCGCGCCCGAGCACGCCGCCTTTGCCGTTGAACTCCTCGACCGCCATCTCGGCGCCGCGCCGGTCCGCCTCCGCATGCAGGGCGAAACGCCCGGTGGTGGGGGCGACGTGGGCGATGAGGATGGGGGGAGCCGCCGCGCCGGCGAGCGGGATGAACCCGGTGGCGGAGTCGCCGGGAAGCAATGCGGTCACGGCCAGCAGGCCCGCCAGGATGGAACCGAAGGACCGGATCGTCATGGTGGCAAGGATCGGGAATCTGATGACTGCACTATAGCCCTGCCGCCGGCCGGGTGACGGGCCGCGCGGCCCGCCGGTTCAGGCGGCCGCCAGGCCCATGTCGGCGGCGAGCGGATCGGCCGGGTAGTGGAAGTGCACCGGGCCGTCCGGCTCGGCGTGGATGTATTGGCGCACGAAGGGGTCGCTGGAACTCAGCATCTCCGCCGTCGGCCCGTGGGCGACGACCTTGCCGTCGGACAGGAAGTAGGCGTAGTCGACCACCTTGAGGGATTCCGAGACGTCGTAGGTGACCACGATGGACGTGGTGCCCAGGGCGTCGTTCTGGCGCCGGATCAGGTTGGCGATGACGTTGAGCGAGATCGGGTCGAGGCCGGCGAAGGGTTCGTCGTAGATCACCAGCTTGGGGTCGATGGCCACGGCGCGGGCCAGGGCGATGCGCCGCTCCATGCCGCCG
The DNA here is from genome assembly GCF_004337445.1 of Parasulfuritortus cantonensis. Classification (GTDB taxonomy): domain Bacteria; phylum Pseudomonadota; class Gammaproteobacteria; order Burkholderiales; family Thiobacillaceae; genus Parasulfuritortus; species Parasulfuritortus cantonensis. The sequence goes on along the minus strand of NZ_SJZB01000036.1, from coordinate 45,097 downwards.
GACAGCTCGCGCGGCATCAGGGAATGGGCACCGCGCAGGCCGACCGCGTGCAGCTTCATGAGGACCAGGTCGCGGATCATGGCCTCCGGCAGGTCGGTGTGTTCGCGCATCGGGAAGGCGATGTTCTCGTACACGGAGAGGTCGCTGAACAGGCCGCTGACCTGGAACATCATGCCCATCTTGCGGCGCAGGCGATAGAGGCCGTCGTTGTCCAGGGCGTGGACATCCTCGCCGTCGATCAGGACCCGGCCGCGCTCGGGGCGCAGCTGGCCGCTGATCAGGCGCATCAGGGTGGACTTGCCGCAGCCGCTCGTGCCCAGGATGGCCACCGCCTTGCCGCGCGGAATGTCCAGGTCGACGCCGTCGAGGATCTTGCGCCCCTCGTAGGCGAAATGCAGGTCGCGGACTTCCACGATGTTGTCGTTGGCCATGGCGGGTTCCTCAGGTTTCGATAAAGCGCATGGACAGGTCCACGGCGCGTACGTTCTTGGTCAGGCTGCCGATCGAGATGCGGTCGACGCCGGTTTCCGCCATCGAGCGCACGTTGTCCAGGGTGATGCCGCCCGAGGCCTCCAGTTCGGCGCGTCCGGCGACGAACAGGACCGCCGCGCGCAGGCCGTCGGCGTCGAAGTTGTCGAGCAGGATCAATTTCGCCCCGGCGTCCAGGGCCTCGGCCAGCTGGTCCATGTTCTCGACCTCGATCTGGATGCTCACCCCGGCCGGGGCGATCGCCCGGGCGTGCGCCATCGCCGGCCGGATGCCGCCGGCCGCGGCGATGTGATTCTCCTTGATCAGGATGCCGTCGAACAGCCCCATGCGCTGGTTCTCGCCGCCGCCGCACAGGACCGCGTACTTGAGCGCCGCGCGCAGGCCGGGCAGGGTCTTGCGGGTGTCGTAGATCCTGGCGCGGGTGCCGGCCACGGCGGCGACGTAGTGGCGCGTCTCGGTGGCCACCCCGGACAGCGTCTGCAGGAAGTTGAGGGCCGGCCGTTCGCCGGTGAGCAGGGCGCGGGCATTGCCCTTGACCTCGCACAGGGTCTGGCCGGCGCTGACCGGCTCGCCGTCCTCGGCCAGCCAGAACAGGCGCACGTCCGGGTCGAGGCGGCGGAATATGGCGTTGAACCAGGGCTGGCCGCACAGCACGGCATCCTCGCGGGTGATGACCCGGGCGTGGGCGCCGGCGTTTTCCGGGATCAGGCTGGCGGTCAGATCGCCGCGCCGCTCCAGGTCTTCGGCCAGGGCGGCGTCGATGTTGGTGGTGATCGTTTCTTGGTCAGGCTGCATCGGTCTCGTCTCCTTGGCCGCCATTTTATCCCGGACTGGCGCGCCGCCGTGCCGGTCCCGGTACGGCGGCCATGATCTACAGTTGAAATTCCCGGCAATCCCCCCATCTCCGGCACAAGTAATTCAACGGAGAAAGCCATGCGCTTCGACAAGCTGACCACGCCGTTCCAGTCCGCCATCCAGGAGGCCCAGAGCCTGGCGGTGGGCAACGACAACCCCTACATCGAGCCGCTGCACGTCCTGGCCGCCCTGATCAACCAGGACGACGGATCGGCCAAGGCCATCCTGCAGCGCGCCGGCGTACGCGTGCCGGCCCTGGTCACCGGCATCCAGCAGGCCCTGGACCGCCTGCCCAAGGTGGAAGGCCACGGCGGCGAGGTCTCCATCTCGCGCGATCTCGATCGCCTGTTCAACCTGACCGACAAGGCCGCCCAGAAGCGCGGCGACGCCTATATCGCCAGCGAGCTGTTCCTGCTCGCCTGCATGGAGGACAAGGGCGAGGCCGGCAAGCTGCTCAAGGAACACGGTGGCACGGCGCAGAACGTGGCCGCCGCGATCGACGCCGTGCGCGGCAGCGAGAACGTCAATTCCCAGGAGGCCGAAGGCCAGCGCCAGGCGCTGTCGAAGTACACCCTGGACCTGACCGAGCGGGCCCGCCAGGGCAAGCTGGACCCGGTGATCGGCCGTGACGACGAGATCCGCCGCGCCATCCAGGTCCTGCAGCGGCGGACCAAGAACAACCCGGTCCTGATCGGCGAGCCGGGCGTGGGTAAGACGGCGATTGTGGAGGGGTTGGCCCAGCGCATCGTCAACGGCGAGGTGCCGGAAACCCTGAAGAACAAGCGCGTCCTGGTCCTCGACATGGCCGGCCTGCTGGCCGGGGCCAAGTACCGGGGCGAATTCGAGGAACGCCTGAAGTCGGTGCTCAAGGAGGTCGCCCAGGACGAGGGCCGCATCATCCTGTTCATCGACGAGATCCATACCATGGTCGGTGCCGGCAAGGCCGAGGGCGCCATGGACGCCGGCAACATGCTCAAGCCGGCCCTGGCGCGCGGCGAGCTGCACTGCATCGGCGCCACCACCCTGGACGAATACCGGAAGTACATCGAGAAGGACGCCGCCCTGGAGCGCCGCTTCCAGAAGGTCCTGGTGGACGAGCCCTCGGTGGAGGACACCATCGCCATCCTGCGCGGCCTGCAGGAGAAGTACGAGGTGCACCACGGCGTCGAGATCACCGACCCGGCCATCGTCGCCGCGGCCGAATTGAGCCATCGCTACATCACCGACCGCTTCCTGCCGGACAAGGCCATCGACCTGATCGACGAGGCCGCGAGCCGGATCAAGATGGAGATCGACTCCAAGCCGGAGTCCATGGACAAGCTCGACCGCCGCCTGATCCAGCTCAAGATCGAGCGCGAGGCGGTGCGCCGGGAGAAGGACGAGGCGTCCATGAAGCGCCTGTCCCTGATCGAGGACGAGATTCGCAAGCTGGAGAAGGAGTACGCGGATCTGGAAGAGATCTGGAAGGCCGAAAAGGCCGTGGTCCAGGGCGGCCAGCACATCAAGGAGGAGATCGACCAGCTGCGTGCCCAGATGGCCGACCTCCAGCGCAAGGGCCTCTACGACAAGGTGGCGGAGATCCAGTACGGCAAGCTGCCGCAACTGGAGGCGCAGCTGAAGCAGGCCGAGGCGGCGGGCGCCGGCAAGCGCGAGTTCAAGCTGCTGCGCAAGGAAGTCGGCGCCGAGGAGATCGCCGAAGTGGTCTCGCGCTCCACCGGCATCCCGGTGTCCAAGCTGATGCAGGGCGAGCGCGACAAGCTGCTGCACATGGAAGAGCGCATCCACAACCGGGTGGTGGGGCAGGACGAGGCGGTGCGCGTGGTCTCCGACGCCATCCGGCGTTCCCGCGCCGGTCTCTCGGATCCCAACCGGCCCTACGGCTCCTTCCTGTTCCTGGGCCCCACCGGTGTCGGCAAGACCGAGCTGTGCAAGGCCCTGGCCGAATTCCTGTTCGACAGCCAGGAACACATCATCCGCCTGGACATGTCCGAGTTCATGGAGAAGCACTCCGTGGCCCGCCTGATTGGCGCGCCTCCCGGCTATGTCGGCTACGAGGAGGGCGGTTACCTGACCGAGGCGGTGCGCCGCAAGCCCTACAGCGTCATCCTCATGGACGAGGTGGAGAAGGCCCACCCGGACGTTTTCAACGTCCTCCTGCAGGTTCTCGACGACGGCCGCCTGACCGACGGCCAGGGCCGCACCGTGGACTTCCGCAACACCGTCGTCGTGATGACCTCCAACCTGGGCAGCCAGATGATCCAGCAGATGGCCGGCGACGACTACCAGGTGGTCAAGCTGGCGGTGATGGCCGAGGTGAAGAACTATTTCCGGCCCGAGTTCATCAACCGGATCGACGAGGTGGTGGTGTTCCACAGCCTGGACGAGCAGCACATCGCCCGCATTGCCCGCATCCAGTTGCAGTACCTGGAAAAGCGTCTGGCCCAGATGGACATGAAGCTGGAGGTCAGCGACGCCGCCCTGGCCGACCTGGCCAAGGCCGGTTTCGACCCGATCTACGGTGCCCGGCCGCTCAAGCGGGCGATCCAGCAGGAGATCGAGAATCCGCTCGCCAAGGAGATCCTGTCCGGCCGCTTCGGCGCCAAGGATGTGATCCGGGTCGATGTGGAGGAGGGGCGCATCGTGTTCGAGAACGTCATTGAGGCCTGAACGCCGTTCCCCTCCCCTTGGGGGGAGGGGCAGGGAGAGGGTGAAGTACCGCCTGGCTCGAACGTTTGACGCAAACGGGCGAGTGCGGACTTTAGCCCTCATCATCACCTTCCTGCCCAAACAGCTCACGCAATTCCTTCTCCGGGTCGCGCCCTAGTGCCCTTGCCGCGCGGCCCAGCGTTCCGATCGCAATGCCCAGGTTGCGCTCGAAGGCCGCCGGCATTTGGCCGTGACACCAGGCATAGATCGCCACGGCCTCGCGGGCGCATGTCAGGGCCTCGGCGCGGGAGTCGGCGTCGCCCTGCTCGGAAAGATGGGCGGCCAGGTTGTTGAGCGACGCGGCGAGACTGGGCCGGTAGGCGGCGGGCTGGGCCTGGGCGAGTTCGCGGCGGATGGCCACGGCCTCGCGGGCGCATGCCAGGGCCTCGGCGCGGGAGTCGGCGTCACCCTGCTCGGAAAGATGGGCGGCCAGGTTGTTGAGCGACGCGGCGAGATTGGGCCGGTAGGCGGCGGGCTGGGCCTGGGCGAGTTCGCGGTAGACGGCCGCGGCCTCGCGGGCGCATGTCAGGGCCTCGGCGCGGGAGTCGGCGTCGCCCTGCTCGGAAAGATGGGCGGCCAGGTTGTTGAGCGACATGGCGAGATTGGGCCGGTAGGCGGCGGGCTGGGCCTGGGCGAGTTCGCGGCGGATGGCCACGGCCTCGCGGGCGCATGCCAGGGCCTCGGCGCGGGAGTCGGCGTCGCCCTGCTCGGAAAGATGGGCGGCCAGGTTGTTGAGCGACATGGCGAGATCGGGCCGGTAGGCGGCGGGCTGGGCCTGGGCGAGTTCGCGGTAGACGGCCGCGGCCTCGCGGGCGCATGCCAGGGCCTCGGCGCGGGAGTCGGCGTCGCCCTGCTCGGAAAGATTGTTGGCCAGATTGTTGAGCGACATGGCGAGATCGGGCCGGTAGGCGGCGGGCTGGGCCTGGGCGAGTTCGCGGCGGATGGCCACGGCCTCGCGGGCGCATGCCAGGGCCTCGGCGCGGGAGTCGGCGTCGCCCTGCTCGGAAAGATGGGCGGCCAGGTTGTTGAGCGACATGGCGAGATCGGGCCGGTAGGCGGCGGGCTGGGCCTGGGCGAGTTCGCGGTAGACGGCCGCGGCCTCGCGGGCGCATGTCAGGGCCTCGGCGCGGGAGTCGGCGTCGCCCTGCTCGGAAAGATTGTTGGCCAGATTGTTGAGCGACATGGCGAGATCGGGCCGGTAGGCGGCGGGCTGGGCCTGGGCGAGTTCGCGGTAGACGGCCGCGGCCTCGCGGGCGCATGTCAGGGCCTCGGCGCGGGAGTCGGCGTCGCCCTGCTCGGAAAGATTGTTGGCCAGATTGTTGAGCGACATGGCGAGATCGGGCCGGTAGGCGGCGGGCTGGGCCTGGGCGAGTTCGCGGTAGACGGCCGCGGCCTCGCGGGCGCATGTCAGGGCCTCGGCGCGGGAGTCGGCGTCGCCCTGCTCGGAAAGATTGTTGGCCAGATTGTTGAGCGACGCGGCGAGATCGGGCCGGTAGGCGGCGGGCTGGGCCTGGGCGAGTTCGCGGCGGATGGCCACGGCCTCGCGGGCGCATGTCAGGGCCTCGGCGCGGGAGTCGGCGTCGCCCTGCTCGGAAAGATTGTTGGCCAGATTGTTGAGCGACATGGCGAGATTGGGCCGGTAGGCGGCGGGCTGGGCCTGGGCGAGTTCGCGGCGGATGGCCACGGCCTCGCGGGCGCATGCCAGGGCCTCGGCGCGGGAGTCGGCGTCGCCCTGCTCGGAAAGATGGGCGGCCAGGTTGTTGAGCGACATGGCGAGATCGGGCCGGTAGGCGGCGGGCTGGGCCTGGGCGAGTTCGCGGTAGACGGCCGCGGCCTCGCGGGCGCATGCCAGGGCCTCGGCGCGGGAGTCGGCGTCGCCCTGCTCGGAAAGATTGTTGGCCAGATTGTTGAGCGACATGGCGAGATCGGGCCGGTAGGCGGCGGGCTGGGCCTGGGCGAGTTCGCGGCGGATGGCCACGGCCTCGCGGGCGCATGCCAGGGCCTCGGCGCGGGAGTCGGCGTCGCCCTGCTCGGAAAGATGGGCGGCCAGGTTGTTGAGCGACATGGCGAGATCGGGCCGGTAGGCGGCGGGCTGGGCCTGGGCGAGTTCGCGGTAGACGGCCGCGGCCTCGCGGGCGCATGTCAGGGCCTCGGCGCGGGAGTCGGCGTCGCCCTGCTCGGAAAGATTGTTGGCCAGATTGTTGAGCGACATGGCGAGATCGGGCCGGTAGGCGGCGGGCTGGGCCTGGGCGAGTTCGCGGCGGATGGCCACGGCCTCGCGGGCGCATGTCAGGGCCTCGGCGCGGGAGTCGGCGTCGCCCTGCTCGGAAAGACGGGCGGCCAGGGTGTTGAGCGACATGGCGAGATCGGGCCGGTAGGCGGCGGGCTGGGCCTGGGCGAGATCGCGGTAGACGGCCGCGGCCTCGCGGGCGCATGTCAGGGCCTCGGCGCGGGAGTCGGCGTCGCCCTGCTCGGAAAGATTGTTGGCCAGGTTGTTGAGCGACATGGCGAGATCGGGCCGGTAGGCGGCGGGCTGGGCCTGGGCGAGATCGCGATAGACGGCCGCGGCCTCGCGGGCGCATGTCAGGGCCTCGGCGCGGGAGTCGGCGTCGCCCAAGTTGCTCAGGCGGTTGGCCAGGTTGTTGAGGATGCCGGCCCGCTTTTCCGGTTTGTCGGTAGCCTCAAGGCGCACGCGTTCCACTTCTACCGAGAGGTTCAGCAGTGGGGTGGAATAGTCCGGCAGGCGCAGTCTGGGGGCGATCCCTGCCTGCATTTCCGGCGACAGTCGCCGCCAGGATGACAGCACGAGCCGACCCAGTGCCGGGCTGCCGCTATGGGCGGCGGCCACCAGCTGCTGGGCGTGGCGCGGCCAGGCCGGGTCGAGGCCTTGGCCCAGGTGGCGGTGCCACAGGGGCTCGGATTCCGGCGGCCATCCGGCCTCGGCGCGCGCGGCGACGCGGCCGATCACCTCCAATGTCCGGCTGGCGAGGGCAGGGTCCTCGGCCAGGGCATTCTCGACCAGCGCCTGGCCGCGCCGGCCGGCTAGGCGTTCCAGGATCAGGGCCTCGGCCAGGGGGTCGGGCTGCAACGGTCCGATAGCCTCGGCCTCGGCCGGATAGGCGCGCGCCAGTCCCGCGACCAGGTCCGGCGCGGCTAAGCCGAGCCCGCTCGTGGCCGCGTGGGTCTGGGCCACGGTGGCGCCTTGCACCAGGGCCAGCCAGGCGAGGGTGTCGGCCCAGTCGTCGTAACCCGCCTCGGGGGCCAGGCGGGATTGGCTCCAGTAGCGCCATTCGCGGCCCAACTGGCTGTTCAGGAGGGCGGTGGCGTGCTCGGGGCGCTCGCCGGCCAGGGTGACCAGCGCCGCCATGTGCAGGTGCAGGGGCCGGGCGTACATCGGTGCGGTGAAGTCGGGCTGGTAGGGGCGTTCCGGGCCAGGGAGACCCCGGGCGGCGGCATAGGCCCGGAGCGCGGCCAGGTAGGTGCGTTCGCGCGCCTCGGTGGCCGTGTTCCAGGGCGGGATCGCCTCCATGCCGGCGTTGGCTGGGCCGGTGAGCAGGGCGGCGACCTCGGGGCTGCCGTAGTGGGGCAGTTCCGGCCACCAGGCCGTGGCGCGGGCGAGCAGGATCAGGCGCAGGGGCGGCAGCCGGTCGATATCGGCGGCCAGCGCCAAGGTGGTGTCGAGCAGGCGCAAAATGGCCTCCTGGCGTCCTTCGGCGTAGTCGATCGCCAGCAGGACAGGCGTGTCGGAGGCGTGTGGCCGGCCCAGCCAGGCGCGCCATTGCGCCTGCCAGTCTTCCGGCAGGTCGCCGCCCAGCCAGAGCGGCTGCCAGCCGCGCGCCCGGGCGCGCCGGAGGCATTCGATGGCCGAGCGGGTCTTGCCCATGCCGCCCGGACCGGTGACCAGGCGCAGGGCGATGCGGGGTGTCGCGGGTGCGGCAGCCCAATCCAGCCAGGCTTCGACCACGGCATCCCGTTCGGGGTCGAAGGGGACGATCTGGTCACGGGCCACCAGCAATGCGGAAGGCGCCTGTCCCAATTCGGGTCGCCAGGGGCGAGGGCGCGGGGGATGCAGGAAGGCGGGCAGGTCGGCGGGCGGTTCCGGCGGCTCGGGGCGCGGCGGCACGGGCTCGGCGCGCGTGTCGGCATCGCAGAGCACAAGGTCGAGATGCCCATTCAGGGCCGACAGGAGGTCGCGTGCGCAACGTGGCCACGTGTAGTCATGGTCGTGGCGCAGGATCGTAGCCAGGGACACGGCATCCTGCTTGCGGTCCAGGATGTGGTCGCCGATATCGAACAGGGCATCGCGCACGGCCTGCACGTCCGCATCGCTGTGGTTCGGTTCCTCGTCGCTCTCCGGCAGGTGGCCTTGAACCGCAACGCTCCGCACGCTCTGGTCGAGGCTGACCTGGCGGTCGCGGAGCAGGCGGTAGACGCCCGACTGCTCGCCGATCACCACCGGTACGGCGCAGGCGATGGCCTCCCAGGCGACCAAGCCGAAGCCCTCGTGCCAGGACGGCATCAGGGCCACGCTGCTGCCGGCGAGATCGCGGAAATAGGCCGCGCGGTCTTCGCCGAAGGGGGCCAGGTCGCAGTTCACGACGCGGCCGCTTGCCTGGCCGAGCAGTGTGCGAACGGGAGCCTGGGCTTCGCCGGGGACGCCGCGCATGCGCAGGGTTGGCGACCTGCGCAGGCGGCTGTTCTTGAACTTCTCCTTGCCGAATGCCTTGGCCAGTGTCGCGCCGTAGGCGCGCACGGCCAGTCCACCTTGCTTGATGCGGTCGTCTTCATTCCCCAGGCGGCCGGCGACGAAGGCGGTGAAGTTGTCGGGCGGTGTGTCACTGATGTCGGGCGGCTCCGGCAGGCCAGGCACGATCATTTCGACCGGACGACTGTGCGGGCCGAGCAGGTCTTCGAGTTGCCCGCACAGCATGGGGCCGACCGCCAGGCACAGATCAGCCTGCGCGAACATGGCCCGTTGCAGTTCGCGTTTGTCGATCGCCTCCAGGCTGCTTCCTTTCTTGTAATCCTGGTAGGCGCCGAAGGCCATGTGGTGGATCAGGACGGTCTTGCTGCCTGGAAATCCGTCGCGCAACTGCAAGGACAATCCGCCACTGACGGTGTCGTGGCCGAGCCATATCCAGCCTTCGCCCGGGGTGTGGTCTGCAAGCCGCTCAATCAGTCCGCTTGCCGTGTCATCGGGAAACGCCTTGCCGTCGATGCCGAGCGAGATCAGTTCCACGCCGCAGTTGCTGGCATCCTCGCGTTCCTCATCGCTGGCGTTCAGGACGACACAGAACAGGTCGTAGTTGCGGCATGGCAGTATGCCCAGCGACTTCACCAGTTCGATGTTGAAGGCATTAACGCCTCCATGCCTCGGACCCCACGCGGTCGCGAGGGAAATGATGGCTGCCTTGCTCGGCATTTATTCCTCGTTCTTGTAAGTGTTTTACTAAGTCTATCCTAGGCGTTGGACCGGGCGGAACGAGGGAAAATACTCCCTTTCCGGCACGCTGCTGTGGCGAGGAGAATGCCGAGGCAAACAAGAGATCCTTGGGCGAACTCATCGACGGCACAGACGAGGTAACGCGACACATCGCGCGCATCCAGTTGCAGTACCTGGAAAAGCGTCTGGCCCAGATGGACATGAAGCTGGAGGTCAGCGACGCCGCCCTGGCCGAGCTGGCCAAGGCCGGTTTCGACCCGATCTACGGTGCCCGGCCGCTCAAGCGGGCGATCCAGCAGGAGATCGAGAATCCGCTCGCCAAGGAGATCCTGTCCGGCCGCTTCGGCGCCAAGGACGTCATCCGGGTCGACGCGGAGGATGGCCGCATCGTCTTCGAGAACGTCATCGACGCCAGCGCGACCTGAGCGTCCGCGGACGTCGACCGGCAAGGCGGGAGGCGTGTCCTCCCGCTTTTTTCGCCTACGCGCGGCGGCTTGCCGGCGGCAATAGCGGCGCGCTATCCGTTTCTGCGTGTCAATTAACAAATAATAAATTTATAATATTCGGATCATTCGCTTCCTTGGAGAAAACCCGAAATGTCTCGAATCGTGATCCTGGGTGCCGGCATCTCAGGCCATACCGTGGCCCGGTACCTGAACAGGATGGTCGGCAAGCAACACGAGATCGTCGTCGTGTCGCCGAACGCCAAGTGGAACTGGATTCCCTCCAACATCTGGGTGGGTGTCGGCCAGATGACCGAGGAAGACGTCACCTTCCCGCTCGCCGAGGTCTACAACCGTATCGGTGTCGACTTCCACCAGGCCAAGGGCGTGTCCATCCACCCCGAAGGCGACGCTGAAACCGCCTCGCCCTACGTCACCGTCGAGTACACCCTGCCGGAGAAGGCCGGCCAGCAGGCCAAGCTGACCTACGATTACCTGGTCAACGCCACCGGTCCGAAGCTGAACTTCGGCGCCACCGAGGGCCTCGGGCCCGAACACGGCCATACCGTGTCGGTCTGCACCGCGTCCCACGCCATCGAGGCGAACGAGAAGCTGCAGGCGGTCGTCGACGCCGTCAAGAAGGGCGAGCACAAGACCCTGGTGATCGGCACCGGCCACGGCATGTGCACCTGCCAGGGCGCCGCCTTCGAATATATCTACAACGTCGACCACATCCTGCGCGAGGCCGGCGTGCGCGACCGTGCCCGCATCATCTGGATCAGCAACGAGTACGAGCTGGGCGATTTCGGCATGGGTGGCGTCAACGTCAAGCGCGGCGGCTACATCGCCAACGGCAAGACCTTCGCCGAGTCCCTGATGGTCGAGCGCGGCATCGAATGGATCATCCGTGCCCACGTCAAGAAGGTCGAGGCGGGCAAGATCCATTACGAGACCCTGGACGGCAGCTTCCACGAACTCGAATTCGACTTCTCCATGCTGATCCCGCCTTTCGCCGGCGTCGGCCTGAAGGCCTACAACAAGGCGGGCGAGGACATCACCGCCCAGGTCTTCCTGCCCAACGGCTTCATGAAGGTCGATGGTGACTACACCGCGCGGCCGTTTGCCGAGTGGAGCGCCGAGGACTGGCCCAAGACCTACCAGAACCCCACCTACGGCAACATGTTCGCGGTCGGCATCGCCTTCGCGCCGCCGCACCTGATCAGCAAGCCGATGCAGAGCGCCAACGGCACCCCGATCAACCCGGCGCCCCCGCGCACCGGAATGCCGTCCGCCGCCATGGCGATCGCCGTCGCCAAGAGCATCCGCGACATGCTGAACGGTGCCGCCAAGCCCACCCACACGGCCTCGATGGCGCGCATGGGCGCGGCCTGCGTGGCGTCGACCGGTTCCCACCTGCTGCGCGGAACGGCGGCCACCATGACCGTCTTCCCGGTGGTGCCCGACTACGACAAGTACCCGGAATACGGCCGCGACCTCGACCTGACCTTCGGTGAGATCGGCCTCGCCGGCCACTGGATGAAGTCCCTGCTGCACTACACCTTCATCTACCAGGCCAAGATGCGGCCGGGCTGGTGGCTGCTGCCGGACTGATACCGTTCAACATTAACCGAGGACCAGATATGACCAAGACCGTCAACAAGGAGCCGTACCAGCAGGCCTATTACGCGCCGACGCCGACCGGCTTCACGCGTTACATGCGCACTTCCTTCCTCTGGCAGGTGTATCGCTTCATCGCCATCAACGTGAAGATGCTCAAGCTGATGGCACGCTCGCACAACTGAGCGCCGTCCGCCGAACGGAAACGGGGGCTTCGTGCCCCCGTTTCTATTTCTGGCCGGCGTTGGCCGGGGCGAAACGGCAGCCGGCCAGGTGTCGCTCGACGCTGACCAATTGCTGAAGGCCGAGCGCCAACCGGTAGGGCAGCAGCCACAAGCGTTCCCCATCCCGCTCGATCGCCGCGATGGCAGACGGCAGGGCGGCCGGGAGCGGCGCCCAACCCAGCGTGAAGCGCAACTCGGTGAAGTCGCCTGGCGCCGTACCGGAGCGGTGCAGCAAGGTCGGGTACGGTGTGCGGTCGGGTACCGGCAGCGGGACCTGGAAGCGGCCCTCGAACGCTTCCCCGGCCCCCAGTTCGCGGCCATAGGGCACTTCCGGGTTCTCATGGTGCAAGCCGTGCGGCAAGGGGAAGACGGCCTGGCTCAGTTCGATCCGGCCAGCGTTCAGGGCGCTGTAGTACCAGCCGGCTGCCAGTTCCCGATTTGCCATCGAGTACAGCCGATCGAAGATCAGGATGCGGGTGTCGGCACGATTGATGCCGCGGTACTCGCATGCCAGCGCATCCTGGCCTTGCCTGACAACGAATGCGAGTTCCACCATCGTCATGTCCTCCTGGTCGCTCGTGAGCCGACGTGCCCGCAGCCGGCGCCGACGGCGGGCGCGATGAGCGGTAAATCGTCCCGCGCGCCGCATGGCATTCGATAGCGACTGTACGTCAGTGCCGACCGCCCGGCGAATCGGCTGCGGTGGCGACTCGCGGCCGGCGGGCCCGGGTTGCGTGGGCCGCGCTCGGGGATGTTCTCGCGGCGCTGAATCTTTTCTTTCGAAACCTGCAAAAAGGGGTTGCCCAGGAAGGACGTCATCTATAGAATGCGCAGCTCTTTAGGCGCGTAGCTCAGTTGGTTAGAGCATCACCTTGACATGGTGGGGGTCGTTGGTTCGAATCCAATCGCGCCTACCAACTATTGCAAAAGCCAGACGCGACGCGTTCTGGCTTTTGTCGTTTCTGGAGTTGGTGGATATGCCCGTAGTGCGACTTCCTGATGGTTCCGAGCGCGGTTTCGATGCGCCGGTGACGGTGGCCCAGGTGGCCGCCAGCATAGGCGCCGGCCTGGCCCGCGCCGCCCTGGCCGGCAAGGTGAATGGCCGCCTGGTGGATACTTCCTTCCTCATCGACACCGACAGCGATCTCGCCATCGTCACCGACAAGGATGCCGAGGGCGTCGACCTGATCCGCCATTCCACCGCCCACCTGCTCGCCTATGCCGTCAAGGAACTGTTCCCCGAGGCCCAGGTGACCATCGGTCCGGTGATCGAGGAGGGTTTCTACTACGACTTCGCCTTCAAGCGCCCCTTCACGCCGGAGGACCTGGCCGCCATCGAGAAGCGCATGGCGGAACTGGCCAAGCGCGACATTCCGGTCAGCCGCGAGGAATGGGACCGCGACGAAGCGGTGAAATTCTTCGAGTCCATCGGCGAGAAGTACAAGGCCGAACTGATCGCCGCCATCCCGGCCGGGCAGACCATCTCTCTGTATCGCGAGGGCGACTTCGTCGACCTCTGCCGCGGCCCGCACGTGCCCTCGACCGGCAAGCTCAAGGCCTTCAAGCTCATGAAGGTGGCCGGCGCCTACTGGCGCGGCGATTCGAAGAACGAGATGCTGCAGCGCATCTACGGCACCGCCTGGGCGAACAAGGACGATCTCGCCGCCTACCTGCATCGCCTGGAAGAGGCCGAGAAGCGCGACCACCGCAAGCTGGGCCAGCAATTGGACCTGTTCCACTTCCAGGACAACGCCCCGGGCTCGGTGTTCTGGCACGCCAAGGGCTGGAGCCTGTTCCAGGACCTGATCGCCTACATGCGCCGGCGCCAGACCGAGGCCGGCTACGAAGAGGTCAACACCCCGGATGTGATGGACCGCAGCCTGTGGGAACAGTCCGGCCACTGGTTCAACTACCGCGAACACATGTTCACCACCCAGACCGAGGACGACCGGGTGTTCGCGCTGAAGCCGATGAACTGCCCGGGTGCCATGTCCATGTTCGCCCAGGGCATCAAGAGCTACCGCGACCTGCCCATCCGCATGGCCGAGTTCGGCAAGGTGCACCGCTACGAGCCGTCGGGCGCGCTGCACGGTTTGCTGCGGGTGCGCCACTTCACCCAGGACGACGCCCACATCTTCTGCACCGAGGACCAGATGGAGCAGGAGTGCAAGGACGTGGTCGCCCTGATCCTCGACATCTACAAGGACTTCGGCTTCGATAACGTGCGCATCAAGCTGTCCACCCGGCCGGACAACCGGATCGGTTCCGACGAGACCTGGGACAAGCTGGAAGGGGCTCTGGCGGCCGCCCTGGACCACATGGGCATGCCCTATACCCTGTTCCCTGGCGAAGGGGCCTTCTACGGCCCCAAGTTGGAGTTCGTCCTGCGCGACACCATCGGCCGGGATTGGCAGTGCGGCACCCTGCAGGTGGACATGAGCCTGCCGGAGCGCTTCGACCTGACCTACGTCGCCGAGGACAACACCCGCCGGCGCCCGGTCATGCTGCACCGTGCCCTGTTCGGTTCCCTGGAGCGTTTCACCGGCATCCTGATCGAGCACTACGCCGGCAACTTCCCGCTCTGGCTGTCTCCGGTGCAGGCCGTGGTGATGTGTATCACCGACAATCAGGCCGAGTATGCCGCCCAGGTCACGGAAGCCCTTAAAAAACAAGGCTTCAGGGTGCAATCCGACTTGAGAAGCGAGAAGATTACCTATAAAATCCGCGACCACTCCATGAAACGGGTGCCTTATCAGCTGATCGTCGGCGACAAGGAACGCGCGGAGGGCAAGGTGGCCGTACGCGCCCGGGGCGGTGAAGACCTCGGGCAGATGAGCCTGGATGAGTTCATCGACCGCATGCAAGGGGAAATTGGCGGTTGACCGGGCAGCAGCGGCTGAACGGGGAGCGGATATCCGCTCCCTAATGTTTTTGAAAGGGGTCTGAGCATCGCACTCGACAAGGAACTGAGGATCAACGGCGAAATCGACGCGCCGCAGGTCCGTTTGGTAGCGGAGGACGGCGAGCAGTTGGGCGTCGTCGGCATTCGTGAGGCAATGGCCAAGGCGGAAGACGCCGAGCGGGATCTGGTGGAGATCGCTCCCCAGGCTCAGCCCCCGGTCTGCAAGATCATGGACTATGGCAAGTTCAAGTACCATGAGCAGAAGAAGCAGCACGAGGCCAAGCTCAAGCAGAAGCAGATTCAGGTCAAGGAGATCAAGTTCCGGCCCCGTACCGACGAGGCGGACTACCAGGTCAAGTTGAAGAGCCTGATCCGCTTCCTGACCGAAGGCGACAAGACCAAGATCACCCTGCGGTTCCGGGGTCGCGAGATGGCTCACCAGGAGTTCGGTCTCGAATTGTTGAGGCGTGTGGAACAGGACCTGCTGGAACACGGCGTGGTCGAGCAGTTTCCCAAGCTGGAAGGCCGCCAGATGGTCATGGTGCTGGCGCCCAAGAAGAAGAAGTAGGACGGGTTTCGCAGTAAAGCGGCGGGCGTTGCCGCTGATATCAACGCCGAACACGTGCCTGAAAGGTCGACAAGCGCTCCCGTCGGGAGACACCTCAAGGCATCGAAAAACGGAGCAACTCATGCCCAAGATGAAGACCAAGAGCGGGGCCGCCAAGCGCTTCCGCGTTCGTGGCAGCGGCAGCGTCAAGCGTTCGCACGCCTACCTGCGCCACATCCTCACCAAGAAGACCACCAAGCGCAAGCGCAACCTGCGTGGCATGGAAACCATCGACGCGACGAATATGGGTCATATTCGCGCCATGATGCCCTACGCGTAAGGAGATAGAAGATGCCCCGAGTCAAACGTGGTGTAACCGCTCGCGCCAGCCACAAGAAGGTCCTCGACGCCGCCAAGGGTTTCCGTGGCCGTCGCAGCAACGTCTTCCGGATCGCCAACGAAGCGGTCATGAAGGCCGGTCAGTATGCCTACCGTGACCGCCGTCAGAAGAAGCGCCAGTTCCGTCAGCTGTGGATCACCCGTATCAACGCCGCCGCGCGTGGTCTGGGCCTGACCTACAGCCAGTTCATGAACGGCCTCAAGAAGGCGGCCATCGACATCGACCGCAAGGTCCTCGCCGACATGGCCGTGTTCGACCAGGCCGCCTTCGCCAAGGTGGCGGAACAGGCCAAGGCCAGTCTGGGCGCCTGATAGCGCACCAGCCGCGGGCGTGAATCGCCTGAGAAGGGAGGCCGAACAGCCTCCCTTTGCATTTATGGATCGGGTTTCAGCATGAATCTTGAAGACATCCTCGACGCCGCCGGGCGCGATTTCGCCGACGCGGCCACGCTGCCGGCCCTGGAACAGGCCAAGGCCCGGTTCCTGGGCAAGAGCGGCGCCATCACCGAACAGATGAAGGGCCTCGGCAAACTCGGGCCCGACCAGCGCAAAGAGGCGGGCGCCCGCATCAACCAGGTCAAGGACGCGGTCGAGGCGCTCCTCCGGGAGCGTCGCGAGGCCATCCAGGCGGACGAACTGAACCGGCAACTGGCCGCCGAGTCGCTCGACGTGACGCTGCCGGGGCGCGGTAGCGGGCAGGGTGGGGCACACCCGATCAGCCTGACCCTCAAGCGCATCGAACAGTTGTTCGCCTCGATCGGCTTTGCCATCGCCGACGGCCCGGAAATCGAAACCGATTTCTACAACTTCACGGCCCTGAACATCCCGGACAACCATCCCGCCCGGGCCATGCACGACACCTTCTACCTGGGCGACGGCACCTTGTTGCGCACCCACACCTCGCCGGTCCAGGTGCGTTACATGGAGCAGCGCAAGCCGCCCATCAAGATCATCTCCCCCGGGCGCGTCTACCGGGTCGACTCCGACGCCACCCACTCGCCCATGTTCCACCAGGTCGAAGGCCTGTGGGTGGACGACAACATCAGCTTCGCCAACCTCAAGGGCGTCGTGCAGGACTTCCTGCAGCGTTTCTTCGAGCGCGACGACCTCCAGGTCCGCTTCCGGCCCTCGTTCTTCCCGTTCACCGAGCCGTCCGCCGAGATGGACATGAGCTGGGGCGACGGCTGGCTGGAGATCGGCGGCTGCGGCATGGTGCATCCGAACGTGCTCGGCCACGTCGGCATCGACGCCGAATCCTGGCAGGGCTTCGCCTTCGGTCTCGGGGTCGAGCGCCTGGCCATGTTGCGCTATGGCGTCGACGACCTCAGGTTGTTCTTCGAGAACGACCTGCGTTTCCTGAAGCAATTTTCCTGACCACGTTCCCGGCCGGCGCCCGCGACGGCGCGCCGGCCAAGCACGTTCGAGGTAACTGACATGCAATTCTCGGAAGCCTGGCTGCGCAGCCTCGTCAATCCCAAGCTGGATACCGGCCAGCTCTGCCACCTGATGACCATGGCCGGTCTCGAGGTCGAGGACGCGGTCGCGGTGGCGCCGGCCTTCAGCCACGTGGTCGTGGCGGAGATACTCAGCGCCGACAAGCACCCCAACGCCGACCGCCTGCAGGTATGCACGGTCGATGCCGGCGGCGACCAGCCGCTGCAGGTCGTGTGCGGCGCGCCCAACGCCCGGGCCGGCCTGAAGACGGTCTGCGCCACGGTGGGCGCGGAGCTGCCCAACGATTTCAAGATCAAGCAGGCGAAGGTGCGCGGCGTCGAGTCCTTCGGCATGCTCTGCTCGGCGAAGGAGCTGGCGCTCAGCGATGCCGCCGAAGGCATCATGGAACTGCCGGCCGACGCGCCGGTGGGCCAGCCGCTGCGCCAATACCTGGACCTGGACGACCAGCTCATCACCATCAAGATGACGCCCAATCGGGGCGACTGCCTGTCCATCCGCGGCATCGCCCGCGAGGTGGCGGCGATCTCCGGCAGCGCGGTCCATCCGGTCGACTGCAGCCCGGTCGCCGTTGACGCCGAGGCGGCTGTGCCGGCCGTCGCGGTCGCCATCGAGGCGCCGGCGGGCTGCCCCATCTACTGCGGCCGCCTGGTACGCGGCATCGACCCCGCGGCGAAAACGCCGGACTGGATGGTGCGGCGCCTGCAGCGCGGCGGCGTCCGGGCCATCCACCCGGTCGTCGACGTGACCAACTACGTCATGCTGGAACTGGGCGAGCCCATGCACGCCTTCGACATCGCCAAGGTCGCCGGTGGCATCCGGGTGCGCGCCGCCCAGCCGGGTGAGAAGCTGGCCCTGCTCAACGAGCAGACCGTGGAGATCAAGGAAGGCACCCTGGTGATCGCCGACGACCGGGCCGCACTCGCCCTGGCCGGCATCATGGGGGGCGCCGCCAGCGCGGTGTCCGACACCACCGTCGACATCTTCCTGGAAGCGGCCCATTTCACCCCCGATGCCCTGGCCGGGCGCGCCCGCGCCTACGGTCTCGCCACCGACTCCTCGCACCGCTTCGAACGCGGCGTCGATCCGGCCCTGCCGGCCCTCGCCATCGAACGGGCCACGCGCCTGATCGTCGACATCTGCGGCGGCCAGGCGGGCCCGGTCACCGTCGCCGGTGGCGAACCCGCGCAGGCGCCGAGCATCGAGTTCCGCCCGGCGCGGGCGCGCCGGCTGCTCGGCATGGACGTCACGGAAGCGGAGATGTGCGCCACCTTCGTGCGCCTCGGTCTCGATCTCGAAGCCGAAGGGCACGACTGGCAGGTCAGCGTGCCGTCCTACCGCTTCGACCTCGCCACCGAGGTCGACCTGATCGAGGAGATCGCCCGCATCAAGGGCTACGACAACCTGCCCGCCGTCCTCCCGGTCGCGGTGGCCGGCATGCCGGCTCAGCCGGAAGGCCAGCGCGGCCGCGTGGAAATCCGCCAGCGCCTGATGGACCTAGGTTATCAGGAGGTCATCACCTACAGCTTCATCGATGCCAAACAGCAGGCCATGGTGGCACCGGGCGAGGCCCAGATCGAGCTGGTCAATCCGATCGCCAGCCAGATGGGCGTCATGCGCGGCAGCCTGATGCCGGGCCTGCTCGCCACCCTGCGCCACAACCTGAACCACGGCCAGGACCGCATCCGCCTGTTCGAGCTCGGCCGCTGCTTCCTGGGCACCGGTGCCGACGCCCAGCCGCTGCGCCTGGGTGGCCTGGCCTACGGTCCGGCACATCCGGAACAGTGGGGCGAGGCCGCGCGCGCGGTCGATTTCTTCGACGTCAAGGGCGACCTCGAGGTGATCCTGAATCCGGCCGCCGGGGAGTTCGCCAAGGGCGAGCATCCCGCCTTGCACCCGGGCCAATCCGCCCGCGTGGCGCTGGACGGCCGGCCGGCCGGCTGGCTGGGTGCGCTGCACCCGCGCCTGGTCCAGCAGCTCAACCTGAGCCGCGCGCCCATCCTGTTCGAATTCGACTGGGACATCCTGGCGGCCCGCCCGTTGCCGAACTATCGCACCGTCTCCCGCTTCCCCGCCGTGCGCCGTGACATCGCCGTGGTGGTCGACG
The DNA here is from genome assembly GCF_004337445.1 of Parasulfuritortus cantonensis. Classification (GTDB taxonomy): domain Bacteria; phylum Pseudomonadota; class Gammaproteobacteria; order Burkholderiales; family Thiobacillaceae; genus Parasulfuritortus; species Parasulfuritortus cantonensis. The sequence goes on along the minus strand of NZ_SJZB01000036.1, from coordinate 25,913 downwards.
CGGGCCTCGCCGTGGGCGCCATCCTGGCCGCCGTGCAGACGGCCTTGCCGGCCCTGGTGACAGAAATCGCGCTCTTCGACGTATACCAGGGGAAGGGTGTTCCGGACGGAAAAAAGAGCCTTGCTTTCAAAATGTTATTGCAAGATACTGAGAAAACGCTTACGGATGTCGAGATCGAGAAGACGGTCTCGGAAGTATTGGCATACCTGGCCGAACGGTTCGGCGCCACGCTACGCAGCTAGGATTCGATCACGACATGACAACCCTGACCAAAGCAGAACTTGCCGATCTACTGTTCGACCAGGTTGGCCTGAACAAGCGCGAGGCCAAGGAGATGGTGGAGAACTTTTTCGAGGAGATCCGTTTCGCCCTCGAGCGTGGCGATAGCGTGAAGTTGTCCGGCTTCGGCAACTTCCAGTTGCGGGAGAAGCCGCAGCGCCCGGGCCGCAACCCGAAGACCGGCGAGGAGATGCCGATCTCGGCCCGGCGCGTGGTCACCTTCCACGCCAGTCAGAAACTGAAGGCCTTGGTGGAATTGGTCCATGTCGGAACAACCGGCGAATAGTGAACTTCCGCCCATCCCGACCAAGCGTTACTTCACGATCGGTGAGGTGAGCGAGCTCTGTGCGGTAAAACCGCATGTCCTGAGGTACTGGGAGCAGGAGTTCAGCCAGCTCAAGCCGGTCAAGCGACGCGGCAACCGGCGCTACTACCAGCACCACGAGGTGATGCTGATCCGCCGCATACGCTCCCTGCTGTACGAAGAGGGCTTCACCATCACCGGGGCCCGCAACCGCCTGCTCCAGGAGGGCGCGGGCGATGCCCATGCGGCGGCCGGCACGGAGCCTGCCGCCGAACCGGCGCCGGCCATCGACTTGGCCGAGCTGAAGCGCGAGATCGGCGCCCTCATCGAATTGCTGAAATCCTGATCGTGTGCCACGAGAAGGGGCGTTTTATCCTTTCCTTTTTGTCCGCCATGTCGATATAATGCGCGGCTCGTCGGGGCGTAGCGCAGCCTGGTAGCGCACCTGCATGGGGTGCAGGGGGTCGGAAGTTCGAATCTTCTCGCCCCGACCATATTCGACGCGGTTACCAGGGACCGCAAAGCTAGAGTAAAAACTCTCATATGAAAGCCAAGTGTTTGCCGCACTTGGCTTTTTTGTTTTTCGGCCGGCGCCCGTCGTGGTCGCCGTCTGCACAGCCGGCAGCGCGGCAGGCATACTGTAGGCTGACAAACCTGCTGGGCCACGCCGCCATACCATGACCGATTGCTGTTTCACCTACGGTTCCCTGATGTGCACGGACATCATGGCGCACGTCGCCGGTGCGGCCTTGACCGGCGAGGCGGCCAGCCTGGCCGGTTACAGCCGCCATCCGGTTGCGGAGGAAGACTACCCGGGAATCGTTGCCGATCCGGGCGGCTGCGTCGAGGGGGTGCTTTACCGGGGCGTCGACGCGGCCGGGCTGGTTCGCCTGGATGCCTTCGAGGGCGAGATGTACGAACGGCGCCAGGTGCGGATCGAACTGGCGTCCGGGACGACGGTCACGGCATGGTGCTACGTGTTCGGCGAGCCGTATCGACACCTGTTGCAGCCCGGCGAATGGAGTTTCGAGACCTTTCTTGCGGCCGGCAAGAGCCGCTTCCAGGCGCGCTACATGGGGTTCGCGGCGCTGCCGCCGGCCTAGACGTGTATTTTGTCCGGACGCCGCGTCAGTCGCCGGCCGGCACGATCTTTCAGAGGAGGAAGCTATGTCCCAACGAACGAACGGGCTCGTCGCCCTGGTCGCCCTGTTGCAGGCCGGCTGTGCCAGCCAGGGTGCGCTGACCGAGCAGTCCCAGTCCCTGCAGGGCAGGCTGGACCGCCTGGAGCAGGCGGTCAGGACGTCGGACGAGCGGAGCCAGGCCCGCTATGCCGCACTCGAACGCGAACTCGCCGGTCTCCAGGCCTCGGTCCATGGCCTGGATGCGCGTGCCGTGCAAACCGAGGCGGCTTTGACCGAACTCCGCGCGGGCAGCGCGGCAAGCGACCAGGCCAGCGGGCAGGTCCGCGACCAGATCGGGGCGGCGGCGGCCGCGAATGCCCGGCGCCTGACCGAGTTGTCGGCACGCCTGGACAACGCCACGGCGCAATCGGCGGCCGGCCGGTCCGGCCTGGCGGCGCGTCTGGACCAGTTGGAGGCGGCCCGCGGTGCCTCCGGGGAGCAGAACCAGCGGCTTGCCGGGCTCGAACGCCGCGTGGACGAACTTGCCGGTGCGGTACGCGATGCCGAGGCACAGGCGCGCCAGGAGCAGATCCGCCTGAACGGCAAGGAAGCCTTCACCGTGGTGCTGACCGAGGACAGGACCTTGTATCCGATCAACTCGCCGGAACTGGGCCGCCAGGACGTCGGCAAGCTGGATGACCTGGTCGCCCGGCTGGGCCAGCTGGGTCAGGATTATCACTTGGAAATTCAGGGCCATACCGACAACATCGGGACCGAGGATTACAACTACGAACTGGGCAAGGCACGCGCGGACGTGGTCAAGCGCTACCTGCACGAGCGCAAGGCGATCCCGCTCAGCCAGATGTCGGTGATCTCCTTCGGCGCCGCCACCCCGGTCGACGCCCACCGCAACCGGCGCATCCTGATCCGGGTGCTGGTGCTGAAATGAGGCTGTCGATCGCCGTCGGTCTGGACTATTAATGAATAGCTTCGGCCGATCCCAGGCGGCCGCTCCGGAGGTGGATATGACAGCGCGTTTCCCGCTCGTGACGGCCTTGCTCGCCGCCGTCCTGGCCGGCTGTGCCAGCCAGCCACCGGGACAGGACGCCGCCCTGTTCGACCGCGTCGGCGCCCTCGAACGCCAGGTCGCCGCGTTGTCCGAGCAGATGAAGGAGGCCCTGGCCTTTGCCCGCCAGGACAACCTGCGCGTGGACGGCCGGGAGGCGTTCGTGGTCCGCCTGAGCGGCGACGGTGCCCTGTATCCGCTCAACGCGGCCGAGCCGGCCGGTGCCGACATCGAACGCCTGGACGACCTGGTGCGGCACCTGGCCGATGTCGGGCCCACTTACCACCTCGAGGTCCAGGGCCATGCCGACAACATCGGGCCGGACGATTACAACTACGCACTGGCCAAGGCGCGTGCCGAGGCGGTCGTGCGCTATCTGCACGAGCGCAAGGGCATCCCGCTGAGCCGCATGTCGGTGATTTCCTACGGTGCCGGCGAGGCCGGGCGCGATGCCAAGGGCAACGGCCGCATCGTCATCCGGGTCCTGGTGCCGAAGTGAACTCGACGGCGCGCCCGGTGTCGATGGAGATATGTGTAAGGTAGCCTGAAGATGGCCAAGAAGTTTCCCCTCCACCCCAAGCATCCCGAGCGCATCTGCTGGGGCTGCGACAAGTACTGCGCCGCCGACGCCATGATCTGCGGCAACGGTTCCAGTCGCACCGAGCATCCGGCCGAATTGTTCGGCGACGACTGGTACGAGTGGGGCGACTGGGAGGTGCCCGAGCGGGCGCCCGAGGCCCAGGCCGCGGAAGCCGATCCGCACACCGAGGAACCGGCCGACGCGACCTCCTGACCGCCGGCCCGGAAGTCGGGCCGTTGGCTCAGGAGGTGGTTTCCTTCCAGCCCAATGCGGCCATGGCGCGGTCGTGGCGCCGGGCCAGCAGGAGCATCCCGGTGCTGGCGCCGATCAGGGCCAGGAACATGTCGGACTGGGTGTCCCACTGGTCGCCCTGGGTACCGAGGAATTCATCGGCACCCTGGCCCATGGCCAGGGCCGCCCACCACTCCACGAGTTCGTAACAGGCGCTCACCGCCATGGCCACGCACACGGCCAGGAAACCGGCCATGCGGCGCCCGCTCACATAACCGCCGCGGAGCAATATCTCCCGCGCCGCCAGCGCCGGCACGAGACCCTGCATGAAATGACCGATCTTGTCGTACGGGTTGCGCGCCAGGTCGAACAGGTCCTGCAGCCAGAAGCCGAGCGGTACCCGGGCATAGGTGCAGGCGCCGCCCCAGATCAGCACCAGGGCGTGCACGGCGATCAGCACGTAGAGCATGTTGGTGAGCGGGAAGCGCCGGTAGGTGGCGAACAGCACCGGTGCGACGATCAGGGCCGGCATGACCTCCATCAGCCAGGTGATGCGGTCGTAGGGCGCGACGCCGGAAACCGTCAGGACCGCCAGGACGGCCGCGGCGAGCAGGATGAGTGGGCTCGTACGGGTCATCGGTAGTCCTTGGCCGCCTTGTCCAGTTCCCGGCACAGGGCTTCGTAGCTGCGCCAGCGTGCGCGCGCCACGGCGCCGGTTTCGACGGCGGCCAGCACGGCGCAGCCGGGTTCGCGCAGATGGCGGCAATTGTAGAAGCGGCACTGGCCGGCCAGGGGGCGAAACTCCGGAAAGGCCGCCTGCAGGTCGGCCTGGTCGAGGTGGCCGAGGGCGAATTCCTGCATGCCCGGGGAGTCGATCAGGGCGCCACCCTCGGGCAGGTGGTAGAGGCGGGTGTGGGTGGTGGTGTGTTTGCCGGTGTCGAGCGCCTCGGAGATGTCCTGGGTGGCGATCTCCGCCTCCGGGACCAGGGCGTTGACCAGGGTGCTCTTGCCCACCCCGGAGGCACCCACCAAAATCGAGGTCCTACCGGCCAGCCAGCCGGCCAGCGGGGCGACGTCGGTCTTGGCGGCGAGCGGGATGAGCGGGTAGCCGAGCGCCGCGTAGGTCTGCAGGCGTTCGAGCCAGGGGGCGGTTTCCGGCCGGTCGGTCTTGTTGACGACGATGCGGGCCGGGATCCCCGCCGCCTCGCAGGCGACCAGGCAGCGGTCGAGCAGACCGGGGTCGGGACTGGGCACCGCGGCGGTGACCACGAACACCTGGTCGACGTTGGCCGCCAGGAGCTTGGTGTGGAAGCGGTCGGAACGATAGAGCAGGTTGTCGCGCGGGAGGTTCTTCTCGATCACCGCAGCGTCGACGCCGGTCGGCTTGATCTCGACCCGGTCGCCGCAGGCCAGGCCGCCTTTCTTGCCGCGTGTGACGCAGTCGTAACGGCCAGCCCCGGTTTCGACCAGGAAATGGCGGCCGTGCACGGCCACCACTCGGCCGGCCAGGCGCCCGGTCATGCCGTCCCGCCCGCGCCGGGGCTCACTTGAACTTGTACCAAGTCTTGTTCAGGTAGGCGCCGATGTTGGCCTCGTCCTCGGGGAACAGGTCGTTGCCCAGGTTGGCGTTGCAGGTGGTGATCTGCTGGGCGAGTGCCGAGGCGCTCTTCACCCGGCGCTCGGCACGGGTGTAGATCTTCGAGCCGTCGCCGCCGAAGCGGCTGGCGTGGCAGGCGACGCAGCGCTTGTCGTGCAAAGCCTTGCCGGCCTTGGCGTCGGCGTTCGCGAACGGCGCGGCCTGGCCGGCCACGGACCACAACAGAAACAGCAGGGCGGGGACGATCCGGTTCATGGCATGACTCCTCTACTCTCAGGTATGCAGCGCGTTTGCTGTGCCCAGGGCCTGCAGGCGGGCGATCCGCTCGCTGGCCTTGGGGTGGCTGTCGTAGAACAGAGAATAGACCGGATCGGGGGTCAGTGTCGCGGCGTTGTCGCGGTACAGGGCCACGAGTGCGGCGATCAGGTCGCTGGCCCGGCTGTAGCGGGCCGCGAAGGCGTCGGCCTCGAACTCGTGCTTGCGCGAGTACAGGCTCATGAGCGGCGTCACGGGAAACAGGAACACCGGCAGGACCAGGAAGAACAGGGCCAGGGCCGTGGCGTCCGTCTGCGTGGTCACGCTGAGGCCGGCGTAGAACCAGCCGGCCTGCTTGAGCCGGGCCAGGAGGAGGAGCAGGGCCAGGCTGGCCAGGAACATGAAGGCGATGCGCTTGACCACGTGGCGGCGCTTGTAATGGCCCAGTTCGTGGGCCAGGACGGCTTCCGTCTGGGCGGGGTCCAGCTGGCCCAGCAGGGTGTCGAAGAAGACGATGCGCTTGGACTTGCCGAGGCCGGTGAAATAGGCGTTGCCATGGCTTGAGCGCTTGGAACCGTCCATCACGAAGACGCCCTGGCTGCGGAAGCCGGTACGCGCCAGGAGGCCGTCGATGCGTGCCTTCAGGCCGGCATCCTCGAGCGGCTGGAACTTGTTGAACAAGGGCGCGATGAAGGTCGGGTAGACGGCCAGGACGAGCAGGTTGAAGGCCACCCAGGCCAGCCACACCCAAAGCCACCACAGGTCGCCCATGGCCGCCATGAGCCAGAGCACGAGGAGCAGCAGGGGCACGCCCAGGATCAGGCCGATGGCCGCCTGCTTGGCCAGGTCGCCGAGAAAGCCCAACAGGCTCTGGCGGTTGAAGCCGAAGCGCGCCTCGATGCCGAACTGGCGGTACAGGGACAGGGGCAGTTCCGCCAGCGAACTGAGCACCGACAAGCCGACCAGGAGCAGGGCGCCCTGCCAGAGCGGCGCCTCGACCAGGCCGGCGACCCGGTCCTGCAGCCACTGCAGGCCGCCGCCGAGGGTGAAGAAGAGCAGCAGGGCGCCCTCCAGGACCAGGTGGGGAATGGACAGGCGGGTCTTGGCCAGGGTGTAGTCGGCGGCCTTGCGGTGCGCCTCGGGGCCGATGCGGTCGGCGAAGGCGGCCGGCGGCGCGTCGCGGTGCACGTAGACGTGGCGCATCTGGCGCAGAGCCAGCCAGAGCTTGAGGCCGTAGGCCAGGATGAAAGCGGCGAGAAAGACGTTGTGGAAGGGGGGCATGGTTCGGGTTCGGGGCCGGCCGTCCGCGGTGGCGGCAGCCGGCGGGACCTGCCCCGGGATGCGGCTGCGCACACGTGCCGGACGCGAAACTGTCGATTAATTAAAGCGTTAGTGCTTGCGGTGACGGTGTCCGGGCGATTATGCCACAATCGCCGGACACGAAATTCTGGAACCCCGATGGCTGAAAACGATACCCACCTGATCTGGATCGACATGGAAATGACCGGTCTGGACCCCGACAACGACCGGATCATCGAGGTGGCCCTGGTGGTTACCGACAAGCACCTCAACCTGGTCGAGGAAGGGCCGGTCCTGGTCGTCCACCAGGCGGACGCCGTGCTCGACGCGATGGACAACTGGAACAAGGGCACGCACGGCAAGTCCGGGCTCATCGACAAGGTCAAGGCCTCGCTGCTCAGCGACGCCGACGTCGAGGATGCCATGCTGCATTTTCTCAAGCGCCACGTGCCGGCGCGCACCTCGCCCATGTGCGGCAACTCGATCTGCCAGGATCGCCGTTTCCTGGCCCGCTGGATGCCGAAGCTGGAGGCCTATTTCCATTACCGCAACCTCGACGTGTCAACCCTGAAGGAACTGGCCCGGCGCTGGAAGCCGCAGATCATGGACGGCTTCAAGAAGGCGAACAGCCATACCGCGCTGGCCGACATCATGGAATCGATCGACGAGATGAAGTACTACCGAGAACACTTCATCCGCCAGGATTGATGCGGTAACCGACGAATAACGACGAGGAAGCGATATGAAGCCCGGCACCACCTACGCCATCGAGGTCAATCCGCGCATACCGGAACGCCTGGCACGCCTGAAGGAACTGGCCGAAAACCTGTGGTACAGCTGGGACCGGCCCAGCCGGACCCTGTTCGCGCGCCTGCATCCCGGCCTCTGGGGCGCGGTCGGCAACAGCCCCAAGGCGTTCCTCAAGCGGGTCGACGAGGAGCGCCTGGTGGAGGCGGCCGCCGACCACATCTTCATGGGCAACTACAACCGGGTCCTGTCGTCCTTCGACACCTACATGAGCGAGCCGCTGCACCGCGACGTCGCCATGCCGTTCGAGGACGGCGACCTGGTCGCCTATTTCTGCGCCGAGTTCGGCTTCCACGAGAGCTTCCCGATCTATTCGGGCGGCCTCGGCATCCTGGCCGGCGACCACTGCAAGGCGGCCTCCGACCTGCGCCTGCCCTTCATCGCGGTCGGCCTGCTCTACCGCCAGGGTTACTTCTACCAGCGCATCGACAACGACGGCCACCAGATCGCCACCTACACCGATTCCGACTTCGACGACCTGCCCATCCACCCGGCCATGACCAAGGACGGCCACGAGGTCCACGTCGAGATCGATTTCCCCGGCCGCAAGGTGGTGGTCAAGGTCTGGGAGGCCCAGATCGGCCACGTGCGCCAGTTGCTGCTCGACACCGACCTGCCGGAAAACAATCCCGAGGACCGCTACATCACCCACCAGCTCTACGGCGGCGACAAGCAGACGCGCATCCAGCAGGAGATCGTCCTCGGCGTCGGCGGCGTGCGGGCGCTCAAGGCGTTGGAGATCCACCCGACCGTCTACCACATCAACGAGGGCCACGCGGCCTTCCTGGTCATCGAGCGGGTGCGGCGCAAGGTCAAGCACCACAACCTGTCCTTCCAGGCCGCCCTGGAGGCGGTGGCGGCGGGTACCGTGTTCACCACGCACACGCCGGTGCCGGCCGGGCACGACCACTTCGGCGAGCAGATGGTGTGGGAGTACTTCGGCGCCTGCTGCGAAGACCTCGGCATCAGCCGGGCCGAGTTTCTCAAGCTGGGCGGCGCCGGCCACGGCCAGGACTTCAACATGACCCGCCTGGCGCTGAGCGGCTCGCGCCACCACAACGGCGTCTCGCGCATCCACGGCGGCGTCTCCTCGCGCATCCTGTCCGACATGTGGCCGCAGGTGACGCCGGACGAGTCGCCCATGGACTACATCACCAACGGCGTCCACGTGGCCACCTTCCTGGCCCAGGAATGGCAGGACCTGTTCGACAACAAGCTCGGCTACGAATGGCGCCGGCGCCTGACCGACCTGGATTTCTGGCATCAGGTCGAGAACGTCCCGGACCACCATTTCTGGTCCGTGCACCAGGCCCTGAAGACCCAGATGCTGCATGCGATCCGCCACCGCATCACCCAGCAGCACCTGCGCAACCACGGTTCCGAGGCCCACCTGGACCGCATGCTCAAGTACGCCAACCCGCTCGACCCCAACGTCCTGGTGATCGGTTTCGCGCGCCGCTTCGCGACCTACAAGCGGGCCACGCTGCTGTTCGAGAACATGGACTGGCTGCGCCAGATCATGAAGGACGCCGACCGCCCGGTGCTGTTCATCTTCGCCGGCAAGGCGCACCCCGCCGACGAGCCGGGCCAGGAGTTGATCAAGCGCATCCACGAGATTTCGCGCTGGCCGGAGTTCGAGGGCAAGCTGCTGATGGTCGAGGGCTACGACCTCGGCCTGGCCCGGCGCCTGGTATCGGGTTGCGACGTTTGGCTGAACAACCCGATCTACCCGCTGGAGGCGTCCGGCACCTCGGGCATGAAGGGGGCCATCAACGGCATCCTCAACCTGTCGGTCACCGACGGCTGGTGGGACGAGGGCTACGACGGCACCAACGGCTGGGCGATCAAGCCGGCGCCCGAGTACTACGACGATGCCCGGCGCAACCGCGAGGACAGCCAGACCCTCTACGAGCTGCTCCAGGACCAGGTCATCCCGATGTATTACCGGCGCAACGAACTCGGTTTCTCGCCGGAGTGGGTGCACATGGCCAAGCGTGCCATCGCCACGCTGCTGCCGCGCTTCAATTCCATCCGCATGGTGCGCGAGTACGTCGACAAGTTCTATGGTCCGGCCAGCCGGCAGTGGTCGCGTTTCGTGGCCGACGAATTCGCCGCCGGGCGCGAGCTGTCGGAATGGAAGGCACGCATCCAGGCCGCCTGGGGCGGCGTCACCCTGCGCCGCCTGGACGACCCGGTGCGCCGCGTCACCTACAGCGAGAACGTCCAGATCCAGGTCGCCGTGAACCTCGACGGGTTGGCGCCCAGCGACGTCCAGGTCGAGATGCTGATCGGCCGGGCTTCGCGCCAGGGCCAGGAGAAGGAGCTACGCGTGCTGTCGTTCAGCCCGACCGGCAAGGTGGGCAACGAAAGCGTGTTCACCCTGGAGATGACGCCGGAATACTGTGGCCGCCTGATCTACCGCATCCGCGTCTACCCCTACCACCGCCTGCTCACGCACCCGTTCGAACTCGGCCTGATGCTCTGGCTCTGACCGGCGCGCCGGCGCCGGGGCCGCTCAGGCCTCGGCGGCGGCCCGTTCGTACAGTTCGAGGTAGGCCCGGGCGCTGCGTTCCCAACTGAAATCGCGTTTCATGCCGGCCTGCAGCATGCGTTTCCAGACCGTCGGTTCCGCGTAGGCGGTGAGTGCCCGTTCCACCGCCAGCCAGAGGCCGTGCGCGGTGGCGTAGGTGAAGACGAAGCCGTCGACGCCGTCGACCACGGTATCGCGCAGGCCGCCCGTGGCGTGCACGATCGGCGGGGTGCCGTAGCGCAGGCTGTACATCTGGTTGAGGCCGCAGGGCTCGAAGCGCGAGGGCATCAGGAACAGATCGGCGCCGGCCTCGATGCGGTGCGACAGGCCCTCGTCATAGCCGATGGTGGCGGCGACCCGGCCCGGATAGGCGGCGACGAGGTCGCGCAGGGCCTGCTCGACGCTCTTGTCGCCGGTGCCGAGGACGGCGAGCTGGCCGCCCCGGTCCAGGATGCCGGGCGCGACCTGGAGTATCCAGTCCAGGCCTTTCTGGTGGGTCAGCCTGGAGACCACGCCGAACAGGGGCGTCTGGGGCGCGACCTCGAGGTTCAGGTCCGCCTGCAGGGCCTCCTTGCAACGCGGCTTGCCGGACATCGAGCGGACCGTGTAATGGGCCGGCAGGTGGGGATCGCCGGCGGGGTTCCAGTCGTTCATGTCGATGCCGTTGAGGATGCCGGTGAGCGACTCGGCGCGCGAGGACAGCAGGCCCTGCATGCCCATGCCGAGCGGCTCGTGCTGGATCTCCTCGGCGTAGGTGGGGCTCACCGTCGTGAGCCGGTCGGCGTAGAAGAGGCCGGCCTTGAGGAAGGACAGGTTGCCGTAGTACTCGATCCCGGCGATCTGGAAGCTGCTCGCCGGCAGACCCAGGCGGGCCACCGTGGAGGGCGGGAAGATGCCCTGGAAGGCCAGGTTGTGGATGGTCATCACCGACGGCACCGGGCGGCCCGCGAAGTGCAGCCAGGCGGGCGCCAGGCCGGTCTGCCAGTCGTTGCAGTGGAGCAGTTCGGGACGCCAGTCGAGCGGCGAGTTGGCGGTGCACAGATGGGCCGCGACCCGCGACAGGAGGGCGAAGCGGTCGGCATTGTCGGCGTGGTCGGTACCGCTGGTGTCCTGGTAGGGGCCGCCGTCGCGCTGGAAGTAGGTCGGCGAGTCGAGCACGTACACCGGGGTGCCGGAGTCCGGCATGCTGCCGAGCAGCAGGCGGGCGTCCGCGAAGCCCGCCATGCCTTCGAAGCGGGCCACTTCGGGCAGGTCGCCCAGGCTGGCGAGGACCTGGCGATAGCCGGGCAGGAGCAGGCGGCAATCGACACCCAGGGCGCGCAGGGCGGTGGGCAAGGCGCCGGAAACGTCGGCCAGGCCTCCGGTCTTGATCAGTGGACGGGCTTCGGAGGTGGCGAACAGTACGTTTTTCATGATGGGCCTTCGGGGCGGCGGTTCCCGGACATGTCGATCCGACAAGTATAAAAGCTTTGCCGGACCTTGGCGCTGGGCACGGCCCCGAAGGTGGCCGGCGGGCCTACGGTTTGATGTAGGCGTAGCCCTCCCTGGCCTGCAGGCGGCCGAGCTCGGCCACGCCGGAAGGCACCACGCTGGCCTCCATGATGACCGCGCTGTCGTCCAGCTTGCGGCCGTTCAGGGTATTGCGGCAGACCCGGAAGTCGACGCCGCGGTCGCGCAGGCCGGCGACCTGGGGTTCATAGGCGCCCTTGTCGTCCTTGGCGTCGTTGAGCAGGAAGTCGATGCCCTTGCCGTGCGCCACGACGACGATCTTGACCCCCGGGCTGGCGTTCAGGTGGTTCTCGATGTTGCGCATGGCCACGCGCGCGACGCTGGCGTCGTTGATGTGGTAGACCACCTTTTCCTGGACCTCGGCGGTGGCCGGGGCGGACGGGGCCGCACGGGCGGCCGTGGCGGCGACCAGCGTGACGGCGGACAGGCAGAGCGCCAGGGACAGGGCGGGCAGGTATTTCATGTTCGATCTCCTCGATGCGTTGGGTTATTCGGCGGCGGGCCGCCTTTGCGGGAGACGTTCCGGGCGGCACGTTTATTCCCGCACCGGTGAATTTTTCTCGTCATGGAATAAATTTCCCGCCCGTGCGTCAATCCGGATGTGGGCGTGCCGATCCGGCACGCGTTTGCCGAGGCAACCCAGTGAACAAGCTCGCCTATCTGTTCAGTCCAGGATTCCGTGCCCGCGCCACGGCGATGCGGCCGCGCTTGTACCGCCTGGCCTACGCCTGGTGCCACGACGGCCACCTGGCCGACGATCTCACCCAGGAGGCACTGGCGCGCGCCATCGACCGGGCCGGCCAGCTGAAGGACGAGGCCGCCTTCGAGGGCTGGCTGTTCGCCATCCTGAACAACTGCTGGCGCGACCACCTGCGCCGGTGCAAGGACTGCGTCGACGTCGACGACATCGACGAGGCCGTGCTCGCCCACGATGCCACGCCGGAGCGTCTCTACGCCAGCCGCCAGACCGGCAACCGGGTGCGCGACGCCATCGCCCGCCTGCCCGTCGGGCAGCGCCAGGTGCTCACCCTGGTCGACCTCGAGGAGTGCAGTTACGCCGAGGTGGCGACGATCCTCGCCATCCCGGTCGGCACGGTCATGAGCCGGCTGGCGCGGGCGCGCCGGGCACTCCGGGACCTTCTGCAGGCAACGGCGTCCGCCCGGGTCGTACCGCTGACCAGGAGGTCGAAATGAAGGACACCCCTTCCGTCGAGTTTCTCAACGCCTTCGTGGACGGCGAGCTGGCCGCCGGCGAACGCCAGGATGCCCTGGCGCGCCTCGGCGTGGACCCGGACTTCAAGGCCGCGGTGTGCGAGCTGCGGGTCATGAAGGAATTGGTGCGCGGCGCCTATGCCGAGCCGCCGGCCGGCCGCCGCGGCCTGGCCCTGCGCTGTCCCCCGGCCTGGCGCCAGGCCCTGGTCGCCGGCCTGCTGTTGCTGGTCGGGCTGTCGGCCGGCTGGTTCGCGCGCGGCCTGACCTTGTCGGTCTCGCCCGGCCCGGCGCCCCTGGCCGGGTTGCCGGCAGGCTACCAGGCGGTCGCCCTGACCGACCGGGTCGATGCCGACCACGTCGTCCTGCACCTGGATTCGGGCGACCCGACCCGGCTGGCCGCCGTCCTCGACCTCGCCGAACGGCTGCTCGACCAGCGCGCCGGCCGCGGCCGCATCGAGATCGTCGCCAACAGTCACGGCCTCGACCTGCTGCGCCGTGACCTGACGCCCTATCGGGCCCGCATCGCCGAACTGGCCGAGCGCCACGCCAACCTGTCCTTCCTGGCCTGCGGCCAGACCCTGGCGCGCCTGCGCCAGGCCGGCGTCGACGTCGTCCTGGTGCCGGAGGCCGGGGTCGCCTCGTCGGCGGTCAACGAGATCATCACCCGGATGAGCCAGGGCTGGGTCTACGTCAAGGTCTGAGGCACGCCGGTCCGTGAACTTTCCATGGCACACCGCCGGTAGGGTTGCAGTTCCCGGCCGGGCGTCCGATAGTCGATGCATTGGCTTGCATGCAAGGAGGCAGTGATGCTGGAAATCGGTTTGTACGGACTCGGCCGGATGGGCGGCAACATGGCGCGCCGGCTGGCGCGCGGCGGGGCCAGGGTGCTGGCCTGCAACCGCAGCTTCGAGGTGACGGAGCAGATCGCCGCGGAGGAGGTCAACGTGGTCGCCTGCCGTTCCCTCGACGACATGATCGCCGCCCTGAAACCGCCCCGCGTGGTCTGGCTGATGCTGCCGGCCGGGGCGGCCACCGAGGCGGCCCTGGCCGAACTGGCCGGCAAGCTGGCCCCGGGCGACATGGTGGTGGACGGCGCCAACGGTTACTACAAGGAGGCCCAGCGCCGCGCCGCCGACCTGGCCGGCAAGCAGCTGGCCTTCGCCGACGTCGGGGTCTCCGGCGGCATCTGGGGCCTGGCCAACGGCTATTGCCTGATGGCCGGCGGCGAAGCCGAGGCGGTGGCGCGCATCGAGCCCTTCCTCAAGCTCCTCGCGCCAGCCCCCGAGCGCGGCTGGCTGCATGCCGGTCCGGCCGGTTCCGGCCACTTCGTCAAGATGATCCACAACGGCATCGAGTACGGCATGATGCAGGCCTTCGCGGAGGGCTTCGCCCTCATGCAGGCCAAGGGCGAATTCGACCTCGACCTGGCGGCCATCGCGGAATTGTGGCGGCACAGTTCGGTCGTGCGCTCCTGGCTGCTCGACCTGACCGCCGACTTCCTCAAGGAAGACCAGGGTTTGGACGCCATCCTGCCGTTCGTGGCCGACTCCGGCGAGGGCCGCTGGACGGCCTTGGAGTCCATCGAGCAGGGCGTGCCGACGCCGGTGATGACCCTGGCCCTGATGAACCGCTTCGATTCCCAGGGCAAGGCCGATTTCGGCAACAAGCTGCTGGCCATGATGCGCAAGGGCTTCGGCGGCCATGCGCTGAAGGGTTGAGGAGGGCGCCATGATCGACCATGAAGGCGACCTGCCGCCGTGCAATTTCGTCATCTTCGGGGCCACCGGCAACCTGGCCTCGATCAAGCTGCTGCCCGCCCTGTATCGCCTCGAGCTGGCCGGCCGCCTGCCCGAGGTGCTCAATTTCATCGCCTTCGGCCGGCGCGACTACGACGACGCCAGTTGGCGCGACTACCTGCGCGAACTGCTGGTCCAGCGGGTCAAGGCGGAAGGCGAGCTGCTGACCCGCTTCGTCAACCGCTTCGACTACGTGCGCGGCGACCAGGACGACCCGGCCGCCTACGAGGCGCTCAAGGAGACCCTGGCCAAGCCCAAGCTGGGCGTCTGCTCGCACGTGGTGTTCTACCTGGCGGTCAAGCCGGGCGATTTTCCCGCCGTCATCAAGGGCCTCGACAAGGCCGGCCTGAGCAGGCCGCGCGGCCTGCACCGGGTGGTCGTGGAGAAACCGTTCGGTAGCGACATCGAGTCGGCGCGGGTGCTCAACGAACTGCTGCACCGCTACTTCGAGGAAAGCCAGATATTCCGCATCGACCACTACATGGGCAAGGAGACGGTGCAGAACCTCCTGGTGTTCCGGTTCGCCAACACCCTGGTCGAGCCGCTCTGGAACCGCAACTACGTCGACCACGTCCAGATCACCGTGGCCGAGGACGTCGGCATCGGCAACCGGGCCGACTACTACGACAAGGCCGGCGCCATGCGCGACATGCTGCAGAACCACCTGATGCAGCTGCTCACCCTGGTCGCCATGGAGCCGCCGGCGGCCCTGGAGGCGGACGCGATGCGCGACGAGAAGGTCAAGGTGCTGCGCTGCATCCGGCCGATCTCCCAGCGTTCCGTGCACGCCCACGCCTACCGGGCGCAGTACAAGACCGGGGCGATCGGCGGCGTCCAGGTGCCGGGCTACCAGGACGAGCCCGGCGTCGAGCCGAACTCGGTCACGGAGACCTATGCCGCGGCGAAGTTCTACATCGACAACTGGCGCTGGCGTGGGGTGCCGTTCTACCTGCGTACCGGCAAGCGCCTGAAGGAATCGATGTCGATGATCGCCATCCGGCTGCGCCATCCGCCCCAGCAGCTGTTCCGGGAGACGCCGCTGGAGGCGCTGGAGCCGAACTGGATCGTGCTTTCCATCCAGCCCAACGAGAGCATGCACATCGAGCTGCACGCCAAGCAGCCCGGCCTCGGCATGAACACCCACGTGGTGCGCCTGAACGCCAGCTACCGGGGGGTCGACGACCATCCCCTGGATGCCTACGAGGCGCTGCTGCTCGACGTCATCGAGGGCGACCGCGCCCTGTTCATCCGCTTCGACGAGGTGGAATGGGCCTGGCGGGTGGTCGATCCGATCCTCAAGTACTGGGCCCAGGAGCGCGACTTCATCCACACCTATCCGGCCGGCACCTGGGGGCCGCTGGAGGCGAACCGGCTGTTCGACTCCGAGGATACCGAGTGGCGCAACCAGGTCTGAACTGAGCGCCGGCGGCGCTCAGTTTTCGCGCGGCTGCGGCGGCCGCCGCTCGACCCGGACGTCGACCTGGACCTCGGCGCGCTGGCGCAACACGCGCAGGCGCGCCGCGTCACCGGGCTTCAGGGCCGAGATCAGTTGCAGCAGCGAGCTGGAGTCGGTGACCGCCTGGTTGTCCACGGCCAGCAACACGTCGCCCGGGCGGATGCCGGAACGGTCCGCCGGGCCGCCGCGCAGGACGCCGGCGATGAGGGCGCCGCGCGTGCTGGCGAGGCCGAACGATTCGGCGACGTCGGCCGTGATGTCCTGCACCTCGATGCCGACCCAGCCGCGCACCACGGCGCCGTTGCGGACGATGTCGTCCATGACCTGGCGCAGGATCGAGACCGGGATGGCGAAGCCGATGCCCAGGTTGCCGCCGCTGCGCGAATAGATCGCGGTGTTCAGGCCGACCAGGTTGCCGCCGGCGTCGACCAGGGCGCCGCCCGAGTTGCCCGGGTTGATCGCGGCGTCGGTCTGGATGTAGTTCTCGAAGGTGTTGATGCCCAGGTGGCTGCGGCCGAGCGCCGAGACGATGCCCATGGTGACGGTCTGGCCGACCCCGAAGGGGTTGCCGATGGCGAGCACGACGTCGCCGACCCGGGTGGTGTCCGGCTTCGCGAAGGTGATCGGGTGCAGGCCGTCCTTGTTGACCCGGAGGACGGCGATGTCGGTCTCCGGATCGGAACCGACCAGGGTCGCGTCCAGGTTGCGGCCGTCGGGCAGGGCGACCTGGATCTCGTCGGCGGCTTCGACGACGTGGTGGTTGGTCAGGATGTAGCCGCCCTCGCTGACGATGACGCCCGAGCCGAGGTTGGCGACCCGTTGCGTGCTGCTCTGCGGCGGCACGCCGAAGAAACGCCGGAAGAACGGGTCGTTCATGAGCGGATTGGTCGGCGTGCGCACCTCCTTGCTGGTGAATATGTTGACCACCGAGGGGAGGGATTTCTGCGCGGCGTCGGCGAACGAGGCCACCCGCGGCGCGCCGCCGCCGTCCGCCACCTCGCGGATGGTGACGCTGCCGGACGGGCCGCTGGGCAGCAGGCCGGGAATCATCTTGTCGAGGGCGAACAGCGCGGCCAGGGCGATCGCGGCGCCGGCGATGATCTGGGCCAGGGACAGCCAGAGTTTGTGCATGGAACGGGTGCGCAGGGCGCGGAAGGGAGTGCCGGCGATTTTACCGTAACGGAAACGGCGTCGCGCCGGTCAGGCGTGCCTTAAGTTCGAGGCGCCTTTCGTGTACACTATGCAGGTTTTTGTCCGCCGGCGATGTGTCTTGTCCCAAGCTGTCTGGCCGCGCCGGGGGCGGAGTTTGCATAAATTTCGCGACCACTCACAAGGTTAGGAACAAATAATGAGCGAGATCAGCGTTGATGGTTCAAAACGCCGCTTTTTAGTGGCGATGAGTTCTGCAGTAGGCGGCGTAGCGGCGGTCGGCGCTGTGGCGCCGTTCGTGATGAGCATGATGCCGTCGGCGCGCGCCCTGGCCGCGGGCGCCCCGGTCGAGGTCGACCTGTCCAAGGTCGAGCCCGGCATGCTGTTCACCGCCGAATGGCGCGGCAAGCCGGTCTGGGTGGTGAACCGCACGCCCGAGATGCTGGCCATGCTGGGCAAGCACGACGATCGCCTGACCGATCCGAATTCCGACAATACCGCCCAGCAGCCCGAGTACTGCAAGAACCCGACCCGCTCGCTCAAGCCCAACTTCATGGTGGTGGTGGGCATCTGTACCCACCTCGGCTGCTCGCCCACCTTCCGCAAGGAAGTCGGCCCCGCCGACCTGGGCGCCGACTGGCCCGGCGGCTGGTTCTGCCCCTGCCACGGCTCGCGTTTCGACCTCGCCGCACGCGTGTTCAACGGTTCTCCCGCACCGTCGAACCTGGTCGTCCCGCCGCACAAATATCTAAGCGAAACCAAACTTCTGGTCGGCGAAGACCAGAAGGCGGCTTGAACCCTGGGGGAAACAACAAATGGAGAAAGTCATTAGCTGGCTGGATGCGCGATTCCCGCTGACCGCATCCTTCAAGGCGCACCTGTCCGAGTACTACGCGCCGAAAAACTTCAACTTCTGGTACTTCTTTGGTTCCCTGGCCCTGCTGGTGCTGGTGCTCCAGATCGTCACCGGCATCTTCCTGGCCATGAACTATAAGCCGGACGGCGAGCTCGCCTTCGCCTCGGTCGAGTACATCATGCGCGACGTGCCGTACGGCTGGCTGATCCGCTACGCCCACTCGACCGGCGCCTCCGCCTTCTTCATCGTGGTCTACATGCACATGTTCCGCGGCTTGCTCTATGGCTCCTTCCGGCAGCCGCGCGAGCTGGTCTGGATCTTCGGCATGCTGATCTACCTGATGCTGATGGCCGAGGCCTTCATGGGCTACCTGCTGCCCTGGGGTCAGATGTCGTTCTGGGGCGCCCAGGTGATCATCAACCTGTTCGCCGCCGTGCCCTTCGTCGGCAACGACCTGTCGACCCTGATCCGGGGCGACTTCGTGGTCGGCGACGCCACCCTGAACCGCTTCTTCGCGCTGCACATCGTCGCCCTGCCGCTGGTCCTGGTCGGCCTGGTGGCGGCGCACCTGATCGCCCTGCACGAGGTCGGTTCCAACAACCCCGACGGCGTCGAGATCAAGAAGAACAAGGACCCGGAAACCCACATCCCGCGCGACGGCATCCCCTTCCACCCGTACTACACGGTGAAGGACATCCTCGGCGTGGTGGTGTTCCTGATGGTCTTCGCCTCGGTGCTGTTCTTCGCTCCCGAGATGGGCGGCTACTTCCTTGAGGCCAACAACTTCATCCCGGCCGACCCGCTGAAGACGCCGCCGCACATCGCGCCGGTCTGGTACTTCACCCCCTACTACGCCATCCTGCGCGCGGTTCCGCCGATGCTGGGCTCGCAGTTCCCGGGCGTCGTCGGCATGGGCGTCGCGGTGGTCATCTTCTTCGCGCTGCCCTGGCTGGACAAGAGCCCGGTCAAGTCGATCCGCTACCGGGGTCCGAAATTCAAGATCGCCCTGGCCTTCTTCGTGGTCGCCTTCGTCTGGCTGGGCATCCTCGGCGTCCTGCCGTCGACGACCCTGGGCACCTGGATCGCGCGCACCCTGTCGGTGGTGTACTTCGCCTTCTTCCTGATGATGCCGTTCTACACCAATCCCGCCAAGCAGGGTGGTCCGCTCGGCTTGTGGGCCTTCCTGGCCGCGCTGATCGCGGCGATCGGCGCCAACGTCAACATGGCCCTGGCGTCGCCGATCCCCTACGTCACCGAGGTCCTGTTCGCCGTGTTCGTCCTGTCCTTCATCCCGATGGCCATGTTCATCAAGGGAGATACCGCCAAACAAGAACCGGAAAGGGTGACCGACAAATGAACAAGCTGCTATTCCTGTTGCTGGCCCTGCCGACCCTGGCCTTCGCCAACACCGCGCTCAAGCTGGACCATGCCCCGGTCAACGTGCACGACCACGAGTCGCTGCAGCGGGGCGCGCGCGTCTTCGTCAACTACTGCCTGAGCTGCCACAGCGCCAACTACATGCGTTACAACCGCATGCAGGACATCGGCCTGACCGAGAAGCAGATCAAGGACAACCTGCTGTTCGCCGCCGACAAGCCGGGTGAACTGATGAAGGTGTCGATGCGTCCGAAGGAGGCTAAGGAATGGTTCGGGGCCACGCCGCCGGACCTGACCGTGATCGCCCGCTCGCGCGGCGCCGACTACCTGTACACCTACCTGCGCAGCTTCTACCGCGACGACAGCCGGCCGACCGGCTGGAACAACACGGTGTTCGACAAGGTCGGCATGCCGCATGTCCTGCAGGAGCTGCAAGGCCAAATGGCGCCGGTCTACATGACCGAGACCGATCACGAGGGCAAGCAGCACCAAGTGATCGAACGCCTGGAGTTGGTCAAGACCGGCAAGCTGACGCCGGCCGAGTACGACGCCACGGTCGCCGACCTGGTGAACTACCTGGTCTGGATGGGCGAGCCCGCCCAGACCCAGCGCATGAACATCGGCCTGGTGGTATTGGCCTTTCTTGGAGTGTTTTTCGTGATTGCCTTCTATCTCAAGAAGGAATTCTGGAAAGACGTACATTGAGCCGGCGGGAGCCGGTTGTGAGGGTTTGAAAACATGATGATTTTGTATTCGGGTACCGCCTGTCCGTTCAGCCACCGCTGTCGCATTGTCCTGTTCGAGAAGGGGATGGACTTCGAGATCAAGGATGTCGACCTGCAGGAAAAGCCCGAAGAGATTGCCGTCATGAATCCTTACAACCAGGTTCCCATCCTGGTCGAGCGTGACCTGACGTTGTACGAGTCGAACATCATCAACGAGTACATCGACGAGCGCTTCCCGCACCCGCAACTGATGCCCGCGGATCCGGTCATGCGCGCACGCACGCGCCTGTTCCTGTTCAACATCGAGCGCGACCTGTTCAGCCATCTGCCCGACGTGGTCAACGGCAGCGCCAAGGTGGCGGAAAAGGCGCGTGCCACCATCCGCGACAACCTGACCCAGATCGCGCCGATCTTCGCCAAGCAGAAGTACATGCTGGGCGAGGATTACAGCATGCTGGACGTGGCCATCGCGCCGCTGCTCTGGCGGCTCGACTATTTCGGCATCTCGCTGCCCAAGCAGGCCGCTCCGCTCCTGAAGTATGCCGAGCGCATCTTCAGCCGGCCGGCCTTCATCGCCGCCCTGACCCCGGTCGAAAAGGCGATGCGCAAGTAACGGCGATTGGTGCCGCGATCCGTACCGGTGTGGTCATGAGCAACGACGCAATCCCGCAGCAACCGTACTTCCTGCGCGCCCTCTACGAGTGGTGCGTGGATAGCGGCTATACGCCCTATATCACGGTCAAGGTCGAAGGCGGCGCCAAGGTGCCGGCGGCCTACGTCAAGGACGGCCAGATCGTGCTCAACATCGGGCCGGCGGCGGTGCGCAATCTGCAGATGGACAACGACTGGCTGAGCTTCTCCGCCCGATTCGGCGGCGTTGCCCAGGTCATCGAGGTCCCGGTCGCCAATGTCCTGGCCATCTATGCCCGGGAAACCGGCGACGGCATGGCGTTCAGCCAGCAGGCGACGAAGCCCGGCGCGCTCGAGGCGGTCGCCGACGAGGAGGAGCCGCCGCCGTCCGCCCCGGAGGGTGGACCGGCGCGCCCCAAGGGCAAGCCCAGCCTGCGGGTGGTGAAGTAAACGGGCCGGCATAGCTCAGTTGGTAGAGCAACCGCCTTGTAAGCGGTAGGTCGTCTGTTCGAGTCAGACTGTCGGCACCAGTAACTACTCCAGAGTAATCCAAAGAAGGCCGTAATTGCTTGTAACTACAAGTCGTTACAGCTTTTCTGTTGTCCGGGTTGGTCCATTGCGATCATGGGGTAGGTACCTGCAACTGACGACACCGGCCGACACCCGGGCCACACGCACCGAGCAGGTCGGCAGGCAATCATGTTAAGGCTTGTTTCCGTAGCCATGATTTCACTGGCGTTGACGGCGTGCGGTGATACCACCGGGTCAACACCAAGAGTTACGTTCGTTCAGTTCCACCCAGGTGGAAGCTTGCATGAAGTACAGTGCTGTTGTTTGAATTTTCAAATCCCCTGGTGAACAGACGACAAGCCAAGAGATTGATGTCCGTATTGTCCGTTCTTACGTCTGGCCGGCCGTGAATGGCGATTCAGTGATCATCTTGTTCGATGGTCAGTGCAGCAGAAGACCCCCGGACTCAACGCGCACCCACCAATACCGGTGCATCACAATTGGCTCGCGCCAACGGCGACCGCCCAACTCAGCCGCGTCTTCAGTGCACTGCTTGCGGGGATTTGCTTACGCGGAAAACCGAGGCCACTTGCGAGTTCTCACCTCCCCGCCGGAGTGCTTGCTGGCCACAGGACATGCTATGAGTCATTTTGTAGGCTAAATTATGGAATGTTGATCTGGGCTTCGTGCCATGGGGTGATGAGGCCGGTCACCGACAGGGAGATAACGCATGAACGAATTCATGGAGCGCGTCCGTCGGCACGCTGAGCACGTCATCACCGTGGGACACCACTGCACAACCGAGGAAACCACAAAACAAGCTCTGATTCTTCCATTGCTCGACATCCTGGGTTTTTCCCCATTCGACCCGACCAAGGTGAAGGCGGAGTTTGGCGCTGACTTCCCGGGAGCGAAGGCCAACGAGCGTGTGGACTACGCGTTGTTCTGCCACGGCGTACCAGTTATGTTTATCGAAGCCAAGACCTTTGGGGAGAAATTGTCCAACCATTCGCCCCAACTCGCGCGCTATTTCAATGCGACACCGGAGGTAACCATCGGTGCCATCACCAACGGCCAGGTGTGGAGGTTCTT
This sequence comes from Parasulfuritortus cantonensis, assembly GCF_004337445.1. GTDB lineage: Bacteria > Pseudomonadota > Gammaproteobacteria > Burkholderiales > Thiobacillaceae > Parasulfuritortus > Parasulfuritortus cantonensis. The sequence continues at coordinate 3,532 of NZ_SJZB01000036.1, read as the reverse complement.
CACCGACCTCACCAACAAGAATGTGATGGATTCGGAGCCGTTCCTCATGGTGGACTTTGCGGCTCTAGATGAATCTCTGATTGGCCGGCTTTACCGCTTCCGGCATGACGAATTCCAGCCGGAGGCCCTTCGTACGTTGGCTGAGGAAAGTATCTACCTAGCAGCGTTCAAGGATGTGGTAAATCATAGCGTGCTGGAATGTGATCAAGACTTTGTCCGTTATGTCGCAGGTAAGTCGACCGTGCAGCGGAGCCTCACCGCCCGCTTCATGGAAGTAATCACGCCTATCGTTAAGCAAGCTGTGGCCCAGTCGATGAGCGAGCGCGTTGCCTCCAGCCTCTCTGCGCCTAAGTCAGTCGCGCCAGAGGAACCCAAACAGCCCGTTGACGATCCGATGGCCGACCAAGTCGACCCATCCAATCCGCGTATCGTCACCACGTACGCCGAGCGTCGCCTGATTGAGGTGTTGACGGACATTCTCGGAGAAGACGCTGGTGTCGTAGCAAAGGATACGGAGAGCTACTTCGCCGCCCTCTTTCAGGGCAAGGTGAACCGCTGGTTACTGCGTTATTGGTCAGAAGGGAAACACCCACGTATCCAGGTCATCGTACCGATGACCGACGAGCGCCGACATGAGATTGGTAGAGCAGGCCTTCAGTTCGGCCCGAGCGATTCGATCCTACTAGGCCATCCTGACCACCTCATGCGCATACCCGGTATCCTTTTTGATGCGCTGGAGTACTGCCGGGACGACAATAATTTCAAGCGGACGGCGCCCGATCAGAAATAGCGGCGCTGTGGTTGGCTGGACGCTGGCGCCGTCCTACTTGTTGATCCACTACCAATCCCATGGGCGTGGTGGGGCGACAAACGTTGCTAATACGTGCCTGCGCATCTGTTTTTGAGTCAGACTGTCGGCACCAAACCGACTTGCCGCGACGGTGGGTCAGATCCAGCCAGACTGCGCCATGTCCGCCTCCCGGCGGGCGATTTCCTCGCGCGATGTCCCGAGCAGCAGACCGTTCACGCGCGCGGGCCCGACTTCGCCGTGGACGGCCGGGTCGAAGCTGACCAGGGGAACCAGCTCACCCTCCAGCCGGCGTGCCGCCCGGAGCAGCTCGGCGTAACCCCCAGTCCAGGACCAACTGCGGAATTTCGCCAGCGTGGCGCCGTGCCGGGCCGCCAGCGCCTCGATGACGAGGAGCGGGACGGTCGAGCCGCAGGCGCGGAAATTCAGATCGAAGATCAGGACGCGGCCGTCCGGAAGTTCCGCGGCATCGATGCACAGGCAGCCCCGGTAACCGGCCGCGGCGCCGCGCTCGGCGACCGCGTGCCCGGCGGCGACGGCGGCGGCCGGTAGCGAGACCGCGGCGCCGAGCCAGTTGCCGAGGTAAGTCCCGGCCGGCCCGTTGATGATCTCGGTCCCGCCCAGGTAAGCGATTTCACCGTGTGGATCGATGGCGTAATTGAGGCACAGGAAGCGCGCCGCGGGCAGCCATTCCTCGGCGACCAGGCGCTCGCAGCCGGCCAGCTTGGCCGCTGCGACGGCGACGTCCTGGGGACCTCGGCAGAGATGGATGTCGAGGGCGCCGCCGCCGGTGCTGTCCGGGGTGGCGACCTTGAGGACGCAGGGCGTCGGCAGGTCGTCCGGTAACGCCGCGGCGGCGAACACCGTGCGCCGTGGCGCGGCCCCGGCCGGTACCAGGTCGGCCAGGCGGCCCTTGTCGTTCAGGCGCGAGAGGGTTTCCGGCGCCAGCCAGCAATGTGCCTCGGGCAGCACGGCGTCCGGATGGCGGTGCTGGACGACCATTCGAATGCCCGAACCGGCCAGTTCCGCCAGGCGCCGGCCATAGTCCTGCTCGTCGCGGAAGGCCAGCAACCGGCTGGGCAGGCGGAAGCCGTTCGCGCGCAACAGGTCGAGACCGGCTTCGGTGGCGGCGCCGGCGGCGCAGACGATGGGCATGTCGCCGGCAACGACCAGTTGGTTGCCGGTGAGGGCGAACAGAAAGGCGCGGTCCCTGGGCAGCCAGCGGTCGGCGCCGGGCGGGGCATAGCCCGAGTAGGCCAGCCCGGGCCCATAGATGTCGTGGAACCAGCGGCTCGCCGTCATCGTTGGAACGCCGTCAAGCCGGACGCCAGCAGGGCCGCATACTCGGCGGCCTTGGGGCCGAGACGGTTGCCGTAGGTCGGGGTCCTGTTGGCGTCCAGCAGGATGGCTTCGCCGTCCTGCATGACGTAGTCGAACTTGCCGTAGTCGACGGCCAGCTCCGCCCGCATCGCGCGTAGCGTTTCCGGGACCTCGCCGAGCAGCTCGGAGCCGATCACGGTGTTGGCCTTGATGATGGGATGTTCGCTGTAGGAAATCTTGTTGAGTTCGCGTTCGCCGAAGAAGACCCATTGGCGCAGGCAGTATTGGCTACCCCGGCGCTCGGCCAGGAAACGCTCTACGACCAGGGCCGGATTGTCCCAGACCGCGGCCGGCACGGCCTCCTTGCCGGGGTAGATCGGGTAATCGCCGCTGGTCAGGAAGGCGGCCCGGGTCCAGTGCCGGCGCCGGTCCAGGCTGCGCCGGAGACGGCCGAGCAGGGGCACGCGGTAACGCCGCGCCCGCTCGCCGATGCCGCCGCAGTTGGCGTCGGTCTTGACGATGACGGGTCCCGCGTAGGCGTCGTCCCGGGTGACCAGGTATCGGCTGATCCGCCGTTTCGAGATGTCGACGGCAGCGCCGTTGACGACGGACGGGTAGCGTCCGGCGAGGTCGAGATAGTCGTCCGGCAACCGGGTCAGGTCGACGTGCAGTAGCGCCAGGTCCGCATCGGGGGGACGGCGCGTCCCCTCGCACAGGCGGATACGCCAGCCGGCATGGCGCCATTCCTCCATCATCAGGTGCAGGAAATAGTGTTGGCGGGCGAAGCGGTGGCTGTCGTCGACGAATATCGCGATGTCGGACATGGATGCTTTCAGCTTGGGCGCTGGGCGGGTATCGGGGTGAACAGTGGGGCGCGGCTGTCCCGTTTCCGGGCGCCGCACAGGACATCGGGCGGCAAGGCGGGCGACCCGCGCGGGCGGACAGGATGGGTGCCGGGCCGCGCGACGGCGAGTTTAGTGGACTGTCGAGGGCGGGAGAAGAGGCGGCGCAAAAAAACTGCCGGCGCCGGGGCGGGCACTGGATCACCGGCGTTGCCGGCGGCATCGGGATTCTCTGCCTTGGCCGGGCCGGCGGCGTGCCGGGACGCCGTTGGCCAGGGTCCTCAGTGCAGCAGCCCGAGGACGTAGGACAGTAGCTCCGGGAGCGGCGTGCCATAGGGCATCACCCGCGCCAGACGGCCGGATCTGTCGACGATGAAGGTGTTGACGGTGTGATCCACCGTATAGGTCGACCCGGTGCCGACATAGCGGAACTGGGCGCCGTATTGCGCGGCGACCTTGCGTAGTTCGGGCTCGGTGCCGGTAAGGGCCAGGATGCCGTCGCTGAAATAGCCGACGTAGGGCTCGAGGACATCCGGTGTATCCCGCTTGGGGTCGACGCTGA
>NZ_SJZB01000026.1 GCF_004337445.1 Parasulfuritortus cantonensis | reverse complement strand
AGTCGATGGCCGCGCCGAATCGTTCTGAGGGGGCCTGATGGACCGGGTCGTTTACGTCGCCATGACCGGGGCGCGGGAGATCACCCGCCAGCAGGCCGCCGTCAGCCACAACCTGGCCAACATCGCGACCACCGGCTTCAAGGCCGAGCTCAACGTCTTCCGCGCCTTGCCGGTGGTCGGCGACGGTGCCCGCACGCGCGCCTTCGTGTTGGAGACGACCCCGGCGACCGATTTCACGCCGGGCGCCTTGCAGCACACCGGCCGGGCCCTCGACGTCGCGGTGCGCGGCAGCGGCTGGATCGCCGTGCAGGACGCCGGCGGCCAGGAGGCCTACACCCGGATGGGCGACCTGCAGACCTCGATCAACGGCATCCTGCAGACCGGGACCGGCATGAACGTGATGGGCGACGGCGGGCCGATCGCCGTGGCGCCCGACCAGGAAATCCTGATCGCCTCCGACGGTACCGTGTCCACGGTGCCGACCGGGCGCGCCCGCAACTCGGTGGAGATCGCCGGCCGCATCAAGCTGGTCGATCCCTCCGAGCAGGATCTGACGCGCGGCGAGGATGGCCTGTTCCGCCTCAAGAGCGGCCAGCCGGCCCAGGCCGACGCCAACATCCGGCTCGCCGTCGGCACGCTGGAAGGCAGCAACGTCAATCCCGCCGAGGCCCTGGTGAACATGATCAGCCTGGCGCGCCAGTTCGAGACCCAGATGCGCGTGCTGCGCACCGCCGAGGACAACCACAAGGCCGGCGACAAGGTCCTGGCCAAGTAGACTAGAGGAAACACGCCATGCTGCGCTCCCTGTACATTGCCCGCACCGGCCTCGACGTCCAGCAGACCCAGTTGGACGTCATCTCGAACAACCTGGCCAACGTCAGCACCACCGGCTACAAGAAGACCCGCGCCGTGTTCGAGGACCTGCTCTACCAGAACATCCGCCAGGCGGGCGCCCAATCCTCACAGCAGACCCAGTTGCCGAGCGGCTTCCAGCTCGGCGTCGGTGCGCGCACCGTGGCCACCGAGCGCATCCATACCCAGGGTACCCTGCAGGAAACCGGGAATTCGCTCGATGTGGCGATCAACGGGCGCGGCTTCTTCCAGATCCTGATGCCGGACGGCACCACCGCCTATACCCGCGACGGCTCCTTCCAGGTCGACAGCAACGGCAACCTGGTGACCGCGAGCGGCTATCAGGTGATCCCGAACATGGTCATTCCATCCGACACCCTGGCGGTCGCCATCGCCCGCGACGGCACCGTGTCGATCACCCAGGCCAACAACACCACCCCGACCGTGCTCGGCCAGCTTCAGCTGGCCACCTTCATCAACCCGACCGGGTTGCAGAGCCAGGGCGAAAATCTCTACGTCGAGACGGCCTCGTCCGGCACCCCGCAGCTCAACAACCCCGGCGACAACGGCGTCGGCGTGCTCAACCAGAGCTTCGTCGAGTCCTCCAACGTCAACGTGGCGGAAGAACTGATCAACATGATCGTGGCGCAACGGGCCTACGAGCTGAATTCGCGCGCCATCACCACGTCCGACCAGATGCTTCAGCGCCTGACCCAGATCTGAGCCGCGGTAAGGGCTTGCCGGTGGCCCCGGCAAGAATTGCCGCGCCGTCCGGAGCTGGCCGGGCGGAGGTTTGCAACCCACTGTTTTTTAATGGCTTGTGGATTGGCACGCGGCTTGCCTATTGCTGGTCGATACGTATTGGATTGTCCGCCATGTCCAAATCGCTGCTCCGGCTCCTCCTCGTCCCGGCCCTGCTGGCGGGATGCTCGACAGCCCCCTCGACCGCCATCCAGCAGCCGCTGTCGGCGCGCCCGCCCATGCCGGCCCAGGTCCCGCCGAGCAACGGCGCGATCTTCCAGGCCAACCGGGGCCTGGCCCTGTTCGAGGACCGGCGCGCCCGCAACGTCGGCGACACCGTGACCGTGAAGCTGGTCGAGAAGACCGAGGTCAAGCGCAAGTCCGAGACCAAGGAAGACCGTAGCGCGACCGCCGACATCAGCGTACCGACGCCGCGCGTGCTGGGCGCCAAGCTGCCCGTGGGTGCCACCACCTGGAGCCCGGATTCCAGCTTGAACCAGCATTACAAGGACGACGAGACGAACAACAACAGCGTCACCGGCTCGATCACGGTGACCGTGATCGAGGTCCTGCCCAACGGCAACTTGGTCGTTTCCGGCGAGAAGCAGGTCGCCGTCAACAACGATACCGAGTACATCCGTCTGGCCGGCGTGGTGAACCCGCGCGACATCACGCGCGAGGGTACCGTGAACTCGACCCAGGTCGCCGACGCCAAGATCGAGTCCAAGAATTCGCAGTCCATCGACCCGGCCCAGCTCACCAGCATGCTGGCCCGGTTCTTCCTGACCGTGCTGCCCTATTGAGGAGGGTGCGATGACATCCCGGCCCCGTTCCCCGTCCCTCGTCGCCTGCCTCCTGATGGCTTGCCTGATCGGCCTGGCGCCGGTCGCGGCCCGGGCCGACCGCATCAAGGACATCGCCAACATCGCCGGCGTGCGCGACAACCAACTGGTCGGCTACGGCCTGGTGGTCGGCCTGGACGGCACCGGCGCGACCAGCAAGTTCGCCCAGCAGAGCCTGATCTCCATGCTCAACCAGATGGGCGTCAACCTGCCCAGCACCGACACCATCTCGTTGAAAAACGTCTCCGCGGTCATGCTTACCGCCAGCCTGCCGGCCTTCGCCAAGCCGGGCCAGACCATCGACGTCACCGTCTCGGCGCTCGACAACGCCAAGAGCCTGCGTGGTGGCACCCTGCTCATGTCGACCCTCAAGGGCGCCGACGGCCAGGTCTATGCGGTCGCCCAGGGCAACGTCCTGGTGGGCGGCGCCGGCGCCGCCGCGGGCGGTTCCAGCCAGGTGGTCAACCACCTGTCCGCCGGCCGTATCCCGGCCGGGGCCACCGTCGAACGGGCGGTCGCCAGCAACCTGGCCCAGGGCGACTTCGTCCAGCTGGAACTCAAGGAATCCGATTTCACCACGGCCAGCCGCGCGACCGAGGCGATCGACCGCGCCTTCGGACGCGGCACCGCGTTGCCCCTGGACGGCCGCCTGATCCAGGTCAAGGCGCCGCATGACCCGGGCCAGCGCATCGCCTTCCTGGCCCAGTTGGAGAACGTCAACCTGAATCCGGGCCAGCCGACACCCAAGGTGATCCTGAACGCGCGCACCGGCTCCATCGTCATGAACCAGCTGGTGACCCTGGACAAGTGCGCCATCGCGCACGGCAACCTGTCGGTCACCATCACAGGGGAATCCCAGGTCAGCCAGCCCAATCCGCTCTCCGGCGGCCAGACCGTGGTCACCCAGAGCGCCGACGTGCAGGTCAAGAGCGACAAGGGTGAGTTGATCGTCATGCCGGCCGCGGCGACGCTGGGCGACGTGGTCAAGGCCTTGAACGCGGTCGGCGCGACACCCCAGGACCTGCTCGCCATCCTGCAGGCGATGAAGGCGTCGGGCGCCCTGAAGGCCGAACTGGAGGTCATCTGATGCTGGCGGCCGCCAACCTGGCAGACCGCCTGTCGGTCGACGTCCAGGGCGCCCAGGCGCTCCGCTTCGGTGCCGCCTCCGGCGATCCCGAGGCGATCCGGGCGGCGGCCAAGCAGTTCGAGGCCATGTTCGTGCAGATCATGCTGAAGACCATGCGCGAGACCAAGCTGACCAGCGAGGGCGATCCGTTCGGCGACAGCACCAGCCTGAAGCTGTACCAGGAGCTGCTGGACCAGCAATGGGCGCAGAAGATGGTGAATACCGGCAGCCTCGGCCTGGCCGATGCCATCGTGCGCCGGCTCGACGTCGAGGCCAAGGCGAAGAAGATCGCGGAACAGCTGGCCGAGGAGCCGGAGGAGGGCGGCGGCGAGACCGCGGCGGTGCCGTTGCTGCGCCCGAGCGCGCCGATTCCGCTCGAGAAGCCGCTCCAGCCCGTGCCCCTGGAGAAGCCGGGTGCCGCGCGGCCCGGGCCGGTCTCGAACGACCGCAAGGGCAACTTCATCAACGGCATGCTGCCCTACGCCCGCCAGGCCGAGGCCGCGACCGGGGTGCCGGCGCGTTTCATCATTGCCCACGCCGCCCTGGAGTCCGGCTGGGGCCAACACGAGATCGTCGCCGAGGACGGTTCCGCCAGCCACAACCTGTTCGGCATCAAGGCGACCGGCTGGGGCGGCGCGAGCGCGCAGACCACGACGACCGAATACCGCCAGGGCGTGGCCATGAAGGTGGCGCAGCGGTTCCGGGCCTACGCCGACTATGGCGAAGGCTTCGCCGACTACGCCCGTCTGTTGCAGGACCGTTATGCCGATGCGGCCGCCGCCGGCGAGGATGCCGAGGCGTTCGTCAGCGGCCTGGCCGGGGGTGGCTACGCGAGCGACCCGGCCTACGCCGACAAGCTCAAGCGGACCATCACGAGCGTGACCGCCTGGCTGAATCAAGTTTGACCGGTGCGCGTCGTTAACCGGGATAGCCGAAAGGAAGGACCATGGGAACGGGTTTACTGAACATCAGCCTGAGCGGCCTGAACGCCGCGATGGCGGGCATCCGCACGGTGCAGCAGAACATCGCCAACGCCAACACCGCGGGCTATACCCGCCAGGAGGTCGTGCAGTCCGCCTCGACACCGCAGTATTCCGGCGGCGGCTACCTGGGCACCGGGGTGCAGGTCGATACCGTGCGGCGCATCTACGACCAGTTCCTGACCAGCCAGACCCAGAACTACCAGACCCAGCTGAGCGCGGCCGAGGCCTACTCCAGCTATGCCAGCGAGGTCGACGCCCTGCTGGGCGGCAGTTCCACCGGGCTCAGCACGCCCCTGCAGACCTTCTTCAGCGCGGTCAGCGAGGTCGCCAACGATCCGACCTCGCTGACGGCGCGCCAGCAGATGATCTCCACGGCCAACAGCCTGGCCAGCCGCTTCAACCTGCTGGCGGACAACCTGCAGTCGATCAAGACCGAGATCAACAGCGAGGTCTCGACCATCGCCACCCAGATCAACAGCTATGCCGACCAGATCCAGAGCCTCAACGCCGAAATCGCGCGCGCCCAGGGCTCCGGGCAGACCCCCAACGACCTGCTCGACCAGCGCGACCAGTTGGTCAACGAGCTCGGCAAACTGGTCAACGTCAGTTCCATCCAGCAGAGCGACGGCACCGTCGCGGTCATGATCGGCAACGGCCAGCCACTGGTGGTCGGCACCGCCGTGCGCCACGTGGTGGCGGTCAGCGATTCCGCCGATCCGACCCAGACCATCCTGGCCATGGAGATCCCGAACAGTACGGCGACCGAGGTCATCGACCCGAGCAGCATCACGTCCGGCAGCCTGGGCGGCTTGTTCGCCTTCCGGGACGAGGTGCTGAATCCGTCGATCGCCGACCTCGACCAGCTCGCCCAGAGCCTGGCCGACGCCTTCAACAGCCAGCACGAGGCCGGCTATGACCTCAACGGCGCCGCCGGGACGGCCTTCTTCAGCTATTCGGCGACCTCGCCCGCGGGCACGCTGGCGGTCGTCATCTCGCAGGCCTCGCAGGTGGCCGCGGCCAGCCAGGGGGTGAGCGCGGCGGCCGACGCCGGCAACTCGGGCGACGCCAGCATCGGTGCCGTGACCCTGTCCGAGACGGTCACCCGGCCGCTGGCCGATGCCCCCTATACGCTGAGCTACAACGCGGGCACCGTCACGGTCACCGATGCCAGCGCCAACGTGGTGGGCTCCTTCACCTACACGAGCGGCGCGACGATGACCTTCGACGGCATCAGCGTGGCCATCACCGACGGCAGCGGCGGCATCGCCGACGGCGATACCTTCACGATCGACAACTCCGGCGCCTATTCCGGGCCGGGCGACAACGGCAACGCCCTGCTGCTGGCGGGCTTGCAGAACGAGGCCGTGATCGGCAGTTCGACGCTGTCCGAGTACAACACGGCGCTGGTCGGCCGCAATGCCACCTACGCCAATTCGGCCGATACCAACGTGAGCAACTTCACCTCGCTGTACCAGCAGTCCTACGATTCCCTGCAATCGGTCTCGGGGGTGAACCTGGACGAGGAGGCGGTCAAGCTGATCCAGCTCCAGCAGGCCTACCAGGCCGCCGCCAAAGCCATCCAGGTGTCCTCGACGCTATTCGATGCCGTCCTGGGCGCAATGCAATAGGAGCCTAGCCATGCGAGTCAGCAGCCTGAGTTATTACAGCGCCACCCTGGCGGGTATCCGCGACCAGCAGGCCAAGATCGCCCGCCTGAGCCAGCAGGTGGCGACCGAAACCAAGTACCTGGCCGCCAAGGATTCCCCGATCGAGGCCACGCGCGCCCTGTACCTGGCCGACCGGGTCGCCCAGCGCACCCAGTACCAAGCCAACCAGACCAAGGCCGAGATCGGCATCCAGGAGGAGCAGACCGTTCTGAACGAACTCGACGACGCCCTCTCGTCCGTGCGCAGCCTGGTCATGAGCACGACCGGGTCCGAGGATGCCGAGGCCCGCCAGCAGGTTGCCGCGCAACTGAGCAACCTGTACCAGCACATCAAGAGCCTGGCGAATTACAAGGATTCCTCGGGCAACTACCTGTTCTCGGGGTTCCAGACCGACACCCTGCCGTACGAGCACGCCTCCGTCTACGAAGGCGCCGCCTCGCCGCAGTCGACGACCTATTACGGCGACACCGGCGTGCGCAAGACGGAGATCGAGGCGGGCCGCTATCTGCAGACCAACGACACGCTCGACACCGTGATGCAGGCGGGCACGACGAACGACCTGCTGAGCAGCCTGGACCAGATCGCCACGGCGCTGCGCGACGGTACGGCGACCGCCAGCGATTTCACCAGTGCGACCGACCTGGTCAGCAGCGCCCTGAGCAACCTGCGCATGATCGAGTCGGACGTGTCAGGTCGTTACGTGGAGCTGACCAGCACGCAGGAATCCACCACCAGCCTGTTGCAGAACGACCAGAACGCCCTCAGCAAGCTCACCGAACTGGATTCCGCCGCTGCCATCGTCGAGCTGCAGCAGCGCCAGGTGACCCTGCAGGCGGCCGAGAACACCTTCAGCCTGACTTCCCAGCAGTCCTTGTTCGATTATCTGTAATCTCGGCCAGGCTGGCCCGTATCAGGGCCAGCCGCGCCTCCAGGCCGTCCGAGGGCCGCTCGATGCGCAGGCGGTCCTGGCCGGCCAGCCTGTATTCGCGCTTGTTCTGGATCAGCCAGATCAGGCGCGCCGGGTCGATCGGCGGGTTGGCCTTGAACTGGATGCTGACCGCCTTGTCGGCGGCGTCCAGCTTGATGATGCCCAGGGCCTCGGTTGCCAGGCGCAGGCGGTGGGCCTCGATGAGCGCACGGGCCGGTTCCGGAGGCAGGCCGAAACGGTCGATCAGTTCCTCCTCCAGGCGGGTGAGTTCGTCGGCGTCGGCGCAATTGGCCAGGCGCTTGTAGAGCACCAGGCGCTCGTGCACGTCGCCGCAATAGTCCTCCGGCAGCAAGGCGGGGACGTGCAGGTTGATCTCCGCGGTGACCGCCAGTGGGGCCTCCAGGTCCGGCTCGCGGCCGTCCTTCAGCGAGCCTACCGCGGCGGCCAGCATGTCGTTGAACAGGTTGAAGCCGACTTCCTGCATCTCGCCGCTTTGCGATTCGCCCAGTACCTCGCCGGCACCCCGGATCTCCAGGTCGTGCATGGCCAGGTAGAAGCCCGAGCCGAGGTCCTCCATCATCTGGATGGCCTCCAGGCGCTTGCCGGCGTTGGCGGTGATCTTCTGCTCGCCGGGTGGCGTCAGCAGGTAGGCGTAGGCCTGGTGGTGCGAGCGGCCGACCCGGCCGCGCAGCTGGTGCAGCTGGGCCAGGCCGAACTTGTCGGCACGGTTGATGATGATGGTGTTGGCCGAAGGCACGTTGATGCCGGTCTCGATGATGGTGGTGCACAGGAGCAGGTTGAAGCGCTGGTGGGTGAAGTCGCGCATGACGTGCTCCAGTTCGCGCTCGTGCATCTGGCCGTGGGCGACCTGGATGCGGGCCTCGGGCAGCAGTTCGGCCAGCTTCTCGGCCATGGCCTGGATGGTTTCCACCTCGTTGTGCAGGAAGTAGATCTGACCGCCGCGCTTCAGCTCGCGCAGGGCGGCTTCCCGGATCAGCCCCTCCGACCACGGCTGCACGAAGGTCTTGATGGCCAGACGCTTCTGCGGCGCGGTGGCGATCACCGAGAAGTCACGGATGCCCTCCAGGGACATGGCCAGGGTGCGCGGGATCGGCGTCGCGGTCAGGGTGAGCACGTCCACCGAGGCGCGCAGGGCCTTCAACTGCTCCTTCTGGCGCACGCCGAAGCGGTGCTCCTCGTCGATGATCACCAGGCCCAGGTTCCTGAACTTGATGTCCGGCTGGATCAGCTTGTGGGTGCCGATGACGATGTCGATCTTGCCGCCCTTCAGACCCTCGACGGCGGCGGCGACCTCCTTGGCGGAACGGAAACGCGACAGCTCGGCGATCTTCACCGGCAGATCGGCGAAGCGGTCGGCGAAGGTCTCCATGTGCTGCTCGGCCAGCAGGGTGGTGGGGCAGAGCACCGCCACCTGCTTGCCGTCCGCCACCGCCACGTAGGCGGCGCGCAGGGCGACCTCGGTCTTGCCGAAGCCGACGTCGCCGCAGACCAGGCGGTCCATGGGCTTGCCGGCGCGCAGGTCGGCCACCACGGCATCGATCGCGGCCTGCTGGTCGGGCGTTTCGTCGAACTCGAAGCCGGCCGCGAAGGCGTCCAGGCCCTGGCCGTCGACGGCGAACGCGGTGCCTTCGCGGGCGGCCCGCTGGGCGTACAGGTTGAGCAGTTCGGCCGCGGTGTCGCGGGCCTTCTCCATGGCCCGGCGCTTGGCCTTCTCCCACTGGCCGCTGCCCAGCCTGTGCAGGGGGCGGTGTCCGGGTCGCCGCCCATGTAGCGGGCGATCAGGTGCAGGTGGGCCACCGGCACGTACAGCTTGTCGCCGCCGGCGAACTCCAGGGTCAGGAACTCTTCCGTGCCCTCGCCCAGGTCCATGCCGGTCAGGCCCAGGTAGCGGCCGATGCCGTGCTGGACATGCACGACCGGGTCGTTGATCTTCAGCTCCGAGAGGTCGCGCAGCAGGCCCTCGACCTGGGACGGCTTGCCGGCGCGCACGGCGCGCGCGGTCGGGCTGCGGGCGTACAACTCGGTCTCGGTGAAGACACCGACGCCGCGCTCGTGGTCGACGAAGCCGGCCCCGAGCGGACCCGTGGTCATGGCAAAGGCACCGGCCGGCAGGGCGTCCGGCCAACCCTCCATGAGCTGTGGCCTGAGGCCGTGCTCGGCCAGCGCGTTGGCGATCGTCTCGCGCCGGCCCAGGCTTTCCGCCACCAGCAACGTGGCGCCCGGGCTGGCCGCCAGGTGCGCCTGCAGGCGGGCGTAGGGCTGCTCGGCGCGGCGGTCGGTGTCCACGGCGGGCGGCGCGCCATAGCCGGTATCGCCGGCGCCGGCCAGGTCGAGCCTGGCGTAGGCCTTCAGGCGACCGAAGAACTGGTCGGTCGGCAGGAACAGGGCCTCCGGCGCCAGCAATGGCCGGTCCTTGTCGCCGGCGAGCAGGCGGTGGCGGTTGCGGGTGTCGGCCCAGAAGCCGGCCACGGCGGCCTCGATGTCCCCGTGCAGCACCACGGCGGTGTCGCCGGGCAGATAGTCGAACAGGGTCGCGGTGTCGTCGAAGAACAGCGGCAGGTAATACTCGATGCCGGCCGGCGCCAGCTTGTGCGAGACGTCCTTGTAGAGCTGGCTCTTGCTCGGGTCGCCCTCGAAGGCGTCGCGGAAACTCTGCCGGAAGCGGGTGATGCCGGCTTCGTCGAGGGGGAACTCGCGCGCCGGCAGCAGGCGGATGTCGTTGACCTTGTACAGGGTGCGCTGGCTGTCCGGATCGAAGCTGCGGATCGACTCGATCTCGTCGTCGAACAGGTCCAGGCGGTAGGGCATCGCGCTGCCCATGGGGAAGAGGTCGATGAGGCCACCGCGCACGGCGAACTCGCCCGGGCTCAATACCTGGCTGACGTGGCTGTAGCCGGCGTCGCTGAGTCGGCTCCGGAAGGCCTCGATGTCCAGCTTGTCGCCCTGCTTGAACAGGAAGGCATGGGCGGCCAGGAAAGCCGGCGGGGGCAGGCGTTGCAGGCTGGTCGCGGCCGGGGCGACCAGTACCCGGGTGCGCGCCTGGCTGGATAGCCAGAGGGCCGCCAGGCGTTCGGAGACCAGATCAGGGTGTGGCGAGAGAGGGTCGTACGGCAGGGTTTCCCAGTCCGGGAACAGGCTGACGCTGAGGCCGGGCGCGAACCAGGCGATCTCCTCGGCCAGGCGGGCGGCCTGGAATGCGGTCTCGGTCAGGATGCACAGGCGCGCCTGGCCGGCCAGACCGGCCAGGATCAGGCTGTCGGCGGAGCCGGGCGGTTTCGGAAAAGTATGGCGCCGGCCGGCGGGCGGCAGGGAGGGTAGAGCGGACATGACGTGGAACGATTGCGGTCAGCCCGTCATTGTCTCCCGTCGGGCCGTCCCGGTCACCTGGATTGATGCCCGGCCGGAGCCGGGCCGGATACGCGTCAGGACGCCAGGGCCGCGGCCCGCTTGTCCATCATCTCCTCCAGGATCGGTCCGCAGATCACGGCCAGGGCCAGACGCAGCTTGCCACCCGGCACCAGCAGGGTGGACGGCCGGGTCATCCTGGCGCCGGGGATACGGTCCATGATGTCGCGGAAGTTGTGCCGCTGGCGGTCGCGGAAGTGGATCACCAGGGCCGACTCGTCGGCTGCCGGCACGTCGCGGGCGACGAACGGGTTGGAGGTGTCGACCAGCGGAATGCGCTGGATGTTGATGTCGGTGAGGGCGAACTGCGGCACGATGTAATGGATGTAGTCGTCCAGGCGGCGCAGGATGGTTTCGACGCTTTCATCCGGCGTGCAGCGGTGCTTGTCGCAGTCGCGGTGGATCTTCTGGATCCATTCCAGGTTGATGGCCGGGACGATGCCGATCAGCAGGTCGACGTGCTTGGCGACGTCGATGCCGACCGCGTTCTTGCGCCGGTCGATGTCGGGCGGAAAGTCGAAGCTTTCCCGGCGCCGGGTCCAGGTGTCGGCCTTGACGCCGCCGTGCTGGCCTTCGTAGAGCAGGATGTCGCTGCCCTCGGTGAGCGGGTGCCAGGCGGTGAATTCGCCGACCGGCACGCCTAACTCGACGGCATGGTCATCGTTGTGGGCATAGTCGCGGCTGATGCCGTTGCCGGTGGTGCCGTAGGTGCGGAACAAGGCCTCCAGTTCGGCCAGGTAGTTGCACTCCGGGCCGAACCAGGACAGGTGGCGGCTACTTTCCCGCGCCTCATGGAGCAGCGCCTGGAACTGGCGCTCGGTATAGCGCCGGAACGAATCGCCATGGATCAGCGCCGGCTTGATGCCGAGGCGGCGGAAGATGTCCTTGAAGGCATGGCGGACGAAGGACAGGCCGGCCCCGGTCGAACCGGTCACGGCAACGATAGGATGCTTGACGGACATTGCCGCGTACTCCCCCAGTAACGGCTTGATACAGCCGGCAGTTTAGCTTGCCGTGGGGGCGCAGGTAAACTGGGCCGGCGGAAGATTTTCGGCCCCGCTCAGGGCAGCCGGTAGAAGCGCTGGTCCAGGGTTTTTCCCTCGGGTACGCTGTCGAGGCGGTCGCCCACGGCCTGGGCCAGGTGATCGAAGCGGTCGGCCGGCGCCGGGTGCGTCTTGTAGAGCAGGGCGAGGCGGCTGTCCTTGTCCGAAATGTGGCCGAT
This sequence comes from Parasulfuritortus cantonensis, assembly GCF_004337445.1. Lineage (GTDB taxonomy): Bacteria > Pseudomonadota > Gammaproteobacteria > Burkholderiales > Thiobacillaceae > Parasulfuritortus > Parasulfuritortus cantonensis. The sequence goes on along the minus strand of NZ_SJZB01000026.1, from coordinate 41,135 downwards.
GTCCTCGAGCACCTTGGGCAGGGCATAGGCGTCGTAGCCGGCGCGCGCTGCCAGGACCATGCCGACCCGGTCGGCTTCGTATTCCGAGTCCTTGTCCAGGGTGCGCGACATGATCTCGGCGCCGTTGCCGACCAGGTTCTGGATCAACTGATCCTCGTTCTTGAGCTGCTTGCCGAGGAAGACCGCCACCGTGGAGATGTATTGCGACTTCTGCATGACCTTGAGCTGGTGCTTGCGGATGACATGGCCGATCTCGTGGCCGAGCACGCCGGCCAGCTCGGCCTCGTTGCCGAGGCGCCGGTACAGTCCCTTGGTGACGAAGACATAGCCGCCCGGTGCGGAGAAGGCGTTGATGTCCTCGCTGTCGACCACCCCGAAGCGCCAGGGCAGGTCGGGTCGATCGCTCTGCAGGGCGACCCAGCCGCCGACCAGGTTGACGTAGCGTTGCAGGGCCGGGTCCGCGACCAGCTTCACGGCGCCCAGGAAATTGCCGGCGATCTTGTCGCCGACGCGGCGTTCCTCGGCCACCGACATCTTGCCGGACAGGAGGGCGCGCAGCAGCTGGTCGGCCGGGCGTTCGGCGGTCTGCGCCGGCTGGCTCTCCGCCAGGGCGCCGCTGCACAGCAGGGCCAGCAGCATGGCCAGCGTGGTCTTTTTCAAAATCCCAGTCCCTCCCAAGGTCCGTTGTTCGATTCCTTAGCCTTCGTCTTCTTCTTTTCCGCCGGCAGGTAGGCGAGCTTGACGGGGCTCAGGTTGCCTTCGGCGGCGAACTTCCTGGCCGCGTCGGCCGACACGGCGAGGCCTTCCAGGCGCTGCATCTCCTGGGCATCGTAATGGGCACTGCGCAGCTCCTCCTCGCTGAGGCCGCGCAGCCCGGCGGTGGCCACCACCTTGTTAGGGTCCCGGCGCTGCGCCAGGGCGCCGACGTCGGCCAGGCTGGCGCTGGCCGCGGGCGCGTCGGCGCGCACCGAGAGCAGGCGTACCCAGCCGGTCTTGGCAGCGGCCCGCACCTGGGTCCAGCCGCCCTGGCGGGCGAGGATGGCGACCTTGCTGTTCTTTGCCGCCTTGCCCAGGCTGGCCGCGCTCGCCGAGGCGCTGGCGCGCAGGGTGTCGTCGCGGAGCATGATGCCGTCGGTGGCCCAGGCCGGTACGCCGATCAGGACGGCGAGCAGAATGGGCAGGCCGGATTTCAGGTTCATATTGCGTGTCCTCGAACGCGGTTCAGGTTTGCTGGTTCATGCGTTGCAGGCGCTGGCAGAGGACCCCGATGACACGGCGCGACAAGGGCGCGGAATAGCGCATCAGTTCCTCCAGCATGGCGGGGGGCAGGACCAGCGCGACGACCTCCGTCTCCGCGAGCACCGTGGCCGTGCGTTTTTCCTTCAATAGATAGGCCATTTCGCCGAAAAGTTCGCCGGCGTCGAGGCTGGTCAGCTTGCGTTCCTCGTCGTTGATCCGCTTGTACAGGCCGACGCGTCCGGAATACAGGTAGTAGGCGCAGTCGCTGGCATCGCCTTCCTCGATCAGGTGGGCACCGGGTTCGAAGGTCTGGCCGTAGCTGTCGAGCAGGCGGCTGGCGCGGCCGAACACCCAGCCCTCGAGGCGGTTGCCGCCGGCCGGATCGGCTCCGCCCAGGAACAGGCGCTCGAGGGCGGCGACGTCGACCTTGGTCATGGCATACAGGCACTGGGCCCAGAAATAGAAAGTCAGGCAGGCGAAGTAGGCCCCGATCAGGATGAACACCACGCCGCCCAGGGCGCCGTAGACGGCGCGGTATTTCTCGATCGAGAAGAACAGGCTGAAGCCGTACGAGAAGATGGCCAGGGAGATGACCGAAAAGAGGGCGAACGCCATGGCCAGGCGGGCCCGGGGGTGCTGCATCGGCAGGCGCCAATAGGTGGTGAAGATCAGGCCCCAGACCGCCGCGACGACAAGCAGCGTGTTGGTGATCTGCAGAAACCGTGCGCTGCCGGCGCCGAGCAGGTCGCCGGCGGCCAGGAAGCTGAGCGCCCCCTGGGCCAGGACGGCCAGGATGACGAGCAGGAAGACGGCGGGGATGATGATCAGCGGCAGGGACCAGGAGACGATCATCTTGCGCTTGGAGTCGTCCGGGAAGATGACCCGGAAGGCCGACTGGACGGCATTGACCATGCCACGCGAGGACAGCACCAGGGTGACCAGGCTGGCGCCCCCGACGGCGGCGCCGGCGCCGCTCGGGATGAAGCCCATGGTCATCAGCTCGTCGAGGTGGAACTGGCTGTAGAAGGCGGCCAAGAGCATGGCCGCCAGGTTGGAGGTCTCGGCCAGCCGGCTCAGGGCCTGGGCGGCGTAGGTGACCAGGAGTACCAGCGGCGCGGTCGAGAGCAGGAAATAGAAGGCCGTCGCGGCGGCATGGTTGGGTAGCTCGTTCTTCACGAACATGCGCCAGCTGGTGTAGGCCACCTGGATCAGCCAGTCCAACTGGTTGCGGCGTTCGGCATCGATTTGCATGGCCGGATTATGTCCCGAAAAACTGAGCGTCGCGCAAGGCGAGTAAAATGGCTGGATTCAGTCACCAGCAGGAAACATCAGATGCCTCTCGTCCGCCCGTTCGCCGCTCTCCGCCCTGCCTCCGGTCGTGCCCAGGAAGTGATCGCGCCGCCCTATGACGTGCTCAACACGGAGGAGGCGAGGGCCTTGGCGGAAGGCCGGCCGTGGACCTTCCTGCACATCTCGAAGCCGGAAATCGACCTGCCGCGCGGCACCGACCCCTATGCCCCGGAGGTGTATGCCAAGGCCGCCGAGAACCTGCGCCGCATGCTCGATGCCGGCGTCCTCAAGCAGGACGCGGCGCCGGCCTACTATGCCTACCGGCTGATCATGGGCGAGCACGTCCAGACCGGCATCGTCGCCGCCGCCAGCGTCGCCGACTACGATACGAATCGCATCCGCAAGCACGAATTCACGCGCCCCGACAAGGAAGACGACCGGGTACGCCAGGTCGAGGCCCTGAACGCCCAGACCGGTCCGGTGCTGCTCGCCTATCCGCACGCCCCGGAAGTGGACGCCATCCTGGCCGCCGCGAGCCAGAACGCGGCCGATGCCGACGCCACCTCGGAGACCGGCGTGCGGCATACCCTGTGGCAGATCACCGAGGCCGCCAGCGTGGCGCGCCTGACTGCGCTGTTCGACGCCATGCCGGCCCTCTACATCGCCGACGGCCACCACCGTTCCGCGGCGGCGAGCCGGGTGTGTGCGGCGCGCAAGGCCGCCAACCCGGCCCATACCGGGGACGAGTCCTACAATTATTTCCTGGCCGTGATCTTTCCCGACCACCAGATGAAGATCCTCGACTACAACCGCGTCATCAAGGACCTGAACGGCCTGAGCGAGGACGAGTTCCTCAAGCGCGTGGCGGAGAGCTTCACCATCGAGCCCGCCGACGGCCCGGTTAGCCCGGCCCAGCCGCGCGAATTCGGCCTCTACCTGAACGGCCGCTGGCGCAAACTGCACGTCCATCCCAGCCTGGTTCCGGCCGATCCCGTCGCGCGCCTCGACGTCAGCCTGCTCCAGAACCACCTGATCTCGCCCATCCTGGGCATCGACGATCCCCGCCGCGACAAGCGCATCGATTTCGTGGGCGGCATCCGGGGCCTGGCCGAGTTGGAAAAGCGGGTCGACTCCGGCGAGATGGCGGTTGCCTTCTCGCTGCATCCGACTCACATGGAACACTTGATGGCGGTGGCCGATGCCAATCAGGTCATGCCGCCCAAGTCGACCTGGTTCGAGCCCAAGCTGGCCGACGGCATGGCTTCGCACCTACTCGATTGAGGCACCGGCCGGCCGCTCGGGGCCGCTCAGCGCTTTGCGGTCGGCCCCGGGACCGCGAGGTCCTTGATGTTGTGGCGCACCCACTTGAGCATGTCCTCCCACATCGCCTGCTGGTCGCGTTGGCTGGGCATGGAGGTGGCGTTGGGCAGCTCGATGGTGATGACCGGTATCTGCTTGAAGACGCCGGCGTAGTTGCCCATGGAACCCGGGTAGACGCCCAGGCGGTTGAGCGAGAGGCGGCCGAAACGCATCGGCTCGGGTACCGGGCCGTCGTAGTCGAGCAGGTTGTAGGGGGCGTGTACGCTGATGATCAGGTCGGGCCGGTAATCGGCGATCTGGTCCTGCAGCCAGCGTGTCTCCGCCTCGGAACCCGCGCTCTTGCCCGGGTAGCGGCGCGGGTCGCGCCGGGTCCGCTTGACCCAGTAGTCCTGCGCATCGCGGTCCCAGTCCGGAGTCTGGAAGTTGCGATTGAGATCGACGCCGTTGGCGTTGACCCGGGTGGACGGCTTGGCCATTAGGCCGTCGGGGTTGGCGACCGGGATCACCCGCCATTGATAGGTAGCTGCGTCGGCTTGTCCGAGCCAGTCGAGCCAGCGGAACACGACCGAGATGGAGGTCAACTCGTCGCCGTGGATACCGCCGATGACGAGAATCCGCTTCGCCTCCGTGCCCGCTTGCCCGGCCGCCGGGATGTCACGCGTGACCAGGGGATTCCCTTGCGGCGTACGTACCTCGGCGGCGACGAAGTTCTGGGCATGGCAGGCGTCCGCGGAGACGCTGCGCAGCCGGTTGCCGAGGTAGTCGCACCAGGCGTCGACCACCTCGGATTCGCCCGCCTGGGCCGGGACCGAGAAAACCGGCATGGCGAGCAACGATAAGAAGATGAAACGAATCATGGCGTGCTGACGGTAGGTTGTGGGTTCAACGATACAAAGGTCGCAGGGGACCTCGGCGGCAAGGCGCCGATCGGGCCGCGGGGCAACCGGGTAGTGACAGGAGGGCACACCGACGCCAGGGCCACGCGGGCGGCTACGGCGCGCCGGATGTGCTCGGTATCGGCAAGGTTGTTGTTGTTCGGCGATACCAACCGGGCCGGGCGTCCGGCCCGGCATGCAGGCGGCCATTGTACCCGGCCTCGGGTCGGTTTCGACAGGGGCCGGCGCCGTTTCAGCGACTGATCGGCTTGTAGCGGATTCGTTTCGGTTTGGCACCTTCCTCACCCAGGCGGCGCTTCTTGTCGGCCTCGTATTCCTGGTAGTTGCCGGCGAAGAATTCCCAATGGGAATCCCCCTCGCAGGCCAGGATGTGGGTAGCGATGCGGTCCAGGAACCAGCGGTCGTGGCTGATCACCAGGACGCAGCCGGCGAATTCCAGCAACGCATCTTCCAGCGCCCGCAGGGTTTCGACGTCGAGGTCGTTGGAGGGTTCGTCGAGCAACAGGACGTTGCCGCCCTGGATCAGGGTCTTGGCCAGGTGCAGGCGGCCGCGCTCGCCGCCGGACAGGTTGCCGACGATCTTGCCCTGGTCGGCGCCCTTGAAGTTGAAGCGGCCCAGGTAGGCCCGGCTGGGCATCTCGAACTTGCCGACGGTGAGGATGTCGGCACCGTGGGCGACGGCATCGAACACGCTCTTGTCGTTCTCCAGACCTTCGCGCGATTGGTCGACCGAGGACATCTTCACCGTCTCGCCGATGGCGATGGTGCCCGCGTCCGGCTGTTCCTTGCCCTGGATCATCTTGAACAGGGTCGACTTGCCGGCGCCGTTCGGGCCGATGATGCCGACGATGGCGCCGGGCGGAATCTGGAAGCTCAGGTCGTCGATCAGGAGGCGGTCGCCGAACGACTTGGAGACGCCGTCGAACTCGATCACTTTGTCGCCCAGGCGCTCGCCCGGCGGTATGAAGATTTCCTGGGTCTCGTTGCGTTTCTGGTATTCGAAGCTGTTCATCTCCTCGAAGCGGGCCAGGCGGGCCTTGGATTTGGCTTGGCGCGCCTTCGGGTTCTGGCGCACCCACTCCAGTTCCTGCTTCATGGCCTTCATGTGGGCGTCGATCTGCTTCGATTCCTTCTCCAGGCGATCCTCCTTCTGTTCCAGCCAGGAGGAGTAGTTACCCTTCCAGGGGATGCCCTGGCCGCGGTCCAGTTCCAGGATCCACTCGGCGGCGTTGTCCAGGAAATAGCGGTCGTGGGTGACCGCCACCACGGTACCCGGGAAGCGGACCAGGAACTGCTCCAGCCAGTCCACGGACTCGGCGTCGAGGTGGTTGGTCGGCTCGTCGAGCAGGAGCATGTCGGGCTTCTGCAGCAACAGCTTGCACAGGGCGACCCGGCGCTTCTCGCCGCCGGACAGGTTCCTGATCACCGCGTCCCAGGCCGGCAGGCGCAGGGCGTCGGCGGCGATCTCCATCTGGTGTTCCGCGTCGCTGCCTGAGGCGGCGATGATCGCTTCGAGACGGGCCTGCTCCTCGGCCAGCTTGTCGAAGTCGGCATCCGGCTCGGCGTAGGCGGCGTAGACCTCTTCCAACTTCTGCTGGGCCTGCATCACCTCGCCCAGGCCGGCCTCCACCTCGTCGCGCACAGTCTTGTCCGGATCCAGGGCCGGTTCCTGGGGCAGATAGCCAATGGAGATGCCGGACAGCCACTGGACCTCGCCGTCGTAGTCCTTGTCCGCGCCGGCCATGATCTTCAACACGGTGGACTTGCCGGCGCCGTTCAGGCCGAGCAGCCCGATCTTCGCGCCGGGGAAGAAGGACAGCGAGATGTCCTTGATGATCTGGCGTTTCGGGGGAACGATCTTGCTCACGCGGAGCATGGACATCACGTACTGGGCCATGGTGCGGGTCGAATTCGAAAAAAATAAATTGTATCCGCTCACCGGGCGGTCGCGCTGTTCCGGCTGCCGTTTCGCGTTGCCGTCGCGCCGCCGCCCGCCGCTGGAGGGCGCCCGTCAATAAAGCGGTACGAGCTTGTAGCCCTGGCTCTGGTAGCCGATGACCGAGATGAAGCCGTCGCCGATCAGCTTGAGGCCGGGTAGGACGGTCCCGTTGTCGACGTGGAACACCCGGGTGGCGATCGAGCATATCTCCTGCCTGATCCCCAGTTGCCTGAGCGCCTCGACGTTGTCGGCGATCGCCTTGAGCGTATCGCCCTGTTCCATTTCCAGTTCCGCTTCCGGGCGCCGGGTGAGAAATCGTACCGTTGGTCCGATATAGACGATCACGAAGTCCGGCTTCACCCGCTGGCGCCGCATGCCCTGGTAGGTGCCCTTGATGATGTCGAGATAGAAGGCGGTCTTGCGCGGGTCGGCGAAGTCGATCAGAAACAAGCCCTTGCCTTCCTTGAGACCATGCAGCGCATCGCTATCGTCGAACGGTTCTGCGGCTGCCATGGCGGGCGAAAACAGCAGGCCGAGGGCGAGCAGGGGGGCGAGCAGCCAATTCATTTCGCGCTCCTTGTCCCGGCGGCCAGGGGCATGGCGGCGAGGTCGAGCAGACTGCAGCTGGTCTTGCGCGTGGCCTGGCAGTCCGGATCGCCGGGAACATGCTCGAACGCACAGCTGAGCGCCTGCAGCATGGTCCAATCGCAGTCCGCATAGGCGTGGCGCGGCAGGTTGGGAGGGTAGTAGACGCAGCCGGGACAGTAATCGGCGAGCTGTTCGGGGAGCGGGGGCATAGAGAGTCTCCTTGGGAGTAGAACGGTCGTTCTAGTGGTTGGAAAAAAATTACCCGGCCTGCACCGAGCGCCATGCGCAGGTCCAGACCTCATCCAGATAGCCGGCCAGCGGGCCATCGAGCAGCCCGTCCAGGCGCGCGGTGATCATGCGGATCGGGCCGCCGAACAGGCAGGTGGCGGCCACCTTCAGGTCCATCGCGCGGATTTCCCCGTTGGCGATCCCGTCCTGGACGATCTCGCGCATGAGCACGAACGGGCGCGACGAGCACACGGGGGGCTCGTTGGGTAGGAATTCGCGGTGCCTGGCATAGAGCATGAAGGCCATGGCGCGCGGTTCCCGCTCGGTGAGCTCGAACAACCGCACGATCAACTCGCGCGCCCGTTCCCGAGCCGTCGCATGGCGCCGCATCACCGCCAGGATCACGTCCTCCATGCGGCGGCCGAGCTGGACGTACAGTGCCCGGGCGATGCCGACCTTGTCGCCGAAGTGATGGTAGATCGAGCCGATGCTGACGCCGGCTTGGCGACTGATGTCGTGCACCGACGTGGCGAAATAGCCCTTCTCCGTGAAGAGCGTGAGGGCGGCGTCGAGGACCAGTTGCGTGGTCGTATCGCGAATGGGGGCGGACATGGCGCGAATATTAGAACGATCGTTCTACTGTATGCGCCGACCATTGTTCCGTCAACCCTGGCGGACCGCGTGGCGACGCCGGGTGCCGGAGGGCTACCCGCCAGGAGTCGGTCGCGCAGATGCCGGTCGCGACAGGCCCAGCCGACCGGTGCCGAGGACCGGTGGCCGCCTGCGTTCCAGGGCAGCCGGGCCGAGCGTGGTGGTGTCCGGAAACGGCGCGGTTCACTGGGCGGCTGGCAAGTTGTCGGGTCCCGGCTTGGAAGTGGCCCTTGGATCGAAAACAACAAACGAGAATTATTATCATTACTCTTGCAAAGAATAATAATTCTCATTTAGTATGGGCCCATGACGAAGGAAACGATGACCCATGACGCGACGCCGGATGTGCCGCCGGAGCCATTGCAGCACGACGGCGTGATCCAGGCGGAAGCCCTGTTCCAGGGGCGCCGGGTCCTGATCATCGAGTTCCGGGGCGAGCATTACCAACTGCGCCAGACCCGCAGCGGCAAGCTCATCCTGACCAAGTAAAGACACGCAAGCCAACGGGCCGATGCCCCAGTAGCCAGCCGGAAAGATTCACTTATTGGCTACTGAAGGGAATGCGGATGTACAAGAGCAAAGCGCTGGTCTTGGCCCTGGCCGGACTGTTTGCGGCGCCGGCCCAGGCGCAGGACAACGAAGAAGTGCTGCGGGAGATGCAGCGGCTGAGCGATCGCGTCGCCCAATTGGAGGCGGCCAACCGGAAGCTCGAGGCCGCGCTTGAACAAGACCATAGCGGGCGTGCCGCCAGGCTCGCGGATCGCGTCGAGGCGATCGAAGGCAAGGTGGCCGTCCTGGGCGATCGGCCGGAACCGGTGGCGGCGCTGGCTGGCGCCAGCATCGGCGGGTCGCTGCTCATGGTGGCGCAGAACAGCCGGGGCGGCAGCGGCGCCACCAGTCAGCTGAGCAGCCGCGCCGACCTCGAGGTGGAACTGCCGGCCGGCAACGTGGGCACCGCGGAGGGCCGGTTGTTCGCCCATCTGCGTGCCGGCGACGGCGACGGCGTAGACGTCGGCACCTTCGCCACGGCCAATGCGACCGCCTTCAACTTCAATCAACCGGTGTTGCTGCAGGCCTGGTATCAGCTCGACCTGCCGACCGGTACCGGCAGCGGCGAGTCCGGCCGCGTCGAACTCACCCTCGGCAAGATCGACCCGTTCGGGTTCTTCGACGCCAACAACGTCGCCGACGATGAGTCGGAGCAGTTCCTCAACCTGGCCTTCATCCATAACCCGCTGCTCGACGCCGGCGGCGATATCGGGGTCGGCGAACATGGCGCCAGTCCGGGCCTGCGCCTGGCCTACGGCGGCGAGGTCGAGGGCGGCCGACACCTTGCGGCTTCGCTCGCCGTGTTCGGGGCGGGCGGGGGTGCCGATTACCACGACAGCTTCCACAAGCCGTTCGTCATCGGCCAGGTGGAATACGCTGGTCGGCCCCTGGCCGGTCTGCCAGGGACTTACCGCCTGTACGCCTGGAACAACGGCCAGGCCGAGGACGCTTTCACCGGTACGACGGAACGGCACAGTGGCTGGGGCCTGTCGGCCGACCAGCAGATCAGCGGGCACGCCACCGTGTTCGCCCGCTATGGCCACTCCACGCGAGGCAATCTGTTGTTTGACCGCGCCGTCACCGTCGGCGTCCAGGTGAGCGGCACCCTTTGGGGCCGCGCCGCGGACCGTTTGGGAGTGGCCTACGGCTGGCTGGAAAGCAGCGCGGAGTCCGGCCTGTCCGGCGCCGAACGGCCGTTCGAGGTCTATTACGCCTGGCAGATCAACGAACAATTGGCGCTGACGGCGGATTTCCAGCGCATCGCCAACCCGGCCGGCGACCGTGGTCTGGACGACGTCACCGTACTTGGTCTGCGGGCCAAGGCGGCCTTCTGAACCTTGGCCCGACGGCGGCCATCAGGAGCAATCATCATGCGTTACGCTATCGACATCGATCCGGCCTTCGGCGCGTTGCCGGCCTGCCCTGTGCGGGCTGGCGGCGGGAAGGCCGGCCATGTGTGAACGTCACGGCCTCGGCGCCACGATCCAGCACCTGTTCGGTGCGCCCGACACGGCGCCCCCGGTCACCGAGACGATCAGGCGGGGGCGATCTCGCCTCAAGCTGTGGGAGTTGGAGGACAAACACCACTGTCCGGTGGTCGGCACCTGCTTGAGCCTGGACGAGATCGGCAAACTGGCGCGCAAGGGCGGCTTCGCCGGGCGCAATTTCGATGCCTACCGCTTGCATGTCGAGGCGGTGTCGATCTCATGTACGCGAAATCCGCTCTCGGAAACCATGCACGGATGGCTGGACCGCAAGTACGCAACGGCGGTACGCCGTTTCGAGGGTGCCAAGGATACGGACCAGCTCCTGGCGCTGTGGCGTGAACACCGCGAACGGGGCGAGATCGCGGGTGCCATGTGGGCCGCGCTGACCCACAAGGCGGGCGATGCCGCCAGTCGCCAGTCGGTCTATGCCGACGTACACATGCTGTCGCACCAGATCGGCGCGGGCCAGGCCGCGGATCTGCGCCGCCTCGGCTGGCTGGAGGCCGAACGTATCCGTCTGATCGAGGCGGCCGGCCAGGCCGACACCCGCCATGCCCGCGAGTTGGCGCGGCGCGACGCGCGCCTGCGCCAGCTGGAAGGCGAGCTCGCCTCGGCCGCCCGGCGCAATGGCGTCGACGCGGCCGTGCGTGTCCGCCTGGATGCCCTGGAGTCGGGCGTCGCCATGACCGGCATGGCGCGTCGCCTGCTGGCGTTGACCGACGACGTGGCTCGACTCGCCGCCCGCAACGCCGAACTGGACCGGCGCTTGGCCCAGGCGACCGGCGAGGTAACGCGCCTGGCCGAGGAGGGTGCCCTGGCGGCGCGCGAGCGGGATGCCCTGGAACGCCTGTGGCTGGCGCAGCCGTCCGCCTGTGCGGGCGAATGCGCGGCCTGCCCGACCGGGCTGCGCGACCGCTGCGTGTTGTGCGTCGGAGGCCGTACCACGTTGCTGCCGCAATACCGGCAACTGGCGGAACGCCTGGGCGTGCGCCTGATCCACCACGACGGCGGCCGCGAGGAGGCCCTGTCCCGCTTGCCCGCCCTGTTGGCCAGTTCCGACGCGGTGATCTGCCCGACCGACTGCGTCGGCCATCTCGCCTATTACCAGCTCAAGCAGCACTGCAAGCAGGCCGGCAAGCCGTGTGTGCTGGTGAAGAGTTCGGGGTCGCCAGCTTTGCCGCCGCCCTGGCGCGGCTGGCCGAGGGCCGGACCGAGATCCAGGCGAACTGAGCCATGTCCGATCCCAAAAAAACCGGCATCCCGTCCAAACCCTCCTGTCCGGTCTATCGCAGCGAGGCATTGTTCGCCGGCGCCAAGGTATTGGTCATCGTGCACGATGGGCGCGAGTACCAGTTGCGCATCACCAATGCCAACAAACTCATTCTCACGGCCTGAACGTGCGCGGAATTCGACTGCTCATCCACCGGCTGCGCGGCATGCGCCGTGTCCAAGCCGCCAGCAACCAGGAGTACCTCATGGAAATGAACCTTGTCGATCCGGTCGACGCGACGCCATCCCCAAACGACGAGCAACCGCCGGCACGCCTCGTCGCCGGCGCCTTGGCGCACCTGGCCCGGCATATGGAGACCGGCTGCCCGCGTGCCGCCAGCCTGGCGATCTTGTTGTTCGACAAGGTCGCCAACGACCCCGAGGCGGACGGCCACTTGCGCCGGCACGCTCGCGACCTGGTCGAAGTATTGGAGCGTGCGGAAACGCCGGCCCACTGAACGGCGCGCCTATTGCTGCTCCGGCGGGAGGTGTCCAGGACCACTAGGGAGGCGCCCATGTAAGCAGTTCCCCAGTGGATACGGACAGGGGCTTGTTTATGGAAATGAGAATGGTTATTATTTCTTTGGCGCTAATGCCGAGCTGCCGTTTGACGATGGCGGCAGGCGCAAGAAGTCCCGCAGGTCTGAATAGCTATTTCGATCAGCCAGCCAGCCGTCAGGCGAGCCAGCCAGTAATACAACCCACTACGCTGGATGGCTCGATGTCTCATCCCACTTTGCTTGCACTCCCACCCCGTGGGCGCCGCCATGGCCGGCGTGTCGGGTCCGCCTGTTTGTCGGCGGCGTCCCGCTACTTGGCTGGCCTGGCATGACGGGCGTGACCGATCTGGACCTGTCGGCCCTGCCGGAACTGCGTCGCCATCTGACCATCGTCCATCACCTCCCCGGCCGTATTCGCCTGCGCTTCGGTTCGGCCTTGTGGGGTCGGGCGGCCGGCGTCGACCGTTCGAGCCTGCAGAGGCTGCTGGATGCCCTGGAGGGCATCCAGGACGTACGCCTCAATGCAGCGGTGGCATCGATTGTGATCCGGTACGACCCGGAAAAGATCGATCCACGGGACTGGGAGACCCTGGTGTCCGGCGACACCGCCTCAGCCGGCGAATTGATGGATCGATGGCTGGCCCGCTACGGCCACCTGCTGGGCAACACGCAACGAGAAAAGGAGTTTAGCGATGAACGAACAAGGTAACGGCATGTCCGGGCACGACACAGGCCAGGCTGGCAAGGGTGGCGGTGCCGGAATGGGACAGGAAGGCATGGACGGGGGTCAGGGCCAGGCTGGCCGCCAAGGCGTGCACTCGGGTGGCCAGGCGGACGCGGCCGGGCAGGGCATGCATCAGGTCCCCCCCTTGCCGCCCGGCATGGCCTACTGGCCGGGCTACGGCTATTTCCCGGTGCCGCCCCAGGGAATGGGCTATCCGCCCCCCGGGGCCATGCCGGGGGAGGGGGCGATGCACGGCCACGGCGCCGGCATGAGCCAGGTCATGGATGAGATCGCCAACGGCGGCAGCGGCCTGACCAGCCTGACCCGGATGCTGGACCTGGACGACAAGGATTTCTGGAAGGGTGCCCTGGTGGGGGCGGCGGCGGTCCTGTTGCTGACCAACGACAGTGTGCAGAAGGCCCTGTTCCGTGGTGCGGTCAAGGGTCGCGATGCGGTGGAGGAGGGCGTCGAGAAGGTTAAGACCGGTGTCCGCCGGACCAAGGACAAGGTCCGCGCCGCCCGGGAGACGAGCGATGAGTGACCTCTATCCCGTTTCTTACGTGGCCGCCGGCACCTACCTGCCGGCGTCGCCCCCCACCGAGGCGCTGGCCTGCGAGTCCCTGGTCAGCATGGCGCTGGTCGGTGCCGTGGTGGGTGGGTCGGCGGCCGCGGCGCACAACGCATTGCGCGTGAAGCGCGACGAGATCCAATTCGCCGAAGCCATGCGCCGCACCGGCCGTACCGCCATCGCCAGCGCGGCGGCGACCGTTGTCGCCGGGGCGGCGGCCAACGCCGTGGCCAAGGAGGGAGTACTGCGCCTGTCCCTCATGTTCGGTGTCGGGGCCGCCGTGTTGTACGGCATGAACCGCTGGGTCGAGGAGGAAGCCCATGACTAGCCCGGGCCACCAACATCATCACGGCGTCAGGAAAAACATCGTGGAAGGCATAGGAGGCGTTGTCGTCGGCGCGGCCGTGGTCCTGCTGCTGGCCAGTCTATTCAAGGGCAGGAAGCCCGGTGCGACGGCCGAGATGGCCGCGCTGGACAAGGTGGCCGAGGTCGGCGAGGCGAAGCCGGCGGTCCGGCGTCCGGTAGCCAAGAACACCGATGAGACGCCGGCCAGGCGCCAGCCGCGCAAGACCAGAGCGGCCACCGAATCCCAATCGCCCGAAACTTGAATCGATTACTGACTGGAGTGACAAATGGATCATCACACGAACGCTTCCCGGCAATTTGTACAACCTGGCACGGGCGCGCTGCCCGGCGGACAAGGCCAGGGCGCCGGCATGGGCCAGCCGGCCATGACTCAGCCGCACATGGCCTATCCCATGTACGCGCCCTATTATCGGCAGCAAAGCGCCTCCATGTTCAACGACCGCTTCCTCAAGGGCCTGCTGATCGGTGCCGCGGCCGCTTATCTGCTCACCAACGAGACCGTCCAGCGCAACGCGATCAAGGGCACGGTCAAGGTCTGGAGCCTGTTGCAGGGCGGCGTGGAAGAGCTGAAGGAGCGCTTCCATGACGCCGAGGCCGAGATCCGCGCGGAGGCCGGCGAATGATGCGGCCGGGCCTGCCCTCCCGGTCGACCCGCCGGCAGCTGCCGCTGAAGGCGGACCGCTTGCTGGTGGGCATCGTGGCGGGAGCGGCCCTGGTCTATCTCGCCGGCAAGCTGCTCGGTCTGGGCAAACCCGGCGCGAACGGCAGCAAGGCGGAGTGACGGCATGAGCGGTCTCGTCGTCCTGCACGAAACCGGCCTGCGCCTGCGTGTGCGCATGCCCGCCCTGGCCGAGCGGGGTTTCCGGCCGGGCTGGCTGGAAAGCTGGCTGGAGGCCGTGCCGGGCGTGCGCGACGTGCGCATCAACCGCCGGGCGCGCAGCGTCGCGGTGAGTTTCGACCCGGCCCGGACCGACCGCGGCGCGGTCCTGGCGCGGCTGGCCGCCTTCCGTGCCGACCAGGCCCCGGCATCGGCGGGGGGCGTTGGCATCGCCGGCGAGATCGCACCCATGGTGACCAGCGCCGGGGCCATGGCGGTGATGCCTTTCCTGAGCCAGACCCAGGGCCGGATACTGACCCTGGCCAACATCGCCCCCATCCTGGCGGACGGGGCCGATACGCTGGTCAGGCAGGGCATCAAGATGGAAGTGCTGGATGCCCTGGCGATCGGCCTGGCGACCCTGAGGGGCGAGGTATACACCGCCAACATCACCGCGTTCCTGCTCGCCCTGGGCGAATTCCTGGAGCATCAGACCCAGCGCAGGTCCGACAAGCTGCTGCGCAGGCTGCTCAACCCGGAGCCGGCCGCGGCCTGGGTGGAGCGGGACGGTGGTCTGGTACTGGTGGCCGGCGACGCCGTGGCGGTGGGCGAGATCGTCCTGGTGGGCGTCGGCGAGACGGTGCCGGTGGACGGCCGCGTGGTGGAGGGCACGGCCCTGGTCAACCAGGCCGCGGTCACCGGCGAGGACCTGCCGGTGCGGCGCGAGCTGCGCCAGCGGGTGGTGGCGGGCAGCGTGGTGGAGGAAGGGCGCATCCGCGTCGAGGCCCAGCGGGTCGGTTCCGACACCACCACGGCGCGGGTGGCCAGCTTCATCCAGGCCTCCCTGGAAAACCGCTCGGAGACCCAGCGCATGGCCGACGATCTGGCCGACCGACGGGTCTGGCTCACCCTGGTCACCGGCGGCCTGGTCTATGCCGTCACCCGCGACCTGACCCGCCTGGAGTCGGTGTTCCTGGTGGACTATTCCTGCGCCCTCAAGCTGGGCACGCCCATGGCCTTCAAGTCCGGCATGTACCGCGCCGCCTGCCACAGCGTCCTGATGCGCGGCGGCCACGCTATCGAGCACCTGGCCGGCGTGGATACCATGGTGTTCGACAAGACCGGCACCCTGACCCACAGCGAACTGGTGGTCACCGACGTGGTGGCCCTGGGCAGACGGCACCTGTCCGAGGACGCCCTGCTGGCCCTGGTGGCCTCGGTGGAGGAGCATGCCAGCCACCCCCTCGCCCAGGCGGTGGTGGAGGCGGCCAAGGAACGGGACCTCAAGCACATCAGCCATGGCGAGGTGGACTACCTGGTGGCCCACGGCCTCGCCACGGACGTGGAGGGCAAGCGCGTGATCATCGGCAGCCGGCACTTCCTGGAGGAGCACCACGGCATAGCCTTCGCCCGCCACCAGGCCACCATCGACCGCCTGCTGGAGGAGGGCAAGACCCTGCTCTACGTCGGCGCCGCCGCCCAGGGGCGCGCCAAGGGCGGCCCCATCGGCGTGGTGGCCCTGCGCGACACCCTGCGCGCTGACGCGGCCCCCGCCTTGCAGCGCCTGCGCGCCCTCGGAATCGACCGGATGGTCATGATCACCGGCGACAAGCAGGCCAAGGCCAAGCCCCTGGCAGCCCAGCTCGGCCTGGACGCCGTGCATGCCGAGGTGGCGCCGGAAGACAAGGCCGCCATCATCAAGGCCCTGCAGGCCGAGGGCCGCAAGGTGGCCTTCGTCGGCGACGGCATCAACGACGGGCCGGCCCTGGCGGTGGCCGAGGTGGGCATCGCCATGCCGCGCGGTGCCGACATCGCCCGCGCCACCGCCGACATCGTCCTGATGGACGACCGCCTCACCGCGGTGGTCGATGCGCGCGAGGTCGCGGCCCGCACCATGGCCCTGATCAAGAGCAACTTCAACATTGCCGTCGGCGTCAACACCGCCGTCCTGGCCGGGGCGGTCATGGGCTGGCTGTCGCCGGTGATGAGCGCCGTACTGCACAACGGCACCACCATCGCCGTACTGCTGCGCGCCCTGGCCGGCGCCGGCCTGGCCGGGCCGCGCGCGGACGGCCCGGGCGCCACCCTGCACTGAGCCTGGAGGTGACATGAACCGAGGCCCTGCGCAGCCCTTAGTTGAGAGTCCGAATTATTCCGAATCATGCCGAATTGCAGCAGGGAAGGCAGGAACCTCCCCGTTCGCCGTTCTTACCGAGAGGAGTCACGCACCATGACCGCCATCAAGTACATGCACCACGTTCCCGGCCGTCTGCGTCTGAAAGGCTGCCATTTCCGCCGCGACAGCGCCACCGCCGCCCGGGCCGTCGCCGGGCTGCGCGCCCTGGCCGGCGTCGAGCTGGTCAAGCTCAACCACCACGCCGGCAGCCTGACCGTGCACTACGACCCGGCCCGCCAGAGCCAGGCCGAGCTGCTCGCGGTACTGGAACGATACGGCTGCCTGAACGCCGTGGCCGCGCCGGCCGGCGCGGGTGTCCGGCCGGCCGCGACCGATGGCCTGGCCGGTACTTTCGGCAAGGCGCTGATGGGCGTCCTGGCCCAGCGCACCGCGACCCGGCTGATCGGTGTCCTGCTCTGAGGCCGCCACGATGCCAGCACCGTTTCCGCTCAGCATGGCCGACGAAGGCGCCCGCGTGCGCGTCGTGGCCCTTCGTGGCGGCAGCGGGTTGAGCAAGAAGATGACCGAGATGGGCCTCAACGTCGGCAGCGAGCTGAGCGTGCGCCAGCGCCAGGGCGGCGGCATGGTGGTGGCGCGCGGCGAGACCCGGTACGCCATCGGCGGCGGCATGGCACACAAGGTATGGGTGGAACGGTTGGAATGATCCCCCTGGCGATTTTTCTCCCCGTCGGGCGGGGATCGGCAATTCATTCACATGTATCGGAGTTGAATCATGACCCTGAAGGACCTGCAAGTCGGCGACCGTGCCAAGGTGGCCGGATTCCTCGAGAACGGCGGCGCCTATCGCCGCAAGCTGCTTTCCCTGGGTTTGACGCCCGGGGCCGAGTTCAGCGTGACGCGGGTGGCGCCCATGGGCGACCCGGTCGAGATACGCGTGCGCGGCTTCGCGCTGTCGGTCCGCCGCGACGAGGCGGAAGCGGTCTCGGTGGAGAAGATCTGATGAACGCCAGCCACTACACCATCGCCCTGGTCGGCAATCCGAACTGCGGCAAGACCACCCTGTTCAACGCCCTGACCGGCTCCAAGCAACGGGTCGGGAACTGGCCCGGCGTCACGGTCGAGCGCAAGAGCGGCGAGTACAAGCTGGCCGACCTGCGCTTCGAGGTGGTGGACCTGCCGGGTACCTATTCGCTGGACGTGGTGGATCGCGACGTCTCGCTCGACGAGAAGGTGGCGCGCGACTACGTGCACGCCAACGAGGCCGACCTGATCGTCAACATCGTCGACGCCGCCAACCTGGAACGCAACCTGTACCTGACCAGCCAGCTGGCCGAGATGCGGGTGCCGCTCCTGGTCGTCCTGAACATGGTGGACGTCGCCGATGGCAAGGGCATGCGGGTCGATGCCGAGACCCTGGCGCGCCAGCTCGGCTGCCCGGTGCTGCCGGTGGTGGCCTCGGAAGGCATAGGCGTGGCCGCCCTCAAGGACGCCATCCGACGGAGCGCGCAGGAGCCGGCGCGCGCGAGCGTGCTGTTGGAATATGCGCCGGTGCTGGATCACGCCATCGCCGGCCTGGCACCGCGCCTGTCCGACGCCGCCGGGAACTTGGGGATCTCGCCGCGCTGGCTGGCGCTGCGCCTACTGGAGGGTGACGACCTGGCGCGCCGGGCCGCCGGCAGCGAACTGGCCGAGGAGGCCGGCCGCCGCGCCACGGCGCTGGGCGACGACATCGACATCATGGTGGCCGACGCCCGCTACGGCCTGGCCAACCACATCGCCCACCAGGCTGTGACGGTGTCCGGCCAGGCAGGGCGCGATCTCACCGACCGCATCGACCGGGTGGTGCTCAACCGCGCCCTGGGTATCCCGGTCTTCCTGGTCATGATGTATCTGATGTTCATGTTTACCATCAATATCGGCGGCGCATTCATTGATTTCTTTGATCAATTTGCCGGCGCTGTCTTTGTGGATGGATTCGCCTCGGTACTCGCCGGCCTGGGCCTCCCGGAATGGGTCACGGTCACCATGGCCAAGGGCATCGGCGGTGGCCTGCAGACCGTGGCCACCTTCATCCCGGTGATCGGCTTCCTGTATCTGTTCCTGTCGGTACTGGAGGATTCCGGCTATATGGCGCGTGCCGCCTTCGTCATGGACCGCTTCATGCGCTGGGTGGGCCTGCCGGGCAAGTCCTTCGTGCCCCTCATCGTCGGCTTCGGCTGCAACGTCCCGGCGATCATGGCGACCCGCACCCTGGAACACCGGCGCGACCGCCTCATGACCATCGCCATGGCGCCCTTCATGTCCTGCGGCGCCAGGCTGCCGGTGTACGTGCTGTTTGCCGCCGCCTTCTTCCCCCAAGGGGCGCAGAACGTCGTCTTCGGGCTCTATCTGATCGGCATCGCGGTGGCCGTGCTCACCGGCCTGGTGCTCAAGCACTCGATTCTGAAGGGGGATGCGACGCCGTTCATCATGGAATTGCCGCCCTATCACCTGCCGACGCTCAAGGGCATCCTGCTGCACACCTGGGATCGCCTGCGCAGCTTCATGTTCCGGGCGGGACGGGTCATCGTGCCCATGGTGCTGGTGCTCAACTTCCTCAACGCGGTCGGCACCGATGGCAGCTTCGGCAACGAGGACAGCGACAAGTCGGTCCTCGCCGAGATCGGCCGCAACATCGCCCCGGCGTTTTCGCCCATGGGCCTGGACGAGGAGAACTGGCCCGCCGCGGTGGGCATATTCACCGGCGTCCTGGCCAAGGAGGCGGTGGTCGGCACGTTGAACGCCGCCTACTCGGCCCTGGCCGAGCGCGACGGCGCCGGGGCCGGCGCGGCAGGGGAGGCGTCGTTCAGCCTGGCGGACGCCGTGGCCGGCGCTTTCGCGACCATCCCGGCCAACCTGGCCGACGCCCTGGGTTCCTGGGCCGATCCGATCGGCATCGGGATCGGCGACGTCAGCAACCAGGCGGCCGTGGCGGAGGAGCAGGATGTCGCCACCGGGACCTTCGGCGCCATGGCCGCGCGCTTCGACGGTGCGGCCGGCGCCTTCGCCTACCTGCTGTTCATCCTGCTTTACTTTCCATGTACGGCCGCCATTGCCGCCGTCTATCAGGAATCCGGGGCGCGCTGGACCGCCTTCGTGGCGCTGTGGACCACCGGCCTGGGCTACGGCCTCGCCACCCTGTACTACCAGGCCGCCAGTTTCGGCCGCAATCCCGGTCAGGCCGGTTTCTGGATAGCCGCCGTGCTGGCCGGTTTCGTCCTTGCAGTCTGGTTCCTGCACCGCCAGGGGCGGCGTGAAGACGCGGCGCCCGTTCCGGCGCCGCACACGGTTTGAGGAGGTCATATGATCCTGTCCCGCATCAGCGATTACCTAACAGGATGGTGAGAAACCCGTGAATCCTCCCCGATTTTTGTCTTCCGCTCGTTTTTTTCGGCGCCGGAAGCGCGCCGCCGCCCGTATTGCCAGGCGTTTTTGCCCTGTTCCCCCGCCGCTGGGTGTACGGCAGGCGGACTTATCCTTACGCTGCCTTCGGCCACATCAGGTTGAGCATCCGGGTCAGGTTGTAGGCGGCGAAGGCCAGAAGCGCTTGGCCAGAGAGCTTCGCCAGGCCTTTGTGGCGTGTCTTGCGCAACCCGCCCACGGTCTTGATCCAGCCGAAGGCCTCCTCGATCATCTTGCGCCGCCGGAGGCTCAGGGCGTACCCCTTGCCACGTGCGGTGCGACCGTCGACGGCGCTGCCCACTGTCTTGCGCGCCACGTGAGCGCGGATGCCCAGGCGCTCGATACCGCTCACGAATTCCTCGGTGTCATAGCCCTTATCGGCCCCCACCGTAGCGCCTTGCTTCACGCTGCGCCGGATCATCTTCTTCGCCGCCTCCCATTCGGCCCGACCGTTGGCCTGGGTGGTCTCGACGTCAACGATCAGGCCGTTGCGGTTCTCGGACAGTGCGTGCGTCATGTAGCGCAACTTCGCCTCGGTGAACTCGCCTTTCTTGTACAACCGGGATTCGGGGTCGGTGGTGCTGGCATGGGTCTTGTTGCTGCGCGCCTCGCCCTTGAAGTCGACTTCGGGATTGCGTCCGGACGGGCGGTCCGGGCCGTCGCCGTCCTTGCGCACGAAGCTCTTGTGGCCGGCCCAGGCCTCGATCAGGCTGCCGTCGACGCTGAAGTGCTCGTCGGAGACGAGCCCCTGCCACTCGGCCAGGCGGAGCACCCGCTCGAAGAACTCCCGGGCCATCTCGGTCGACAGCAGGCGGTCGCGGTTGATGCTGAACACGGTGCGGTCCCAGACTGCATCGTCGATGCCGAGGCCCACGAACCAGCGGAACAGCAGGTTGTAATCGAGTTGCTCCATCAGCAGCCGTTCGCTGCGGATCGTGAACAGCACCTGCAACAGCAATGCGCGCAGCAAGTGCTCAGGGGGGATGGAGGGGCGGCCGGTGTGCGAATAGCAACCATCGAACACGCCGCTCATATTGCCGAGGACGGCATCGACCAGGGCGCGCAGGCGGCGCAGCGGGTGGTCGGACGGCACGCGCGCGTCCAGACTGACATAGCTGAACATCGACGCTTGGAGGGATTCTTGGCCACGCATGGATCGGGAGTGGAAATTAGAATGCCGAGATCAGGCCGTAGTGTGACAAAAACCCAAGCTCAGACAAGGGCTTGGGGTTTCTCACCATCCTGCTAAAGCAGCGCAAACGTGCCAGCGTCATCGACATGGCCCTCGGCCTGGACGCCTCGCCGGACGCCCTCAAGGGCATGCTGGCGACCCTGGAGCGCAAGGGCCGGGTACGCCGGCTGGCGGCCGGCACCGGCTGCGCCAACGGGTGCTGCAAGTGCGATCCCAAGACCCTGGAGTTATACGAGTGGGTAGGGGAGTAGGGCGGGCCGGGCACGGCCCGGCAACGTCAACGCCAACGCCAACGCCAACGGCGCGGGCCTGGGAATTGCTCCGTCCCGTTCATTCCCATGGAGTCAGGAGTCGACCATGCACAGCCACGATCTGAAACTCTGGCAACACGCCCACGATTTCGGCCGCGCGGCCGATCGGCACGCCGAACGGCGCACCCGCTGGGTGGTTGCCTTGACCTTCGGCACCATGCTGGTGGAACTGGCCGCCGGCTGGCTGACCGGCTCCATGGCCTTGATGGCGGATGCCTGGCACATGGCCAGCCATGTCGGCGCCCTCGGCCTGGCCGCGTTCGCGTACGGTTTCGCGCGCCGCCATGCCGGTGACGTCCGTTTCACCTTCGGTACCGGCAAGGTGTCCGCCCTGGCCGGTTACAGCAGCGCCCTGCTGCTCGGCCTGGTGGCCTTCTGGATGGCGCTCGAGTCGTTCCACCGGCTGCTCGATCCGGTGCCGGTCCGCTATGCCGAGGCGATGGCCGTGGCCGTCCTCGGCCTAGCGGTCAACCTGCTCAGTGCCTGGTTGCTGGAGCACGAAGAAGGGGACCACCACGACCTCGATCACCGTCATGGCCACCACGACCACCACCACGGCGAACACGTCGACCATAACCTCAAGGCCGCCTACGTCCACGTGCTCGCCGACGCCCTGACCTCGGTGACCGCCATCGTCGCCCTCGCCGGCGGCATGGCGTACGGTTGGACGTTCCTCGATCCCTTGATGGGCATCGTCGGAGCGGTGGTCGTGGCGCGCTGGGCCTGGGGATTGGCGCACGACAGCGCGGCGGTGCTGCTGGATGCCGAGGACCACGGCGAAACGAGCGCCGAGATACATCATCTGATGGCTTCGGAGCCGGACCACGAGATCGCCGATCTGCACCTGTGGCGGGTCGGCCCGGCCAGCCGGGCCTGCATCCTTTCGTTGGTGACCCACAGTCCGAAGCCGGCGGACTACTACCGCGCGCGGCTGTCCGGAATCGCCGGTCTCGACCACATCACCGTCGAGATCAACCAGTGCCGCGACGAGCGTTGCCGCGCCGGCCAGGCGTGACGGCCCCGGCGCGGCAACGCATCGGCCAGAGGGAACGTGCCGGCGACGAGGTGGTCGCCGAGGGGCACGGCCCGCCCCGGATTGAAGGACCGGCACGTCGCCGGATTTCGGAACTGCAGCGCTGACGGCGCGGGTGGGCCGCCGCATTGGCCGACCGGCCGGTACGTGCCGGGCCGGCCCTGGGCGGCCCGGCGTTCGCGCGCGGGCAGACGGGAGCCGTCGACTTCGCCAGGCGATATAAATCGCTGTGGGCGGCGATAGATGATTCCTATCAATCGATTTTGGTAATTCAATTAGAAGCGGCTATGGAAGACCGGTAAAGTTCGACCCATCGCACGACCCAAACCGCAGTGCGAACCAACCAAGGAGAAAGAACGATGCAATCCCTCATCAACACCGAAGTGCAACCCTTCAAGGCCCAGGCTTTCCACAACGGTGCCTTCATCGAAGTGACCGAGGCCGACCTGAAGGGCAAGTGGTCGGTCATGATCTTCATGCCGGCCGCCTTCACCTTCAACTGCCCGACCGAGATCGAGGATGCCGCCGACAACTACGCCGAGTTCCAGAAGTGCGGCGCCGAGGTTTACATCGTCACCACCGATACCCACTTCTCCCACAAGGTGTGGCACGAGACCTCGGCCGCCGTCGGCAAGGCCCGTTTCCCGCTGGTCGGCGATCCCACCCACACCCTGACCAACGCCTTCGGCGTGCACATCCCGGAAGAGGGCCTGGCCCTGCGCGGCACCTTCGTCATCAACCCCGATGGCGTCATCAAGACCCTGGAAATCCATGACAACGCCATCGCCCGCGATGTCCAGGAGACCCTGCGCAAGCTGAAGGCCGCCCAGTACGTCGCCGCCCATCCGAACCAGGTCTGCCCGGCCAAGTGGAAGGAAGGCGCCGCCACCCTGACCCCGTCCCTGGACCTGGTCGGCAAGATCTGAACCCGCCACCCCGACCCTCCCCGCACAGGGGGAGGGGGCAGCACCAAGGCCTTGCCCGGCGGGGCCTTGCTACTGCCATCTGCTTCAGGAGAACCGAAATGCTGGACGCCAACATCAAGGCACAACTCAAGGCCTATCTGGAAAAACTGGTCGATCCCATCGAACTGGTCGCCTCCCTGGACGACCGGCCGCAATCCGCCGAGATGCGCGGCCTCCTGGAGGACATCGCCGGGCTGTCCGAGAAGGTCAGCCTGTTGGAGAACGGCGTCGACGCCCGGCGGCCTTCGTTCACCATCGGCAAGGTGGGCGAGCGCGCACGCATCCGCTTCGCCGGCCTGCCCATGGGGCACGAGTTCACCTCCCTGATCCTGGCCCTCCTGCAGGCGAGCGGCTATGCGCCCAAGATCGAGGACTCGGTGGTCGAGGCGATTCGTTCGCTCAAGGGCCCGCTGCGCTTCGAAACCTACATCTCGCTGTCCTGCCACAACTGCCCGGACGTGGTGCAGGCGCTCAACGCCATGGCGGCCCTCAACCCGGCCGTCGAGAACGTCATGATCGACGGCGCCCTGTTCCAGGACGAGGTCAACGCGCGCCAGATCATGGCGGTACCCAGCGTCTACCTGAACGGCGAACCGTTCGAGAACGGCCGCATGACGGTGGCGGAGATCGTCGCCCGCCTGGATACGGGTGCCGCCGAGCGCGACGCCGCGCGCCTGGCCGAGCAGGCCCCGTTCGACGTCCTGGTGGTGGGCGGCGGCCCGGCAGGCGCGGCGGCCGCGGTGTACGCGGCACGCAAGGGGATCCGTACCGGCGTCCTGGCCGAACGCTTCGGCGGCCAGGTCATGGATACCCTGGCCATCGAAAACCTGATCTCCGTGCCGCATACCGACGGTCCCAAGCTGGGCCGCGCGCTCGAGGAACACGTCAAGGAATACGCCGTGGAGATCATGAACCTGCAGAAGGCCGAGGCCCTGGTCCCGGGCGGCGCCGGTGGTTACCACGCCGTGCGCCTGGGCAACGGCGCCGTCCTGAAGGCGAAGGCGGTCATCCTGGCCACCGGCGCGCGCTGGCGCGAACTGAACGTGCCGGGCGAGCAGGAGTACCGCGGCAAGGGCGTCGCCTACTGCCCGCACTGCGACGGGCCGCTGTTCAAGGGCAAGCACGTCGCCGTGGTGGGCGGCGGCAACTCCGGCGTCGAGGCGGCCATCGACCTGGCCGGCATCGTCGGCCACGTGACCCTGCTGGAATTCGGCGATGCCCTGCGTGCTGATGCGGTGCTGCAGAACAAGCTCCACAGCCTGGCCAACGTCACCGTGATCAAGAGCGCCCAGACCACCGAGGTCACCGGGGCCGACGGCAAGGTGAACGGCCTCGCCTACACCGACCGGACCACCGGCCAGAGCCAGCACATCGCCCTCGAGGGGGTGTTCGTGCAGATCGGCCTGCTGCCCAATACCGACTGGCTGAAGGGCACCATCGAACTTTCGCGCTTCGGCGAGATCGTCATCGACGCCCGCGGCCAGACCTCGGTGCCCGGCGTGTTCGCCGCCGGCGACTGCACGACGGTACCGTACAAGCAGATCATCATCGCCATGGGGGCGGGCGCCACCGCCAGCCTGGCCGCCTTCGACCACCTGATCCGCAGTTCCGCGCCGGCGGCCTGAAAAGAAAACGGGCGACCGTATCGGGTCGCCCGTCGCGCGGCTGGCCGGAACAGGCTTACTTCTTGCCCTTCTTGGCCGGTTTTGCCGGGCTGGCGGCGCCGTCCTCGAGCAGGACGCGCAGCATCCAGGCGTTCTTCTCGTGGATTTCCATGCGTTGGGTGAGCAGGTCCGCGGTGGGCTGGTCGTCGGCGGCGTCGGCGACCTTGAAGGCGGCGCGGGCGGTGCGGGCGACGGCCTCCTGGCCGGCCACCAGCTGGCGGATCATGTCGTGTGCGGACGGTACGCCGTCTTCCTCCTGGATGGTCGACAGCTCGACGTAGCGCTTGTAGGAACCCGGCGCGGTGTGGCCGAGGGCGCGGATGCGCTCGGCGATCAGGTCGAGGGCGTTCCAGAGCTCGGTGTACTGGGTCATGAACATGACGTGCAGGGTCTGGAACATCGGGCCGGTGACGTTCCAGTGGAAGTTGTGGGTCTTGAGGTAAAGGATGTAGCTGTCCGCCAGCATGTGCGAGAGTGCATCCGTGATCTTGGCGCGATCCTTGTCGGTGATACCGATATCCATGGCGTGTGATTCCCTTCTGTCCGGGCAGGAATGGAAGCCGGTCCGGTTGCCCGATCCCGGAGCGGCCGGTTGAACGTCAGGGGCTCAGGCGGCGATGGCGCCCATGGCCGTCTGCAGGTAGTTCGGCAGGCCGACCTGCTCGATCAGGCCGAGCTGGGTCTCCAGGTAGTCGATGTGCTCCTCGGTGTCGGTCTGGATGGCGGTGACGATGTCGCGCGAGACGTAGTCCTTGACCGATTCGCAGTAGGCGATGACCTCGACGTACAGCTCACGCCCGCCCAGTTCCAGCTTGAGGTCGCCAGCCAGGCATTCGGGCACGTTCTCGCCGATCATCAGCTTGTTCAGCGTCTGCAGGTTGGGCAGGCCCTCGAGGAACAGGATGCGCTCGATCAGCTTGTCGGCGTGGTGCATCTCCTCGATCGATTCCTCGTACTCGTGCTTGCCGAGGGCGGCCAGGCCCCAGTTCTTGTACATGCGCGCGTGCAGGAAGTACTGGTTGATGGCGGTCAGCTCGACCGCCAGGGCCTTGTTGAGCAACTGGATAACCTTCTTGTCGCCTTTCATGCTGGATTCTCCTGTCTTGGGATGGTCGACCGGATGTCGCTCAGATCGGCTGCCGTTGGCTTGTTTGACTGGCTAATTGGAACGGCCGAATCCGCACTGTCGGATGCGAGGGATTATAGGCCGCCGGCGCGCATCGGGTCAGAAAACACGGCATTTGCCGTCGGCGCCCGCATTCGGGCAGGCGCGCTGCTCCTTCAGCATGCCGTGCGCGCAGCGGGCGCACTTGCCGCAGGTCGCCGCGATGCCGAGACGTTTGCGCAGGCCGTGCATGGAATGCACGCCGTCGGCGATGGCATCGCGCACCTGTCGCTCGGTAACGGCGTGGCAGACGCAGACATACATGGTGTGACTCCGCAGGCATGGGCTTGCCGTTATTCTATTCAAATGAGAATGGTTGTCAATTAACCACGTCCGGGCGGCGCTGGCGAAGCAGTCCGACCACGCCGCTGGTCGCGGCCAGGGCCAGGACGACGGCCGCTCCGGAGGGCAGGTCGAACAGACCGGAGGCGGCGAGGCCGCCGGCATAGCCGACGGCGCCGAGCAGGTAGCCCAGCCAGAGCCGACGTCCGGCCGCCAGGGCCGGGACGATCAGGCTGGCAAACACCAGGTAGATGCCGACCACCTGCACGGACGCGGTGACGGTGAGCGCGAACAGGAGGTAGAAGCCGAGCGCCGTGCGGCCGAGGCGGAGCCCGAACCAGGCTGCCAGGACCAGGGCGGTGACCAGGGCGAGCGGTACCAGGCCCGACCAGGTGCTCCAGAGTATCTGGCCGACCAGCATGTCCTGCAGGTGTTCGGCGCCGTGCGGGTCGTGGCTCATCAGGACCAGGGCGGCACAGGCCGCGACCACGAAGGCAACGCCGATGACGGCCTCCTGGCGATGCGGCAGGCGTTTTTCCATGGTGCGCAGGAAAAGGGCGCCGAGGGCGGCGGCGGCCACCGCCCCGGCCTGGATCTGCCAGGTCGCCGGGGCGCCGTCCAGGTAGGCGTTGACCAGCACGACGCCGAGGCCGGCGAATTGGGCGATGGCCAGGTCGAGGAAGACGATGCCGCGCTCGAGCACCGCCATGCCCAGCGGCACGTGGCTGGCCAGGACCAGGAGGCCGGCGGCGAGCGCGGGTAGCAGGACGACGGGGTCGAGTCCGGCGGAGTTCATCGCGCGGCCGCCACGAGCTTGGCGATGGTGTCGTCGAACAGGCTGAACAGGTCGGTCGCCCCGGCCGAGCCACCCACGGTGAAGGGCAGCTCGATGGCCGGGATGCCGGCCCGTTCGGCGAGCCACGCCGACGGCTTGTCGGACTGGTAGGCGGTGCGCAGGATCATCCGGGCCGGCGTCGTCTTGAGGCGCTCGAGCACCTGGGCGAGGTAGGCGGCCGACGGATCGATGCCCGGCTTGGGTTCCAGGTCGGCGACCACGTTCAGGCCCAGCCAGGCGGCCAGGTAGCTCCAGCTCTTGTGGTGCACGACCACCGGCAGCCCGCGTAGGCCGGCGGCGGCCTTCTCCCAGCCGGCGATCGCCTTATTCATCCGGGTCTGGAAGCTGCGGTTGCGGCCGGCGTAATAGGCGGCCTGCCCGGGGTCCAACTCGGCCAGGCGCGCGGCGAGGGCGTCGGCCACCTTGAGCAGGTTGCGCGGGTCGGTCTGGATATGCGGGTTGCCGTCGGCATGCACGTCGCCCTGGGCCCGGCTCAGGCTGGTCGGCTTCTCCAGCAGCGCGACGTAGCGGGCCGCCTCGAACAGGCCCGGCTGGCCAGTCTGGATACGCGGGTTGCCGGCTTCCCGTTGCAGCAGGGGCAGCCAGCCGATCTCCAGGTCGGCGCCGGTGCAGACCAGCAGGTCGGCATTGCGCGCCTTGGCGATCAGCGACGGCCGTGCCTGGATGTGGTGGGGGTCCTGGCGGGCCGTGGTGGCGCTGCTGACGTTGGCGTGGTCGCCAGCCAGTTCGCTGGTCAGGGCGGCCCATTCCGGCTCGCATGCCAGGACGTTCAGCGCAGCATGGGCAGTCTGGCCGCACAGCAGGCAGGCCAGCAGTAGGATGCGTTGCAACATTTCGGGCTCCTCGGATTTGGCGGATCAGAATTTGTGGGCGCCGTGCGGCCCCAGGCTGTAGACGTACTGCAGGGTGATTTCGCGGTTGTCCGGGTCGTCCTCGGCGGCATGGTTGCGGGCGAACTGCAGACGCAGCAGGGAGAACTCGCTCGGCATGTAGTCCGCCATCAGGCTCCACTTGTACGGGCTGTAGCCGGGCTCCGGGAGCATCCCGGCATTGGCGCCGTAGTCCAGGCTGTCGTTGCTCAGGCGGTCGTAGCGCAGGCCGACGCGCCAGCTCGGCATGAATTGGTAGATGCCCTGGGCGTACCAGCCGGACTGGCGGCCACGATAGGCGCCCGTGCTGCCGTCGCAGGCCCCGCCATCGGCCAGGTTGTCGGCGCAGGCCAGCTGGCCCGTCTCGGTGCGCCGGAAATACTCGGCCTGGAGCTTGAAGTTGCGTTCGTGCGGGTTGCCGTCCGGCGCCCATTTCCAGACGAAGTCGGCGATCCAGGTGCGCGACGTGCCGCTGAAGGCGGTTTCCGCGTCGACCGCGTTGGCGTCCAGGAGCACGCTGTCGCGGTTCTTCGGCCGGGCCCCCAGCCAGGACAGGCCGGCGCGCCAGGACGAGGAATCGCCGACGTCACCGCCGACGTGCCCGTAGAGCGCCCAGGCGCCGGCGCCATTCCGGTCGCCGCCGTCGCCGGAACCCGGGAAACTGGCGCCGCGGCCCGCCTCCATGCCGAGTTCCAGGAAGGTGTCCGTGGGCGCCAGCCACTTAAGCTGCAGGCCATCCTGGACGTAGTGCTCGCCGAACAGGACCTGGTACATCAGGTTGTTGTCGGCGAAGTCCCAGGCGTGCGGGTGCTGCTCGTTCTGGTAGCCGATGCCGGAGATGAAGCGGCCGCCCTTCAGGGTCAGGCCGTGGCCCAGGCCGAGGGTCTGGAACCAGGCCTCCTCGACGTCCACCTCGCCGTCGCCGACCACGAAGTTGGCCAGGCCGCGGAAATACGGGTCGATGTCGGCGCTCATGATCAGTTCCGATTCGCCCAGGCTGAAGCCGCGCTCGGCCGGCTCGATGTCGGCATCCTGGAGAAAGCCGGTGGGGCGGCGGTCGCCGTCCTGGCGGGCGGCGTACTTGCCCTGCAGGATCAGGGAAATCTCCGGATTGAAGGCGGCCTGGCCGCCGCTGGCCTGGCCGGCCTGGCCCGCCTGTTCGGCCGCCGCCATGGCCGAGTCGGCCTTGCCGGAGGTGGCGGCGAGCTTGTCCTCCAAGGCCTTCAGGCGGTCCTCGTAGTTGTTGCGCAGGGCATCCAGTTGGGCCTGGAATTCCGCCCGCAGGCGGGCGATCTCCGGATCGTCGGCGGCATGGGCCGGCACGGACGCGGACAGGGCGGCCACGGCGGCGGCCGCGAGCAAGGTGCGTTGCATGTGGGTGACTCCTCATCCCGATGATGGCTGGGCCGTCGCGGCCGGGTGCGGCGACGGCGGGCGGCAGGGTGTGCCGCCGGGCGGATCAGACGGATCGGGCGGGAGTCGGCGGGGCGCGGCTGAGGTAGACGGGTTGCCAGCGGGAACCGGCCAGGCGCGGCAGCACGGGGTCGGGACGGGCCTCGGGCACGACGGCCGGTGGCGGTGGGCTGGCCGAGGGCAGGGCGGCCCCCATGTGGGCATAGGCCAGACATTGCGCACAGGGCGGTTCGCCGCCCGGCCCATGGTCGCCGTGGTGTTCGGCGAGATGGCCGACCGCATGGGCGACGATGCCGACCTGGCCGAGCACCAAGAACAGGGCCAAGGCCAGGTGACGCAGCACGGCAAGGGCCGGCCGCGCGCGCGTGGCGCGGCGGGACAGCGGGCTCGGGCGGTAGGCGGTCATGGCGCGGCGGTTGCCTGGGACGGAGTCCGGTTGATCGTCAGTGGCCGTGGGAGTTCAACAGCACGACGCCGATGCCGGCGGCCATCAGGCTGAACTGGATGACGAAGTCGGACGGCTTGCGGTGCTTGTGCAGCTCCGGTACCAGGTCGGCGACGGCGATGTAGATGAAGCTCGCCGCGGCGAGGGCCAGGATGTACGGGATCGCGCCGGTGGTGCCGCTCAGGGTCAGCCAGCCGAGGATGCCGCCGAGGACCGAGGTCAGGCTCGACAGCACGTTGAGCCAGAGCGCCTTGGCGCGGCTGTAGCCGGCGCCGAGCAGGACCATGAAGTCGCCGACCTCCTGCGGCACCTCATGGGAGATCACCGCGATCGTCGTGGCCCAGCCCAGGGCCGGGTCCTGCAGGAAGGCGGCGGCGAGGAGGACGCCGTCGACGAAATTGTGCAGGCCGTCGCCGAGCACGATCAGCGGGCCGGCGGCATGGTTGGAATGGCAGACGTGGTCGCTGTCCTCATGGTGGTCATGGCGCCACAGGGCGGTCTTCTCCAGGGCGAAGAAGACCAGGATGCCGGCCAGCACCATGGTGCCGAGCTGGTGCGGCTCGAGTGCCTCGGCGGCCTCCGGCAGGAGGTCCAGGAAGGCGATGGCGAGCAGGATGCCGACCGAGAAGCCGACCAGCTTGTGGGCGATGTCCTTGAGCAGCGTCAGGGACAGCGTCGCCGCCGCGAGTACCGACAGCACGCCCCCGGCCAGGGTGGCGAGCAGGATGTTGATCAGGGTCATCTAGGATTCGGTGTAATGCAACTGGGTTGCATATTAGGCAAAGCCCGGACCGGACGCAACGCGCTTGCTCATGCCGCCTCGGAACAGCGCGGACAGAGCCCCTGGATGGTCAGCTCGGCGCTGTCGAAACGATAACCCGGCGGCAGGCTGAAGGCGAAGGCGGGCTGCAGCTCGCTCAGGCAATAGACCTGCCCGCACCGGGTGCAATGGAAATGGGCATGGCCGTGACCGTCTGCGGCGACGGCATTGAAGCGCCAGGCCCGGTCGTCGCCGGCGATCTTGTGGGCTAGGCGTTTCGAGACCAGCCAGTCGAGCACCCGGTAGAGGGTGACGCGGTCCGGACAGACATCGGTCTCCAGTTCGGCTTCGATCTCAGCGTGGCTCATGGCATGGGCGGCCCCGAGCAGTACCTCGAGGACGCGCCGCCGCGCCGGGGTGGCTCGCCCATGCGGGCGGATAAGCAGTTCAGCCTGGCTAGCCATTTCTCGAATGTGCAAGTTGGTTGCATTTGATTATGGCGCATTTGGTACGTTTGTGTACGCGGCGAGCGGCGATTCGGGGTCACCGGCGGGCTTGCCCTGGGCTATCGTGAGAACATAAGCGAACAAGTAGAAGTACCTAGCAATATTTGCCTGGAAGTGTCCGCCCGGACTGCTCCCGAGCAAGGGGACCGGGGCTGTTGGTTATGAATTCGCAAGACGCGCTGCATTTGTCGGACGTGATGGACCGTCACGTGATTTCCGTGCAAGCCGATTCCAGCCTGGCGGGCATGATCGATACCCTGAAGGACCGGCAGGCCGCCCATGTCGTGGTACTGCGCGGCGAGCGCCCGGTCGGGATGTTCACCGAACGCGATCTCATCCGTATCCTGCGCCACGGCGCCGATCGGTCCAGGCCGGTCGGCGACAGCATGAGCACGCCGGCCATCACCGTTCCGGCCAGCCTCGGCCTCAAGTCCGGCTACGTCCAGCTCTGCCTGAGCCGTCTGCGCCATCTGATCGTCACGGACGAGGCGGCCGGCGTCGCCGGCGTGGCGGCGGAATGCGACTTCATCGCCCCGCTGGCCACGGAGCTGCGCAAGGGTGTCACCCGACTCGACGGCCTGGTCGAGCCGGATGTGCCGACCCTGGCGCCGACGACACCGATCAAGGACGCCGTCGACCGCATGGTCCGCGAGAAGCGCGGCTGCGTCGTCGCCGCCGAGGCCGGCCGGCCGGTCGGGCTGTTCACCGATCACCAGGCGCCCCTGGCGTTGGCGCGCCAGGAACGGGAGGGCACCCTGACGCTGGCCGATGCCATGCGGGGCGACATGACCCCGATCGCACCGGGCGCCGAGGTCGCGGCCGTCATCGACCAGCTTGCGGTCAACCGGCTCGGCTACCTGCCGGTGGTCGACGACCGCGGCGCCGTGTCCGGCGTCATCAGCCAGTCCAGGTTGCTGGAACGCGTACGTACCGACATCCAGGCGGAAGTGGCGGCGCGGCAGTTGGCGGAAGACAAGCTCAGGCGGGCCGAGGCGCGTCTGAAGGCCACCCTGGAGCTCACCCCGACCGTCGCCGTGCAGTGGTTCGACGCTGGCGGCCGGATCCAGTATTGGAATCACGCCTCCGAACTCACCTATGGCTGGGCGGCCGCCGAGGTCCTGAACAAGACCCTGGACCAGTTGATCCTGTCCGCGGAGGAGGCGGCCCGCTTTACCGAGGTGTTGCGCGAGGTGGCCCGGACCGGCAAGGCGATCGGGCCGATGCAATGCCTGGCCCGGGATCGCCATGGCCGGCAACGCTGGATCGAGTCCACCGCCTTTCCGATTCCCGGCGACGACAGCGGTACGCTGGTCGCCTGCATGGGCATCGACGTCACCGAGCGCGAGCAGGCCGGGACCCAGTTGCGCCAGTTGGCCACGGCGGTGGAACAGAGCCCGGAAAGCATCGTCATCACCAGCCTCGCGGGCGACATCGAGTACGTCAACGAGGCGTTCGTCACGGTGACCGGCTACAGCCGCGGCGAGGTCATCGGCCGCAACCCGCGCATCCTGCATTCCGGCCGGACGCCGCGCCAGACCTTCATCGACCTCTGGGGCAGCCTGGGCCGCGGCGAGGTATGGAGCGGGGAGTTCTGCAACCGGCGCAAGGACGGCAGCGACTATGTCGAGCGGGCGATCATCGGGCCGATACGCCGGCCGGACGGCCGGGTCAGCCACTACGTGGCGGTCAAGAGCGACATCACGGAGGCCAAGAGCCAGGAGGAAACCCTGCGCCGGGCGTCGATGTACGTGCGCAGCCTGATCGAGGCCAGCCTGGATCCCCTGGTGACCATCGACTCGCGCGGCCGCATCACCGACGTCAACCAGGCTACCGAGACGGTCACCGGACGCGGCCGGGCGGAACTGATCGGCAGCGACTTCTGCGACTACTTCACCGAGCCGGAGCGGGCGCGGGTCGGCTATCAGCGGGTATTCTCGCAGGGCAGTGTGACCGACTATCCGCTGGCCATCCGGCACGTCGACGGCGGGATCACCGAGGTGCTGTACAACGCCTCGGTCTACCGCAACCAGCGCGGCAAGGTGGAAGGGGTATTCGCCGCGGCACGCGACGTCACCGAGCTCAAGCGCATGGAGGCCGAGCTGCGCGAACTCGCCACCACCGACTACCTGACCAACCTCGCCAACCGGCGCCACTACATGGCCTGCCTGAGCGAACAGCTGACCCTGCTGCGACGCAACGTCACCACGACCACATCGGTGCTGATGCTCGATGTCGACCACTTCAAGCGGGTGAACGACAGCTACGGCCATTCGGTCGGCGATCTCCTGCTGCGCCACATCGCCGGCCTGTTGCGCGAAGGTCGCCGCAACATCGACGTGGTCGGCCGCATCGGCGGCGAGGAATTTTCCGTGCTCCTGCCGGGGACCGACCTCGCCGGTGCCCGCACCATGGCCGAGCGGCTGCGCCAGGCCATCGAGACGACGCCCCTGCAGCACGGCGGCCAGATCGTCCCGGTGACGGTCAGCATCGGCATCTCGCTCATGTCCGCGGCGGACAACACCCCAGACTGCGTCCTCATCCGGGCCGACCAGGCCCTCTATCTGGCCAAGGAACGGGGCCGCAACCGGGTGGTTACGGCGCCGCCTGCCGGCGCAGCGTGACGGCGCGCGCGCGCAGCTGGCCGCAGCCGCCTTCGACGTCCTGTCCGGCCGAGTCGCGCAGCTTGGTCAGGACGCCCTGGCGCTGCAGGGCGCGCGCCAGGGCCTCGACGCGGGCCGGGCTCGGGCGCCGGAAGTCGAGGCCGTCGACGCTGTTGTAGGGGATGAAGTTCATCATCGCGTACTTGCCCTTCAGCAGGCGTGCGATGTTGGCGACTTCCCGGTCGCTGTCGTTGACCCCCTCCAGCAGGGTCCACTGGTACTGGATCGGATAGCCGGTGGCGCGGGCATAGGTCTCGGCCAGTTCGACCAGTTCGGCCGGCTCGATCCGTGGTGCCTTGGGCAGCAGGCGGGCGCGCAGGTCGGCGTCGGTGGTATGCAGCGACAGGGCCAGGGCCGGCTTCACGCGGCCGAGCGGCAGGCGCTCGAAGACGCGCCGGTCGCCGACCGTCGAAAAGACCAGGTTCTTGTGGGCCAGGCCGCCCTCGCTGCCGAGCAGGTCGATTGCCTCGAGGACGTTGTCGAGGTTGTGGGCCGGTTCGCCCATGCCCATGAACACCACCTTGCGGACCGGCCGCAGGGCGCGGCCGAGTACCACCTGGGCGACGATCTCGGCGCTGCCGAGCTGGCGCAGCAGGCCTGCCTGGCCGGTCATGCAGAACCGGCAGGCGACCGCGCAACCGACCTGGCTGGAGACACACAGGCCGTCGCGCGGCAGTAGGACGCTTTCCACCATCTGGCCGTCGGCGAGTTCGACCAAGAGGCGCGCCGAGCCGTCGGCGCCGGGATGCTCGGACTTCAGGCGGGCGAGC
The DNA here is from genome assembly GCF_004337445.1 of Parasulfuritortus cantonensis. Classification (GTDB taxonomy): domain Bacteria; phylum Pseudomonadota; class Gammaproteobacteria; order Burkholderiales; family Thiobacillaceae; genus Parasulfuritortus; species Parasulfuritortus cantonensis. The sequence continues at coordinate 6,235 of NZ_SJZB01000026.1, read as the reverse complement.
CCGGCCAGTTCGCCGAGCAAGCCGGGCAGGGCATCGCGCAAAGCCAGGGGAAGGTAGTCCTCGGCCCGGCTGTGGCGCTTGTCCAGGGAACGCCGCTGCGCCCAGGCGGACAGGAAGCGATGCTCGTGACCCGGCTTGGCGCCGAGCGCGCGCAGGCGTCGGCGTAGTTCCTCGATGCGCACCGGTCAGCTCCGCCAGATCAGGAAGACGCAGGGGCGCTTGTGCAGGTCGGGGGGCGCCCGGCGCCAGTCGGCCGCCGGCCGGGTCTGCACCAGTTCGCTGGCCAGGCTGAGGTCGCAGGCCAGCGTGACCAGGGTGTCGGGCCGACAGGCCTGGCCGATCGCCTCGACCATGGCGTTGTTGCGGTAGGGCGTCTCGATGAATACCTGGGCGGCGTCTTCGCGGCCGGCCCGCTGCTCCAGGTCCTTGATGGCCTTGAGGCGTTCCTCCGGCTTGGCCGGCAGGTAGCCGTGGAAGGCGAAGCGCTGGCCGACCAGGCCGGAGGCCATGAGCGCGAGCAGGATGGCGGACGGCCCGACCAGGGGCCGGACCCGGATGCCGTGGCGGTGCGCCAGGCGAACCAGATCGGCGCCGGGATCGGCGACCGCCGGACAGCCGGCCTCCGAGAGCAGGCCGACGTCGTGGCCGGCCAGCAGCGGGGCGAGCAGGGCGTCCAGGCCACTGGCGCGGGTGTGCTCGTTCAGCTCGGCCAGTTCCAGTTGTTGCAGGGGCAGGGCGGTACCGACCTGCTTGAGGAAGGCGCGTGCCGTCTTCGCCTGTTCGACCACGAAATGACGCAAGCCGGCGGCGATGCGTCGGGTCTCCTCGGGCAGGACGGCGGCGAGCGGTGCATCGCCGAGCGGGGTCGGGATCAGGTACAGGGTGCCCGGGACGGGTGCGGCCGTGCTGGCCACCGCTCAGGCCCCGCCGTAGGTCAGTACGTCCAGGCCTTCGTTGGCCAGCATCTCGGTCAGCTTGATCAGGGGCAGGCCGACCAGGGCGTTCGGGTCCTCGGTCTCGTAGCGGGCGATCAGGGCGATGCCCAGGCTCTCGCTGCGGGCGCTGCCGCAGCAGTTGTAGGGCTGGTCCTTGTCCAGGTAGGCCTCGATCTGGGCGTCGCTGTAGTCGCGCATGACCAGGCGCACCGGCACGTTGGCGGTCTGCACGGAACCGGTACGGGCGTTCAGCACGGTCAGCGCGGTGTGGAACTCCAGGGCCTTGCCGCGCATGGCGCGCAGCTGTTCGACCGCCTTGTCGTGGCTGCCCGGCTTGCCCAGTTGGCGGCCCTCGAGGAGGGCGACCTGATCCGAGCCGATCACCAGGGCATCGGGGAAGTGCTCCGCCACGGCGCGCGCCTTCAGCACGGAGAGGCGCTGGGCGGTGTCGTCCGGCGACTCGCCGGGCAGCGGGGTCTCGTCGACATCCGGCGCGGCGACCTCGAAGGGCACCCCGAGCCGGCCCAGCAGTTCGCGCCGGTAGGGCGAGGTGGAGGCGAGGACCAGCTTCACTCGGGCTGAATCTCGACCAGGACCTGATCCGGCGTGACGGCGTCGCCCTTGGCCACGAACACGGCGACCACCGTCCCGGAGACCGCCGACTGGACCTCGTTCTCCATCTTCATGGCCTCGATGATGAGGACGCCGTCGCCGGCCTTGACCTTGTCGCCGACCTTGACCTTGACGTCGACGATGGTGCCCGGCATGGCGGTGGTGATGTGGCCGGCGTGGCTGGGCCGCGGCCGCTTGCCGGCGGCCGGGGCGGCACCCTTGCCGCTGTTCTTCCGGGTGCCGGCGCTGGCGCCACCGGCCGTCACCTCGATCTCGTCCAGGGTCTCGACCAGCACCTCCTCGGAGATGCCGTCGACGTGGACGTAGAAGGGACGCTCGCTGTCGTCGCCGCGGCCGGTGCCGGTGACGCGGATGTGGTAGGTCTCGCCGTGCAGGGTGATGTTGAACTCGTTTGGCGCGAACACGGCCGGGCAGGCGGCGGCCTCCTTGGCCTCCGGCGGCAGCAGCGGTTCCGGGCTGAGGCTGCCGGCGGCGCGTTCCTGCAGGAAGGTGCGGCCGAGGTCCGGGAACATGGCGTAGGTGAGGACGTCCTCGTCGCTCTTGGCCAGGCCCTCGATCTCACCGCGCAACTTGTCCAGTTCGTCGCTCATCAGGTCGGCCGGCCGGCAGGTGATGACTTCCTGGTTGCCCACGGCGAGCTTGCGCACCTCATCGTTGACCAGGCCGGGGGCCTTGCCGTAGCGGCCGAGCAGGTAGCCCTTGACCTCGTTGGTGACCGACTTGTAGCGGCCCCCGGTGAGGACGTTGAGCACCGCCTGGGTGCCGACGATCTGGGACGTGGGGGTGACCAGCGGGGGATAGCCGAGGTCCTCGCGCACGCGCGGGATCTCCAGCATCACGTCGTCCATGCGGTTGAGGGCGCCCTGTTCCTTGAGCTGGTTGGCCAGGTTGGAAATCATGCCGCCGGGCACCTGGGAGGTCAGGATGCGGGTGTCGACGAGGTGGGAGTCCATCTCGAACTGCCAGTACTTCTTGCGCACCTCGCGGAAGTAGGCGGCGATCTCCTGCAGCCTGCCGAGGTCGAGGCCGGTGTCGTATTCGGTGCCCTGCAGGGCGGCCACCAGGCTCTCGGTGGTGGCGTGGCTGGCGCCCTCGGAGAAGGCGGAGTTGCAGCCGTCGACGATGTCGGCACCGGCTTCCACGGCCTTCATGTGCACCATGGCCGAAAGACCCGCCGTGGCATGGCTGTGGGTGTTCACGGGCAGGCGGGTGACGGCCTTGATGGCCTTGACCAGCTCATAGGCCGCGTAGGGCGTGAGCAGGCCGGCCATGTCCTTGATGGCGATGGAGTCGACGCCCATGTCGGTCAGTTGCTTGGCCATCTCGACGAAGTAGGCGATGTCGTGCACCGGGCTGACGGTGTAGGAGATCGCGCCCTGGGCGTGCTTGCCGGACTTCTTCACGGCGTCGATGGCGACCTGCATGTTGCGGATGTCGTTCATGGCGTCGAAGACGCGGAACACGTCGACGCCGTTGTCGGCCGCCTTGTGCACGAAGGCGCGCACCACGTCGTCCGCGTAGTGGCGGTAGCCGAGCAGGTTCTGGCCGCGCAGGAGCATCTGGATGCGCGTGTTCGGCAGGGCCCGGCGCAGGCGCTTCAGGCGTTCCCAGGGGTCTTCCTTGAGGAAGCGCACGCAGGAGTCGAAGGTGGCGCCGCCCCAGGCCTCCAGCGACCAGAAACCGACCTGGTCGAGCTTGCCGCAGATCGGCAGCATGTCGTCTGTCCGCATGCGGGTGGCGATGAGGGATTGATGGCCGTCGCGCAGGACGAGATCGGTGACGTGTACTTTAGCCATGTTGTCTGGACTTCCTGATTTACATGCCGAGGTGCGCCGCCAGGGCGGCCGCGATGGCGGCCGCGGTCAGCTCGGGTGGCCGGCGCACGTGATAGTTGATGAGTTCCGGATGGGCCTCGACGAAGCCGGTGTTGAAACGACCGGAGCGGAATTCGTCGTTGCGCAGGATCTCCTTGTAATAGGGGATGGTCGTCTTGACGCCGTACACCAGCATATCGTCGAGCGAGCGCAGACCGCGCTCCACGACGCTGTGCCAGTCGAGCGCCCAGACGATCAGCTTGGCGCACATGGAGTCGTAGTAGGGCGGGATGGTGTAGCCGGTGTACATGGCGCCGTCGACGCGCACGCCCGGGCCGCCCGGGGCGTAGTAGCGGGTGATGCGGCCGAAGCTGGGCAGGAAGCCGTTCTGGGGGTCCTCGGCGTTGATCCGGAACTCCATGGCATAGCCGCGGTGGTGGATCTCGTCCTGCTTGTATTGCAGCGGCTGGCCGTCGGCGATGCGGATCTGCTCCTGGACGATGTCGATGCCGGTGATGGTCTCGGTGACGCAGTGTTCGACCTGCAACCGGGTGTTCATCTCCATGAAGTAGAACTGGTTGTCGTGGTCGAGCAGGAACTCCACGGTGCCGGCGTTGACGTAGCCGACCGCCTTGGCGGCGCGCACGGCCAGCTTGCCGATGTATTCGCGCTGGGCCTCGCTCAGTTGCGGCGAGGGGGCGATCTCGATGAGCTTCTGGTTGCGGCGTTGGATCGAGCAGTCGCGCTCGAACAGGTGGATGCAGTTGCCGTGGCTGTCGCCGATCACCTGCACCTCGATGTGCTTGGGGTTGACCACGCACTTCTCGATGAACACCTCGGGCTTGCCGAAGGCCTTGCTGGCCTCGGACACGACGCGTTCGTAGTTCTTCAGCAGGTCGTCCTCGGAATCGCACCGGCGGATGCCGCGGCCGCCGCCGCCGTTGGTGGCCTTGAGCATGACCGGGTAGCCGATCTTGTTGGCCAGGGCGCGCGCCTCCTCGACGTCCTCCAGGTTGTGGTCGGAACCGGGCGTGACCGGGATGCCGGCCTTGATCATGGCCTGGCGGGCCTGGATCTTGTCGCCCATCTGGCGGATGACGGCGGGGGAAGGGCCGATGAACTTGATGCCCCGGCGTCCGCACACCTCGGCCAGGACCGGATTTTCCGACAGGAAGCCGTAGCCCGGATGGAGGGCGTCGCAACCGGACGCAACCGCCAGGTTGACGATGTTGTGGGCGTTCAGATAGCCCACCACGGGATCGGAACCGATGTTGTAGGCTTCATCCGCCTTCTTGACGTGCAAGGCGTGACGATCCGCGTCGGTGTAGATGGCGACGGAACGAATACCGAGTTCGCGACAGGCGCGAATGATCCGGACCGCGATCTCACCGCGATTGGCGACAAGTATCTTCTTGATCATGGCAAAACGAGTTGTGGGTGGCCGGATGCCGACTCCCCTGCGCCCAGGGGGGCTTCCGTCGAGCGTCGTAGTCTATCCGGAGTTGGCGCGCTTGTCGCCGTGGCGGGGCGCGTGGCCCGTTGCCGACGCCGGGTTGGCTTTGACATGGAAAGCGCAACAGCATATCATTGCCTGCTTATGTCTGCACGACCGACGTTGGATTCCATGCGCTTCGCGCGTGCCGGTGAAGAGATGTCGGGCGAGGTTCGCCTCGCCGATCTCGATCGCCTGGCCGATGTCCTGGTTTCGGACCAGGGTTCGGCGCGTTATCGACTGCGTGGCGGCCTGCGGGCCGGTCGGCCGGTGCTCACGCTGGATGTGGATACGGCCGTCATGCTGCTTTGTCAGCGTTGCCTGGAGCCCTATCGGCAGGAGTTGCGGATCGAGCGGGTGTTTCCGCTTGCCCGCGACGAGGCGCAACTGGCGCTCTGGGAGCGGGAAGACCCGCTGCTCGATGCCCTGGTCGCGGATCCGGTACTGGATGTGCTGACGCTGGTGGAAGACGAGATATTGCTGAGCCTGCCCGTGGCGCCCCGGCATGCCGAGGGCGAATGTGGACAGGCTCGGGTTTGACGATTTTTGCAAGGAGCAACAAATGGCTGTTCAACAGAATAAGAAGTCCCCGTCCAAGCGCGGTATGCATCGTGCCCACGACTTCCTGACCAACCCGCCGACCGCCGTGGAACCGACCACCGGCGAGGTGCACCTGCGCCACCACGTCAGCCCGAGCGGTTACTACCGCGGCCGCAAAGTGGTCAACACCAAGGCTGACAACTCCTAATCGACATTGCGGCGATGCCCGCCCTGCGGGGCGGGTATGGCATACATGCGCGAAGTCACCATCGCAATCGATGCCATGGGCGGCGATCATGGCCCCCATGTCACCGTTCAGGCCGCCCTCGACGTGCTTGCCCGGATCGACGGCGTCAACATCATCCTGGTGGGCTTGGAAGACCTCCTGCTGGCCGAGTTGCTGACCCGCAAGGCCAAGACCCACAACCGCCTGCGCATCCACCACGCTTCCGAGGTGGTCACCATGGACGACCCGTTGTCGGTCGCCCTGCGGGTGAAAAAGGATTCGTCCATGCGCGTGGTGGCGAACCTGGTCAAGCGCGGCGAGGCCGACGCCGGGGTGTCGGCGGGCAATACCGGCGCCTTGATGGCGGTGTCCCGCTTCGTCCTCAAGACCCTGCCCGGGATCGACCGGCCCGCCATCGCCACGACGTTGCCCAACCAGCACGGCCGTTCGTACGTGCTCGATCTGGGTGCCAACGTCGACTGCAGCGCCGAGCACCTGCTCCAGTTCGGCATCATGGGCGCGGCCCTGGCCGGTGTCTCCGAGCGCAAGGAACGGCCGTCGGTCGGTCTTCTGAACATCGGCGAAGAGGACATCA
>NZ_SJZB01000029.1 GCF_004337445.1 Parasulfuritortus cantonensis | reverse complement strand
TTTTCAGAGGGCGACTGTTCGGAACGTCAGGAGTCCGCTTCGCTCGTAGAGAGCAGTGCCGCGTGCAGAGGGGGCGTGCCGATCTTGAGATGCGCAGGGGTATGGAGGACGTTCAGCTTCTTCGCCCTATACTCCCGCGCCCGTTGCAGCTTTTCGTCGTTGACCACAGACTTGCCTCCGCCTCTGCACCCGTGGCAGCAGCAGCGGCAGCCAATTCCGCCTTGTTGCGATAGCAGATCATATCTCGCTCGAACTGGCCCAGCGCATCGAACACGTAAAGATGAGTCCGCTGAAATATTGCAGAAAAAATCTAAAGGTATTATTTTAAGATAACCAAGGTCCGAGCAAAGGACTAGGTCGCGGTAAGTTGCCCGACATCAAGAACAAAAGAGGTCTGTTTACCCAACAAGGGTATTCATGGGATGGATTCCAATAACACGGCAAGGGTTTCATGGTTTTTTTTCCGAATCGGATTAGCTACCCTGAGCCGATGTGTACCTGCATCGGCGCTCTCCCTGCCTTAAGGAATCCCTCAATTCAGAAAAAGATAAAACGGGTAAAAAGAGCCCGACATGAAGGGAAGGTAATGCATCGGAAGCACTTGCAGTTTATGCGATATGGCGACGGGTGGCTTACTAAGGGATTTATCCTGATCTTGCTGCTTATCACGTCTCCATCCTACGCAGATTTTACGGCGAAATGGGGAACGGTGCCGTCCACTAACGGTACGTACACATGGTTTTCATCGCCAGGATCGGCATGCCAGTACCAGCATGATTACTATGCACCAGGTAATCCGGGGCCGGTTACTGCCGCACCCTACCAAGGGTCTTGGAGAAGCTATCAGTGTGACTGGAAGACTCACACGGAAGGGCCCTATCCAGTTGCACCGCTACCTTCCTTAACACACCTTTACTGCGTTGATGCAGATGGAAAAACCGACAGCGTCTGGCATAAGCTCGTCCCCCCGGTATCTGCGTTCCTGTTAATGAACCTCAACTTTCACGCCCGCCATGCAACTACAACAATGGTGCGAATGCGAATCCGCTCGTGGGTGATCCTGTAGTCGTATCAACGGGCGCACTCTATGAACAGGTAACGGACTATGAGGATGCCGACAAGAAGCTGACCATAGTGCGGACCTACCGGAGCAAGTACGGCATGAGTCCGGGCTCTTTCTCCACCTATGCATTACCGTTTGGTATGGGTGATCTGTGGCATTTAAATTTCCAGTGGGAATTGGCTCTGATCCCAAACTATTTCTCATATAACGGCAGTTTTGGAATTACTTCGCCAGATGGGAGCAATTACGGCTTCAAGCTAAACAGCGACGGGACCGTCACGGTGAATGGTGATGCGATTACCGATTTTACAGTCCAGTTTGTCAATCCCAGCGGAAACCAGATTAGCTATGCCGACATCCTGACCAACGGTGGCCAGTTTGTTATCACGACTAGCTCCGGTGACCAGATACGCATGAAGCTTTTCGTCTCCAATTGGTCAAAGAAGTATGCGGAAGCGCGCCCGATGCAAATCACCTATCGAGGCGGTTACGCTTGGAACCTCACCTATGGGAGCAAGGATGAACTGCAAACAATCGAAGATAATCTTGGGCGCACCATCTCAATTGCTTGGTATTATGTGGAGAGTTCTGACGACACCGGTATTCTGTTTCCGCGCGCTATCAAGACCATCTCGCTACCCGACGGCTCAGTTCTCGACTATAGCTATGAGGGTGAGACCGACGACCCAAGCAATAGACTGAGTTTCGTGCGTCTGAAAACATTTACGCGCAATAGCGCGTCAGCTGGCATCGTGGATAGCGCAACATACATCTACGACGACCCCAATACGCCATCTTTGTTAACTGGCATTGTTGATAACGCTGGGGTTCGCTATGCCACTTGGCAATACGATACGAGTGGTCGGGTACTTTCCGCGCAACACGAAAACGGTGCCGATGCCGTCACAATCGGCTATTCATCAACTCAAGGCTACGTCTACCGTACTGTCACCAATGCACTAGGCAAGCAGACCATTTACACCTACAAGGTGACACAGGGAACGAGTGAGCCTCTCCTGACAAGTGTGGTAGGTAATCCAAGTTCCAACTGTGTCGGCACAGCGGAGTCCGTTGTCTATGACAGCGACAAGAGAAAAACTTCCGTCGTAGATGAGGCCGGCAATACAACGAAATATACATACGATGTGGATGGGCGTATGCAGGTCGTCACAGAGGCTTTCGGCACTTCGTCCGAGCGGGTTACCTCATACACATGGAATCCGGCCTTTGGTACTCCCACTCAGATCGTAAGACCAGGTCTTACCACTGACTTTGCATATGACGACAGTGGCAGGCTTCTGACCCTGACACAAACCGACACGACACAACATTCACAACCCTACTCAACTCACGGCAACACACGCACATGGAGTTTTACCTACAACGATCGAGGCCTGATCAGTCTCATCGACGGCCCCCTTTCCGGTAACCAAGACGCGACCACGCTTGAATATGACGCGCGCGGCTATCTCCAGAAAGTGACGAACGCTGCGGGTCATGTGTGGCAAGCCATTGCTCTTAACCCATCTGGTCATCCAGAAATGGTTACAGATCCCAATGGCGTCACCGCAACGATGACTTACGACGGAATGGGGAGATTAAGTACTCGAACGACAACCAGCCACACAACGACCTATCAATATGATGCTGTTGGCAATTTGTCCAGTATATCGCTTTCACCGAATGGGGTTAGCGTGCAATATTTCTACGATAATGCGCGCCGCCTCTATGAATTACGTGATGATATTGGCAACCGAATTCATTACACCCTTGATGCCGCCGGCAATCGGATCAAGGTTGACGTCTATGATCCATCCGATAGTTTGCGTCGTACACAGATTCGCGTGTATGACGAACTGAGCAGGTTGTTGAAGATACAGGATCCTCTGGGGCAAGAAACGATCTTCGGCCATGACCTGCTGGGCAATGTTAACTCCACCACAACCATGGGCAATAGGACCACCCTCAAGCAGTTCGACGTCCTGAATCGCCTTATTAAAATCACGGATGGTTTACAAGGCATTACCCGTTTCGAATATGATGCAAGCGATCATCTAGTCGCCGTCACAGATCCGAGGGGATTGGTCACCCGCTACACCGTGGATGGTTTTGGCAACGTTATCCAGGTGACCAGCCCGGATACGGGCACATCGGTTTTTTCTTACGATGCTGCAGGGAACCTACTTCAGCAGCGCGACGCCAAAGGTCAAACCAACACCTATCAGTACGATGCGCTCAATCGCCTCACCCACAGAACATTCCACGATGGCAACACCACCACTTACATCTACGATCAAGGTGAAAATGGTGCAGGGCATCTAACAACGATGCAAGACACTTCGGGAATGACAACTTGGTCTTACGACGACGAAGGCCGCGTCATTCAGAAGAGACAAACAATCGGCGGAACTAGCTTGGCTACAGAGTATGCTTACGACGCAACTGGCCATCTCGTCAGCACTACGCTTCCATCTGGACATGTAGCAAACTTTTCCTGGAACGCATCGCAAATCGAGAGCGTTACGCTGGATGGTTGGGCGTTGGCTTCGACTATTGCTAGCGAACCCTTTGGAGATCCGGGCGCGTGGGTCTTTGCCAACGGCGAGCGAGTGACAAGGAATTATGACCTTAGTGGGCGACTTACAGAACATAGTCTTGGGAGACTGGCCTACGATACTGGCAACCGCGTCATCGGCTTGACTAACTCCGGTTACTTCAACCAAAACGGAAGCTGGGCCTATGGTTATGATGCTCTGGACCGGCTCACGAGTTACTCCGGGACAGGGGAGGCTATCAGCTATAGATATGATGCTAACGGCAATCGCACGAGCCAAGTATCCAGTACGTCCCCGGCCACCTTTGAGATCGCCCCCGCGAGCAACCGGATCTCATCGGTTATCATGGCAAACGCTTCGCTGAGTTACAGTTACGACGCCAACGGCAGTGTCACGTACGATGGACGACATAACTATTCTTATGACGCTGCTGGAAGACTCATCGCCACCGATGTCGCCACCTATCAATACAACGGTAAAGGCCAGCGGGTCAGCAAGACGGCGTCCGGCACGACGACGTTGTTTGCCTACGACGAGGCCAACCATCTGGTAGGCGAGTACTCCGGAAACGGTGCCCTGCGCCGTGAGATTCTCTGGCTCGGCGACATTCCCCTTGCCGTAGTGACAGCGAGCGGCACCTATTATGTCCACACCGACCATCTAGATACCCCCAGGCAGATCGACGACACGTCAGGCCAGCCGGTTTGGGTCTGGAACTCGCCACCCTTCGGTACTGCACCACCTAATGAGAATCCTTCCGGGTTGGGGGCGTTCACTTTCAACCTGCGATTCCCGGGGCAGTATTTCGATGCCGAGACTGGTATTAATTACAACTACTACAGGGATTATGATCCGAGCACCGGACGGTATATCGAGGCCGATCCGATCGGGCTGGAAGGCGGCTTGAATCTGTATGCCTATGCCAATCAGAACCCGCTGACCTACGTGGACCCCAATGGGTTGGCAGGGGTGCTTCCCGGCCCAGTACCGTTCCCGGTTCCTGGGCCGGTCACACCTGGCTATGGCTCCGGGGGTTCGCGCGGTGATGATTTTGGCGGGCTGTTCCCAGGAATGGGCGGCAAGGATTCGGGCAGTTACTTTAGAACGCCACGCTGGCCTAGCTGGCCAGGCGATGACAGCGGGTCGGACGGCGAAGCCTGGCCGAAAGAAAACAAGGACTTCTGCATTCGCACCTACGCGAACTGCAAGAACTATGGCTGGGCCGGCAACTGCAATGCCTGTCTCGATCTCTGTTTGGGGTCAGGTTCAGGCGATTGGCCGTTCCACATGTGCCAGCCGAAGAAAAAGAAGGATCGCTGTGAGTAGCAAGCTCAAGGCCGCGTACGCCCTGATCTGGAAATTCAAGGAAGGGCGGTTTGCTGCTGGTTCGGAGATGACGGCCGCCCAGGTTGACCTGCTGCGCCTCTTACATGCTGATCTCTTTCCCGGTGAAGAGATCAGTGAGGATGACTGGGGGGCGCTCGTTTCGCGGATCGCCAAGGCGGACACAGACTGGAACCATCAAACCATGATGGTGACCGATGCGGTCTATTCCCTTCGTGAAGCGGGAAAACACAAGGAAGCGGAAGCGAGGAAACAGGCGTTTCTGGACGCGTGCCCATCCGCTTGGTATCGGGGCATCGTGAAGTCCTTGTAAGCCTGCGCGACCTGGGTTAACCGCTTTGCGGGATCAACCCGCTGAGATCAAGGCGACCGCCTGGCCTGTCGAGACGATGGCAACCCCCTGGAAGCTGTCCCCCAGGTCGAGCAAATGCCGGTCGCCGGAGACGGTCAGGTCGGCCTGTGCGGCGACGGCGCAGGCGATCACCTGGTCATCGTCAGCATCATTGGGCACCACGCGCGGCACGGCGGTGGGCTCCACCAGTTCCACGGCCTCCAGGTAATCGGCTACCACCTCGCGTTGAATTTGTATCAGTACGCGAACGCCAACCCTCTGACCTTTACTGACCCGCTGGGGTTGGCTCCTTATAACGACCCCATGAATCAGATTGCTAACCAGGCTGCAGGATTGCCGCTGAATGCAAACCTTCCACCTCAGTTACCATGCCAGTGAACTCCTTGCCGTTGTCGGTCAGGATCGTCCGGATGTGGAAGGGTACGGCCTTGGCCAGGGCCGCCAGGAAGCGCTTGGCGTTGGCAGCGGTCTTGGCGGCATACACGGCGATGAACACCCAGCGGGTGGCCCGGTCGATGGCCACGAACAGGTAGCGCCGCTTGTCCTCGTCGGCCATCTGCGGCAGGTACTTGACGTCGACATGGACGAAACCGGGGACATAAGCCTTGAAGGGCCTGGTTTTGGGCTTGCCCGCCTCGACCGGCTCGCGCTTCGAGACACCATGCCGCTTGAGCATACGATGCAGGGCGGAGCGGGTGATGGTGGCGTGGATGAACTCGTGCACGACGGCCAGGAGGTCGTCCAGGGACAGATCGAGGGTTTTCCTCAAGATGAGAACGATGGCTTCCTGCTCGGCGCTGAGCGTCGTTTGCAGCCGATGGGCAGTGTGGGAGCGGTCCTCGACCGAATCGCGGTGTTTCCAGCGCGCGATGGTCTCCACCGTCACGCCCAGCCGCTCGGCCAGGACCGTCATGGGCAGGTCGCTGGCCTGGATCATCGCCCGCGTCTTCGGGGTCGTGGTGGCGTTCTTGTGCAGTCTCACTTGCATCGCTTCAACTCCTGGAGAATGTCCCGCGCCAACAGTAAACCACGCCGGCGGGAGACAAGGGCATCCAGGACACAACACATAGGCTTTCTCAGTCTTGGGACTATAGCGACGAACACGTAGTGCCTCGCGCAGACTAGGGATCAGCCTGGGTTGCCGAAGGGAACCGGTGGTCCCAGTGGCAACTGGCAACGTGGTGGTTTACATTGACGACTCCCCTAACTCCGATCATATTGGCGCAAGACCGTGTGAACGCGGCGAAAGGAAGTGTGCAGGAGGTGCAGGCTCGCGACGTGAGCCTGTTTGTCCAGATAAAAAATTAGCCCGACATAAGGGGGGTGATAGTGGACATTCCAGCGATTTATACCGACATGGGCTTGGTGATATCGGACTTTCAGAAATTAGCCCGACATTTATGTCGGCTAATACAAAGTTGGGCATCACTATCACCTTATTGCGCTAACGGAGCACATGCATGGACATAACATCTGCTGCAATTGCGACCCTGATATCTGCTGCCACGTCTGCAACCATCACGCTCTTGCTGACAAGGCTGAACTCTCGCAAGAGCCTCGACGAACAATTGGACGCGATTCTTAAAATTGCAATCCAATACCCGTATTTGGAAAGCAAAGACTTCACAAGCACTTGGACGAGCAGCTATAACAGAAACGACGAGAAGGCCCTGAGGTATGAGGTCTACTGCACCCTAGTCTTCAATTACATGTCTCGGCTGGCCAAGTATCACAAGTATTGCGAGGACAAGATTGACGAACATGTCGCGCTCAAACCTTGGGCGAGAATTCATGCCAGGTATTGGAGAGACCCGACCGAAGCATATGAAAACGTCGACACCTACGACCGCCCATTCGTTGCGCTTGTCGAAGGCTACTTAAAGGGGAAATAGGATGAAACGAAAGGCACTATTGATCGGCAATACGAGTGGGCTACAAGGCGTTCAGGTGGATATCACTCGGTTTTTTGCTTTTCTCAAGAGTAACGCCGGGGGAGCTTGGTATGACTCAGAAATTGATGTTCTTGAAAATGCCAGCAAGTCCGTCCTGCTCGATAAGGTCAATGAACTAAGGAGGCAGTCGCTAGACTATCTCATAGTGCTATTTAGCGGTCATGGTGGGCAAGTTCTTCGACAAACCGTTCTTGAAATCAACGGGGCAGGAGAATCCATTGAAGAAACCAAGCTCCGGAAAATGGCGGAAAGACAATTGAACGTCTATGACTGCTGTCGTTCTATCTCTTCTACGGTGCAGAAGAGCATTGCGATGGATTCGTTGAGTTTTTCTCTTCGGGAATCCGTGAGTCAAGTTCGGCAGCGATTCGAAAATCGCATCATGCAGGCGATACCACAACAAGCATTGCTGTATTCCTGCTCAGTTGGTCAGGTCTCTTACGACACCGCAAGCGGTGGCGTCTATCTCAGTAACCTACTCAAGGCCGCTCAAACTTTGGATCACAGCCAAGGCTTCAAGCTTGTCGGGCTTGCGCACGAAGAAGCAATGGGGCCAACGGTGGACTATGCGGCAAAGGAGAAGCATGGACGCCAAGTGCCAGAAGCCATCCTTCCGAAATGCCTGTCCAGTCAGCAACTGGTAATTTCGATCAATGCGTAGTCGTATCCCCGCGATGCCCAACCCATCAATCGAGCGGACCTCGCGCATAAAGCCGCGCGAGGCCGCTCATTTCAAACGTTGGGCGTCATCATAGTGGCCTCCCGATACTTCTTTGACATCCCGGTTTACCGTCTCCCCGAGGAGAGGTACTACCGCGAACGTGACAAGTACATCGAGGGCGTGGTCTATCCAGAAGGTTCGCCGTTTAACGAAGCAATGCGTGCGAAAGAGGCGGCCGATCCACATCACAACATCGCCATTCGAGACCACCTTCAACACACTTACGGTGGGTGCTGGCGGTTCAATGAAATCATTGGCTACATTCGGCTACATTTTCTTGGGTCGCAAGTCCGCGGCGAGTATTACGGCGTTCGGAAACAAAGGGTGGTTCGCACGCGAACGAAAACCCTTGAGTACCAAACGTGGAAGCTTGCTCCCGAGATCGACATTCCGTATCCGCAAACGAACGACGGAATATTTGAAGCCGTCCGAAGATATTTGAAGGCTTGCCGCAAGGAGTTGCCGGGAAGGTACGTGGATACCGAACTCTTTGAGGGTGTCGGCAAGCACATTGATTGGTGCAGCCTCTTTGCGGAGGGTGAGCGGCCATGACGCCCAACCCTGCGGTCAACACGGACCTCGCGCGAAAAGCCGCGCGAGGCCGGTTACCTTCACGTTAGCAACTGTGTTGAAAGTCAATAGAAGGATTCCAGGGAGAGTGATGTTTCAGCATGGAATTCATGATCACGAGCAGTTTGCGCATGCACGCGGTGAGGGCGACCTTGGCGGGTTTGCCCTGGTCACGCAGATGCCGATAGAACGCCCGGATCACCGGATTGCAGCGCATTGCACAGACAGCCGCCATGTAGAGGGCGCGCCGGACTTGGGCACGTCCACCCCAGATGACCCGCTCGCCCCGATGTTTTCCGCTGTCCCGGTTGAATGGGGCCACACCCGCCAGGGCGGCGATCTCCTTGCTGCCCAGCGTGCCCAACTCGGGCAGCAGGGCCAGCAGGGTGGCCCGCGTCACCGCACCGATGCCGGGAATGGCCTGGAGCAGATCGTCTTTCTCGCACCACGCCCCCGAGGTTCTCAAGGCATGGGTCAGGTCGATATCCAGGCGGGCAATCCGTTCGTCGAGCCAGGCAATGTGTTCCTTGAGGCTGGCGCGTTGGAAGGCCGAGGCGCGACCCAGGCGCAGTTTCTCCTGGACGCGGATATCGATGAGCTGGCGCCGACGCGCGAGCAGGTCGCCCAAGGCGCGGGTTTCCTCGTCGGGCAGGGGGCGCACTTGGGGCCGGATGGCGGCGGCGAAGGCGGCCAGCATCAGGGCATCGATGCGGTCGGTCTTGGCCAGCCGGCCGCAGGCCTTGGCGTAGTCCCGTGCCTGGCGCGGGTTGACCACCGCCACCGGCAACCCGGCTGCCGCCAGCGCACTGGCAAGATCGGTTTCCAGCCCACCGGTCGCTTCCATCACGATCAAGGTGGGCGACTCGGCGCGCAGCCGCTCGCACAGGCCGGCAATGGCGGCTTCGCTATGGTCAATCCGCTGGCTGTGGCCGCCGGGATGCCAGCCCAGGTCGAGCCAGTCTTGCGCGATGTCGATGCCGATAAACAATTCATGGTTGCTCATTCCGGTACCCTGCCTTGCAAAAATCCGGGCTTGCAATGGCCCGATCAACTGTCCGGGTTACAAGAACATGCGACACGACGCCCCGCGCTAACGTACGGGCTGGACCGCCCAAGGCTTCAACGGGCTGTCGTGTCGCCAACCACAGGGGCTCTACGCCCCCGCTCAACGGCCGATTCTTCTACGGAATCGGTAGGCTGAACATACAAGGCAACCAGGGGGATCGGATGACGACAGCGAGCGAAGTTCAGGAAATCATCTATGACTTCACGCAGAGATGCTTTATCGGTGAAGACATAAAGGAAAAATTCAATCTTTCCAAACAAAATTTGCTATTTAAGTTTCTAGAAACTGGTGACCTGACGGTAGAGCAAGTTCATCTAATGAGTGAGAATCACCAAAAAATACTTCGTGAGCTACTCTCGCAATACATACTATTTCTCCAGATGAATCAACACCTAGAATTTCCAGATGGCTTTCTACAAAACTCAGGGAAGATGAAATTGGGTTCAGGGCTTCTTGAATATATTTGCCATTATAAATGGCCCTTCCCCCAGCTACTTGAGCAACATGGTGCCATTAATGCCTAACAATCGCTTCGAGCGGGACCGCCCAACAGCCGGCTTCGCCCGCTGCTGGCCGGCCCCTCAAGCTAAACGTTGGGCGTCTCCAGTCCCGTGTAAACGGCATAAGCTACGTACCTCTCGAGGCCAAACAATCCACGAGGCGTTTTCGTAATTGTTGCCAGCTGGATGTCGATCTCAACCAATTCTTGTGGAGGTGATGACATGGATAAGGACGAGCTTGAACGCGCAAAGATCGCGGTGGAGGAATATAAGGTTCTTCACGCGGAACTGCTCCAACGCAACAACTTGTTAATTCAAATGTCCGGTGCGTGCATCGCAGCAATCGTGGCGCTTATCGGCTTTATGGCAAATGGCGCACTTCCTGTGTGTTGGGGGATAGGTCTCGTTGTCTTTGTGCTACTGATTCTGGGCGGCATTTGGAAGATCGTTGATAGTGACGCCCGAAATGCGTGCAAGAGAATTGGGGAAATTGAAGAATATGTAAACAAATCCGTGGGGGGCGATGACTACATGCCTCTATCATGGGAGCGTCGATTCGGAATCCTAAAGAGAAATTACTCCAGTCGCTTTCTTACCAAAGACAAATGTATTGCCAAGTAGACGCCCAACCCATCATTCCACCGGACCTGCGCAAAAAGCCGCGCAGGCCGGTGAATTCAGACGTTGACGCTGTGGAAAACCTCCCGCAGAAGGATTTTTGAAACCGTGCAAAAAAATTCGACCCTCTACGATGCGCTGTAATCGGCGATCTTCCATCTGGGAGGGGTCAAGGCACCCTCCAAAATCGGGGTTAATCACCCCTCAACATGTTTTTCTACAGCCTCGTTAGGCGCCGAAAGGATACCGCCATGGACATGTCTATCATCGCTGCACAAGCAGTAGCTGCACTACTAGGATCAGTTGGTGGCGGTCTCTTAGGCGCGCTCGCCGCTGTGTATTTGGCAAAAGGTGCGAAAGAAGTCGCATCTAAACAAATTGAAACCCTACAGAGTCAGTTAGACACAACAAAAGACCAGCTTGAGACGATGGAAAGGCAGCTCACTGCTGCAATCGAGACGGCCACTCGCGCGTCTCACAATGAACTCTTAAGTCTAGTAATCCGTGAAGATGATCTTTGGGAGGTCTGGAGTTCGCCAGGACAAGATAAAAAGGAGTTCATGCAAAACGTTTTTGTAAACATGCATCTCTCTCATATTGAGACGCTGTTTAAGCTTGACCGCCTAAATGAAGACCAAATCAAAGCCGAACTAAAGGAGCACTTCGCAAATGCAAAATATCAAAACTTCTGGAAAACGGCGCGACAACATCGCCATGACATGTTGACTGGTGATGGTGAGAAGGGGGGGGGTTTCATGAACTATGTGAAGAAGCATATAAAAATGCAACTGGCTCAGCCTAACCTACGCTTCGAGATGGACGCTCCAACAGCCGGCTTTGCCGCCTGTTTTCGCGCCTCTCAAGCTAAACGTTATGTCTCACGGCACTGAGTGAGCCCGTCCACCATGGCAAGAAAACCTATACCGCCCGTCATGCAAGCAGACGTTGTCATCAAGAGCAAGCGGCGATGTCCTCTCTGTGTCTTTCTCGATGGGAACGAATCTGAGCGGCCCGGGCAAATCGCACACCTGAACGGTGATCACAGCGATAATAGATTCGAAAATCTAGTTTGGCTGTGCCTAGTGCACCACGACAAATTTGACTCGACGACAAGTCAAACCAAGAACTACACGCAAGTCGAAGTCAAGACCTATCGCGACATGCTCTATGCAAAGTACTCTGAGTCTGAGTACAGCAAGGAGGACATCAAGCTCGTCCAAAAATACCTACTAAATTATTCTCAGATGTTCGCGTATCTCTTCCACGAATACTCTGAGTTGGCGTTCAAGATTGACCACAACGTGATGGACATACTAGCCGATATTCGCGATTTTTGGCACACCAGCGATCTCCGGTCATTCAATCCGGCCATACGGGAGATACAGGATCACATTGCGAATAATGTGACGGGTATCCTTGGAATCTACGAAATCAACATGTACGATCTTGTCGGAAACTGGATAAAGTTCGACAACCAAAGGTTCTCGCACGACATACTCACCAGGAAACGAGAAGAGGCGCGAGGTTTCGTTGACGCGATAGCTGGTTATTACAAGCAGCTCGAAAGAATCGCAGTGAAATGAGACATAACACCTCAGTCAAGCGGACAAGCTGCCTGCGGCGTCTTGCCGCTTACCTCAAACGTTGACGCTGTGGAAAACCTCCCGCAGAAGGATTTTTGAAACCGTGCAAAAAAATTCGACCCTCTACGATGCGCTGTAATCGGCGATCTTCCATCTGGGAGGGGTCAAGGCACCCTCCAAAATCGGGGTTAATCACCCCTCAACATGTTTTTCTACAGCCTCGTTAGCCACTATGCCTAGCATCCCTGGCTTCTGGGACATTGGTCCCCATGACCCAATACCAGTTGAGCCGACGTGGCAAGAGTTTGTACTTGGCGCGGGTGGAGAGATCGTTTCGCGGCTCATTCCGGAACCGAGAACATTTGAGAATGCTGACTTCATCTTCAAGGAGGTCAGCGTCCTTGCGGAATTGAAGGAGATCGAAACAGAGTTTTCCGGGTCCGAGGCATTCCGCAAAGGGTTTGATGAACTGATGAACCGAGTCCTTGCCGAAGACCCCAATTGGAAACCTGTTCTCTTTGGAGGCACGGGCAACTACCCAGCCTGGTTCAACTTAGAGTTCGTGCGACTTTTTCGCCCACCAATATCGCGCATTCTGAAGAAAGCGAACCGTCAACTCCGCGACACAAAGAAACACTTCGGAATTCGCTCATCTACCGGCGTTCTTGTTCTTGCTAACAACGGTTTCACCGCCATCGGTCCAGAATTGGTTCGCGCACTCGCAGCTCAACTCCTCGTACACTCATACTCGTCCATAGATTGCCTCGTGTACATCACCGTCAATCGCTACGTGGAACTTCAAGGCTCAGATGTGCCCCGCTTAATGTGGGCGCCGACCTATAGTGATCGAGCACCCGGCTCCCTTGTGACGTTCATTGATAATCTTGGCCGTAAGTGGTTCGACTTCTTGGAACGGAAAATTGGCCCGTTTACCATCAGAGACAGTGAACCGGAAAATCTCAATTCACTGCGAGGTTCGAGATCAATTGTGTTGCCAGGAGAACGCCGTGGCTAACCACTCATTCCACCGGACCTGCGCGAAAAGCCGCGCAGGCCAGTGAATTCAGCGTTCGGCGTCTTGATGGTGCCTGCGATGCGAATCGAGTGTGACTTGTGTGCCGTTCGAGATTGGCAGCTTGGCGACGACGCAGCTTTGGTCGCCGCGGCCAACAATCGGAATGTTTGGCGCAACCTTCATCACCGTTTCCCGCATCCATTCACCCAAGCTGACGCAAGGGGTTGGTTCTCTTTGCTTGCCGCAATGCCTGAACCCACCCACTGGGCTATTGAAGTTGGTGGCGTTGCAGTCGGTGGAATCGGCGTCGATCTCGGAGAAGGCATCTATGCAAAATCGGGGCACTTCGGCTACTGGCTCGATGAAGAATATTGGGGGCGGGGAATCATGACAGTCGCTGTCCGCGTTGTCTCAGAATATGCCTTGTCTCACTTTGGGCTCGTGCGTTTGGAGGCCCCCGTCTTCGCCTGGAATCCCGCATCCATGCGGGTTCTCGAAAAGGCTGGCTTCGAGCGTGAAGGCATTCTTCGTAAGAGCGTCCTCAAAGACGGCCAACTGATAGATCAAGTTCTTTATGCGCTCGTCCAATAACACGACGCCGAACCCGGCAGTCAACCGGACTTGCGCGAAAAGCCGCGCAGGCCGGTGAATTCAGACGTTGGGCGTCACTGGTCTGGGCGTGGTGGAAATTCTAGGAGCACACAAGAGATGAAAAAGATTTGGTATGCGATTGCCTTCGCTGTACTTGAAATCGTGCTTTGTGGCTTCAACAAGCAAGCCCCCGAGGCACCCGTGGTTCGCCCCTTTGGCGATAATGCCGAATGGATAACGATCGAAGACATGGAGTATAGGATCGGAACGACGAACGAGAAGATTGTCGTACCGAAGGGATTTGTAACGGACTTCGCGTCAATTCCGAAGCCACTTTGGTCGTTCGGGCTATCGCCACACGGCCAGTACGGCCGAGCCGCCGTTATACATGACTTTCTGTACTGGACCCAAGGCTGCTCAAGAGTCCAATCGGACCGCCTTCTATTGATAGCAATGAAAGAAAGCAAGGTGGGAAGCTTTGACGAGTTGGCGATATTTGCAGGTGTTAGTGCGGGGGGCGAATCGGCGTGGGCAAACAATGCCAAAGAGAGATCTGCCCACCTCCCCAGGATCGTCCCTGAGAAATTTCTCCGTCCGGGGGATCCGAACATGAACTGGAAAGACTATCGGAAAATGCTTGTTGCGAAGGGTGTTCGTGATCCGCAATTTGAAGCGAATCCGAGCTATTGCAAATTTGGCAATTCAACCGACGTGCCCAGCGGTGACTCTGCTGCTAGCAAGGCTCGGTGACGCCCAACCCTGCAGTCGAGCGGACCTGCGCGAAAGGCCGCGCAGGCCGCTCACCTCCACGTTGACGCTGTAGAAAAACCTCCCGATGACGGATTGTTGAGAGCATGCAATAAAATCGACCCTGTACAATGTGCTGTAATCGGCGATCTCCCTCTCGGGAGGGGGCAAGCCACCCCCCTAAATTTCGGTTTGGCGCCCCCTCAGCATGTTTTTCTACAGCCTCGTTAGAACAACTCCTGCTGCCCCTCCGGGTTCGAGGCGATCTTCCAGAACTTGAGCGCCAGTTTGTGCTTGGCGGCGAGGAGCAGCCAGTACAGGTATTGGTTCTGCCGGCCGGTGATCATCTTCACGTCGCCATCGCTCCCTGGGTGAACCCCAAGCCCGGCGATACGCGATCGCCAGTATTCCATCACCAGGCGACGGATTTCTCGTTGGGGCGCCGCCGGCGACACGTGCTCGCGCCAGCCAGGCGCGAAGCGATCCCACTCCGACTCCTCACTGTGCATGTTCGCGCCCAGATTGCGCTGCAGGTCCATGGCGCTCACATGGATCAACATGTCCATTCTCTTGAGACAGGAAAGCGATTCGAGGATACCGAAGTCCAGGGCGCAGAGGTTATAGGGATCGAGAAAGGCAAAATGAAGCCCGTACTTGTTGACCACGTCAGGTATCAGCCGTGCGGCATCGAGTGCCGTGCCTGGCAGTTCCTTGACGGGAGCCTTCAGTCGTCGCAATCGCTCGGCCATGACCCGGCGCCGATCATCGTCGGCATCAGCCAGGTAGATCGTAGAAAACGGCGTTCCACTCTCGACGCTGATCTTCCACGCCGCGACGGCGCTTCCGTCGATGTACTCACCGCTCTCCCGGACTCGCGCCTGGCCGACGCTGCAGAAGAGGTCGATGTAAGTGGCGCCCCCTAGTCCGTCCAGGAACCTCCTTCGCGCTGCACTGGAGATGTCCAGGTAGCGCTTCAGGTATTCGTGCTTTTGCTTGGCATGGACGCCTACTTCTTCCGCAGGCAGGCCGTCGTTACCGTCGACCAACTTCCCCATGATGATGGATCCCTTCGCATATTCTTACGTGTCCTCCTGGATTCTACTTTTAGTCATTCTATTCAGGAGTCGCCCGAGCCCGCGGCCTGCAAGGCCGCATAGAGGGCCGTCTTGCCGATCTTGAGCCGCGCTGCGGCCTCGCGGACGTTCAGTCCGTTGGCGATGTGCTCCTGCGCACGCTGCAACTTGTCGGCGCTGACGACCGGCTTGCGCCCGCCTTTTCGTCCACGTGCGGCGGCGGCGGCCAATCCGGCCTTGGTGCGCTCGCGGATCAAGTCGCACTCGAACTGGCCCAACGCGCCAAACACATGGAAGACGAGGCGCCCGCCCGGTGTGGTGGTGTCGATACTTTCGGTCAGTGACCTGAAGCCGACGCCACGCGCTTCCAGATCGCCTATGGTCTCGATCAGGTGTGGCAGAGAACGTCCGAGCCGATCCAGCCTCCAGACGACCAGTACATCACCGTCTCGAAGATAGGCCAGCGTGGCGGCCAGGCCTGGGCGATCCGCCTTGGCACCGGACACCGTGTCCTCGAAAACCCGCTCGCACCCTGCCTTGCGCAGTGCGTCCGTCTGCAAAGCGGTGTCCTGCTCCGCCGTCGACACCCGCGCATACCCGATCAGTGCCATTGCCGCCCCTTTTGTCCGTCATGCCGTCCGCTTATCTTGATGTCCGACAACCCGTCGAACAAGCTGATTGCCGGACAATATCCGGCATGACCGACTAACGATCGTTTGACGGGCATAAAAAAAAGCCCGGGCTCCAAGAGGAGAACCGGGCTTTTCATTGAACACACTCAAAATGTAGCCTCGATGTCGATCCACTTCCTCGGATGCGCCGGGTCCACGATCAACTTGGGCAGGAATTCATCCATTCGGTCATCCAATGAGCCGACCGCACCTTCAAGAAAGGCATAGCCGCCCGGGTAGCCTTTTACCCATTCGTACCTGACCAGGGAGTCCGGCAATTCCTTAAGACCCGCGAGGGTCTTAAGGGCTGTGGCCCACATCTCATCCGGATAGGTGTAGCCATTTCCGGATCCGCGACCGATGAAGTGAGGGTGTGTCGGACAACTGCCCGGTGGCCCATCACTGGATCCACCGCTTCGTGGCCAAGTTCTGCTTACATAGATGGGGTCAGCTCACGAAACGGAATAAATCGTATGCTAAGCTCCACGTTATAAGTACCCCGCATAAGGAGCGACCAGTTTCGCCAAAATACTACTCACAGGCAAAATATCCAGTCCATGCCAAGGCGGGCCCAAGAGGAGAACGGGGCTTTTCATTGGGCTTAAAATATTAGGTATCCGGATTTGGCTGTGGTCCGCCACATTACTCCAGACCAAGGCGGGTCTTGGTCGCAGCCACCGCAAAAGTGCCCCCGATTCGGCGAACTGCGGCGGCCGGGGTTTCACCGCGCCAATGAAATGCTGGCGGCGCGTCGGCTTAGCGCGCGAACCAAGTCGGTGTCGACACGAGGTCGGCTAGGGCTGGCAGGGCGGAGTCCGTGTAGAAATGTCCGCCATCGAAGGATCGCAACTCACAGCGGCCCGAGACGAAGCGTGACCAATCCTGGAGGCCCGTCTGCGTTACGGACGGGTCGTTTCTTCCGTAAAGGACGACTGCGTCGCATAACGGCATCGGCAGTGTCATCGACGCCGGCCCATGCCCATTCAGGAGCGCGAGGTCAGCACGCAATGCTGCTAGGTGCGGCTTCAGGAAGCGCGGCTGTGCCAGCAATGACGGCGCGAGCGAGCCAAGTTCGCACAGCGCACGGCACAAGGCAGCATCATCGGCGTGGGCGTCAACTTGCACGCGCGCGAAGGCGGGCGAGTCTCGAGAAGACAGGAACAACCGGCGGGGCTTGGCGCCGCCGGTCGCCTCAAGGTATCGCGCGACCTCCCAAGCGACGGTTGCACCCATACTGTGGCCTAGCAGCGCGAACGAAACGCCAGGCGCAAGGCGCCCGATGATACCTGCCGCCATCCCCACCACGAGTTCCTCAAGGCTGCGGGCGGGTGCCTCGCCCGCGCGGGCGCCTCGTCCGGGGTAGTCCTGGGGAACAATGTCCAGACCTTCTCCGAAGACTGCCTGCCAGCGCGCAAAAAACGACGCGTTTCCTCCGGCGTGGGGAAGGCAAAACACAGCAGGTTTCAACGTGAAGCTCCAGCCGCGCCATTCGAAAGCGTGCCGTTCCCTGACCGGGGAAGGCCTTGAGCGGCCACGATGCTCGCGGCAATGATCGCCAGCGCTGGCAGGACGCGCGCGTCAAACGGCTCGTGCAGAGCGATCGAAGACAGCAGCACGCCGAAGACCGGTACGAGGAATAGGAATATCGCGACGCTACCCGGCCGGTTGAATGTCATCAGCGAGTTCCACAAAAGAAAGCTTCCCGCTGATACGAACGATAAGTAGACGAGAACGCCGAAAAAAGCTGGTGACAACTCGGGCCATCGATGCCCGCAACCCACCAAGCCGACGGTGCCGAGGATCATCCCTCCCACAGTCATTTGGAAGCCGGTCAACCGCAAGGGTGACCACCCGTTCTCTCTCGACTCGCGGTTCATGACATTGCCAAATGCGGCGAAGAACATCGCGGCCAGCATGGCCGCTTCGCCGACGCCGAAGGCGGCGCCGGCGTAGCCACCTGCATGCTGGACCTGGTAGAACGCGATCGCACCGAAGCCCACTAGTGCGGCCAGTAGTTTTCGGGACGTGAGGCGATCGTCGGCGTAGCGGAAGTGCGCGATGGCCAGCTGGAAGAATGTCAGCGTGCCAGCGATGATCGAGGCCGACACTCCCGAGCTGAAGGCGATCCCTACGTAGAAAAACAAGTATTGCAGAACAGTCTGAACGCTGGCGACCCGCAGGCCGAACCATGCCTGCCTGCGCGTGCGCGGCAGCGGGCTGGAGTTGAGGGCTGCGCCGAGCATGCACAAAATCAACCCGGCAGCCGTGAAACGGACGCCAGCGTAAAGCAGTTGCAAAAACAGGTCGTCGGGACCGATATTTCCCAATCGGTAGCCAATCTTGACAGCCGGGAACGCGCTCCCCCACAGCAAGGTTGCCATGATGGCAGCAGTCGCACGCCCGGCCGGGCGTGCAAGCCACGCGGCCATCCGGGCTGAGACAGGGGGGGGCGTGTCAACGGGCAACATAGCCTCCGTCCACAAGCAGGTCCGTCCCTGTGATGAAGGAGGCATCGTCCGACGCAAGGAACGCGACGGCCGCAGCAACTTCATCGGGCCGCCCTTGCCTCCCGAGAATGTGCTGGGCGGCCAGCCGGCGTCGGATAACCACCGGATCAACGCCCTGCGCCTGTACGTAACGCTCCCCTGACGGGGACTCGATGTAGCCTGGGCAGACGCTGTTGACGCGAATGCGATGGACGGCCAAGTCTATCGCCCAGCATTTTGTGAGGCCGCGCACCGCGAATTTTGATGCGTTGTAGACAGCGAAGCCCGCCTGGCCGACGAAGCCGCTGATCGACGACAGGTTGATGATCGACGCGCCGCCGTCGGCGGCGCTGAGCAAGGGTACGCATGCCCGCGTGACGAGCGAGGTCCCGACTACGTTTACATCGAGCAGCGGCTGCCATTGCGCAACTCCGGCCTCGACGCCAGCCCTCTCGAAGACGGCTGCGTTATTGACAAGGATGTGCACGCGCGGCGCGGCGGCGCCGATCCGGGCGAAAGCCTCGCCGACCTGTGCCTCGCTGGCGATGTCGACGACCATCGGCATGAGCATGACCTCGACCTCGCCGGCCAGTTCCTGCGCGGCCTCGTGCACGCGACCGTCGCGATCCAGCATCCAGACCGCGCACCCTTCTTCCGCCAAGCGCCTCGCGATCGCAAGCCCGATACCGGCGGCGGCACCGGTGACGATTGCGGTCCGTCCTCGAAGTCCTCGCATATTGTCTCCTCCGGTGGGGCGGTCAGCGTACCGACGACGGCAGCAGGCCCTGGTGCCGCAGCATGCCCTTCAATTGGACGATGCGAGACTCCGAGAGCCGGTGCAATGGAGGTCGCACCGCGTCGCTATCGATGATCCCGGTCATCTTGAGCGCCACCTTGAAGCACTGCACGAACTCGTTTCGCACAGCTCCAGTGACGAGCGCTTGTGGCGCGATGCAGCGATCGTGAAGGGCTTGTGCCTCCTCCAAGAGGCCTTGTTGGACAAGGTCGAAGATGCGCCCCAGCTCGGCGCAACGAAGGTTACCAGCTGCCGTCGTCAGGCCGTCGGCGCCTTCGATGAGTTCCGGCATGATCAGCAGATCCTCTCCGGCGAAGACCGATATGGCGCCCTGGAAGCGCTGGCGGATCTCCGCCACCTTTGACACCTTGGGCGTGGTCAGTTTGACATAGCGCATGTGGGTGCTGCGTGCTTGCACGGCGGCCACCACGTCGATGGGGATCTCAATGCCACCGCCGCCGTCGTACACCATCAGATCGATACCGGCCTGGGCGATGCGCGAGAAGTGTTCGACCATGCCTTCCGAGCTGGGCGAGATATAGTACGGTGGGGGCGCCAACACTGCGGCGGCGCCACGCTCCTTGGCATATGCCGCCAGCCCCGCAGACTGCACCGGATCGGTGTTCGCAACGCCGACGATCAGGGGGGTGCGTCCGCGAGTGCGCTCAGCAACGACGTCGACAACCCGACGCTTCTCATCGTCGGACAGGCTGAAGAATTCGCCCGTGGTGCCGAGCGCGATTATGCCGGCGGCGCCCTGCTCGACGAGATGGTCGACGAGTCGGACGAGGCTGGGCTCGTCCAAGCTGAGATCGGGCTTGAACGGAGTGACGATGAGGACCTGGTTGCCCTGGATGGGATTGCTCATAGCGATAGATTCCGATGAAATCAAAGGGCGGCGCACAAGCGCCGGACAGCTTCGTCCAGGCGGTCCTCCGGGACCCCCAGCGAGAAGCGGACATGGGAGCCGTATTCGCTCCCGTAAGCGGTACCGGGATTGCAAGCGATCCCGTACCGTCTAATCAAGTCGCCCAGGTGGGCTTGCGCCGATTGGCCACCGGGGGTGCGAGCCCAGACGAACATCCCGGCTCTGCTCGGGAAAACCTCGTAGCCAGCGCGCTGAAGGCCGCCGGAGAGAAGCCGCCGCCGCGCCGAGTATGTGAGGCGCTGGGCAGCCAGGAAGGCTTCCAGCGGTTGCCCAAGCATCCGCGCGGCCGCGAGTTGCAGCACCGTGGCCGGCCCGGCGTCGACATGGCGCTTGAGCGCCAGCACGCGCGCGATCGCGTCGTGCTGACCTAGCATCACCCCAAGACGCCAACCGCAAAGGTTGTAGGTCTTCGACAGCGAGTGCAACTCCACAGCGACGTCGAGCGCACCCTCAATTTCGAGGAGGCTGCGCGGTGCTGGCCCGTCGTCGTATATCTCTGAATAGACGAAATCGTTGCACAGCAAGAAGCCATGCCGGCGCGCGGCGTCTATCCAGCGCTCGAAACAACCCGGCGTGGCCAAGGCGCCCGTCGGGTTGTTCGGGAAGTTCAGGAACACGAGGCGGGTACGCGACAGCACATCGTCCGGAACTTGCGAGGGCTCTGCCCCGAACCCCATCTCGGCGCGGCCCGCGAGCGAATGAACCCGAGCCCCGCACCGCTCCGCCGCAGATCGATAAGGGCCGTAGGCCGGTTCGCAAATGACGACGCTGTCACCCCGCACGAGCAGGGCGGCGCAGAGCAGGTGCGCAGCTTCCTTCGCGCCCAGCATCGCCAGAACCTGCGTCTCCACGTCCAGTGACACGCTTGATCGCCTGCGATACCAGGCGGCGAATGCTTCGCGGAATTCCGGCATGCCGCGCGACTCCATGGGCGCGTAGCGGTGCGCCCCTGGCGCGTGCACCGCAGCATTCAGTGCGTCGAGGGCCTCCTCGGGCGGCGGAAGGTCGGGATTACCGATCGAGAGGTCGACGACATCGAACCCACACGCCCGCGCGTCCTCGACGACCTGGGCCATGCGTGCTGTGATGTAGGTTACATCCGTCGCCGGCAGCTCCGCCTGACTCATGCGGCGGCCTTAAGAAGAAGGCTGCGCAGTTCTGCGGGCGACGACACCAGCACATCCGGCTTGACATCCTCAAGTTCCCGTCGCGAACCGATGCCCCAGGTCACCGCACAAGAGGACACTCCGGCCGAGCGGGCGGCCACGATGTCGTTGGGAGAGTCGCCGATCATCCACGCTTGTTCAGCCTGGACACCAAGCATGTCGAGCGCCCGCAACAGTGGCTGAGGATGAGGCTTGGGGTTTTCAATCTCGTCGCCACCAACGATCGCGTCGAAGCCCGGAAGGCCAAGCACCTCGATCAGTTCGTCGACGCGCCGACGGTCCTTTCCGGTCACCAGACCCGTTGCCACGCCTTCGCTCCGCAACTCGCGTAGCAACTCCGATATACCGGGAAACACCTCAATAAGGTTCGATAGCCGCGTGCTGTAGTCCCTGAACACCGGGTACATCTGCGTAGGTAGCGACATCTTGCTCATGATCCTGTCGAACGAGTCGCCCATGTGGCTCAGATATTCGCGCACAGGAGGCTCGCCCCGCCCGACGATGTCGCGAAAACTGAGCGTGAAGGCGGCCTTAATAACAGGCTCGGAGTTGATGATGACTCCGTCGAAATCGAACAGCACGCAGGACTTCATGATGTCGCCTCCGAAGGATTCGCGCGCCGTGCGAGGTAGCGCGCCAAATCCGCGACGGTCGGGTACATCGAGAGCATAAGGTCCTCGTCGTCGAAACTGACACCTGTACGCTGCTCCAACGCTACGACCAACTGCACGAACGATAGGGAATCGACACCCAGGTCACGCACGAGTTCGTCCAGGAGTGACACACGATCACGATGGCAGATCGTTGCGAGCACACTTGCGACCTCTTCTTCAATCGTCTTCATCACACGGCCTCACTTGCGACAATGTTCGTTAGCATCTGGCGCAGTTGTGACTTAATGACCTTACCAAGCAGATTGCGGGGCAAGTTATCCATCACCACGATCCGAGTTGGCCATTGCACCTGGGGCAGGCGCTCCTTCACGAAGCGTTCCAGGTCCGCAGCCGGTTGACAGACTTGCACGAACGACACGATGTCCTGGCTCTGGCGCTCGTTATCGATGCCGAGAGTCGCAGATTCGACCACGGCCGGATGGGATTCAATGATCTCGTCGATCTCGACCGGATCGAACTTGATGCCGGCTTTGTTGATCATGTCGTTCCGACGTCCGTGCAGATAGAGGTAGCCGTCGGCGTCCACGGTGCCGATGTCTCCGATGAGGTACCAGCCGTCCTCGAACGCCAAGCCCGTCCGCGCCGGATCCTGGAAGTAACCGTCGAAGACGTAGGCCCCTGCGACGCCGATTTGCCCATCCGGCAGGATGCGCACGCGGCATTTCGCAGGGATGCGCCCCACCGAACCCTCTCGGTATGGTATCTGGCGCGTGTAATAGGCGACCAGAAGCGCCTCCGTGGAGCCATAGTTCTGCAGAACGATAGTGTCGAATAGGCGCTCGAACTGGCCCTGCAACTCCGGGGCCAGGCGCGACGAACCGCAGATCACGTAGTTCAAGGCCTGTCCCCCGCCGGACGGCCGACGCCCTCGTATCGCGATCAACGCGGACAACATCGCCGGGACCGCGATCAGCACGTTGCGGTGGTCGGGTTCGAGGAGTTGGTCAAATGTCGCAGCCACATGGGCGTCGAACAAGGGCGCAATGGTCACACTCGCGCCGAACAGCAGTGGCTGCAGCGTGCTGTAGGTCCAGCCGTCAATGTGCCACATTGGCATGGAGACGATGAAGCGCGTCGTTGGCCCGACGTCCAGGTCGTGTCCGTAGTCCATGATGTTCTCGATGAAGTGGCCCCACCGTAAGGCGGCGCCCTTAGGGCGTCCCGTTGTCCCACTTGTATAGAGCAGGGCGATCGGCTCGTCGGCGGCAAAAGGCACTTCGGGCAGGTGAGCCACCGCAGCCGAAGCCAGCGCGTCTAGATCAACGGGCATGGTGGGAACATCCACCAAATATGGTCTGGCGTCGTCCGCGATCAGGGCCAGCCGTGGCTGGGCATCTACGATGACGTCATGGATTCGGTTTGCCTCCTCGTCGGGGCCGAGCGGCACCGCGACAGCGTGCAGGCGCAGCACTGCGAAGTAGGAGACCACGAACTCAAGGCTGTTCCCCGACACGAGCAACACACGATCACCGGGACGGATGCCGCACGCAATCAATCGCTCAGCAAGCGCTGCAGACGCATGGGCGAGTTCGGAATAGGTGAGGCGCCGGCGTCGGCGTGGCTCTACGGCAAAGTGCCGTTCGGCGAAGCGTTCAAACAGCGGCGACAGAGTATGCAACATGGCACTTACCTCCAATTGATGAAGACGATCTCAGCCAGGAGACTGTGTTCTTCTTTTTTCAAGGAGGTCGCGCCATGGCACAACAAGCAAATTATGCGCGCACGTAACCGCGTTAGCATAACCCGCACCTGAATCGGAGCTCCCCCCAATTCCTTTCGGCGCCAGATGATTTTTGATCCCTGCGGCAGGTCTTGTATTTGTACCTGCTCGTAACCTCACCTTTATATATTTTCTGCTTCTTACCACAGAATATTTTCTGCTACTTACCACAAATAAGTTGTGCTACGCAAGGTTTTTTTGACTAACTCAAAAAACAAATGTGGCAGCCCCCGCCGAGGTTTCATGATCCGGGAATTCGAGCTTGCGCACCCGCAAAACTGCTCAAATCCCACCCGTTTTGGCCTGTTTCCGCGTTTTTTGCACCTGGAGGGCTGCCTGGGCTGGTTCCGTACCCTGGACCTGTCGGACGAGAAGGCGCTCCAGCCCAATTCGTTCCTGGCTTCGGCGACCGCTGCATGATGCCGTCAATAGCATTTCAGACTTGCGCCTAGCATTAAGTTTTCCTGAAACTGGCCCAGCCACCCCCGGTTTGGGGTACGGCCGGGGTGTTTCGTCAACCGACCAACTGCCTGGCCAGTGCCACTTCGATGGAATCCCCCGACTGGTTCAACACATCCAGCCCCGACTCCGGCGTGTCGCCCGAAGTCGATTGAGCCACGGCGATTTTCTTCGCCATCAGCTCGAGGCAGGTCATCTGCGCCGTGCCCTGGTAGCCCAGGAAAACCACGTCCACCGGCTGCTTTTGACCGATCCGCCAAGAACGGCGGGCGGCCTGTTGCAGCGTGTAGACGTTGTACCCGGACTGCAGGAACACGATGGTCGGAAACTCCAGCAGGTCGAGACCGGTTTTCACCAGCTCGGGGTTGGTCACCAGCACGTCGATGCCGCGGTCGACCTGGTCAGCGACCCAGTCTTCCCGCTTCTCGGCGGCCACGCTTGCACTCAGGGTTGCCACCTTGAGGCCCTCGGCCGCCAGCAGCGCCTTGAGCCTTGCGGTGGTGTCACGGGTGCCCGTGTAGACCGTGTAGACCAGGACTCGGCGGCCCTTGACCTTCTCGGCTCTCACGCGCTCGATGAGCATGCGCTCCTTCGGCATCGGCTCCGAACCTTCGAACAGCGCCGGCACGTGGGCCAGGACGCGGCTGCGATGATGCGGGTGGACGACGTGTTCCGCACGGAACGCGCAATCCGGCCAGGCCAGCAGTGCGTTGAGCACCACGCCCAGGAGACTGTGATCCCCCGCGCGCAGCGCCTGCTTCAAGGCATCTTTCAAGGCCCCCTCCAGCTTGCGATACCACTCCAGCTGCACCGGCGCCATCGCCACCCCCTCGAAATGCTCCTCGTAGGGGGGCAGGACATTGCCGCCGATCTGCTTGAGCTTCAGGAACGCGGTGATCGGCACCACATACCGCATGATGCCGTTCGGGCCGAAGCCCGGTCCCTTGGCTGCCCGATGCACGGTCTGTCGGCCGCGCGCCGTGCGGTGCGATTTGGCTTCGTCATCGCGGGTCTTGTAGATGTCCTTGATGACGCCATGGGCTCTCAGGAAGCCCATGGAAGCCGGCCCGAGCGAGCCGCGCCGCGAGTAGCCGAAACCATCCTCCATCATCGCCTTGGGTTGCAACCGCCAAAGCAGGTAGAAGAGATCGTCGGCATAACCGCCCATCAGCGTCCCAGTCAGGAGCAGCGTCTTGCTGCATTTCCTGGCCAGTACGCCGAAGGCCTGGCCCTGGGCGGAGCCCTCGTTCTTGAACTCGTGACCTTCGTCGACGATGAGCAAGCCGAAGTAGCCCTGGGGCAGATAGCGCTTGATGAACTCGGTCGGTTGGTAGCCGCCTTGCCCAAAGCTGAACTCGGAGTTAGCCATGGCCCGCTCCATCCGGGTCGCCTGGCGATCGGAGAAGAACAGGTCGCCGTCCTCGTCCATCAGGTTGATGAACTCGTAGACGTTGTCCTCCAGCATGTCGCCCAGCATCGTGGCCCCGAATGTTGCCAGGAGCCGCTGCGCCGTCTTGGCACCGATCGTCGGCAGCTGCTGCATCGCCGAAAGCACCATTTCGTCCCGCGACTTCGCCGAGGCCTGCGGACGGGTCAACGTCCACAAGGCGCCCTGGCACTGCGGGCAGAATCGGCGTTCCTTGGCCAGTAGGTACTCGGCCAGGTCAGGGTTCAGGGGCCTGTCGTCCCCATCGGTGATCCAGGTATGGCAGTGCGGGCAGACCGCGACCTTCGACCCTTGCGGGAACGTCGAGTCGCCATTCTCCTCGCGCACCAGGACGCGCTTGAGATTGAACGCTGGTTTCCAATGGTAGCCCATGCGCATCCGCACCCGGCCCATCACGAAGAACTCGGGATGGAGCGGGGCCTCGCGCATCTCGCGCAGCTGCAGGAGCTTCCTGAGCGTGTCCGGACCGTTGAGGATCCAGACCCGCGCATTCGGCACCGTCTGCTTGATCTCCCGCCGCCACTTGTAGACCAGGTGGGGAGGGCAGATGACCAGGCTGCGTCGATAGCCTTCGGCGTGGGCGACCGCGGCGACCGCGATGGCCATCATGGTCTTGCCCGTGCCCATCTCGGCATTGATGATACCGGCCGGCTCGTCCTCGTCGAACAGCAGGGCCGAGACGGCCTGGACCACCTCGCGCTGGGCAGGGAAGGGCGCCCGGGTCAGGGTGTCCATCACCGCCTCCCGCCGCACATCCGGCAGGCCCGAGTACACGGGTGGGTTCTGCCGGCGCACGGCATCGAGCAGGCCCGTGCCGAAGCATGAGACGAACTCCGACAGCGACATCACGGACGGTCCGGCGATCGGCGTCATCTCGGCATCCTCGGCGGGCCGAAGATCCTGGCTGGGACTCGCGTAGTAAGCGGCCACGGCCTGGTCCTTCGTGGTGGGCCGGAAATGCTGGTCCACCTCGATCCTGGGCGCGCTGCCCGGCAAGCCGGTGATGCCGGCCTGCAACTCGGCCAGCTCGGCGATGGAGACGGATCCCCATTCGTCGTACTGCAGTCCGGTCACGAAGCCGAAGCCGATGCGATCCCCTGCATCGTATTCGGTCAGCCACCAGGTGGCCGAGCCGAAGGCGTCGAAGAGCTTGCAGATGACCCACTGTTCCGGGGCATCGGCCGGTTTCGGATGCGAGGCGATGAACGCCAGGATGTCCGCGTGGAGCTTGTTATGGTCGCCCACCGGCTGGGTGGACGTGGTGACATGAAGAATTTGACGTTCGACTTGCATGGTGGTCTCCAGAGAAGAGATGACGGGGACACCATGCCCCTCGCGGGGAATGGATACCCCGCGAGGGTGGTTGAGGAAGTGAACAGGTCAGGCCGCGAGCGGCATTTCCTGCGGGGTGGTGCCGCCAGTGTCGACCTGGCGCGTGAGCACCCGGGTTTTCACCAGCTCAGAAATGGCCTGTGAGAAGGATTCCCCAAGGTCGATCAGCGAGGCCCGCACGGGCCCCAGGGTTGGCCAAGTGACCTTGGCATGATGGTTGAGATCCTGGACGACGGCGCCGCCCAGGCGGGCCAGCACCGTATCGCGCCAGGCGTCGACCAGGGGCACCGGCGAGATCCGCTGGATCATCGCCCATACCGCCTCGGTGTGGGCCGTTTCCTCGTCGCCGAGGGTCATCACCCAGGCACGACCGTTCGCCGTGTCCGGTTCGACCACGGCCGGGTCGTAGATGAAGGCATGCGTCACCGGCCCGAACAGCGACCGGCGCGGCAGCTTGCCGGCCAGCTTGGTCAACCGCGAGGCATCGCCGATGAAGGCGAGGCCACGCGGGTCTTCCGCCGGCGGCGTACCGGGACGCAACTCCACGACCCCCACCACGCCGTCACCAGGACGGGGCGGGGCCTCGACCTGGTGCAGGGTGATGCGGTCGACGCCCCCGATGACAAGGGCAGGGAGAAAGCCGCCAGCAACTGCTGGATGGCGGTATCCCGGCCGTACAGCGAGGCGAACATCAATTGCCCCGCTTCGTTTCTGACCAGCGCATCCAGGAACACGTCCGAGAACTCCCTGATGCGCCAAAGCGATGGTGTAGCCATGCAGACCTCCAACAAGAATTGCGAGGCCCGCCCCTGACGGGGAAGACGCCCCGCGAGGGTTGATGATTGATCCCGGCGCCAGGCGCCCGATCTGGTTGCAGGGATGACCGGATCTCGATGCTTACGGCATCAGCGGGTCGAAAGCCTTCGACCAGGTAGTGCTCGCCAAAGCCAAGGGCCTTGTTGGAGGGCCCGTCAAACAGGCACTCCAAAAAGGCCCCTCACGAGGAGGGGCAAGCGGAGGAGACTTCAAATATCACTGCACTGCCTACCGAATGGTCAGCACCTCGCCGAAGGCCGGGCTGCCATCGGTGAAGTCGATGGCTCGGATCACCGGCACGAACCGATCGGTCAGGACACGGGTTTCCGACACGTTGCCCTTGGCATCGGTTTCATGCTGGACCGATACCTCCTTCTCCTTGTGGGTTGCCCCCTTGATCAGGTAGGTACGGCCGTCCTGGGAGGCCACGAAACCGCCGATCTGGCCAGCGGCCAGCCCCAGGGCTAGGTGCCAGTCCGAGAGCATCCGCAAGGGGCGCCGGTGGGCCTGGGCCTGGGCACTGAAGGTCCGCGGGAACGCGGGCCACAGCGTACTGGCATGATGCCTTACGATCTCCGAAGCCAACTCGGGGCCGTTCAGGCGCAGGGCCTGGAATACCAGGTCATCGCCGGCGACGGCCTCGGGCACCAGGAGGGGAGCATGCGGCCAGGCCTCCGGCAACTCGGGCGGCAGGGTGTCCTTCACCGCCATCAAGGCCTCGACCTGCCCCCTGGAGGGCGCGGCCGGCCGGCGCTTGATGCCGAACACCACCATCTGCTTGAATTGCCGCTCTGGCGCTGACCAGGCCGTGAGGTTGGAGAAATGCCGGCACAGGTAGTTGGCCATCTCCTCGCTCATGACATAGTGCGGGACGATGAAGACCAGCACACCGCCCACCTGGAGCCATCCCGCCGTCTTGCGCAGGAAGATCAGTTCCAGCCGTTCGCTATGCTTGCCATCCCCAGTCTGCCCGGTGTCGGCCACGGTATGGCCGTAGGGCGGATTGAGGAACAGCAGGCTGGCCATCCTGGACGACACCCAGGCGTCGTTCATGTCGGCGTGAAGCACGGTGTCGAGCAGCTGCTTCGCATGCCAGGCACGCTCCACATCGAACTCGATGCCCAGGGCTTCCACGGCGGCGCCGGCCTCGGTCAGGGCATGCTTGACCTCGGCCAGGGCGACGCCCTCGCCACAGCACGGATCCGCGATCCGCACCCGGGCGCCGGCGATGTCCAGGGCGTTGATGATGCGGCCGAGGGTGACCTCGTCCGTTGGGAAGTAGCCGTTCTTGATGAAGTTGCGGGCCAGCCGCGAGAACATGAGTCCCATGGCCAACCTCCTCAGATCAGACCGAGCAGGGACAGCCAGCTATCCGGATGGTCCGGCTCGACGCAATCGCCTTCCGGCGTTTCGCAAACCGAATCGAGGATCCACTCCTCGATCTGCTCCAGACTGGGGACTTCGTAGGAAGTCCCGTTGAACATGATGCGTGGGGGCAATTTGAACATGATGCGCTCCATAGGAATGTGGAGACACCATGCCCCTCGCGGGGAACGATATCCCCACGGGGTAAGAAACAACGGTTAAAAGGCCTTGTTCAGGCCGGCTTGTTTGAGCACGCCGTTGGCGGTGTGCCGGGAAAGGATGGTTCCGTCGACCGGGAAGTGCCGACCGGAAATCGGGCTGTACCAGATTTCATGATCGCCTTTCCCCTGCCTGACCAGGTAACAGCCCTGCTCCAGGAGCATGGCCTTGAGCCTAGCGGTAAAGCCTTTCATGTCGAGCCCTCAGGCTGCGAGGGCGATCTGGTCGTCGACGATCAGCTGATAGTTGGCCACCAGGCCTTCGACAGCCACATGGTTCAACTCGATCAGTTCCGGAACCAGAACCTTGAGCTTGGCATGCAAATCCTCCAGCGACGGCGACTCGGTGCAAAGACCGGGAAGATCATCGCTTTCGGCGACCCAGACGTGGACGTCTGGATCCCATCGGGCTTGGATGTGAAACATACACAAAATGCTATCGGCAAGTCTCTTGAACATGGATACCTCCACTATAGCGGAGACACCACGGCCCTTCCGGGGAGGTGTCCCCGAAAGGGTTGCAAAAGGATGAAGTCCCGAGCCTCGCGGCTGCGCTCGTTCCAGGGACTGACGAGCTTCAAGTTACGCATGCAGTCTAGGGCTTTTCCCGGGAGGTTTCTAGCCCTGCTGCATCGCATGGTCATAGAGCGCCTGGGCGCCAGCCTTGCGGGACCGGTGGTGCCCCAACGGCGCACCGTTGGGGGCCTCCGCCACCCACCGCCCTGCTTGGCCAAGCAGCAGACCGAGCCTGGCGCCGACCAGGCCATGATGCCGGACCTCATAGCGACCGTGCCCGATCTTCACGATGTGGAACTTGTCTTGCATGATTTCTCCTTCAAACGATGTAACTCGGCAAAGGCTGATCGGGGTTGATCGGCCCTGACAGCAACTCTCCGCTGTCTTGGTCGTAGACCTCGACCCAGTAACCGCTTCGGTGATAACGATGCGTCTGCTCGCAGGCCTTCGGCCGAGTCGGGCAGATCTCGTAATCCGCCAAGTTGCCCTTGGCATGTCCCTCGCGGGCTGCGGGATCGGACGTGCTTGCTTCAACGATGAATGGCATGGAAATTTACTCCGTACATACGACGACGCCGGGCACTGTCAATGCCGGCGTAAGTGGTTGAAATTCAGACAGCCTTGCGCTGCTCGATGACCCTGGCCAGGACGCGCGGTGGAACCCGATAGAAGCGGCCCTGGTACTCGCCGGTCAGGCGCCGGCCGCGCTTTTCGACGATCCTGACCTGGGGGATGGCGAATCCTTCCAGGATCAGGACATCGCCGACGTCGACCTTGCGATTGCGGGCAGCGTGCCAGGCGCGCACCTGGCCACGCCAGTCCGCGTTGGCCACCGGCACCATGTCCAGGTAGGACAAGGGACAGGTGTAGTAGTAGGGCCCCATGCTTTCGCACAGGTCCTTGTAGCCCCAGCCGTGCTTCTTGCCGCCCGGCGCCAACAGGTCGCAACCGATGTACCGGTAAGGCGGCCTGTAGGCCCTGGGGGGCTCTGGTGGGCCCGGGATGACCTCCCAGACCGTCCAGAGCACGTTCCCCACCGTGGCGTGCCTCAAACACTCCCAGCGCGTCCCGTCAGCCTGAGTGGCCGACCGGATGCGCTTCGCGAGGACTTCGGACCGGCTGCTGTCAAAAGAGATTGTCCATCCCATGAGTGATGACCTCCTTGCTGTGCCGAAGGTCGTGCACCCTACGGGGTGGTGACACCCCGGCGGGTTGAGATTGCCCCCCATCCGGGGGAGATGCGATGAAGCCCCAGGCCTGGCGGCCGTGCTCGTTTCAGGGGCTGACGAGCCGTGACAGATTCCGTCTGTCGGCGTTTGTTACCTGGTTGGCGCGTGGCCTTTCCAGGGCCGTGAAAAACGCGGCCCTGGAAAGGCCCCTCAACGAGGGGCCGGGTTAATCAATCAACCGATCCGAATCACGCTATCGACTGCCCAGGCACTGGCAGGCCTGTCCGGGAAGCTGGTGCGTATCAGTTCACGCTTCGCCCTCTCGGGTGCGGCGTTTTCGTTCGGCGCGTACACGTCGACGTAACCCTCATAGCGCTCCCAGATGCCGGGTACGCTATGCATCCGGACGCGATACTTGCCGTAGTGGTCACAGCCATATTCATCGGACATTGCCCGCCTCCACCTTCCAGATTGCATCAACAAACTGTGGATCAAGGGCCACCTGGTGCGAAATGACGGCAGCGGTTTCCTCGCCACCACCGCTCTGTGGGACGATCACCGCGCCATCGGCCGTGTCTCGCATGTCATAGTCGACCACGACAAGCTCCACGGGCAGGTCCGACGAGACGCCCTGGACCAACCCGCCATCGACGCCAACCACGACCCGAGGCCTTGTGGGTATGGCGGGATTAGGCGGTGTGCCACCCAGGGCGGACATGGCCAGGTTGTAGGCTTCGGTCAGGGCCCGATCAACGTCATCGGGCGGCACGTCGGCCTGTTCTCGCAACCTCATTGCGGCGACCAGGCTCCGACAGGCCGCCACGGCGCTTGCCTCTCGCCGCTTCTGCAAGACGCTCGCGTCCGGTGCGGGCCAAATCTCGACGGTGGCCACCACGACAAACTCGAGACCGCTGTCCTCTTCCTCAAAGTCGTCGTAGAGGAGGGGCATCTCCTGAGTGTCATCCCAGATCGTGCCCGCCTCGAAAGCGGCCTGAGCGATCCCTGTCGCCTCCTCGTCGTCGGTCGACGGAATGCCGACCTGGACCCGGTGCCGATAGGGGAGGGTGTACTCCACAATGCGCAACTGTCTTCCCATGATGTGCTCCTGAAGATGCGGAGCACCGTCCCGCGGGACGGTTGCCCCGCAGGGTGATAAGAAATGCGCCTTAGATCATTCCCCGGGAAAGGGTCTGACTGCCGGCAATGATGAGTGCATACAGCGCACGTCAGCCGTGCGAGTTGAGATGCGTCTCGACCTGGCCGAGCACCCACACACCGGTGCGCTTCCAGGCCTGCCCGCTCAGTAGGTCCGTATCGGGGATTTGAACCGCCGGATCGGCCACCTGCTCGGCGTACCGGCGCAAGGCTTCGAGCACGAAGGCCTGCACCAGTGCTC
The DNA here is from genome assembly GCF_004337445.1 of Parasulfuritortus cantonensis. GTDB lineage: Bacteria > Pseudomonadota > Gammaproteobacteria > Burkholderiales > Thiobacillaceae > Parasulfuritortus > Parasulfuritortus cantonensis. Next base: position 40,333 of record NZ_SJZB01000029.1, on the reverse strand, counting down.
CGGTGGGGCAGAAGTTCATGATGCGGTCGATGAATTCAGAGTTGGTTTCCATGATGTCCTCCAGGGAAATGGCAGGGACACCGGGCCCTGCAGGGCCCAGGTGTTCCCTGCAGGGTGGGATAGCCCGTGAATCTGGCTTCGGGCTTGCAAACGACAATTTCGGGCGGCGGGTTAGGCCGGCGTCCAGGTGCCCTCCGCGGAAGCCTTGGAGGCCTCCGCAAAGGTGCCGTAGAACTCATCGGATACCCGCAGGCATTCCTGGTAGTCCTCGTCGTATGCCGCGATGAAAAATCCTCGTCCGAGGGCGAGGCCGATGATGTGCTCCGGGGTTTCCGAGATCACACATTCCGTTGTCATGGTTTGCGCTCCAGGTGAAACGGAGACGCTGGCCCCGATGCGGGGACAGACATCCCCGCGGGGTTGATGAAGATGGGATCCCAGGCCTGGCGGCCTTGCTCGTTCCAGGGACTGACGAGCCTCGATCCTTGACGGGGATCGGGCGGGCCGTAACGACGGCCGGCGTTGGTACGCGGCGTGGGCTTTCTTCAGGATGGCCCTCAAGAAAACCCCCAGGGCAGTCTGCCCTGGGTGTCGGTCAAATGTCGTAGCCTTCCAGCTGGGTCCAGCAGCCGGTGGCCAGCGCGTGTTCGGCGCTATCCCTGTCCGGGAAATACTCGGCCGATTCGCGGCTGTACGGTCCATCCGTGGGATGGATGGTCCCGATGAAGAAGCCAGAGTTGCTTTGGCACACTTGGAGAGGAAGGTCGACCTTCAGGTATCGCTTGGCCAGCAGGCCAATTTGTTGTCCGGTTTGCATGAATTACCTCCTGCTTTATCGATTTGGCATAGGGCCAACCCTCGTCGGGCCGGCGCTATGCAGAGGATTATAGAAACGAGCCGCGGGTGTTCTCGCGGTCAATGATGAAACAGCGGACGGTTGACCGGCCGCCGGCGGCGTGCGATCGCCGCCAAGTCGCGCACGGCCCGGAACGGCAGGCGGACGCAGCGGTAGAAGAAATACCCCGCAGCACCCAGGTATTCCGATACGGTCCTGACCACAGCCCGGTTGGCTTGCTTGGCGCGTGTCGCCTCGCTTGCGAACGAGTCGCTCAAGACCAGCTTCGCCCGCAGGTACAGGCCGGGCTGCTTGAGCTTCTCGGTGGGCGCATGATCGAAAAAGCTGACGATCATGCGTGCCACCACAGGCTCGTCGACGCGCGCAACCAGTGTGTCCCAGTGCTGCTGTTCGGCGGCCCGCTGGCCACCCTTGGCGGCACGGGATTGTTCCAGTCGCTGTTGGAAGGACGTGATGTTGCTCATGTGGATCTCCTTGATGAGAAACCCGACACGGAATTCGACCCCCATGCGGGAAGGCGATCCCGCGTGGGCAGTGGGTGAAGGGCCGTGGCCCCGGTTGATTTAGCCGCGCACCTTGCGGTGCGTACTGTTCCAGCGGCAGCAGTACATTGGTGGCCACAAGGGCCGGGTGAACCTCGGCATCCTTGAGCGGGCTCGGCAAACCGGCTCAAGGATGCCCAAGGTGGGCGGGATGACATTCACATCGTGGGCAGTTGCGATCGCGTCTCCACACGGCGCCGGCGGCGCCGTCGCGTCCGATAGGGGAGACCAGGACGCGCAGTTAAGGGTCACGGTTCGGGGTAACCGCAAACCTGGATTCAATCGCCGCTGGATGGGCTCATCCCGCAGGCCTCTGCGAGGCCTCCCGGATGAACCCGCCAGAGCGGGTTCTGTAAGTTCACATCACGCAGCAGGCAGCTCCCACATTTGCTTGCTGGCATCGAACCGGTAGCCATGCGCCTTCAGGGCATCACGCTGGGCACGGAACAAGCCACGGTCCACGGTGGGATCGAGCTTGACCGGCTTGCCGGCATTGATGAGATCTTGAGTCTCGGCATCGAATAGCGAGGGCTCGGCATCCGATGCCTCCTGGTTCTCCACAACAGCCGATTGGGGCTCCGGCTGGGGTGTGACCGCCTCGTCGGCGGGATCGGGTTCCACAGCCTCCGGAAGCGCCTCGACATCCGGCGTTTCCTCGGGCTGGTTGTCGACGTGGATCGCCGACAGCTTGGCTCGGACCTCGACCCAGACCTTGCCGCGCCAGGTGTAGCTGGACGGATAAATCTCGTCGATGACGAAAGCGCCGACATATTCGCCGGCGGGGTACTGGTCAAGGATGGCATCCTTGACCTTGAAGGTTCCGATGTCGGTGATGAGATCGCCGACGCAGAAGCTTCCGGAACGGCCTTTGACCTCCTTGATGCTGAGCGTGCCTTGAAGTTGGACGGGCATGATGCCTCCTGGTTGAGAGTCCAGCCAGAAGGCCCCTCTCCCGGTGGGAGCGCAGGCACTCCCAGGCGGGACAGGTTGAGTAAGCTGAGCCATCGGGGAGATGGCGGGTAAGGTGGGGATTCCACCGGCCACAGTCCACGAATGGACTGGAGCCGATGGCAGGGTGGATCTAGTGCCTGTCTTCCGGACAAGGTCACGGCCTGGGGCCGTTGCAGGGAGAGCGCGACAGGGAGTCGCTACAATGGCGTTGTCGGGACTGTGAAGGCCCTATACAGCCGGCTCCGGTTGATTGAGACTTAACCCAGCCTTTCGGCCGCGAAGTTTCAGGGCTGACTTCGCATTCGGGTGAGCGTTTTTCTCTCGAAACGCACAAAACGAGGGGAATCGGTGGCCTCGGGTGGCTTGTTCCAACCCGGCGCGCCGGGCTCGAACAAGACCCCGAAGGGTCTCGGCTGCGGATTATGCAGCAAAGCGGTTCTGCTCGGCAAAATCGACCGGCATGCCATCGATCTTGGCGGAGCGGATCTGCAGGAGGCGGCCCTTGATGGACACGCCCGTTTGGCCGGCCTTGTCGCCGGATTTGTACTGGAAGGTTTCCGCGTAGATGTCGCCGATCTTGAACGACACGGTCACCTTCTTGTTCTGCTCCACGGCACTCAACAGGAACTGGACACGCTCCAGGGCCTCCGCGCCCTCGATCTTGCAATCGAAGTAGGTGGTTTCCGGATCGTTGATGTCCCCGTGCAGCGCGGCGATCGAGCAGGCCCAGAAGGAACCCTTCTTGACCTTGACCTCGCGGACACGGTTCAGATACCCGATCCCGGTGGTGTGCAGGTCGAGATGCGTTTTCGGCTGCTTCTCGGCTGCGGCCGGGGTGGTAGCCGTGGTGCTGACAGCGGTTTCGTTGGTAGCGGTGCTCATGGTGATCTCCTTGATGAAATAAAAAAGGGGAGACCACTGCCCGCGCTGGGGAGTTAAGCCTCCCCAGAGGGATGTGGGTCTTGCGACCCGAATGGAACCGGCGAACCGGCGACAGCGATTAGAAGAGTTGAACCAGGGTGGCCACGACGCCGACGGCAACCGTCAGCATGACACCGAGCCGGATGGTCAAATCCCGGCTCAGGACATCGAACTTGGCATTGATGCTGGCTTGCATCAAGGCGAGGTCGGTCTTGGTGGCCAATTGGTCGAACATTTCCTTTTCCAGGGCTTCCACGACTGCTCGGGCTTTGTCATGCGGTATGTTGACCGCTTCGAAAGCCTCGATGATCGAGAGTGCTGTTGCTGCTTGCATTAAGAACCTCCATACAGGGCACGGAGGCTGCCCGATGGGGGACAAGTCCCCGCACGGGTTGAGAAGGATGCTGCCTCGGCTCTTGCGAACCGGCGCGGTTACAAGGCTGACCGCGCTAAAGGGACCAGATGACGCACCGGTGGGCGAATCGCGTTACATGCGATCAAACGAGCCCGAAGGCCAGAGAAACGCTTTTATGCAATCAAATATCCGCGCGTCTGTCAAGCACTGCGTCGGTAGATGCCTCCTGCAGTTGAGCCCACATCATCGGCGAGCCGTCCACCGCGTACTCCAGGACGTGAACCCGCTCGAAATCATCCGAGAGGAAGGCTAGGTATTCCTCCAGGTCATCCACCTGGCACATGGTGCCGTCTGGCCACAGGCACCAGAGATCTTCGCTCGCAGGATGGCCATGGAGATGGTCGACCGGCACGGCGATCGCGCGATCGCCGGCCTGCCAGCGCGCAAGGTGCTCCGGACAGGCCGAGCAGACGCCGAGGCCTGCGCCATAGTCCACCTTCAGCCAGCTGCAGGGCTGGCCGGCCGCCTCGTCATAGCAGGCATGCAGATCATCGCAACCGCAACCTATACAAGTGGCCAGCATCATGCCGACCTCCTTTCATCGCGCCCTTTTGATGGGCAGCTTTCCAACTCATGACAGCACAATGAAATTACGCCGTTATCCACAGGGTTACCCACTAAAACGGTGGATAACTCAGGCGCCCGTCTTCGGCACGGCGCTCCAGACCACATCCACCAACTGGCCGGACTCGAACAACTGCACCCGTACCCCGTTGATCCGGCACACGGCCGTCACCCTGAAACGATCGAAGCACCCCACGGCCAGGCAGTGGCTGGCCTGGCTTTCCTGCACCAGGTCCATCACCATCGCGTTCAACTGGGATTGTTCCTGCACCAGTGAGAGCATGGTTACCTCCTGCATCATTCAAATTCAACGCTGCACATAGGCACGCTGTTCGTCTCTACGATTCGTGAGATTTCCACTATCTCTTCTATACGGACAACTCCTGAACGGGCCAGTTCGTGCGCAAATATATCCGCGAGTTCATTGGTGCGCGTGACATCGCTTGTAAACACAAGACGGAAACCATATCGACGCCCCAGCCTTAGGAAGACTTCAATATCTTCAGGGCCATCATCCCTCTCCTCGAAAGTACCATCCGCCCGGTGCCAGACCTGGCGGTTACCAACGTTGAATTCCTGATCCCAATACGCCTCCTGGAGCATCGAGGAAGGCACCTGGATGCCCAGCTGCTCCAGCTTCCTGCGGTAATACTCCAGGGGCTGCCGCCAGGCCTGCGGGTCATCCAGGTTGGAGTAGAGGTATTCGTCGTTCACCTCCTCCCCATCCTGCTCCAGTTCCACGACCAGGAAATACTGGCCAAGCGGCCGATCCCAGCCCAACAGCACTGTCACAGGCCGGCCGTCTGGGGTGGCGGTGTTGAAGTAGTGTTGGGTCATGTCCTATCGGCCACTGGCGAGATCAGTCGCCATCGAGTTTGAAAGGGATCCGCCAAGTCAGCTGGATCAAGAGTCCAACTGCCAAGCAGGCAAGACCGAGCATCCAAATCCCATCCTGGGCAAGAACCGCGGAGAACGTCCCTTCAGGCATGGGATCCTTTTCCTGAAGGGTTGACGCCATGGCCCAGGCGCCCAAGATCAAAATGCCCGTAGAGGAAAAGAGCATCAGCAAAAATCGCATCATCATTTGAGTCTCTCCTTATTCCTGGTTATCCGAGGCCTCGCCGGCGCCGGACTTCTCCTTGAAGGTCACCGATTCGATGCGCGAGAGGGCCAGGAAGACGTCGTCGATCACCAACCGGAATTCCGACTTCTCCTCGCCGGTGTCCTTGTCCGCCCAGCTTTCTTCCTTCAGACGGCCTTCCACGCGCACCCGGGCGCCTTTGCGCAGCAGTTTCGCGGTAGCCTCCGCCCGCCTGTCCCAGACCGAGCCAGTCAGCCAGAAACCGCCGCTCTGCTGTATCTCTCCCTTGGCATCGCGGCTGTACTCGTCGAAGAAGACCCGTAGTTCGCACACGGGGCGATCCTCGCCCTTGACGGCCACCATCTTGAGAACAGGCGCAGCCCCCAGATTGCCAGTACCACGGAATTCATTGCCCATAACACACTCCTATCAAGTAATTAGAAACGATAGACAACAGCTAATTCTCCACCGCGTAGAGGTCGCGCATCACCTGGCGCGCATGGCGCACCAGGCGTTCTCTTGCATTGAGCCAGCGGGCTGAGGCCTCGGTATCCCGATACCATCGGGCAGCCTCGGCCGGCAGCCGGTCCAACCTGGAGGCCAAGGCCTCGGCCGACAGAGCTTTCGCGCCAGCCTTCCAACGTAGCGCCACGGCGCCGGTGGCCCGGCGCTGCAGCGTCAGCTGCAGGCCCGTGCCGTTGTGTGCCCGGGTAACCTCAGCCAGCTGCATCATTTCCCGTTCGATCTCATCCAGTTGCTGGTTCAGGTCCATGACCATCCGGCCGCTGCGCTTCAACACCGTCTTGCCATCGAGTTGGCCTGTCCACAGCCCGACCAGCTCGGACAGGTCGTGCACCGCTCGGCTACCCTGCGCCATGTCCATCACCAGGGTCTCCAGCCAGGCCGGAATAGGGCGGTGGGAGTCCCCCCATGGCTAGAATGGATACCCGGAACGCGACCGTCCGTGGCTGCAACCACATCTGGACGGCGCAAACCGAGCCGAAAGCCATAAACCAACCGTTTTGAAAGGAGTCCCACCATGGAACCAAGTACCGAAACCAAGATCCTCGAATCCCTGAATTTCATCGCCGGTACGCTCGCACTCATGGCAGCAGATCTCCGTGCGTTACGTGCGGCACAACACGACCCCACGCAAGCCAACATGGAATCACTTAAGGATCTTGGCGATTGGCTTGCCCGTGCCGACGACATCGGAAAACGGATCGGCAAGGATTTCCTTAAGAGCATCAGCCCCGCCTCGCCAGGCTGATTTCGACACCCTCGACACCGAAGAACCGGATCACGGTCAAGCGCATCAACTTGCGGCGATCTTGAATTGCCCGGTCGATTGACCTTGTAAAAGCGGTAGAAAGTTCAGCGGTTCGCCTTTCGAGCGCCAGGACCCGGTCACGATCAGGTTGGCCGGCTTCATCTACTGCCAGTGTTTGCAGGTACTCATACCAGTCCCCGTAACTCATGGAGGCTCTTTGCTCCTCCCATGAGGCCGTTTCCGCATCCGGGACGGGCAAGGGAATCAGCCCCTCGACATATTCGATGACGGCCTTTGCCATGCCGAACAGTTCATCATCGGTCAACTCAGACATCTCCGTTCCTTACCTCAACGGACTCGGCCGCTCGCGCGCCCGCGCCCTTACCCTTAAGACCCTTTGAACTACCAGTCGGTAACCGCACCAACCCCGGTATCCAAAGCCTGAAAACCATCGCCTATCCCTTTCAAAACCAGACCCGCTACAGCAAATCCGCGGCCTCGGTATCCTCAGCCGTCCGCTCCCGCTTTGGTTCCCGCCGTAACGGCTTAGCATGTCTCGGCAACTTCGCCCGGCTAAGCACATCCTCCGGTAGCCCAGGCCAGATTTCGGCGAGTGCCTTGACACGATCTTGTATATCCCGCGTCTTCGGATGCCCGACATCCGCACGGGTAACGGCGGCGTAGGCGGGCACCTGGAGTACGTTCTGGTTGCGTAGTGCCCGATCGAAGAAAGCGCGGATTGGCCTCAGCCTGGCACTCAGGATTTCGCGTTCCTTATCCGCGCTGATCAGATTCCTGCCGGTCAAGGTCTTGACCACCCGCACATACATGTCGAAGTCCATGACCAGCTTGGAGAGCAGGAAACCGTATGGCGACCGGAAGCCTAGCGACACCTTGGCCGGATCCCGGCTGCGCAGAATGGACAGATGCATCCCACTCGCCGCCATGTCGTCAATCTGGGTGCGGGCCTCAGCCGTTGCCTTGGACAATTGCTGGATCAGGTCGTCTATCTCGAACTCGACCAGGATCAGCATCCAATCGGCATAGGGATTGTCCTGTCCAGACAACTGCCAGAGGTTGCGTAGGGCCGAGCCGACATTCTTGGCGCCCGGAATACGTGCGAGCTTGCCCTCCGGGTCCCGGCCCCGGCCGACGAACAGACGATACGCCTGCCGTGTATGCACCAGCATGTAATCGTCATCGGAGTCCAGCGAACCGATGGACAGGATCACCCTGGCCTCATCGCGGTTCACGCCCTTATCAGCACCCAGCTTGCCCGCATAGTCCCGCTTGGCTTGCTCCTGGGCATCCTCCCAGGCCAACAGCTGCTGGTAGAGCGGATGCAGGGGATGGTGCGTAGGGACATCCATATCCGCATCCAAGAACTCGGCGAGCTGTCGCCGAGCCTCCTCCGGTTCAAACTTCGGTTTAGCCATAACGTCATTCCTTACTCAATAACCGCATGCCATCGGCACAGAACAAACCGATGTACCATTTAACCGAGTGCATCCAGGCGGGGCGGCCAAGTCCATAAAGGTGACTACCTGCCACGGTCGCTGCACCACCAGGTAGTCGCGGATCGAACTTGCAGCACCCTTTGCTCACCATGGCCTGTTGAGAAGGCTGTGACGAGCCACCGGCTGACTTCTCGCCGGCAAGTAGAAGCGCCCCCCGCAATCCGGATTGCGGGCGTTGATGCGGTGTTCCGCATCCGATCCGTCTTCGGCCGGGCCTGACCGCCCCGCCTGGATGCACTCAATTCAAACCTCCTTCCCGGACTGTCCAGAGTCTGGACACCCTGCCGTCGCTTCCCTGGCTGTCCAACCCTTGGACACCTGCCGTCGCTTCCCGGACTGTCCAGAGTCTGGACACCCTGCCGTCGCTTCCCGGACTGTCCAGAGTCTGGACACCCTGCCGTCGCTTCCCTGGCTGTCCAACCCTTGGACACCTGCCGTCGCTTCCCAGCCTGTCCAGTAGCTGGACACCCGCCGTCGCTTCCCAGCCTGTCCAGTAGCTGGACACCCTGCCGTCGCTTCCCGGACTGTCCAGAGTCTGGACACCCTGCCGTCGCTTCCCTGGCTGTCCAACCCTTGGACACCTGCCGTCGCTTCCCAGCCTGTCCAGTAGCTGGACACCCGCCGTCGCTTCCCAGCCTGTCCAGTAGCTGGACACCCGCCGTCGCTTCCCAGCCTGTCCAGTAGCTGGACACCCGCCGTCGCTTCCCAGCCTGTCCAACCCCTGGACACCCTGCCGTCGCTTCCCAGCCTGTCCAACCCTTTGCTCATGTTGGCCTCCGTTGGCCCATGCGTTGAGCCATGAAGGCCCGCAAGGTCGCTAAGCCCGCCTGGCGCTTGCGGGCCTCCTCTTCAGTGCGTGTGATCGCTCCCGGGGCGTCGGCAGTTCTCAGCTGGCGAGCTTGTTCCTTGAGCCAGGCGTCGCGCTGATTGCTCGCCAGCTGAGAGTCTTCGGCTTCACGCTGCTGGCGAGCTTGTTCCCTCAAGGCAACAGTCGGTACGAACCGGCCGGTCTTGACTTCCTTCACCAGGGTGTTGATGTAGCCCAGTGGCGATTCGATGCTCCGCTTGCGGGACTGTCCAGCCAGTTCATACAGAAGCAACTGGGCTTGTTCCGGCACGTCGGCCAAGACCTTGATGGCCCAGGACCGCTCCTCGGGCCGCAAGGTTCTCGGCCAGACCAAATTATCGGACCAACTCCCCCCAGAAGCGTTGCTGGCCTCACCGGGCTTGGAGATCGTGGAGGGGGTAGGGGGAGGAGGTGTTTGTGTTGTATTCCCTATACCTGTAGTCATAGAGATATAGAGATTTTCCGATTTCCGCCCATCTGATTTTCCGGTTTCCGCCCATCTTGTTGGCTCGTTTCCGGAAATCCAGTTGGTACGATTTCGGAAATCCAGTTGGTACGTTTCCGGAAAATCAGTTTGCAGGTTTCCTGCATTCATGTTTGCAGGATTCCCGCAAACTAGTTTGCAGGTTTCCTGCAAACTGGATGGTGCGTTTCCGGAAAATTGGTCAACCATGCGGGTTCCAGCCTGGTTGTCGGGCTGGCGCAGCTCCGCATTGGTTGCGTCAGGTCGGCTGTTGCCAGCCGAGAGGAGGCCGATCAGGTGATCCAGCCTGAGCTGCCATTCGACCTTGGGTGGCATGCCCGAGCGTCGTTCGTCGAGCAGGGCCGACTGGCGCAAGTGCAGCCTGGCGCCGTCCAGTTCGTGGCGGCTCAGGCCGGTTTGATGGCGTAGGGCGTCGAACCGGTATGTCTGCCATCCTGACAAAATCTCTCCGGTCCGGATGCGGCCGCGCTCGTGTCCCAGGAGGTGGGAGAGCAACACCGCCGAGGTGGCGGCGCCGGTGATGTCTGACAGCGGCCGATAGAAGAGGAGGGCGCGCCCGAGCAGTTGCAGGATCGCCCGTTCATTGCGCCAGTCCCACGTGGTGTACAGCTTGGGCTCCAGGAGGCGTCCCAGCGTATCCAGGTCAACTCGATACCATACCTTGGCCGGCATGCCGACCCGCTTCTCTTGCCAGAGCCCAAGCTCCTTCAGGATGACCCTTGACCTATCCTGCTCTCGTCTGGACAGCCCGCATTCATTGCGCCAGTCCTCGCGCGTCTTCCAGAACCAACCCAGTCTGGCCGGCTCGGTCATTGCCAGCCGCTTCGTCCAATAGATTGCCTGGGATAGCATCAATCCGGCTGTGACCCGACCGGTTAGCTGCACCAGTCGCGGATGATAGGCGACACACCGTTGCCCCAGCAGCAGGGTGATCTCGTGGATCTGATCCAGGCGCCGCTTGGAACGGGAGGAGCTCCCTGTCATGGTGTCAGGCGGCCCTTTCTGCTTTGCTTGTCGTGGGAGACATTGCTACGCGATCTCCGGCTCGCCGAAAAACCGGCGATAGATGTCCGGATCCTGTTCGAGCCAATTCTTGGCTTCGTTCTCGCTGATTGGCTGCACAGCCAACCCAAATGGATACCCTGTCCCATTGTCTGTCTGGAAACTCAGCTTGAACCATTGACCAACTCTAGTCCTACAAAGCTGCTCAAGTATTAGTGGGCCTGGACGGTCAAGTTTATCCACCCGCCTCGTGGCGATCGCTACGGATTCGGTGCCGACAAATCGACGACCTCCAACCACGCAATCCAACATTGGGAGAGCGGCATTTATGGCCTGCAGATTGCGAGCAGATGACCTTAGATCGTAGAGACGGATGATGGCAAAGGCTGTAATCAAGAAGCCGACTGCAACTCCAAACCCTCCGAGGTAATCAATTAGAGCTACCGAGACAGGCAATGCCGCGAAAGCGGCTAACCAGGCGGCTAACCATTTGAGGGCTTTGATGGCTTCCATGTTCTAACCTCCGGCCCCAGCAGAGTAGTCAATTTGCTCTAACCCCTCGTATTTCCTGGCTGCCTGGGATTGCAGCAGTTCCACCAGCCTGGCGACGTCGACGCGGATCTCCAGGCGAGCAGGCATGCCGACCCGGCGCTCCTCGATCAGGCCGCGGTCGCGCAGAGCGCGTCGAGCAGTTTCTTGTTCAGTCCTCGACAAGCAGGTGGCCTCGCGCCATTGTTCGGTGCTTAGGCGCAGCCAGCCATCGGAATCCGGCGGCAGCTGCGACGCCTCGTGACAGGCGCAGGACAGGAAGAGGGCGGCCGTGACCCCACCGCCGAGTTCCACGAAGGAGCGGTGAAAGGACACCGGCTCGTCGTACAGTTCCAGCAGGACGCTCGGGGACAACATGCGTTGCCCCTGGAGCGGCTTTAGGTTGTGGCCGTTGAGCTTCTTCATGAGGCGATCTCCTTGATGGCGGCCCACAAGGTGGCCACATGGATGTTCGGGTAGCTGTCTACCAACTGGTGGAAGCGCTGAGCCAGGTCATCACTGCCCCGCGTGCGATTCCAGGACCGGCGCACCTCCTCGGCCAGGTGACCGTCGAGCTTCGGGGTGCGGCCGCGGCGAGTTGCCGGGCCGGCAACGCCGCGCAGGCGGCGGTACTCCATCTCATTGATCCCGAACAACTCCAGCATCGCGGCGGCCGGCGCGCCACGCCGGATGAACCACATAGTCTCTTCCTGCTCGGCGTGGATCCTGCGCAGGCGATTGATGGCCAGGTGGAGCATGGGCTCGTCAACGCAGATCGAACAGAAGGCCGGCCGCTGCTCGGCCAGACGCAACAACTCGTGCGTAGGAATTTGCCGGAGCAAGTTCAGGGTGGATGGGCTGAGATGGGCCTCGAGGTGTTCCAAGTCGGCCACGTCGGCGCGATCGGCGATGTGCTGCAAGATGGACGCCACGTACTGGCTGTCGTAAATCGGGATGCCGGGCAAGCGGCTATCTGCACTGTCGCCGCGCCGGCGCAGGTGAAGGTGAATGTTGGGTAAGCGGTGGTGGGGATTCATTGTCCACCTCCGAAACGTCCGGGGGCCTGCGCGCGCAGGTCGCGAAGCGCCCGTACCAGGTCCATCCAGACCGACACCGAATCGATCTCTGTCGCCAGTCGCTTGCCCAGCGTCAGGGGGTCAATGGGCATTCCCAGGATGGTGTCCATATAGTGCTGGAGTGCGTATTCGTCACGGCCGTTCTCCTGGCGCTGGGCCTGGCGCCAGGTCGAGTCGGCGGGCAACAATTCGGACCAAGTGTCGTCCAGCTGGTCGGACAGCATGGCCAGCATCCACCAGCCATGGTAGCGGTCGGCGCCGAACTCGTTCAGCTCGATCGGCTCGTCGCGCTCCGGCACCTCCATGTAGAAGCCACACGGCCAGGTGTCCATGAGGTGCAAACAATCCGCCACTTCGGACATCCGGGCGAAGCGGGTGGCCAGCTCCTGCACGGCCGCCAGCGGATCGACGTCGACCGGGTGGGCCGGCGACGCCCGTGTCCTGGGCGGCTTGGCCACGGCCGGATCGCCGGCGGGGCTCTCCGGATCGTCTTCGGGGGAAGATGCAGGGGCAGGGGAGGCCGGTTTGCTGGCGGAGGAGGGGGCCGACGGCTTCATCTGTAGCCTGGCCTGCGCCACCAGGCCCGCGACATCCTCGCCGGTGAACCGCTGGCAGAGGTCGCGCGCCAAGCGCACGAATTCGACCGCCTCGCCGAGCTTGAGGGCTACGGCTTGGTCGATCTGGTCGATGATCTTGGCCGGATCCAGTTCGCCGGTAGCGAGCCAGGATTGCTCGGCACTCCGCAGTACCTGGTCGCGCAGGTCTGGCCAGAAATCGGCCTGCAGGGTGTGCTTGAGGAGGCGCTCGAAGGCGTTGAAGGCCGGTTGCCATGCGATGGTATTGTTGATTGTCAGGCGCCTACAGGCGCTTCCAAGACCATTGAGGTTGTTGACAGCAAAAATGTAGTAACTAAGAGTGGTCTTGCTGACCGGCAGGCCGCTCTGCCGAAGCCGGACCTCCAGCGCCCGCGCGGACAGGGTGGTACTCTGGGCCTCCTCGGCCAGCTGCTTGAAGGTGACGGCGTAGGCCTGCGCCTTGTCCCAGAAGATGGTGTCCGCGCGCAACTCGTTTTCCGCGCAGTGGTCGGCGAAGGTGGCAAGTTCCGACACCCAGGGCACATAGGTGGCCAGGGTGTACTGGAAGGCCGGATCCCCGGTTTCCTCGAACAACTCCTGCAGGATGCGCAGCCGGGTGTTGCCGCCCTTGCCGACCATGTACTTGGTAGTGCCTGGCCGCCGCGTGACGACGAGCGGACTGTTGAGCCGCTTCAGGGTTCTGATCGAATCCTTGATGTCGTCGTAGCGTTCGTTCTCCGCTTTCCGTGGGTTGAGGTCATACGGGATGATATCCATCACGGGAATCTGGATTTGCGTTTCGCTGTCCGCGTTCAACTGATGCTGGTTGTCGGGTACCACCACGTTCAGCGACTGTCGCATCAGCGCGACATCGGCCTCATCCATGGATTTGGTGCCGGCGGGTTGAGCGTTCTGCTTCATCTTCCGGCGACGCGCCAGCTCTTCGATGCTGACGGAGGCGGGGAGGCGATCTTTGCCGGTGGCCATCACTCACCCCCGTCTTCTGAGTATCCGCCGGCGTAGACGCCGCGCAAGGAGGGGATCATCTCCCAGACCAGCTCATGCATGGTATCGAAGGGAGATACCCGGTCACGGCGCTTGAGACGGTGCACGGGGAGTTGCGCCGTCGCCGCCTCGTTGTAGGCGACCGAGGCCGGGATAATGGTCTCGGCCACGGTGACCAGCCCCTTCATGTCCAGGTAGCTGGTCCGGATCTCGTCGGTGATCTGGCGGGCATCGTTGGTATGCCCGACCCGGTTGAGCACCGCGGTCAACGGCCCCGGCGAGATGCCCAGGGCCTGGGCCTCATCGAGTTTCTGGAGCAATTCGATGGTGCCGACCCGGAACTCCCGCGCACTGGGCGTTTCGGGCATGATCGGCGAGATCAGGCGGTGAGCGGCCAATGCCGCTGTGTAGAGCAACGGCCCCTGGGCGCCCGGGGTATCCACGAACACCAAGTCGTAGTGGTCCTCGATCATGGGTGAGCGCAGTGCGCGTCGCAGGATCATAGGCGCATCGATACGGCCTTGGATGAACTGTTCCAGGTCGGTGGTTTCGATGCCTGCGAACTTCCGCCGTGGGGCATCGCATACGATGATGTCCAGGCGGTCCCACATGGTGGGCGTGATCGCGGTTTCGGCGACGCGGCCGTTCAGGATGACCGAGGTCAGACCGTCTCGGGGATCGCTCCGGAGTTGGAAATACTTGGTCAGGGATGCCTGGATGTCGGCATCGACCATGAGGACGCGCAAACCCATGTCCGCGGTGAGCGCACTGAGATTGGCGGTTAGGGTCGTTTTCCCGATCCCGCCTTTTGTTCCTACGACACTAAAAATGACCACATGAACCCCCTAAAGCTTGTTGCCATCGGCGTTAACCCTTGGGAGTTGTCGTCACCATCCAGCTTTCGTGCCACATCGCTTCACCACCTTAGCAAGTCGTCTAATGTATATTATGTTAAATTATCAAAGCGGGTCTGCCAGTCCGGGTTGAGTTGCTAAAATAACGCCCCATATCGAACACGTTGCCCTACCACCACAACCCCAAGTCGGAGCAAATATGTCTACCAAGCACAGCCCCCTGTTGATCCTCGGTTCCGGCCCCGCCGGCTACACGGCCGCCGTCTACGCCGCACGGGCGAACCTGAAGCCGGTCATGATCACCGGCCTGCAGCAAGGTGGCCAGCTGATGACCACCACCGAGGTCGACAACTGGCCGGCCGATGTCAACGGCGTCATGGGGCCGGACCTGATGACCCGCTTCCAGCAGCATGCCGAGCGCTTCGGCACCGAGATCATCTTCGACCATATCCACACCGCCAAGCTGACCGAACGTCCGTTCACGCTGGTCGGCGATTCCGGCAGCTATACCTGCGACGCCCTCATCATCGCCACCGGCGCCTCGGCCATGTACCTCGGCCTGGACTCGGAACAGAAGTTCATGGGCCGCGGGGTCTCCGGCTGTGCGACCTGCGACGGGTTCTTCTACAAGAACCAGGAAGTCGCGGTGATCGGCGGCGGCAACACCGCGGTCGAGGAAGCGATCTATCTGGCCAATATCGCCGCCAAGGTGACCCTGGTGCATCGCCGCGACAGCTTCAAGGCCGAGAAGATCATGGTCGATCACCTCATGGAGAAGGTTAAGGAAGGCAAGATCGTTCTTGAATTGAATAGTGTTCTGGATGAAGTCTTGGGCGACAACAGCGGCGTCACCGGGATGCGCCTGAAGAATGCCCAGAGCGGCGCCAGCAAGGACGTCACCGTCGCCGGCATCTTCGTCGCGATCGGCCACAAGCCGAATACCGACCTGTTCACCGGCCAACTGGAGCTCGATCACGGCTACATCGTCACCCAGGGTGGCCGCCACGGTAACGCGCAGCAGACCAGCATCCCCGGGATCTTCGCCGCCGGTGACGTTCAGGACATGATGTACAAGCAGGCCATCACCAGCGCGGCGTCCGGCTGCCAGGCCGCCCTGGACGCCGAGCGTTACCTTGACAGCCAGAAGTAGGATGGTCGCGTAACACCATGAAAACCGGAGGGAAGCCCCCTCCTCCCGGCCATGCGGAGGACGACGCGCAGGCATTCATGACCGAGATGGCGGGGGTCGAGCCCATCTCGCCGCATGGCCGCGTCGTCCACGCCGCGCCCCGTCTACCGCCGTTGCCGCTCAGCCTGTTCCGGGACGAGCGCGAGGTGATCCTGGAATCGATGCGCGACCCGGCGCACTGGGACGAGGATTCGGAACAGGACCGCGACACCTCCTACGTCCGTCCCGGGCTGTCGCGCCAGACCCTGCGCCGGCTGCGCCGCGGCGAGTGGCACATCCAGGCCGAACTGGACCTGCACGGCCTGACCAAGGTCGAGGCCAAGCACGAGTTGGCGGAATTCCTGCACGAGTGCAAGCGCCGCGGCGGCCGCTGCGTGCGCATCATCCACGGCAAGGGACTCCGGTCGCCGAACCGCGAGCCGGTGCTCAAGCACCATGTCCGCCACTGGCTGACCCAACGCGACGAGGTGCTCGCCTTCGTCAGCGCACGGCCGGCGGACGGCGGCGACGGTGCGGTGGTCGTCCTCCTGAAAGGGCGCTAGGCCTCGCGGATTTCGACCGGCGTGTAGGCCGGTACGAGGTCGAACAGTTCCAGCAGGTCGGCGTTGCGCATGCGGATGCAGCCGTGCGAGCGCGGCTCCTGGACGAAGCGCTCGTCCGGGGTGCCGTGTATATAGATGTAGCGGCGCATGGTGTCGTTGGCGCCCAGCCGGTTGTGGCCGGGTTCGCTGCCGGACAGCCAGAGTATGCGGCTGAGTATCCAGTCGCGCTCCGGTTCCGCCGCACCCAGTTCCGGGCGGTAGGTTTCCCCGGTCGGCCGGCGTCCGGTGAACACGGTGTTCACGGGCATGCCGCCGCCGATCTTGGCCCGGACGACATGCCGGCCGCGCGGGGTGCAGCCGCTGCCGCTCGTCTCGCCCGCGCCGTTGGCCGCCGTCGAGACCGGCCAGGTGCGCACGGGTGCGCCGGCGTCGTCGAACAGTTCGAGGCGCTGTTCGGCCAGGTTGACGACGATCCTCATGGCGGTGCCGCCTCCCGGCGAGCTTGGCGCTTGGCGGCGAAGAAGGCGGATACGAGGCCACCGCAGTCTTCCGCCATGATCCCGCCGACCACTTCGGCATGGTGATTCAGGCGTTCTTCGGCGAATAGGTCCACGACGCTGCCGGCGGCGCCGGTCTTGGGTTCGCGCGCGCCGTAGACGACCCGGGCGACGCGGGCGTGGAAGATCGCCCCGGCGCACATCGCACAGGGTTCGATGGTGACGTACAGGGTGCAGCCCGGCAGGCGGTAGTTGCCCAGGCTGCGGGCGGCATCGCGCAGCGCCATGATCTCGGCGTGGCCGGTTGGGTCATGCGCCGCGATGGGGTGGTTGAAGCCGCGGCCGACCACCTTGCCGTCCTGCACCACCACGGCGCCGACCGGCACCTCGCCGAGCCGCCAGGCCTCGCGTGCGAGTTCGAGGGCCTCGGTCATGTAGCGGCAATCGACGTCCTTGTCCATGGTGTCAACGGGGGCTTGCGGGAGGTATGGCGAAGTCGCTGCTAAAATACACGAGTTTCTCCAGGCGCGTGATGCGGCGAGGCAAGACCATGAATTTCATGCAGCAGTTCAGTCTAGACATTCGAGGCCCGATGGCGGACGAGGCGCGCGAGAGCATTCAGATGTACATCAATCTGAAACTCGCCGCATCGGGTCAGCCGCCCTGCCAGGATGGCCGCGACCACGCCTTTCTGGCGGTGGCGGAGAACCTGCTCAAGAGCTACCGCGAGAAAAGCCGCCTGCTGGCGGGCTACCTGTGTCCGCCCGACCGCCGCATCCAGGACTTCCTGGACGGCTATCTGGGGGACGCCGCCGCGGACGCCGTGCCGCGGCTGCCCGAGAACACCCTGAACCTGGATCGCGAGGGCATGGCACGGGAGATTTCGCTGCCGCACAACGGCGACGTGTTCCGCAACGACTACGTCAGCAGCTACCGCATCCGCAACGGCGTACTGCACAACCCGGCCTCCGACCGGCGCACGACCAAGGGCTCCTTCCACGTCGCCGAGGGCGGTCTGGCCATCCCGGGCGACAAGAAGGCGGTGCCGCGCGCGGTGTTCGCCCGCTTGCTGGGCGAGGCGCTCAACCCGCCGGATCATCTGCTGACCATTCCGTACACCCACGGCCAGCCCGAAGAGGCGAAGCTGTTCGTCTCCCTGCTCCTGCGGCCGGTGGTCTGCCCGGAAATCCCCGGGCGCGAGGCCGAAAAGACCATGGAGGTGCGCTTCTTCGCGCCCGGCAGCCTGGTCAGCAACCTGGACTTCGTCGAGAGCATCTTCGGCAATGGCGGCAATCCGTTCCTGTCTTCCAGCGACGCCGGCCTCGACGTCGAGCACTGGACCGGCCATACCGGCTGCGTGATCCTGGCGCCGCACCTGAACCGCTTCACCAAAAAGGAACTCGGCCTGCCGCACTGGGACCAGGCCAGCGAGGGCCAGCGCCGCGACGGCATGTGCTGGCGGGACGAGGGCGAGCTGTACAACGAAGGGGCCGCCTTCAAGGTCACCGCGCGCGACGAGCGCGGCGTCATCGTCACCCTGATCGCCGACAACTACTACGGCTACTGCAAGAAAGAGGTCAAGACCCAGATCAGCTATGCCGCCAACCTGTTCGGCCTGGCCGAGGAAGAACATTCCGGCGGCGCCCTCGCCTTCCCCTGCCACAACCATGGCGAGGAGTACGGCGTCGACAGCCGTACCCGCCCGGAAGGCTACAACTTCGCCGACATGGTCGAGCGCTACGGCAGCCTGATGGACCTGCAGCCGGAAGGCTACGGCATCGACAAGCGCTATCCGGAGGTCGTCTACGTGCCCCAGGCCGTGCGCATGGATCTGCCCAGCCAGACCATCAGCTGGTACGACGGTGCCGATGCCCGTTCCATCAAGCTCCGGCCGGGCAAGATCTACGTCCAGCCGAACGGCTACAAGGTCGAGATGCTCAAGCATCCGGGCGCGCCGTCCTGGCGCCTGGTCGGCACCGATCCGGAGGGCACCTTCTGCCACAAGCCGTGCACCGTGTCGGGCGGCGGCAAGTCGGAGATATCGAAGTCGCTCAACGACGCCGTGATCTATGGCTCCTTGTTCGTCTCCAACCTGGAAAAGGACCTCGACCAGGTCGCGGCGATCTTCGAGCACGATTATCGCGGCCGTTTCAAGCCGGGCTTCGAGCAGGAGGACCGCGGGCCGGACCGGCAGCCGCTCAACCCGGAGCGCAGCCTGGGTTCGGTGATCAAGCTGCTGACGCCGTCGCCGGTCTACAACGAGGCCTACAACGCCTGGCTGGAGTCCATCCCCGACCGCATCCTGGCGCTGGCCTTCGTGATCAAGCGCATGTACCGGCCGGAATGGGGTGCCGACTGGCGGCGCCAGCTCTCCGTCGACTTCATCAACGGCCAGCCCGGCCACGAGCTCAAGCTGGGCGACCGCAAGCTGGTCGGTTCCTACCTGCGCGTCGGTTTCGAGGAAAACGGCGCCTGGCGCGTATTCAAGATGCGCCAGGACTTCATCGCCGCCGAGAAGGTGCAGATGGAGGACGACATCTCGGCCAGCGTGGTGGTCCCCACCGACTGCCTGGGCAACCGTTCCCCGCTCAGCCACGAACCGTCGGTGAAGCTGGTCAAGAACTGCGAGCGGCGCCTGTTCCAGCGCCCCGACGACGCTATCCACCGCGGCTATGACAAGCAGGCCGAGGCCGACATGGCGCGCCGGGACAACTTCCTGGCCAACTTCGAACCGCTCGCCGGCGTCGTCCTCGACGAGATCGTCGAGGACGAGGTCGGCTTCGGCCGCTACACCCGGCCCATGCGGGACATCCTCAAGGAGTCCTACGACACCGGCCACGGTTACGTGGTGTCGTCGGCCCACCCGCGCTTGGTCGACGGCAAGCCGAGCAAGAATCCCCGCTATCTGCAGCTCAGGCCCGACCTGGCCGACCCCGTGCGCCGCTATGTCGCCGAGATCGGTGCCCGCTTCCACCGCAAGGTAGCCCTCGGCGAGCCGGTCTGCGAACCGGTCAACGCCGTGCTGGTCGGGCGCCGCAACAACCCGCCCGAGCCGGGCATCCGGCCCCTGGCGGTGTACAACCCGATCCATTACCAGGAATTGCCCGAGCTGTTCATGGACTTCGTGTGCAGCCTGACCGGCAAGTCGCCCTCCACCACCGGCGCCGGTTCCGAAGGCGCCCTCACCAAGGGCCCGTTCAACGCCCTGCGGCCGACCGCGGACCTCAACAACGCCCTGGTCTCCTACATCCTGACCGGCTATGCCGGCTATTCGACCGCCGCCGGCTGGATCGGCCCCAAGGTCCGGGTCAACCACGACATCAGCCTCCTGGTGCCGGAGATATGGTCGCGCCTGACCGCCGAGCAACGCGAGCCGCGCTGGCTGATCGAGCACGGCTACCTGGAAAAGATGGAGGACTTCGAATACCAGGGCCGCACGGTGCAGGCCAGCCGGCTCGGCTACCGGATCACCGAGCGTTTCGTGCACGGCTTCCTGGGCAAGATATTCGACACCCCGATGGCGGTCATGCCGGAGGCCATCCTGCGCCCCGAGAAGCAGGATATGGCAGTGTTCGTCGATGGCGTCGACAACATCGTCGAGGCCCAGCAGCGGGTCGCCCAGCGCTATCTGGACGACGGCAGCCTCGCCGAGGCCTGCCCGCCGCTCCGGGCCCTGCTGCATATCATGGCGAGCGGCCAGTACGAGGGCAAGAATGCCCACCATCCCGACATCCGGGCCTTGTTCACCCGCGAAGCCCTGCTCGCTGCGGACTGGTACCAGGAGCGCCTGGAGGTCAAGCAGGCCCGCGACGTCGCCCTTTGGCAGCGCCACGTCGCCTACCTGGAGGCCTACGCGGCGCGTCCCGGCCATCAGGACCTGGTCGCCCGCTTCGGCATCCCCGAACGCCTGGCGGCCACCCGGGCCCACCTGGACCACGTCGGCAGCGCCGCCTACCTGGACAGCCTGCGCGGGACGCTGGGGGCGGACCCGCTGGCCCCGGCGCGGACGATATGAACATGCCCGATATGGGTATAATCGCCGGACTTTGACTGACTAACGCAGGAAGGAATCGAAAAGTGGGCTTTCTCTCCGGCAAGAAGATACTTATTACCGGGCTGATCAGTAACCGTTCCATCGCCTACGGGGTCGCCGAGGCGTGCAGGCGCGAGGGTGCCGAACTGGCCTTCAGCTACCAGGGCGAGCGGGTCAGGGACCGGGTTATGGAAATGGCCCAGAAGGACTTCGGCTCCAGCCTCTGCTTCGACTGCGACGTGTCGAGCGACGAGCAGATCGACAAGCTGTTCCAGGATTTGGGCCAGCACTGGGACGGGCTGGACGGCATCGTCCACTCCATCGCCTTCGTGCCGAAGCAGGCGTTGGCCGGCGACTATCTGGAAAACATCAACCGGGAATACTTCCGTATCGCCCACGACATCTCCAGCTATTCCTTCACCGCCCTGGCCAAGGCCGCAATGCCGATGATGGCAGGCCGCAACGCCTCGCTGCTGACCATGTCCTACCTGGGCGCGGTGCGCTCGGTGCCGCACTACAACGTCATGGGTCTGGCCAAGGCCAGCCTGGAGAGCAGCGTCTACTACCTGGCCGCCGCGCTCGGCCCCAGGGGCATCCGGGTCAACGGCCTCTCGGCCGGTCCGATCAAGACCCTGGCCGCCTCGGGCATCGCCGACTTCAACAAGCTGCTGGCCTGGGGCGAGAAGCACTCGCCGTTGCGCCGCAACGTCACCATCGAGGAAGTGGGCAACGTGGGGGCCTTCCTGCTCTCCGACCTGTCCTCCGGCATGACCGGCGAGATCACCTACGTCGATTCCGGCTTCAACAGCACGGCCGGCCTGGCGGTGGATCCCGACTGAGCGTCGTCATGCGACCTGAAACGGCCGGAATTCCGGCCGTTTTTTTTGCCCGCGGCGTTGGCGCTTCCGGTGCCCTCGTCTAAGCTAAACGTTTGCGTTATGGTCCGTCTATGCCGAACGACCTCATTGCCGCCCTCGACCGTTATTTCGAACTGGTGCACGCCGACGACGACGGATTGCGCATGGAGGTCTACCGCCTGCGTTACCAGGTCTACGTCGTGGAGACCGGTTTCGAGCGCTCGGAGCATTGCCGGCAGGCCATCGGGGCCGACGGCCTGCCTTATTTCTGGGAAGAGGACAGCTTCGACCGCCGGGCCGACCACTTCCTCCTCCGTCACCGCGCCAGCGGCCTCTACGCCGCCACCGCCCGTCTCATCCTGCCGCACCCGGAAGATGCCTGTAGCCTGTTCCCCATCGAATGGCACTGCGAGCTGGACCGGCCGGTGCTCGGGGCGGCCGCCCGTGGCCGCCTGGCCGAGATATCCCGTTTCGCCGTATCCAAGGCGTTCAAGAAGCGGGCCGGCGAGGCCGGTACCCTGGCCGGGGTCGCCGACGACATCGAGCGTTATTTCCAGGAAGACGAGCGCCGCGTCTTGCCGCACCTGTCGCTCGGCCTGTTCGCCGCGGTGATGCGCATGGTCCACGCGCACGGCATCCGGCACAGCTATGCGGTCATGGAGCCGGCGCTCAAGCGTCTGCTGGCCCGCTTCGGGGTGTTGTTCGAGCAGATCGGCCCGGAAGCCGACTACCACGGCGCCCGGGTGCCCTGCCTGATCAGCGCCGACAGTGCCCTGGGCCACATTAAGCAGGCGGCCCCCCACGTCTGGGACCTGATCACCGAGCGCGGCGCCCTGGTCGGACAACCGGGCTGAACGGGCGTCCGGTCAGGGCCGCGTCTCGATCCGCCTGGCGTGTACGCGGCCGGCCTCGGTCACGAAACGGATCGGCGCCACCGCCGCCAAGGCATGCAATGCCGCGCTTTCGTCGTCGATCAGGAACACGCCGCTGACGCGCCGGCGCGCCAGTTCCGGATCGTCGAGTCCGATCGGGGTGCGGCGGTAGCGGTTCAGGGCGGCGACCACGTCGGCCAGCGGCTCGGCGTTGACGACCAGGCGGCCCTGGGTCCAAGCCAGCGCGGCGGCGGCCGCGACCGGTTGCACGGGGGAGATGACGTCGGCGCCGAAGTCGGCCGCCTGGCCCGCGTGCAGGCGGCGCCGCGACTCGCTGCCGGCGCCCGGCAGGCGGATTTCCACCCGCCCTTCGGCGACCGCCACGTGCACGCGCTCACCGTCTCGCCGCACGTCGAAACGCGTGCCGATGTCGCGGATGACGCCGGCCGCCGCGCGCACCTCGAGCGGCCGTAGCGGATCGGCGGCGACGTTCAGGGCGATCTCGCCGGTTTCCAGCACCAGCGCCCGCCGGTCGTCAGCGAAGTCGATACGCACCCGGGTGCGCGGCGCGACGTCCAACTCGCTGCCGTCGGCCAGGCGCAGGTGGCGGCGGGTATCGGCGTCGACCAGTTCGCCGCCGCCGGGAACCAGCGAGACCAGCCAGGCACACAGGCCGAGCACCGCCACCAGGCCGGCGGCGCGGACGGGCGCGCGGCTCTTGCGCGTCTGCAGGCGGCCGGCGTCCTGCCACAGGCGCTCGAACACTTCGTATTCCCGGCGGTGGGCCGGGTCGGCGGCCAGCCAGGCCTCGAACCGGGCCCGCTCGGCGGCGTCCACCCGGTCGCCGCGCAGGCGTGCGAACCAGGCCGCGGCGGCTTCCTGGATGCGCTGTTCGGATTCGGGTGGGCTGTCGCGGGCGGGCATGGTGGTGGCGCGGGATTCTCGGCAGGCCGGCCGGCCCTGTCAAACCGGCCCGGGCTCAGCCCGGCCAGCGTCGGCGCAGGTGCAGGAGGGCACGGGCCAGGTGTTTTTCCACCATCTGGGTCGAGATGGCCAGCTCGGCCGCGATCTCGGCCTGGGTCTGGCCCTCGAAGCGGTGCCGGAAGAACACTTCCCGACAGCGTGCCGGCAGGATCTCGATGCCCTCGGCCAGGGCCCGCAGGCGCTGGCGCGCCTCGGCGATCCGGGCCGGATCGGCGCAGGCGTCGGCGAGTTCGTCGCCATGCTCGTCGATCGCCACCAGGACCGGGCGGCCGGCGGCGGCGCGCAGGCAGTCGATGGCCAGGTTGCGGGCGCTGCGGAACAGGAATCCGCGCGGGTTGGCGATGGCGTCCGGGGCGGGCCGCACGAGCAGGCGAAGGAAGACGTCCTGGGCGGCGTCGCGGCCGGCCTCCGGACAATTCAGCTTGTGCGCCAGGTAGCGCCGCAGATCCTCGAAATGGGCGCGATATAGTTGGATCAGGACGGCCTCGTAGGGGTGTCCCTGAGCAGGCATGCAATTCACGCCGGGCATCGTAGTCGGAGACACCCATGGCCGGCATGCGACATAGTGTCGCAGCCGGTCCGGGTTGGGTAAGGCGGCCGCCGGCCGTCTTGTCGGGTAAGGGCGTCCAGCGCGCCCGCCGCACCCGACTCAGGAGATCTTCGTGCCCAAGCCAACCCCGAAACACCGCGTCCGCCTGGCCGTCCTGGCCCTGGCGTTGTCCTGCCATGCCGGCCTCGCCCAGGCCGCCCGCTTCGACATCCCGGCCCAGCCGCTCGCCTCCGCCCTCCTCGCCCTGGCCGGCCAGGCCGGCGTGCAACTGGTGTTCTCGCCCGATCTGGTCGAGCGCTTGCCGGCCCCGGCCCTGCATGGCGACATGGCAGTCGAGGAGGCCTTGCGGCGCCTGCTTGCGGGCAGCGGCCTGGCGTTCCGCAGCGACGGCGGCCAGGGCTACGCCGTGGTCCGCCCAGCGTCCGAGCCGCATAGCGCCCTGCCGGTCGTGGTGGTGACCGCCACGCGGACCGAACAGCGCATCGAGGACGTCCCGGCCAGCGTCTCGGTGATCGGCGCGGCCGACATCGCGCGCCGGCAGCCGCAACTGGTCGCCGACCTGCTGCGCGACGTCGAAGGCGTGGACGTCGCCGACTATGCCTCCCTGGCTGCCACCGAGACCATCCGCCTGCGCGGCGTCGGCGGCTCCTTCGCCGGCTCCACCAGCCAGGTATTGCTCGACGGCATGCCCCTGGAATCGCCGGTCAGCGGCATCCATTTCGGCCTCAAGGCCCTGGCGCCGGAGGACATCGAGCGCATCGAGGTCGTACGCGGCCCGGCCTCGGCCCTGTACGGCCCGAGCAGCATGGGCGGTGTCGTCAACCTGTTGTCGAAGCGCTGGCAAGGCGACCCGGGCGCCGAACTGCAACTCGGCATCGGCTCCCACGACGCCGCCCGGATCGGTGCGGCCGCCGGCGGCAGCTGGGACGCCGTGGACATCCGCCTGTCGGCCAGCCACTACCTGACCGACGGCTACGTCGCCCAGCCGGACCCGGATCCGTGGGGTGCCAAGGACCTCGGCCCGCGCGCCGGCCGCGACCGCAAGGTCGGCCTGGCGATGGCCGTGCGCCCGGCCGCCAACCAGGAGATCAGCCTCGGCTACCGCAACGCCCAGGTCGAGTCGGACTGGCTCGGCGGCCACCCCAACTACAACATGGACGACGAAGTCGAGGCCTATGACCTGGGCTACCGTTACGAGCCCGCCGATTGGGCCGTGCTGAAGCTGCGCTACCGCAAGCTGCGCCAGATCGCCCACATCCTGTTCGACGACGACTACGTCAACGGCAACACCGGCAGCCTGGCGGTCGCCGAGATCGACGACCGCATCGACGACAGCGACAGCGTCGACCTGCAATCCGACCTGCGCCTGGGCCGGGCCGACACGGTGACG
The DNA here is from genome assembly GCF_004337445.1 of Parasulfuritortus cantonensis. Taxonomy (GTDB): domain Bacteria; phylum Pseudomonadota; class Gammaproteobacteria; order Burkholderiales; family Thiobacillaceae; genus Parasulfuritortus; species Parasulfuritortus cantonensis. Next base: position 14,931 of record NZ_SJZB01000029.1, on the reverse strand, counting down.
GTCGGCTACAGCCACAACCGGGCCAAGTACACCTCGCGCTGGCAGGACGTCATCTACGCCGACGCCGGCGAAAGCGTCTCGAAGAGCCGGCTCGACGGCGTTTTCGTGCAGGACGAGCACCGCTTCGGCGACGCCGTCACCGTGCTGGCCGGCGGCCGTTGGGATCGTTACCGGATGGACGGCGACACCAAGGACGGCGTCCGGACCGGCAACGATTCTTCGGACAGCCTATTCAACCCGCGCGTCGGCCTGCGCTACCGCCTGTCGGCGGCCACCTCGCTGTACGCGACGGCCGGCACGGCCTACGTGCCGGCCCTGAACAGCCTGAAATTCCGCTCCGGCAGCGCCTGGCTGAACAACCCGGACCTGGAGCCGGAGAAGTCCGTTTCCTACGAGGTCGGCGTCAACCACCGGATCGGGCCGGCCAGCGTCCGCGCCGCCCTGTTCCACACCGACTACCGGGACAAGATCAGCTCGATCCAGACCAGCAGCGGCAAGTGGCAGTTCCAGAACATCGGCAAGGTGCGGGTGAACGGCTTCGAGTTCGGCGTCGACGCCGCGCTGGGCGCCTGGTCGCCCTACCTCAATTTCAGCTATACCGACTCGCGCATCGTCGACAACCCGAGCGATCCCCTGACCGAGGGCCGGCAACTCCAGCGCGTGGCGCCGCGCAAGCTCAACCTGGGCGTCGTCTACGCGCCGTCCGACCGTTACTACGTGCGCCTGGCCGGCCGCTACGTCGGCGACTATTACTTCGACGATCGCAACAGCGAGACGGCCCGCAACCCCGACCACTTCGTCGCCGACTTCAAGGCCGGCTACCGCCTGCCGGTGGCCGGCCCGGTGCGCCGGGCCGAACTCAGCCTGGCGGTCAACAACCTGTTCGACCGCCGCTACCGCGAGCAGCAGTACGAATACATGGACGGCCGCAACCTCTGGCTCGGCCTGGACATGCGTTTCTAGGGGAGCGGCCGCGCCATGCCGTACGCACCCGCCCGCGCCGACCGGCTGACCCGCCTGCACCGCTGCGTCGGTCTGGCGGCGGCGCCCTTCATCACCCTGTCGCTGCTCCTCGCCGTGGCCCTCACCCATCCGGCCGCGTTGCACGCCACGTCGGCGCGGCTGTTCGACTCCCGCGCCATCCCGGCCGTCGCGTTGGCCGAGCCGGTACGGCCGGGCGCCATCGACCAGACCGTGGCCCTGGTCGCCCGGGCGCACGGTGCCCGGCCCAACGTGGTGGTGCTGGACCGTACCGGACTGGCGCGCGTGGGCGGCTTCGCCGGCGGCCACGACCACGCCGGCAGCCGGGCGCCGCGCCATACCACCTACGTGGTCGACATCCGGCGCCAGGCCATCGTCCGGGTCGAGGACCTCGGCAACTCGCTGTTCCTCATCGGCCACGGCATCCACGCCTACCAATGGTTCGGCATCGACGGCCTGAACCTGGCCAGCGTCACCGCCTGCGCCCTGCTCGCCCTGCTGACGACCGGCCTGGCCATGCGCGTACGCGATCGCCGCGCCGGCCGTAGCGGCTCCCCGCCGTTGCGCTGGCACGCCCGTCTGGGCCTGTGGAGCGCCCCGTTCACCCTGGTCATCGCGGTCACCACCCTGATGTTCGATTTTCCCGCCCTGTTGCCGGCGCCCGACCCGGCCTCGCGGCCGATCCCCGCGCTCGCCCTGGCGGAACCGCTGCACCCGGGGTCCCTGGACCAGGCCGCGCAGTTGGCCGAACGGGCCCTGGGCAGCCGGCCCCACAGCTACTACCTGGGGGCCGACGGCCGGGTCAAGCTGGCCGGCTTCGGCGCCGACATCGCCGGCGACGCGGTCGTCGTCGACACCCGGAGCATGCGCATCGAGCGCATCGAGGACTGGCGCAACAACCCGGTCAGCGCCGCCTTCATCGTCCACGACGGCCGCTACCTGGGCGGTCTGGACGGCTTCAACATCATGGACGCGGTCGCCCTGGTCCTGTTCTACCTCACCTGGGGTGGGGCGGCGGCCGCCTGGCGCCGCTGGCGTCTGCGTCGACGCGGCGCCGGCGAGGTGGGCCTGCCGGGATGACGCGGCCGGGCCGCGGCGTCCCCTGGCGCCGCCGAATCCTGGCCGCCTGGCTGGCCGGACTGGTCCTGGTCGCGCGCGCCGAGGACGACGGCAATGCCTCGGCGATCACCGCCGCCGACATCCGGCGCGAGCGCCCGGCCAGCCTGGTCGACCTGCTGCGCAGCCGGGCCGGCGTCGAGGACAGCTCGGGCAGCCTGACCCTGCGCGGCGTCCAGGGCATCGCCGTGGTCCTGGACGGTCTCCCGGCCGCGCTCTCCGATCTCGCCCTGGTCAATCCCGACGACGTCGAACGTATCGACATACTGCGCGGGGCAGCGTCGGCACGCTACGGCGCCAACGCCATGGGCGGCGCCATCGTGGTCACCACCCACCGGCGCGCCGTGCGCCCGGTCGTCAGCCTGCTCGGCAGCGCCCACGGCAGCCTGGGCGCCCGCTTCAGCGGCGAACGGGCGGCGGCCGGCTGGCGTTTGGGCCTGGTCCTGGCCGACGAATTCGAGCAAGGCAGCCGGCGCGTGCCGGCGGCGCCCTATCCGAACCAGGTCACGGTCGACTCGGAACGCTACCGCAACCGCTCGGCCAGCCTGCGCGCCGGCTACCACCCCGGTGCGGCCGGCCTCGACCTGGAGGTCAGGCATACCGACAGCCTGTCCGGCTACGGCCGGCCGAACTGGTGGGAGCACTACCGGGCCGACGCCGTGCGGGCCACCCTGGGCCGTACCCTGGCCGACGGCCTCAGACTGGAGCTGGTGGCCGGCCACGAGGGCTACGACGACCTCGGCCTCATGGACACCGGCACCGGCAGCGACGCCGCCGGCCTGGCGGCTGACCGCCACGTCGACTCGAGCGGCGCCAACACCGACCTCACCCTGACCCTGGCCGGCGCCGGCGGTAACGCCGCCTGGCACCTGGGTGCCGTGTACCGGCACAGCCGCGACCGCTACGTCATCCGTCCCTACGGCGGCGCCGAGGCTGAGTTCATGCTCGACGCCGCCACCGTCAACCGCGCCCTGCTCGGCCATTACCAACGCCGCTGGGCGGACGGTCCCGAACTGAGCCTGGACGCCCGCCTGGACCGCCACGAGTATCCCGCCGTCGACCTGTACGACGCCGGCGGCGGCAGCGCCGCCCGGGCGGCCGTGGTCCGGCAGTCCTTCAACCCGAAGGCGGCCCTGCGCTGGCCGGTCGGCCAAGGGCTCCGCCTGGTCGCCTCCGCGGGCACCGGTTTCGTGCCCCCCTCGCCCTACCAGCTCTACTACACCGACCTGGGCGCGGCCGCCTGGCTGCTGGGCAACCCGGACCTGAAGCCGGAACGTTCGCTGACCCGCGACATCGGCCTGGAATACCGGGCCGGGACGCGGGCGACCCTGGCCGCGACCCTGTTCCAGACGGTCTGGACCGACAAGATCGGCATGCTCATCGTCGACTACGGCACGCCGGTCAAACGCCGCTACGCCAACATCGGCGAGGCCGAGGCGCGCGGCCTGGAACTGGAGACGCGCTGGCGCCTGGACGACGCCTGGACGGCCAGCCTCAACTACACCTGGAACCGGACCCGCATCGTCAGCGAGCGCAGCCATCCGGAGCGGGTCGGCAACGTCCTGCCGGACATGCCGCGGCACAAGCTGAACGCCGCCCTGGCCTACGAGTCGGCCGGACTGGCCGGCCGCCTGGCCCTGCGCTACGCCAGCGCCGCCTATACCGACGAGGCCAACAGCCGGCGCGATGGCGCCGGCTACGACTGGCTCAAGCCGGCCTACGCCGTGGTCGACGCCAGCCTGAGCCGGCGCTGGCGTGACCTGGACCTCACCCTGGCGGTCGACAACCTGTTCGATCGCCGCTACCTGACCGGGTTCTTCCGCCTGGGCCAGGCGCGCCTGGTCCGGCTCGAACTCAACTGGCGCATTTAGCCCCGCACTGGAATGAATGTACTAACCTGATAGGGCCATGTGGCGAGTTTCCACAAGGAGATGGACGATGAGCCAAAGAAAACCAGGGATGACGGTCGGTTCCGGCCAACAGATTTTCGGCTGTGACGACATCGATGCCGCGGAAAGGCATCAGGCTCAGCAGCAGGTCGACGAGGCCTATCGCAAGGGCAAGAAACTGCATGACGACATCCAGGACGATCCACGGCACGCCGGCAAGCCGAGCGATGACGGCTACGCGCATATGTCCGAGGCCGAACGGGAGGCCTATAAGAATGGCTTCCGCGGCGAATGACGCCCGGGCCGCCGGGCTAGGAGCGCGCCGCCCACCATAGGCGCAGGCGCATGCCCAGTTCGGTGGTATAGCCGGTCGAGACCGAGCGGAGACGGCCGTCGCGGCCGATCACCACGAAGGCCGGCACGCCCTTGAGACCGTAGGCCGCGGCGATGCGGCCGTCGCTGTCGACCAGCGTCGGCCAAGCGAGCTTGTGGCTGTCGAGGTGCCCGGTGACCTGGGTGGCGGGGCCGGACTGCATGGCCACCGTCATCACCGGCCAGTCGGCCAGGACGGCGGTTACGTTGCCCTCCTCCTTGGCGCAGATCGGGCACCAGTCGGCCCAGAAATGCAGGGCGACCGGCTGGTCCGGATGCTCGGCGCGCCAGGCGGCGAGGTCGAAGCGGCTGCCGTCGGCCAGGTCGCCGGCGATGGCCGGTGCCGGGCCGCTCGGCACGTCGCGCTGTTGCCAGGCCTGGATGCCGAACACCACCGCGACGAACAGGACGACGTCGACGAGCAGGCGCTTGAGGCCCGCCCGGGTCGGCCACCTTATTCCCACTCGATGGTACCCGGCGGCTTGCCGGTGATGTCGTAGGTGACCCGGTTGATGCCGCGGATTTCGTTGATGATGCGGTTGGACACCTTGGCGAGCAGCGCATAGGGCAGTTCGGCCCAGTGTGCGGTCATGAAGTCCTGGGTCTGCACGGCGCGCAGGGCGACGACATAATCATATGTCCGGCCGTCCCCCATGACGCCCACCGCCTTGACCGGCAGGAACACTGCGAAGGCCTGGGAAACCTTGTCGTACCAACCACTTGCGCGCAGTTCTTCGATGAAGATGTGATCCGCCTGGCGAAGCAGGTCGGCATATTCCTTCTTGATCTCGCCGAGGATGCGCACGCCCAGGCCGGGGCCCGGGAAGGGATGCCGGTAGACCATCTCGTGCGGCAGACCGAGCGCGATGCCCAGTTCCCGCACCTCGTCCTTGAACAGCTCGCGCAGCGGTTCCAGCAACTGCAGGTGCATGTCCTCGGGCAGGCCGCCGACGTTGTGGTGGCTCTTGATGGCGTGCGCCTTCTTGGTCTTCGCCCCGGCCGATTCGATGACGTCCGGGTAGATGGTGCCCTGGGCCAGCCACTTGGCGTTCTTCAGCTTGGCGGATTCCTCTTGGAACACGGCGACGAACTCGCCGCCGATGATCTTGCGCTTCCGCTCGGGGTCGCTGACGCCGGCCAACTTGGCCATGAACCGGTCGGTCGCGTCGACGTGGACGACCTTGACGCCCAGGTTGCGGGCGAACATGTCCATGACCATCTGGCCTTCGTTCAGGCGCAGCAGGCCGGTGTCGACGAATACGCAGGTGAGCTGGGTACCGATGGCCTTGTGCAGCAGTGCCGCCACCACGGAGGAATCGACCCCGCCGGACAGGCCCAGGATCACCTCGTCGCTGCCGACCTGGGCCTGGACCTTGGCGATCGCCTCCTCGATGTAGTCGGGCATGTTCCAGTCCTGACCGCAGCCGCAGATGTCGTGCACGAAGCGGCCGAGCATGGCCTTGCCCTGGAGGGTGTGGGTGACCTCGGGGTGGAACTGGACGGCGTAGAAATTGCGGCTGCCGTCGAACATGCCGGCGATCGGGGTGGAGGCGTTCTCGCACATCACCCGGAAGCCGGGCGGCAGGCTCTCGACCTGGTCGCCGTGGCTCATCCAGACGTCCAGCCAGCACTTGCCGTCCGGATCGGCGCGGTCCTGGATGCCGGCCAGCAGCCGGGAATGGCCGTGGGCGCGCACCTCGGCGTAGCCGTATTCGTGCTGGCTGCCGTTGATCACCTTGCCGCCCAGCTGCGCGGCCATGGTCTGCATGCCGTAGCAGATGCCCAGCACCGGTACGCCGAGTTCGAACACCACCTGCGGCGCGCGCGGCGTTTCCGCCTCGGTCACCGAGGCGGGGCCGCCCGACAGGATGATGCCGGCGGGTTCGAAGTCGCGGATGAACTGCTCGGAGACGTCGAACGGGTGCAGTTCGCAATAGACGTTGTGCTCGCGCACCCGACGGGCGATCAGCTGCGTGAACTGGGAACCGAAATCGAGGATGAGTATCTTCTGGTGCATGGCGGCGGCTCAATGAAAAAAGGAGGGCGGCGCCCTCCTCTTCCTGGGTGGTCGGTCAGACGTGATAGTTCGGCGCTTCCTTGGTGATCTGCACGTCGTGGACGTGCGACTCCTTGATGCCGGCATTGGAGATCTCGACGAACTGCGCGGTCTCCTGGAAGGTCCGGATGTCCTGGGCGCCCAGATAGCCCATGGAGGAACGCAGGCCGCCCATGAGCTGGTGCAGCACGCCCAGGACCGAGCCCTTGTAGGGCACGCGGCCCTCGATACCTTCCGGCACCAGCTTGTCGGCGTTCGCCTCGTTGTCCTGGAAATAGCGGTCCTTGGAGCCCTTCTGCATGGCACCCAGGGAGCCCATGCCGCGATAGGACTTGTAGGAGCGGCCCTGGAACAGTTCGATCTCGCCCGGCGCTTCCTCGGTACCGGCCAGCAGGCCGCCCAGCATGACGCAGTTGCCGCCGGCGGCGATGGCCTTGGCGATGTCGCCGGAATAGCGGATGCCGCCGTCGGCGATGCAGGGGACGCCGTGCTTGGCCAGGGCGTCGGCGACGTTGGCGACGGCCGAGACCTGGGGCACGCCGACGCCGGCGACGATGCGGGTGGTGCAGATGGAGCCGGGGCCGATGCCGACCTTGACGCAGTCGGCGCCGTGGTCGACCAGGGCCAGGGCGGCCTCGGGCGTGGCGATGTTGCCGCCGATCACCTGGACGTGGGGATAGCGGGTCTTGACCCACTTGACGCGCTCCAGCACGCCGCGGGAATGACCGTGCGCGGTATCCACCACGATGACGTCGACGCCGGCCTCGACCAGGGCGGCGACCCGCTCGTCGTTCTCGGGGCCGACGCCGACCGCGGCGCCGACGCGCAGGCGACCGTGGTCGTCCTTGCAGGCGAGCGGATGTTCGCTCGACTTGCTGATGTCCTTGACGGTGATGAGCCCCTTCAGGGTGTAGTCGTCGTCGACCACCACCAGACGCTCGAGGCGGTTCTTGTGCAGCAGGGCGATGACGTCTTCCTTGCTCACGCCCTCATGCACGGTGACCAGCTTCTTGCGCGGGGTCATGATGGCCCGGGCCGGCTGGTCCAGGTTGGTCTCGAAACGGAGGTCGCGGTTGGTGATGATGCCGACCACCTTGCCGGCCTTGTCCACCACGGGCAGGCCGGAGATGCGGTAGCGCTGGGTGATGTCGATGACCTCGCGCACGCTCATGTTCGGGGTGACGGTGATCGGGTCCTTGACCACGCCAGATTCGTGCCGCTTGACCTTGGCCACCTCGACGGCCTGCTGCTCGGCGGTGAGGTTTTTGTGGACGATGCCGAGGCCGCCTTCCTGGGCCAGGGTGATCGCCATGGGCGCTTCGGTGACCGTATCCATGGCGGCGGACAGGACCGGGATGTTCAGGGAGATCGTCTTGGTGAGGCGGGTATTCAGGCTGACATCGCGGGGGAGGATGTCGGAACGGGCGGGGACGAGGAGGACATCGTCGAAGGTGAGAGCCTTTTGCAGGATGCGCATATTGGTGACCTTGTACGCAAAACGGCATTATACGGGTTCGCGGGCGTCCGGGCGACTGCCTGCAACCCGGTATCACGATGCCCTGATGTACGGATATACATTTGTAGGATTGACGCCGCCGATATATGCCATTAAGTTTCGCGGATACCCGAGGAATAGGCTCGGATTTCAATAATGTGTTGCCGTCAAAGAGGAGTTGACATGAACAATCGCTACGCTTCCGCCGTCCTGGCCGCCCTGATGGGCCTGTCCGTTGCCGCCTGTGCGAGCACCTCCGAACAGGCGGCCGCGCCCGCCGAGCCGGCCAAGCCCACCCTGAGTGCGGAAGCCCAGGCGGCGCTGGCCCAGGCCCAGGCGGATGCCAAGGCCGCGCAGGCCTCGTTCACCTATTGGATTCCTGCCGAGAGCGCCCTGAAGAAGGCTCAGGAAGCCGCCAAGGTGGCCGACAGCGCAACCGTGATCAAGCAGGCCCAGATGGTCAGCGCGCTGTGCAAGGTCAGCGCCCACCAGCCCGACTATCCGTCCACCGAGATGAAGTGATCCCGGTCTCGGGACGCTGAAACGGGCGGCTACGGCCGCCCGTTTCGTTTTCCGGCCTCATTCGGCCTCGCCGCCGCCCTTCTTCATGGCCTTGCCCTCCGCGGCGCGCTGCTTGCGCACCTCCTTGGGGTCGGCGATCAACGGCCGGTAGATCTCGACCCGGTCGCGGTCGCGCAGCACGGCATCCGGCTTGGCCAGCTTGTTCCATATCCCCAGTTTGCTCTTCGCCAGATCGATCTCGGGATGCTCGGCGAGCAGGCCGGAACGTTCCACCGCCTGGCGGACCGTGCAGCCCTCCTCGACGTCGAGGCCGACCGTCTGCTGGCGTTCCTTGAGGGCGTAGATCACTTCGACATGGATCATCATCGCTCACCGTAGACCTTTTCGGCCCGTTCGACGAAGGCGTCGACCAGACTGTTGACGATATGGCCGAATACGGCCCCCAGGGCCTTTTCCAGCAGATGGCTGGAAAACTCATAGTGCAGCATGAACTCGATCTTGCAGGCGGCGTCACCGAGCGGCCGGAAGTGCCAGGCGCCGTCCAGGTGGTGGAACGGCCCTTCCTTGAGCCGGAGCAGCATCTCGTTCGGATAGCGCTTGCTGTTCACGGTGGTGAACTCGTGGCGGATCGACTTGTAGCCGATCTTCAGGGTCGCTTCGGTCGTCTCGTCGTCGCGCACGTGCAGGTCGGTGCCGGCACACCAGGGCAGGAACTTTGGATACTCCTCGACGTCGTCGACCAGGTCGTACATCTCCGCGGGGGTATACGGCACCAGTACGGATTTGACGACTTGTGGCATGACGGACAGCGGGCGTTGATGATGGGGCTGTTAAAATACACGAAAACCAGCCGAGTTCCCCATCCCACATGAGCATCATCGATAACCGCAAAGCCTTCCACGATTACTTCGTCGAGGAGAAATACGAGGCCGGACTGGTGCTGGAGGGCTGGGAGGTCAAGGCCATCCGGGCCGGCCGCGTGCAGTTGAAGGAGGCCTACGTGGTCCTGCGCAACGGCGCGGTCTGGCTGATCGGCTGCCACATCAGCCCGCTGGTGACCGCCTCCACCCACATCAAGCCGGACCCGACCAGGAGCCGCAAGCTGCTCCTGCACGCCGAGGAGATCAAGAAGCTGATCGGCAAGGTGGAACGGGCCGGCTACACCCTGGTCCCGCTGGACATGCATTACGCCAAGGGCCGGGTCAAGCTGGAGGTCGGCCTCGGCAAGGGCAAGAAGCAATTCGACAAGCGGGCCACCGAGAAGGAGCGCGACTGGCAGCGCGAGAAGCAGCGCCTGATGCGGAGGGAGGCATGAGCCGGGGCCGGGCGCGATGATCTGCGCCGATGGCAGGGCCCCGCGCGGACGCCCGGAGATCGCCGGTCTGGACGAGCTGGACGCCTTCGACGAGGTCATCGACGTCCGTTCGCCGGGCGAGTATGCCGACGACCACATCCCCGGCGCCGTCAACCTGCCGGTCCTCGACGACGCCGAACGGGCCCGGGTCGGCACGCTCTACAAACAGGTCTCGCCGTTCGAGGCCAAGCGCCTGGGCGCGGCGCTGGTGTCGCGCAACATCGCCAGCCACCTGGAGAACCACTTCGCCGCCAAGGGCAAGACCTACCGGCCGCTCGTCTACTGCTGGCGGGGCGGCACCCGGAGCGGTTCCCTGAGCCACGTCCTGCGCTCGGTCGGCTGGCAGGCCGCCCAACTGGCGGGTGGCTACAAGGCCTATCGCGGTACCGTCCTGGCGGATCTCGAACGGCTTCCGGAAGGTCATTCCTACACCGTGGTGTGCGGCCCGACCGGGGTCGGCAAGAGCCGCTTCCTGCGCGCCCTGGCCGGCCTGGGCGGCCAGGTGCTCGACCTGGAAGACCTGGCGGCGCACATGGGCTCGGTCCTCGGGGCCTATCCGAGCCGGCCGCAGCCGCCGCAGAAGCTGTTCGAAAGCCTGGTCTGGGACCGCCTGTGCCGTTTCGACCCGGACCGCCCGGTCTACGTGGAATCGGAAAGCAAGCGCATCGGCGACCTGCATACCCCGGAAATCCTGCTCCGCCGCATGCGCGCCTCGCCCTGCCTGAACCTGACCGCCCCGGTTCCGGTACGGGTGGCCCTGCTCAAGGAGGAATATGCCCACCTGATGGCCGATCCGGCCAGACTGGGCGGCGAGCTGGACCGCCTCATACAACTGCGCGGGCGCGACACGGTAACGCGCTGGAAGGCCCTCGCGGCGGCCGGACGCTGGGACGAACTGGTTGCCGACCTGCTCGAACAGCACTACGACCCGGCCTACCGGCGTTCGCTGGGACAGAATTTCGTGCTTGCCGAGGCCGGGCCGACGCTGGAACTGGCGGCGGCCGACCCGGAGTACGTCGGGGCGCTCGCCCGGGGTGTGCTTGACGGCATCCTGGCCACTGCCTAAGTTGAAACCGTGACCAGAATTTGACAGCCGGGGCTGCCGCCCCTTCCCTTCACGCAACTCGTCCCAGAGAGGAACGCGATGACCATAACCTGGATCATGGTGGCCAATGCCAGTCACGCCAAGCTGTTCGCCAACAAGGGCCCGAACAAGGGTCTCGAACTCGTCAAGGAACTCGACCACCCCGAAAGCCGCGAACGCGCGGCCGAACTGGTCAGTGACCGAATTGGCAACTTCGCCGGATCCGGCAGTTATGCCCAACCCACGGCGCCGAAGGAACACGAGGCCGAACGCTTCGCCCAGGAAATCGCCCAGGAACTCGAGCAGGGCCGGGTCAGCAATTCCTATGAGAAGCTGGTCATGGTGACCTCCTCCCATTTCATGGGCCTGATCAACGGGCGCATCAGCCAGCAGGTCAAGAGCAAGATCAGCGATGCCATCAACAAGGATTACACCCACCTGCCGGTCAAGGAATTGACCGGGCATCTGGCCAACCACGTCTACCTATAGGAGGACGTAACTTCCGAGCACGTCGTAACGCACCCCGATCGGAGTCGGAACCGATTCCACCAGCACGAACTGCCCGGCCGACCACGTGAGCGGCCTGAAAACGCCCCACTCGGGCGTATCGGATACCCGGCCTTGCGCCGGGTTCGCTTTTTCGCAGTCCGCCCTGCGTACCAGGGTGACGTGGGCCCGGTAAGGCCGGCGGTCGAACGGGATCGCCGCCGCCGTCAGGGCCGCTTCGAGCTTGCCGACCAGTTCCTGCAGGGACGCCGGCGTCCGGCGCGGGGCCACGAAGGCGACATGGTTGTGGCGCCAGCACTCGGCATGATCCAGCTCCATGCGGACCGCCGCCGCCTCGATTCCGGCCAGCCCGGCCATCAGCTCGGGCAAGCGTGTCCGGGCCAGGTTGCCGATGAAGACCAGGGTGAGATGGATGGTTTCCGGCCGGGTCAGGCGACCGCCCAGGGCCTGTTGCAGGCGCCGGCCCTGCGCCGCCAGTTGCCCGCGCAACGCCGCATCCGGCCAGAGGGCCAGGAACAGGCGCGCGGTCGTCGCGCCGACGGCCCCGTCGGCAGTCAGTCCCGCCCGATCAGGCATACCGCTTCCGCCGCGATGCCCTCGCCGCGGCCGGTGAAGCCGAGCCGTTCGGTCGTGGTGGCCTTGACGTTGACGGTGTCGGCGGCAACGCCGAGATCGGCGGCGATGTGGCCGCGCATGGCGGCGATGTGGGGCGCCATCTTGGGGGCCTGGGCGATGATGGTGGCGTCGACGTTGCCGGTCCGCCAGCCGCCGGCGCGCAGCAGGCCGGCGACGTGACGCAGCAGTTCGCGACTGTCTATGCCGCGGTAGCGCGGGTCGCTGTCCGGGAAATGGCGGCCGATGTCGCCGAGTCCGGCGGCGCCCAGCAAGGCATCGCAAATCGCATGCAGGAGCACGTCGGCGTCGGAATGGCCGAGCAGCCCGACCGGGTGCGGGATGTCGACGCCGCCGATCACCAGCCGGCGTCCCTCGGCAAAGGCGTGCACGTCGAAACCGTGGCCGATGCGCAGATCCATAGTCAGTTTTCCTTCAGATTCATGTACATGCGCCGATGCGGGATACCCGCCTCGGCGAATTCGGGACCGTCCGCCCGGAAGCCTTGGCGGGCGTAGAAGCCGAGTGCATGGCATTGGCCGTGCAACTCCAGGCCGGCCAGGCCGAGCCGCCGGCCATGGCCGATCAAGCATTCCAGAAGGGCACGGCCGATGCCGCGGCCACGCCAGGGTGCCAGCACCGCCATGCGCCCGATCCGGCCGGCCGGGGTCAGCCTGGCCACGGCCACCGTGGTGGCGCCGGCTTGGGCGACGAACCAGGCACACTCGGGGTCGATCGCCTCCCACTCGAGCGCCTCGGGCACCCCCTGCTCATCGATGAACACGGCGCGCCGGACCGCGGCGATGGCGGCCGCATCCTCCGGCCAGTGGGCCGGCCGGATGGTCACGTCGTTGGGGATGGGCTCGGCATCGGTGAACATGGTTAGAATAGCGCTTCTCATTCACGAAGAGTTTGCCATGAAAGTCTACGGCATCCCGAACTGCAACACGGTGAAGAAAGCGCGCGACTGGCTGGCGGCGCACGGCCTGGACTACGAATTCCACGACTACAAGAAACAGGGCGTACCCGAGGCCCTGATGAAGAAGCTGCTCAAGGCCCACGGCCACGAAACCCTGATCAACCGCAAGGGGCCGACCTGGCGCAAGCTGCCGGATGCGGTCAAGGATGGCGTCCGGGACGCCGAGTCCGCCTATGCCGTGATGGCGGCCAATTCCAGCGTCATCAAGCGTCCCATCGTCGAACGCGACGGCCATTACCTGTTCGGCTTCGACGAGGCCGCCTACGCGGATTTCTTCAAATGAACAGCCCGGCGCTGGAATACGCCCGCGAACTGGTCGGGCGGCGTTCCGTCACCCCCGAGGATGCCGGCTGCCAGGGCTGGCTCGCCGGCCGGCTGGAACCGCTCGGCTTCGCGGTCGAGCGGGTGGACATGGGCGGCGTGAGCAACCTTTGGGCCCGCCGCGGCACGGCCGCGCCCCTGGTCTGCTTCGCCGGTCACACCGACGTCGTGCCGACCGGGCCGCTGGAACGCTGGCGCAGCCACCCGTTCGAGCCGAGCGAGCGCGACGGCCGCCTGTACGGGCGCGGCGCCGCCGACATGAAGGGCTCGGTGGCGGCCTTCCTGGCCGCGGTAGAGGCCTTCCTGGCCGCCCATCCGGATCACCCCGGCTCGATCGCCTGGCTGATCACCTCGGACGAGGAAGGCCCGGCCGTGGACGGTACGGTGCGCGTGGTCGAGCGCCTGGCCGGGCGCGGCGAGTCGATCGACTACTGCATCGTCGGCGAGCCCACCTGCGCAACGGTCTTCGGCGACACCATCAAGAACGGCCGGCGCGGTTCCCTGCACGGTCGCCTGACCGTGAACGGGGTGCAGGGCCATATCGCCTATCCGCACCTGTGCAAGAACCCGATCCACCTGGCAGCGCCGGCCATCGCCGAACTCGCCGGTACCGTCTGGGATGCCGGCAACGAGTACTTCCCCGCCACCACCTGGCAGATATCCAACATCCACGGCGGCACCGGGGCGACCAACGTGGTGCCGGGCACGCTCGACATCGTCTTCAACTTCCGCTTCTCCACCGCCAGCACGGTGGCGGGCCTGCAGGCCAAGGTGCATGAGATCCTCGACCGCCACGGCCTCGACTACAACCTGGCCTGGGAGATCGGCGCCAAGCCTTTCCTGACCCCGCGCGGGCAACTGGTCGAGGCCCTGTCGGCCGCGATCGAGGCCGCCACCGGCGTGATGCCGGAGTTGTCGACTTCGGGCGGCACCTCGGACGGACGTTTCATCGCCGACATCTGCAAGGAAGTGGTGGAGTTCGGGCCGGTCAACAAGACCATCCACCGCATCGACGAGAGCGTCGGCCTCGACGAGCTTGCCCTGTTGACCGACATCTACCGCCTCACCCTGGAGAAACTGCTCCATGTTTGACGCCGCCACCCGCCATCTGGTCACGCTCAGGGACTGGCTGCGCTTCGCCGTGTCACGCTTCAACCAGGCCGGGTTGTTCTTCGGCCATGGCAGCACGAACGCCTACGACGAGGCCGCCTATCTGCTCCTGCATACCCTGCATCTGCCGATCGACCGCCTGGAGCCCTTCCTCGACGCCCGTCTGCTGCCCGAGGAGGCCGCCCGCCTGGCCGAGGTCCTGCACCGGCGCGTCGAACAGCGCGTGCCGGCCGCCTACCTGACCGGCGAGGCCTGGTTGCAGGGCTACCGCTTCCGGGTCGACGAGCGGGTCATCGTGCCGCGCTCGTTCCTGGCGCCGATGATCCTGGAACAATTCCATCCCTGGCTGGATCGGCCGGAGCGGGTGCACCGGGCGCTCGACCTGTGCACCGGGTCCGGCTGCCTGGCCATCCTGCTCGCCGAGGCCTTCCCGGACGCCGAGGTGGACGCGGTCGACCTCTCGGGCGCGGCCCTCGAGGTGGCCGGCGAAAACGTCCGCGACTACGGCCTGGAGGATCGTGTCCGACTGCTCC